>NZ_JBHUEP010000005.1:369287-802452 GCF_042680925.1 Ottowia beijingensis
CTGGCGGCGAGCACGTGGCGTCCAGCGGCTCAGGGGGAGCTTATCCAGGAAACTGCTCCCGCAGCTTCAGCTTCCAGAACTTGCCCGTCGACGTGCGCGGCACGGCGTCGATGAACTCGTAGCGCTCGGGCAGTTGCCACTTGGCGAAGCTCCGCTCCAGCAGCCATTCGTTCAGTTCATCCGGCGTGGCCTGCTCGCCGGCGATCAGCACCGCGCAGGCCAGCGGGCGCTCGCTCCACTTCTCGTCGGGGATGGCGATGACGGCGGCCTCGGCGATGGCAGGGTGGGCCATGAGGGCGTTTTCCAGATCGACCGAGCTGATCCATTCGCCGCCGGACTTGATCAGGTCCTTGGTGCGGTCGCTGATCTTGACGAAGCCGAGATCATCCACGCTGGCCACGTCGCCCGTGCGCAGCCAGCCGTCGGGCGTGAACTTGTCGGACGGCGAGCCGACCGCGTAATAGCCGCCGGTGATGAAGGGGCCGCGCACCTGAATCTCGCCCACGCTGCGGCCGTCCCAGGGCTGGTTGGTACCGTCGTCGCCGCGCGCGCGCAGATCGACCAGCGGCACCGGCGATCCGGCCAGCGCGGCGCGGCGGTACTTCTCGTCGGCGGACATGTCGCGCAACTCGGCGCGCTGGTAGCTGACGGTGGCGATGGGGCTGGTCTCGGTCATGCCCCAGCCCTGCTGGATCCAGATGCCGTGCGCGTCGAAGGCGCGGATCAGGCTCTCGGGCACGGCGGCGCCGCCGACGAACGAGCGCATGCCGCGCGGCAGCTTCCAGCGCCCGGCATGGGGCGAGCCGGGCTTCAGCGAGGCGTCGTAGGTCTGGATCAGCGACAGCCAGATGGTGGGCACGCCCAGCGACAGCGTGGGCGGCTCGGCCGTCATCAGGTCGAGCAGGTCGTCGGGGTGCAGGTGCGGGCCGGGGAAGACCAGCTTGGCGCCCATCATCACCGAGATGTAGGGCATGCCCCAGCTGTTGGCGTGGAACATGGGCGTGACGGGCAGCACCACGTCGGTGGAGCGGACGGCCGCGAAATCGGCCAGGCCGGCGACCAGCGAATGCAGCACGGTGGAGCGGTGCGAGTACACCACGCCCTTGGGCTTGCCGGTGGTGCCGCTGGTGTAGCACATGCTGACCGGGTCGTCCTCATCGTGCGGCACGTACTGGAAGCCGTCCGGGTCGGCGCCGGCCAGCAGGGCTTCGTAGTCGGTGAAGGCCGGCGCAACCGGGGCACCGGAGAAGGGAAACACGATCACCTTGTCGAACTTGTGCAGGTGCTTGAACTTCTCGTACAGCGGCAGCAGCACGTCGTCGATGATGAGAAAGCGGTCCCCGGCGTCGTTGGCGATCCAGCCGATCTCGTCGGGCGCCAGGCGCAGGTTGAGCGTGTGCATCACGCCGCCGGCGGCGGGAATGCCGAAGTAGCACTCCAGGTGCGCGTGGTGGTTCCAGCACAGGGTGGCCACGCGGTCGCCCTTGCGCAGCCCGAGCCTTTGCAGCGCGCTGCCCAATGCGCGCGTGCGGCGATGAAACTCGCCATAGCTGTGGCGCCGCAGCGACTTGTCGGGCAGGCGCGAGACGACTTCGTTGTTCCTGAACAGCATGCCCGCGCGATCCAGCAGGTGGTTGAGCGACAGCGGCACATTCATCATCGTCGTTTGCATGATGGGGAGGGTCTCCTGGCGAGGTTGTGAGTGCGATACAAGCCACTTTACGGCAACGGCTTGCCCTGGCAAGGCAGAATGCGATCCATGGAAACCCTGACGCACGAGATGGCCGCGCACGCTGCGCGCCTGGTGGTGGAAGAGGGGCTGGATTACGGCGCCGCCAAGCGCCGGGCGCTGAAGGTCATGGGCGTGCCGCCGCGCACGGCCTTGCCGGACAACGATCTGGTCGAGTCCGAGGTGCGGGCCTATCTGGCGCTGTTCCATGCCGACACGCAACCGGCCGAACTGGCCGCGCTGCGCCGGCTGGCCCTGTCGTGGATGGAGCGGCTGGCCGAATTCCGCCCCCACATCGCCGGTGCGGTGTGGAACGGCACCGCCACGCGGCTGTCGGACATTTATCTGCAGCTGTTTTGCGACGATCCCAAATCCGCCGAGATCGCCCTCATCGACCATCGGGTGGCCTACCAGCCGCGCAGCGTGGCCGGCTTCAACGGCATGCAGGTGGATGCGCTGAGCTTTTCCAGCCACTGCGCCGAACTGGGTGAGTCCATCGGCGTGCACCTGATGATTCACGACCACGACGATTTGCGCGGTGCGCTGAAGCCCGGGCGCCAGGGGCAGCCGCTGCGCGGCGACCGCCGGGCGCTGGCACATCGGCTGCAGGAGGATGAGCAGACATGAATTCACCCGACGATTTATCGACCCCGCCAGCCGCCGCCGCCAAGGCGGCGCGGCCGACGGGCCGGCGCCTGGCGCTGGCCGCCGTGGCACTGGCCGCCGCGGGTGCCGGTGCGCTGTTCAGCGCGCGCCGGCTGGCACTGGACGAGCCGGACACCACGGGTCTTTGGGACCGCAGCTTTCCAGCTCCGGATGGCAGTGCACTGGCGCTGGCCACGCTGCGCGGCCGCCCGCTGCTGGTCAACTTCTGGGCCACGTGGTGCCCGCCCTGTGTCGAGGAACTGCCGTTATTGAGCAGCTTCTACAACGAAAACAAGGCCAATGGCTGGCAATTGATCGGTTTGGCGGTTGACAAGCCCGAGCCGGTCGCGCGCTTCCTGGCCAAGTCGCCGGTCAGCTTTCCGGTGGCCCTGGCGGGCCTCGAAGGGGTCGAACTAACGCGCGCGCTGGGCAATGCGGCCGGCGGCCTGCCGTTCAGCGTGCTGTTCGACGCCACGGGCCAGTTGCGCGACCGCAAACTGGGCCAGTTGCACGCGCGCGATCTGGCGGCCTGGCGCGACAGGCTCGGCAGGAGCTGAGGGTGCCCTGCGGCATTGGCATAGATTAAATTTCGGTGAAATTGGATTCAAATCGGGGCGATTTGCGGCCAATTTGAGGTAAATTCGCCCCCATTCCCAAAATTTGGATGACTTTGCAATGGATTTGCGCAAACTCAAGACACTGATCGACCTGGTCTCCGAGTCGAACGTGTCGGAACTGGAAATCACCGAAGCCGAAGGCAAGGTGCGCATCGTCAAGGGCGCGCCGCCCGCGCCTGCGCAGGTGGTGTACGCACCCGTGGCACCACCGGTGGCCGCCCCAGGGCCCGCGGCGCCTGCGGCCAGCGCGGCGCCCGCGGCAGAAGCGGCCGCCCCCGCGCCTGCCGAAGAGCCGGCGGGCTTCGTGCTCAAATCGCCCATGGTGGGTACCTTCTACCGTGCATCCAGCCCCGGCGCCAAACCCTTCGTCGAGGTGGGCCAGCAGGTCAAGGAAGGCGACACGCTGTGCATCATCGAGGCGATGAAGATCCTGAACGAGATCGACGCGGAGAAGGGCGGCACCATCAAGAAGATCCTGGGCGAAAACGGCCAGGCGGTGGAATACGGCCAGCCGTTGTTCATCATTGAATGATGGCGCCCTCTGAGTCGCCTTCGGCGCCTTCTCCCGAGGGACGACGCCAGCGGCCGGGCCGCACGCCCGCTGCACGGCATCCTCGCGTGGCCCTCGTGGCCAGCGGCTCCAACGTGTTGATGCGCGGCGCATGACGCCAGCGCACCGTGGATCACTGAACATGTTCAAGAAAATACTGGTCGCCAACCGCGGTGAGATCGCCCTGCGCGTGCAGCGCGCCTGCCGCGAGCTGGGCATCAAGGCCGTGATGGTCTATTCCGAGGCCGACAAAGACGCCAAATACGTCAAGCTGGCCGAAGAGGCGGTGTGCATCGGCCCGGCACCGTCAGGGCAGAGCTACCTCAACATGCCGGCCATCATCTCGGCCGCCGAGGTGACGGACGCCGAGGCGATTCACCCCGGCTACGGCTTCTTGAGCGAAAACGCCGATTTTGCCGAGCGGGTGGAGCGCAGCGGCTTCCAGTTCATCGGCCCCACGCCCGAGTCGATCCGCATCATGGGCGACAAGGTGTCGGCCAAGCAGGCCATGATCAAGGCCGGCGTGCCCTGCGTGCCCGGCTCCGACGGCGAACTGCCCGACGAGCCAGCCGCCATCAAGCGCATCGCCAAGGCCATCGGCTACCCGGTCATCATCAAGGCCGCGGGCGGCGGCGGCGGGCGCGGCATGCGCGTGGTGCACACCGAGGCGGCCCTGCTGGCCGCGGTGCAGACCACCAAGAGCGAGGCCGCCGCGGCCTTCAACAACCCGGCCGTGTACATGGAGAAGTTCCTCCAGAACCCGCGCCACATCGAAATCCAGATCCTGGCCGACAAGCACCGCAACGCGGTGTACCTGGGCGAGCGCGACTGCTCCATGCAGCGGCGCCACCAGAAGGTGATCGAGGAAGGCCCGGCCCCGGGCATTCCGCGCCGCCTGATCGAGCGCATCGGCGAGCGCTGCGTGGCGGCCTGTAAGAAGATCGGCTACCGCGGCGCCGGTACCTTCGAGTTCCTGTACGAGAACGGCGAGTTCTATTTCATCGAGATGAACACGCGCGTGCAGGTCGAGCACCCGGTGACCGAATGGATCACCGGCATCGACATCGTGCGCACCCAGATCATGGTGGCGGCGGGCGAGAAGCTGCCCTTCACGCAGCGGCAGATCCAGATCAGGGGCCACGCCATCGAGTGCCGCATCAACGCCGAGGACCCGTTCAAGTTCACCCCTTCGCCGGGCCGCATCACCTACTGGCACCCGCCGGGCGGGCCGGGCGTGCGGGTGGATTCGCACGTGTACGACAACTACTTCGTGCCGCCCAACTACGACAGCATGATCGGCAAGATCATCGTCTACGGCGACACGCGCGAGCAGGCCATCGCCCGCATGCAGACCGCGCTGTCCGAGACGCTGATCGAAGGCATCAGCAGCAACCTCGCGCTGCACCGCGAGCTGATGGTGGACGCCAAGTTCATGGAAGGCGGCACCAACATCCACTACCTGGAAAAGTGGTTGAGCGAGCATCAAAGGTAGCACCCTGAGTCGTCTGCGGCGCCTTCCCCGGGAGGAGGACAACGCCAGTCGCCGGCGCAGGTCCGGCAACGGCGTTCGCGGATGGCCTGCTCCGCGGCCGCTGGGTGGGCTTGCTGCGCAGCCTTGTTTTCAAGGTTAAATCGTCTCCAGGCCTTGTGTATCAAGCGCAAGCAGCTATTTTTTTGAAAGCAATGAAACCGTCATGTTCGAGTTGCGCCTGATCTGCCCCGAGGACCGGGTCGAACCGCTGTCCGATGCGCTGGAGGCGCTGGAGGCGTTGAGCGTGTCGGTGGAGGATGCGGACGCCGACACCGATGCCGAGCGCGCGCTGTTCGGCGAGCCCGGCCTGCCGCCCCCGGCGCAGAGCTGGTCGCGCTCGCGCATGGTGACCCTGTTCGGCGACGAGGCGCAGGCGCGCGATGCCGCCCGGCTGCTGGCGCTGCAGGACTTCTGGGAAGGTTGCGAGGTGGCGTCGATCGCGCCCGTGCCCGAACAGGATTGGGTGCGCCTGACGCAGTCGCAGTTCGAGCCCGTGCCCATCACCCGCAGCTTCTGGATCGTGCCGACCTGGCACGAGGTGCCCGCAGGCGCCACCGAGGTGATCCGCCTCGATCCCGGCCTGGCCTTCGGCACCGGCACGCACCCGACCACGCGCATGTGCCTGCGCTGGATCGCCGCGCACCCGCCGCGCGGCCAGCGCGTGCTGGATTACGGCTGCGGCTCCGGCATCCTGGCCATTGGCGCCGCGCTGCATGGGGCCGCCAGCGTCGACGCGGTGGACATCGACGAGGCGGCCGCGCAGGCCACCATCGACAACGCTTCGGCCAACGGCGTGCAGCTGGTGGCTGGCCTGCCGGACCAGGCCAGCGGCGTTTACGACACCGTGCTGGCCAACATCCTGGCCACGCCGCTCAAGGTGCTGGCGCCGCTGCTGGCCGGCCATGTGGCGCCGGGCGGTGCGCTGGTGCTGGCGGGCGTGCTGGAGCGTCAGACGGCCGAGTTGCAAGCGGCGTATCGACCCTGGCTGTCCTTGGAGGTCGCCGATACCGAGGACGGCTGGGTGCTGCTGGTGGCACGCCGCGCCTGACCTGGCGCCCGGCACGCTGCTGCCTACAATCGCCGCACCATGAGCCTGATCACGCGCTGCCCGGCCTGCACGACCATGTTCAAGGTCGTGCCGGACCAGTTGCGCATCTCCGGCGGCTGGGTGCGCTGCGGGCACTGCAACGAGGTGTTCGACGCCGCAGCCCACATGCTGCCGGTCGAGGCCGCCGCGCCGGCCCCGCCAGCGCCGCAGTCGCCTAGCGTGCCGGTGCCGGTGCGCGAACCAGATCGCAGGGCCGCTCCACCTCCCACTCCCGCGCCGGATCCTGCGCCGGCGGTCGTGCTCCCTCCGGTTGCGGCACCCTCGCCGGTGCCTGCCGTGCCCATCCGGTCGACGGTGGAGCCCGAGCCCGTTGCAGCGCCGAAGCCATCGCAGACGGCGGCGGCCCGGTTCGACACCTGGCAACCGCCCGCGCCCTGGTCGTCGCGCAAGACCAGTGTTGAAAAAGCGGGGCAGGGCGCGCCAGAACCCCCCGCACCGACCGAGGCCGAGCGCTCGCTGCCCAAGGACGACGTCGCGGCGCCGGCGCACGCCACCCTTCCGACTCCTGCCCTGCCCGAGGCCGAAGCCACGGCCGAAGCCGAGCCGGCGCCGGACGGTCCCTGGACCGCGTCGGAGCTGCAAACCTGGCGCGAGTTGACGGCGCCAGACCGTGCTGACCAGCCCGCGCAACCGCCTGCAGACGAGCTGTGGCCTGTGGCGGCGGCACCAGTCCACGACCCATCACCGGCAGACACCGCGGTGCCCGCGGAAGCCCCAGCCAGCCCGCCTGCCACGCCGCCAGTGGATGTCTTGCTGGCCCGCAGGTCGTTCCGCGCCGAGGCACTGGAGCGCGAAGTGCCCCCCGCGGCCGATGTCGACTTCGTGCTGAGCGGCGTGGGCGAGGTGGTGGAGCCGCTGGCGCCCGACGCCGCTGCGCCCGCCGCCGCGCCGCCCGTCGACCAGCCCGAGCCCCGCTTCGTCGAGCAGGCGCGGCGCCGCGCCTTCTGGTCGTCGCGCCCGGTGCGCGTGGGCCTGTGGGCGGCGTTGCTGGTGTTGCTGCTGGCGCTGGCCTTGCAGTGGGTGCTGAGTCGGCGCGACTGGCTGGCGGCGCGCGAACCCGCGCTGGTGCCGGCGCTGCAGGCCATGTGCCAGGTCGTTGGTTGCCAGATTGCGCCGTACCGCCAGCTCGAGACCATCGTCATCGACAGCTCCGCCTTCAACCGCGTCAGCGCCAACGCCTTCCGTTTCAGCGTCACGCTGCGCAACACGGCCGACATGCCGGTGGCCACGCCGTCGCTGGAACTGACGCTGACCGACGCCCAAGACCAAGCCCTGGTGCGGCGCGTGGTGAGCGCGGCCGAACTGGGTGCTCCCCCGGCGCTTGCCGCGCGGGGCGAGTTCAGCGGCACCAACGCGCTCACCGTGACCAGCATCTCCAATCCGTCGGCCATCGTCGGCTACCGCCTGATGGCCTTTTACCCCTGAGCCGGGTGCGCTGCCGCACGGCAGCCGCCGGCTTCGTCGATCCCTTCACTTCATTACCTGACCTATGGCCACGCTGATTTGCGGCTCGCTCGCCTTCGACACCATCATGAGCTTCGAGGGGCGCTTCGCCGAACAGATCCTGCCGGATCAACTGCACATCCTCAACGTGTCCTTCCTGGTGCCCAGCCTGCGGCGCGACTTCGGCGGCTGCGCGGGCAACATCGCCTACGCCATGCGCCAGCTGGGCGGCACGCCGCTGCCCGTGGCCACGCTGGGCAACGACGGCTCCGACTACCTGGCGCGGCTGCGCCAGCTGGGCGTCAGCACCGAGTTCGTGCGCACCATCGACGACACCTACACCGCGCAGGCCATGATCATGACCGACCGCGACAACAACCAGATCACGGCCTTCCACCCCGGCGCGATGATGCAGGCGCACCGCACGCACATCGTTGCACGCGAGGACATCCGCCTGGGCATCATCTCGCCCGACGGGCGCGACGCGATGCTGCAGCACGCCGAACAGTTCCGCGCCGCCGGCATCCCTTTCGTGTTCGATCCGGGGCAGGGCCTGCCCATGTTCAACGGCGACGAGTTGGCGCACTTTGTCGAACTGGCCACCTGGGTGACGGTGAATGACTACGAAGGCCGCATGCTGTGCGACCGCATGGGCATCGAGCTGGACGAGCTGTCGCGCCGCGTGCAGGGCCTGGTGGTCACGCTGGGCGGCGAGGGTTGCGACATCTGGGAGGCGGGCGTTCGCACCCGCGTGCCGCCGGTGCAGGCAGCGTCCGTGGTGGACCCGACGGGTTGCGGCGATGCCTGGCGCGGTGCGCTGCTGCACGGTCTGGAGCAAGGCTGGCCGTTGGCGCGTTGTGCCGCGCTGGGCAACCGGCTGGGCGCCTTGAAGATCGCCAGCCGCGGACCGCAGAACTACCAGGTGGATGGCGCGGTGCTGGCCGGTATCTGAAGTTGCCTGCCTTGCTCTTTCAACATCATTTGGCCTGAAACGCAGGCTGCATAAGCGCAGGCAGCTCACTTATCGATAGTGAGCGGGGTCTGCCGCACACTCCAAAAAAAAGAAGCCCGCGCACGATGACTCGTGTCGCGGGCTGCGAAGGCCCCGGCCGGGTCAAGGCCGGGGCTGGATGCGCCGCTCAGGGCTTGCTGGCCGTCGGGAACGGCCACGCAGCCTGCGGGTTCAGCGTGGTTTGCGCCGCGGGCTTCTTGGGCGCGGCGGCCTTCTTGGCCACGGCTTTCTTGGCCGGTGCCGCTTTCTTGGCGGGTGCCGCCTTCTTCGCTACGGCCTTCTTGGCAGGTGCGGCTTTCTTCGCCACGACCTTCTTGGCCGGTGCCTTCTTGGCGACGGCTTTCTTGGCCGGTGCGGCCTTCTTCGCCACTACTTTCTTGGCGGGCGCCTTCTTGGCCACGACCTTCTTGGCCGGTGCCTTCTTCGCTACCGCTTTCTTGGCCACGACTTTCTTGGCGGGTGCCTTCTTCGCTACGACCTTCTTGGCCGGTGCCTTCTTGGCGACCGCTTTCTTGGCCGGTGCGGCTTTCTTCGCCACGACTTTCTTGGCCGGTGCCGCCTTCTTCGCAGGGGCTTTCTTCGCTGCGGCCTTCTTGGCCGGTGCTTTCTTTGCAGTTGCCATTTTTTTCTCCTTGATCAAGTTGAACTATCCATCAACAGCAGGAAACGCTTCGCGCCTGTTGGACACGCAAAGCGATTCATGGCACTGGAGAAAAATCCATCACCATGAACACGGGCGCAAGCCCACCGCACCGCCTGGGTGCCTGGGTGGGGTTGCTGATTCAGTGACTGCACGATAAAGAAAGGGTCGTTTCGGAAAGGCCGCCGGCATCAGTCCCACGACAGGGCGCCGCCGGTCTGGTACTCGATGACGCGCGTTTCGAAGAAGTTGCGTTCCTTCTTCAGGTCGATCATCTCGCTCATCCAGGGGAAGGGGTTTTCCTCGTTGGGGAACAGGGCGTCCAGGCCGATCTGCGTGGCGCGGCGGTTGGCGATGTAGCGCAGGTAGCCCTTGAACATGCTGGCGTTCATGCCCAGCACGCCGCGCGGCATGGTGTCCTCGGCGTAGCGGTATTCCAGCTCGACGGCCTTCTCGAACAGGGCCTTGATCTCGGCCTTGAAGGCGGGTGTCCACAGGTGCGGGTTCTCGAGCTTGATCTGGTTGATCAGATCGATGCCGAAGTTGCAGTGCATCGACTCGTCGCGCAGGATGTACTGGTACTGCTCGGCCGCGCCCACCATCTTGTTCTGCCGGCCCAGCGCCAGGATTTGTGTGAAGCCGACGTAGAAGAACAGGCCTTCCATCAGGCAGGCGAAGACGATCAGGCTTTTCAGCAGGGTCTGGTCGGCCTCGGGGGTGCCGGTGACGAAGGCCGGATCCATGATGGCGTCGATGAACGGGATCAGGAACTCGTCCTTGTCGCGGATCGACGCCACCTCGTGGTAGGCGTTGAAGATCTCGCCCTCGTCCAGGCCCAGCGACTCGACGATGTACTGGTAGGCGTGAGTGTGGATGGCCTCTTCGAACGCCTGGCGCAGCAGGAACTGGCGGCACTCGGGCGCCGTGATGTGGCGGTAGGTGCCCAGCACGATGTTGTTGGCGGCCAGCGAATCGGCGGTGACGAAGAAGCCCAGGTTGCGCTTGACGATGCGGCGCTCGTCTTCGGTCAGGCCGTTCGGCGACTTCCACAGCGCGATGTCGCGGTTCATGTTGATTTCCTGCGGCATCCAGTGGTTGGCGCAGGTGGCCAGGTATTTTTCCCAGGCCCACTTGTACTTGAAGGGCACCAGCTGGTTGACGTCGGTCTGACCGTTGATGATGCGCTTGTCGGCGGCGTTGACGCGGCGCTGGATGGATGGTGCGGCTTTGGGTGCAGCGGCGCTGATGGACGGTGGCATCAGGGGGGCGGCCTGGAATGCCGTGATGCCTTGCGTGGCAGCGGGCGGCAATTCAGCCAGCGGCTGCAAGCGGGGTTGCAGCGTGGCGGGTGTGGCGTCGTCGTCCCAGGTCAACATGGTTTTTCCAATGCTCCGATTATGGGAGCAACGTGATGAAATGCAAAGCATTCCGTCACGTTGCTCGTGGGTTCAAGGGGTGTGAGTGTTGCGGCAAGGCATCGCATGCGATGCCTTGCCGTGATCGCAGTGCGCACGTGGCACGCGCTGCGGTTCATTGGCAGGCTTCGCAGCCCGGGTCGTCGATGGCGCAGAACTTCACGTCGGTGGCCGGCTCGGCCGCCATGGCCAACGGCGCGGCCACTGCGGCGGCATCGCGCGCGCCCATGCCGTGCGCGCCGCCGTTGCCGGTGGGCACGGCGTTGAGCCGGCCCGATTGCACGGTCGACTTCTCGGCCTGCGTGGCGCTGGTGGTGCGCAGGTAGTAGGTGGTCTTCAGCCCTCGCAGCCAGGCCAGCGTGTAGGTGTCGTGCAGCTTCTTGCCGCTGGCGCCGGCCATGTAGATGTTCAGGCTCTGCGCCTGGTCGATCCATTTCTGGCGCCGCGCCGCGGCTTCGACGAGCCATTGCGGCTCGACCTCGAAGGCGGTGGCGTACAGCGCCTTCACGTCGGGCGGCACGCGGTCGATGGGGCGCAGCGAACCGTCGAAGTGCTTCAGGTCCATCACCATCACGTCGTCCCACAGGCCCAGGCGCTTCAGGTCCTTCACCAGGTACTGGTTGATGACAGTGAACTCGCCCGACAGGTTGCTCTTGACCGACAGGTTGCCGAAGCACGGCTCGATGGACGCATCCACGCCGATGATGTTGCTGATGGTGGCCGTGGGTGCGATGGCCACGCAGTTGCTGTTGCGCATGCCGTCGCGGGCGATCTTCTGGCGCAGCGCGTCCCAGTCCAGCGTGGCCGAGCGATCCACCTCCACATGACCGCCGCGCGCCTGCTCCAGCAGGTTCAGGCTGTCGAGCGGCAAGACGCCGCGCTCCCACAGCGAGCCCTTGTAGGACGAATAGCGCCCGCGCTCGGCCGCCAGTTCGGTGCTGGCCCAGTAGGCGTGGTAGCAGATGGCCTCCATGGATTCGTCGGCGAACTGCACCGCCTGCTCTGACGCATAGGGAATGCGCAGCGCGTACAGCGCGTCCTGGAAGCCCATGAGCCCCAAGCCCACCGGGCGGTGCCGCAGGTTGGCGTCGCGCGCTTTCTTGACGGCGTAGTAGTTGATGTCGATCACGTTGTCGAGCATGCGCATGGCGGTCGACACCGTCTGCTTCAGCTTCTCGTGGTCGAGCACCTTGGTAGCGACGCCGTTGGCGTCGGTGCCATCCTTCAGGTGCTGCAGCAGGTTCACCGAGCCCAGGTTGCAGACGGCGGTTTCGGTGTCGCTGGTGTTGAGCGTGATCTCGGTGCACAGGTTGCTGGAATGCACCACCCCCGCGTGCTGCTGCGGGCTGCGCAGGTTGCAGGCGTCCTTGAAGGTGATCCAGGGGTGGCCGGTCTCGAACAGCATCGACAGCATCTTGCGCCACAGGTCCACCGCCGGCAGCGTCTTGCTGGGCTGGATTTCGCCGCGCGCCGCGCGTTCTTCGTAAGCCACGTAGGCGGCTTCGAACTCGGCGCCGAACTTGTCGTGCAGATCGGGCACGTCGCTGGGCGAGAACAGCGTCCACGTGCCCTTGTCCATCACCCGGCGCATGAACAGGTCGGGGATCCAGTTGGCCGTGTTCATGTCGTGCGTGCGGCGGCGGTCGTCGCCGGTGTTCTTGCGCAGCTCCAGAAACTCCTCGATGTCGAGGTGCCAGGTCTCCAGATACGCGCACACCGCGCCCTTGCGCTTGCCGCCCTGGTTGACGGCCACGGCCGTGTCGTTGACCACCTTCAAAAACGGCACCACGCCCTGCGATTCGCCGTTGGTGCCCTTGATGTGGCTGCCCAAGGCGCGCACGCGCGTCCAGTCGTTGCCCAGGCCGCCGGCAAATTTGCTCAGCAGGGCGTTTTCCTTGATCGACTCGTAGATGCCGTCCAGCTCGTCGGGCACCGTGGTCAGGTAGCAGCTCGACAGCTGCGAGCGCCGCGTGCCGCTGTTGAACAGCGTGGGCGTGCTGCTCATGAAGTCGAAGCGCGACAGCACCTCGTAGAACTCGATGGCGCGCGCCTCGCGGTCGATTTCATTGAGTGCCAGGCCCATCGCCACGCGCATGAAGAAGGCCTGCGGCAGCTCGATGCGCTGCTTGCGCACGTGCAGGAAGTAGCGGTCATACAGCGTCTGCAAGCCCAGGTAGTCGAACTGCAGGTCGCGCTCGGGTTTCAGCGCGGCGCCCAGGCGGGCCAGATCGAACTGCAAGAGCCGCTCATCAAGCAGCTCGGCGTCAACACCCTGCTTGATGAACTGCGGGAAGTAGTCCGCATAACGCTCGGCCAGTTCGGGCAGGCTCACGGTCTCGCCCAGCACCTCCTTGGCGATGGTGTGCAGCAGCAGGCGCGCGGTGGCGTAGGTGTAGTCGGGCTCCTTCTCGATCAGCGTGCGCGCGGCCAGGATGGCGGCCTTGTACACCTCATCCACCGGCACGCCGTCGTACAGGTTGCGCAGGGTTTCGGCCAGGATCGGCTCGGGCCGCACCTCGGCATCCAGCTCGGCGCAGGCCTGGCCGAGCAGGGCCTGCAGCGCCGGCAGATCCAGCGCCACGCGCTCGCCGCGATCCAGCACGTGCAGCACCGGCGCGGCGGGCGCGGCCTCGGCCTTCTGCTGCGCGCGCTCCTGCGCGCGGCGCTCGCGGTACAGCACGTAGGCGCGCGCCACCTCGTGGTGGCCGCTGCGCATCAGGCCCAGTTCCACCTGGTCCTGCACGTCCTCGATGTGGAAGGTGCCGCCGCCGGGGCGCGAGCGCATCAGCGCGCGCACCACGGCCTGCGTCAGCTCGTCCACCACCTCGCGCACGCTGGCCGATGCCGCGCCCTGCGTGCCGTGCACGGCCAGGAACGCCTTCATCATCGCCACCGCGATCTTGCTGGGCTCGAAGGCCACCACGGCGCCGTTGCGGCGAATGATCTGGTACTGCGCCAGCGGCTGGCGCGCCGGGGCGCTGGCGGGCATGGCGGGCGGGTGGATGGGCGCGCTGATGGCGGGCGCGGCGCTGCGGGCTGTGGGCATGGGGTCCTCTCGGCAATGGGTGATGGGGCGGGCGTGCGCGGCGCTCAGTGTGAATTCTTGGACGAGCGGCGCCGCGACCCGAGGCACTATATCTAGTGTTCGGCTCTGGTTCAAGCCACTACCTGTAGTGTTTTGGGTGATTGTGGCCGCCGTGCGCGGCCGCGCCCGTCGGGCCGGCGCGCGCCCGCACCGGCGCCCAGCGCGCGTGCGTGCGGGCACGTGCGGCGCAAACCACGGCGGGCAGCGGGCTGTGCGGCGATTTGCCGCCGCAAGCCGCGTGAATGCTGGGCACACGTGGCATGTTTGGGCGCTGCGGCGGCAAAATCAGGCGATAGCCGTTTGGCGGGGTTTGGCGGTTGCAAAAAAAGAGCTGCTTGCGCCCGATGAACGGGCGCTGAAGGCGTTTTCGATGGTAAAAAAAATTCGGGAGGTCCCCCCCCTGTCTTTCGGCCATCGTGGCTTTTGAGGGGGCGGGTACTGTTTCGCGCTCCCAAAGACAGCTGCTCGCGCGCGGGGCGATGACGAAATGACCTCGCTGCCCTTCGATGACGGCGGCTGCGCCGCCATGACGCCAGCCAAGGGCGGGGCGTGCCGCGCATCACCGGTGCCATTTCGTCATTTCGTCATTCCGTCATCGACGCCGCGCAGCGGCGAAGTCATGGCGTCATCCGTCAAGCGCTGCCGTTTGCAGCGCGCAACGGGATCAGGCCACGCCGGGCGGAAAGCGGTGCGCGGGCCAGCGCAGGGCGCGGCGCAGGCGCGGCCAGTTGAAGCCGGGGCCGGGGTCGTGCTTGCGGCCGGGGGCGATGTGCTCGTGGCCGGCGATGGCGGCAATGGGGTGGCGCGCCGCCAGGGCCCGGCACAGCGGCGCCAGGGCGGCGTATTGCGCCGGCTCGAACCGGCCGCCTTCCAGGCCTTCGAGTTCGATGCCGACCGAATAGTCGTTGCAGTTGTCGCGCCCGCCGAAGCACGAGGCGCCGGCGTGCCAGGCGCGGTCGTCCACGCTGACGAACTGCCACAGCGCGCCGTCGCGGCGGATGAAGAAGTGCGCCGACACCTCGAGCCCGCGAATGGTCTGGAAGTAGGGGTGGGCGTCCCAATCCAGCGTGTTGGTGAACAGGGCCTGCACGTGGTCGCCGCCGAATTCGCCAGGCGGCAGGCTGATGGAATGCACCACGATCAGGTCGATCGCCGTGTTGGCGGGGCGCGGGCCGAAGTTGGGCGACGGCAGGGCGCGGGCGTGGCGGTACCAGCCGTGCTGCCAGAGCGGTCGGCGCGGCTCAGGCGCCGTCGTCATCGGCCTCGCCGTTGGAGGGGGCGCTGATGCCCAGGCGCGCCATGCGGTAGCGCATCTGGCGCAGGTTCAGGCCCAGCCGCGCGGCCGCGGCGGTGCGGTTGAAGCCGGTTTCGTCGAGTGCGCGCACCAGGATCAGGCGCTCCTGCGCATCGAGCCAGGCGCCCAGGTCCGCGGGCAGCTCGTTCGCGGCGAGGGCCGCCGCCGGTGCCGGAATCGCGGCGGGCGCCGTGGGCGCATCATCGTGCAACAGCGGGGGCGCCGCGGCGGTGGGCGGCGCGGTGGCCGGCATCAGATCGTCGCCCATCAGGCCCCAGCCGGAATCACCGGCCTCGCCCAGCGCCACGGCGCGGTGCAGCAGGTTCTCCAGTTCGCGCACGTTGCCTTCCAGCGGTGCGCTGCGCAGCTCGTCCAGCAGGCGGGGCGACAGCGTGGGCACGGGGATGCCGGCCTCGGTGGCGATGCGCGTCAGCAGCGCCTGGCACAGCGCGGGCAGGTCGTCGCGGCGCTCGCGCAGCGGCGGCACCACGATCTCGATCACGTTCAGGCGGTAGAACAAGTCCTGCCGGAAGCGCCCGGCCTGCACCTCGGCCGCCAGGTCCTTGTGGGTGGCGCTGACGATGCGCACGTCCACCGGCTCTTCCTGCGTGTCGCCCAGCGCGCGCACGCGCCGCTCCTGGATGGCGCGCAGCAGCTTGGCCTGCATGGCCAGCGGCAGGTCGCCGATCTCGTCGAGAAACAGCGTGCCGCCGCGCGCGGCCTGGAAGAAGCCCTCGCGGTCCTGCGTGGCGCCGGTGTACGAGCCCTTGCGCGCGCCGAAGAACTCGGCTTCGAGCAGGTTCTCGGGGATGGCGCCGCAGTTGACCGGCACGAACGGCCCGTCGCTGCGGTGGCTGCAGCCATGGATGGCGTTGGCCACCAGCTCCTTGCCGGTGCCCGATTCGCCGTGGATGAGCACCGGCGCCATGCTGGGCGCGACCTTGCGGATGCGCTGCTTGACCGAGCGCATGGCGGCGGATTCGCCGATCATGCGGCCCAGCGCACCCTGACCATCGGCGGAGAGCGCGGTGGGCTGGTCCGGCGCCCGTGCGGGCACAGGCGCGGCCGCCGCTGCGGCCGGGTGCGCGGGTGCGGCGGCGGGCGCGGCCTGCAGCGGCGCGGCCGGCGATTGCAGCGCCGAGCTGACCACGCCGCGAAACTGCTTCAGATCGACCGGCTTGGTGAGGTAGTCGAAGGCGCCGCACTTCAGCGCCTCGACGGCGTTCTCGGCCGAGCCGTAGGCGGTGATCATGATGCAGCGCTCGGGGCGCTGGGCCTGCGCCACCTCGCGCAGCAGCTCCAGCCCCAGGCCGTCGGGCAGACGCATGTCGGTGATGACGACGTCGAAGCGCTGCTGGGCCAGCTGCGCACGCGCCTCGGCCAGCGTGCCGGCCGAGGCCACCTGGTAGCCCTCGCGCAGCAGCGTCAGTTCGTACAGGGTTCGCAGATCGGGTTCGTCGTCCACCACCAGCACGCGCGCGGCGCCGGGTGCATTCGCTGAAGCGTTCATGGGAGCGCAGTGTCCTCCAGGTTGAATGTCGAATGCCCGCTGTGTGCGCGCCGAAAGCTGACGAAGAACTCGTTGCCTTCCACGACCTGCCCTGCCTGCTCGCGCGCCGTGCGCTCGTAGGCGATGGTGGCGCCGTGCCGCTCGCACAGCTCGCGGCAGATGAACAGCCCCAGCCCGCTGGAGCGGCTCTCGGACGAGAAGAAGGGCTCGAACAGGTGGCGGCGCACCGCGGGCTCCATGGCGGCCCCGTCGCTCCACACCATCAGCATCACCGGGCCGTGGCGCACGGCGTGGGTGGCGACCTGGATGGCGCCTTCGTGCGCAGAGGCATAGCGGGCGGCGTTGTCCAGCAGGTTGACCAGGATGCGGCGCAGGTGGTCGCGCGCGAACTGCACCTGCACCTCGGGCGCGTTCAGGTCCACGCGCAGGCGCGCACCCGCCGCATGCTGCTGCGCCCATTCGCCGCAGAAGGTGTCGGCTTCCTCGTCCAGCGCCAGCGCATGGGTTTCCAGCGCATCGCCCGGGCCCTGCACGCGCGCCACGTTCAGCACGTCCTCGACGATGTGCTGCAGGCGCTCGGCGTTCTGCCGCACCATGTCGGTCAGGCGGCGCTGCAGGGGCGATTCGAGGTCTTCCTCGAGCAGCGCATTGGCCTGGCTGATGGCGGCCAGCGGGTTGCGGATCTCGTGCGCCACGGCGGCCGACATGCGCCCCATCGAGGCCAGCTTTTCGGTGCGCAGGCGCGCCTCCATCTCGCGCAGGTCCTGCAGGAACATCACGCACAGGCTCACGCCGCTGTCGCCGATGGGCGGCGTGCGCTGCGTGCGCACCTGCAGCCGGCTGGGCATGCGGTCTTCGTGGTGCAGGATCACTTCCGCCGCGTCCACCGGGGTGTCGGCGAAGGTCAGCTGGGCGATGTGCATCAGCTGCAGCCAGGCCGGGTTGTCGTGCAGGCTGAACAGGTGCGGCGTCACCTCCTGGTCCGAGCCCAGCATCAGCCGCGCGGCCGGGTTGGCGGCGCGCACCAGGTGGGTCGAATCCACCACCAGCACGCCATCGGGCAGGGCCTCGATCACCATGTTGTTGACCAGCGACTGCACCTGCGCCTCGATGCGGCTGCGGCGCGCCACCGCTTCCTCGCGCACCAGCCGGCTGGCCAGCTGGTTGGTCAACAGTGCGAGCATCAGCAGGCCGGCGCCCGTCAGGCCGGCCTGCGCCATGTCGGCGGTGTTGGCCCAGGCGCTGGCGCTCACGGTCCAGGCGGCGTAGCCGAGCAGCATCAACGCCGTCAGCGCCGCCGTGCCCAGGGCCAGCGCGCGCGAGCCCAGGATGGCCGCCATCACCACCGGCAGCGCCAGCAGCGGCGTGTAGTTGATGCCCAGGTTGCCCTGCCACTGCAGGGTGGCGAAGAACAGCAGATCGAGCCCCACCGTGGGCAGCCACTGCGCATCGAACGCGCGGCCCGGCCCGCGCGGCCGCAGCGCCAGCCGCGCCGCCGCGGTGACCACCACGAACGCCGTGCAGCAGCCCAGCACCCAGACCGTGACCGGGCGGCCCAGCAGGTGCAGGCCGATGTGCAGGCCCAGCAGCGCCAGCGCGACCAGCACCCGCGCCGACATGAACGCCGTCCACAGCCGGGTGAAGCCGGTGGAGGGCTCCAGCTCGGCCGCGGCGGGCGTGGCGGCCGCCGGCGGGTGCGACGGGCCGAACCAGGTGTGCTGCTCGCGCGCGGCGCCCGGGGGCGGCATCAGGCGCCCTCGGATTCGCGGCGGTGGGCGACCGAGCAATAAGCGCCGTCGCGGCCGTTGACCGCGTCGCTGCCCGGCAGGTGCACGCCGCAGTGGTGGCAGCGCACCATGGGCAGGGCCTTGCGTTCGGCGCGCCGGCCGGGCGGCGGCACGCGCCGTCCGCGTTGCCACAGCCACACGGCCGCCAGGATCACCAGCAGCAGCACCAGCAGTTTCATCACGCGCCGCGCCCCAGCATCACTTCCAGCACGAAGCGCGAGCCCGCATAGCCCAGCAGCAGCAGCGCGGCGCCGATGTACAGCACGCGCACCGCGCGCCGGCCGCGCCAGCCGAACTGCGAGCGGCCGACCAGCAGCGTGGCGAAGGCGATCCACGACAGCAGCGTGAACACGCGCTTGTGGTCCCAGCGCCAGCCGGTGTAGGCGCTGCCGTACAACTGCTCGCCGAAGAACATGCCGGCCAGCATGGTCAGCGTCAGCAGCACGAAGCCGGCGCTGACGAAGCGGAACATCAGCCGCTCCAGCGTCAGCAGCGGCACGCCCTCGACCACCCGCGTGGCGTGGCGCATCTGCGCCTCGGCGCGGGTCATCAGCCAGCCGTGCGCCACGGCGGCGGCGAACAGGCCGTAGGCCGAGATGCCCAGCGCCCAGTGCAGTGGCAGCAGCGGCGACGAGGTCTCGGGCAGGCGCGCGCCCGGAAACAGCATGGCCAGCGCAATCGCCAACGTGCCGAAACCGGCCAGCGCCCAGCGCGCGCGCAGCTGCGGGTACAGCTGGCTTTCGACCACGTAGGCCGTCAGCACCAGCCACACCGTGATCGACAGCGCCGGCGCGAAGCCGAAGCGCGGGTGCTGGCCCAGCAGCGTCCAGCCCAGCAGCAGCCCGTGCAGCACCCAGGCCAGCAGCAGCACCCGCCGCGCCGTGACGCCGCCCACGGCGCGTGCCGCCACCGCGGGCACGGCGTAAGCCAGCGCCGCCGCGGTGCCGAGCAGCAAGCCGACAGGGGAGGTGCTGGCTAGAATCATGGTGGAAAGTTTACCCCCGGAAGGATTGTCTCCCCCCTGAGGCGCTGACGCGCCTTCCCCCTGAGGGGGCGCTGCCGGCGGCCGGGCCAAGCCCGTTGCGCGGCAGCCTCGCATGGCCTGCTCCGCGGCCTTCTGTTCCCTGCGTTGCGCGGCTTCCGCGCTGGATAACCCCCATGGCCTCCACGCTCACCGACAAACTCTCCGGCCTGGTCAAGAAGATCAGCGGCCAGGCCCGCATCACCGAAGCCAACGTGCAGGACATGCTGCGCGAGGTGCGCATGGCCTTGCTCGAGGCCGACGTGGCGCTGCCCGTGGTGCGCGACTTCATCGCCCGCGTCAAGGACAAGGCCATGGGCCAGGAGGTGCTGGGCAGCCTCAAGCCCGGCCAGGCGCTGGTGGGCATCGTCAACCGCGAGCTGGCGGCCACCATGGGCGAGGGCGTGAGCGACCTCAACCTGTCGGCGCAGCCGCCCGCCGTGATCCTGATGTCGGGCCTGCAGGGTTCAGGCAAGACCACCACCACCGCCAAGCTGGCGCGCCATCTGATCCAGAAGCGCAAGAAGAAGGTGCTGACCGTCTCAGGCGACGTCTACCGCCCGGCGGCCATCGAGCAGCTCAAGACCGTCACCGCGCAGGCCGGGGCCGACTGGTTCCCCTCCACGCCCGATCAGAAACCGCTCGACATCGCCCGCGCCGCGCTCGACCACGCCAAAAAGCACTTCTACGACGTGCTGATCTTCGACACCGCCGGCCGCCTGGCCATCGACGAGGCGCTGATGGCCGAGATCAAGGCCCTGCACGCCGTGCTGAACCCGGTCGAGACGCTGTTCGTGGTCGACGCCATGCAGGGCCAGGACGCGGCCAACACAGCCAGGGCGTTCAAGGAGGCGCTGCCGCTCACCGGCATCGTGCTGACCAAGATGGACGGCGACTCGCGCGGTGGCGCGGCGCTGTCGGTGCGGCAGGTCACGGGCGCGCCGATCAAGTTCGCCGGCGTCAGCGAGAAGATCGACGGCCTGGAGGTGTTCGACGCCGAGCGCCACGCCGGCCGCATCCTCGGCATGGGCGACGTGGTGGCGCTGGTCGAGCAGGTGACGGCCAATGTGGACATCGAGGCGGCGAAGAAGCTGGCCGACAAGGTCAAGAGCGGCGGCTTCGATCTGCAGGATTTTTTGGGCCAGCTGCAGCAGATGAAGCAGATGGGCGGCCTGGGCAGCCTGATGGAGAAGCTGCCCACGCAGATGGCCGGCAAGGCCAGCGACGCCGACCTGGCGCGCGCCGAGAAGGACATCCGCCGCAAGGAAGGCATCATCAACAGCATGACCCCGCTGGAGCGCCGCAAGCCCGAGCTGCTCAAGGCCACGCGCAAGCGCCGCATCGCCGCCGGCGCCGGCGTGCAGGTGCAGGAAGTCAACCGCCTGCTGAAGGAATTCGAGCAGATGCAGGGGATGATGAAGCAGTTCAAGGGCGGCGCACTGGCCAAGATGATGCGCAGGATGGGCGGCGGCAAGGGTGGGCTGGGCGGTCTGCTGGGCGGCGGCATGCCGCCGCTGCCGCCGGGCTTCGGCGGGCCGGGTGGGCCGGGTGGCCCCAAGCGCCCGTTCTGAGGCGCAGGGCGCCAGCGTGGCGGCCCGTACCGCGCACCGCCTGGCTTGCTGAACAGCCGGGGGGGGCGTGCAGAATTTTTTTCATGCTCCAATAGGCTTCTGGCGCTTGCACAACGGGCGCAAGAAGCTATTTTTTTGATACTCAAACACGGCGCCAAACCGTTATCGCCTGATTTGGCGCCGCGTGCGTTTCTGGAGGATCGCCCATGCCCCGCCCGCCCTCTGCCGAACGGCCCCGCCCGGCCCCTGGCGCGCCCGTGCGCGTGCTCATGGTCTGCATGGGCAACATCTGCCGCAGCCCCACCGCGCACGGCGTGTTGACGCAGCGCGTGGCCGATGCCGGGCTGGGCGACCGCATCGTCGTCGATTCGGCCGGCACGCACGACTACCACGTCGGCCGCCCGCCCGACGAGCGCGCCCAGCAGCACGCCGCGCGCCGCGGCTACGACCTGAGCGCGCAGCGCGCCCGCCAGCTCAAGGCGCAGGATTTCGACGACTTCGACCTGGTGCTGGTGATGGACGACGCCAACCAGCACGCTGCCCGCGCCCTGTGCCCGCCCGGCCAGCGCCACAAGCTGCGGCGCCTGACCGACTTCTGCACCCGCCACCGCGCCAGCGAGGTGCCCGACCCGTACTACGGCGGCGCCGCCGGCTTCGAGGCCGTGCTCGACCTGGTCGAGGACGCCTGCGACGGCGTGCTGGCCGCCATGGCGCCGCACGGCGCCGGCGCGTGATGCAGGCTGTCACGGCGGCCCCGCGCCACGCCCTGTAATATCAAAGAGGGTCCGGCCGTGGCGCACGCGTGGTGGTCGGGCAGCCCGCATTCCTTCCACCACCAGGAGTCACTGTTCATGACGCGAACCCTTGCTTCGTCCGCCCCGTCCGCCACCCACCCCGCCCGCCGCCGCCTGCTGGCCCTCGGCAGCGCCGCCCTGGCCACTGCGCTGTGGACGGCCGCGCCCGCCTGGGCGCAGAAGGAGAACCCCGAGACCTACCAGCCGCAGAGCGGCCAGGCCGGCAAGGACGTGATCTGGGTGCCGACGCCCGACGAGCTGGTCACGCGCATGCTGCAGCTGGGCGGCGTGACCAAGAACGACTACGTGATCGACCTCGGCGCCGGCGACGGCAAGATCGTCATCGCCGCCGCCAAGGAGTTCGGCGCGCGCGGCCACGGCATCGAATACAACCCCGACATGGTGGCCCACGCCACCCGCCGCGCGCAGGCCGCCGGCGTGTCCGACCGCGCCCGCTTCGAGAAGGCCGACATCTTCGAGTCCGACTTCTCCAAGGCCGACGTCATCACCATGTACCTGCTGCCCACGCTGAACCTGAAGCTGCGGCCCACGTTGATGAAGCTCAAGCCCGGCACGCGCCTGGTCACGCACGCCTTCACCATGGGCGGCTGGCAGCCGGATGAGACCTCGCGCGCCGGCGGCGCCAACGCCTACCTGTGGCTGGTGCCGGCCAACGTCAGCGGCCAGTGGCAGCTGAACTACTCGCAGAGCGGCCGCCAGCAGAACCTGGCCATGAGCGTCGAGCGCCAGCGCTACCAGTTCCCCGAAGGCACGGTGCAGCTGGGCGCCGCCGACACCTCGCTGCGCGACGCCCGCGTGATGGGCGAGCGCGTGCGCTTCGCCTTCACCGGCACCGACGGCGTGCTGCGCACCTTCGAGGGCAAGGTCAACGGCGGCAAGATCGAGGGTCAGGTGCACGACGGCAAGAAGAGCGAGCGCTTCACCGCCACGCGCAAGGGCGACGGCCCGGCCATCGAGACCGCGGATTGAGCGCCTGAGCCGCGCGCGGCTCCCCCTTCTGCTTTTCGCAAGGGGGCCGGCGCCAGCGGCGGGCAAAGGTCCGGCCGCGGCGCCCGCGCAGGGCCTGCGCCGCGGCCGCTGGTTTCACGGTTTGGCTGCCCTGTCCGCAAACTCCTGCACCCGCTGGCGGCAGCGAACCGGGGTGATGATCGACGAAGTGCCCAGATGAACAGACTTCACACCATCAGCCAGGCGCTGCCGCGCCGCCAGTGGCTGCGCGCCGCCGCGGGCGCGGCCGTGCTGGGCACCGTGCCCGTCTGGGCGCAGCGCAGCCCCGGCTTCGGCACCTACCAGCCCGAACCCTTTCAGGCCGGCAAGGACGTGGTGTGGGTGCCCACGCCCGACGCGCTGGTCACGCGCATGCTGCAGATGGCCGGCGTGACGCGGCACGACCACGTGATCGACCTCGGCGCGGGCGACGGCAAGATCGTCATCGCGGCCGCACGGCAGTTCGGCGCCCGCGCGCTGGGCATCGAGTTCAACCCCGAACTGGTGGCGCACGCCCAGCGCCGAGCCCGGGCCGCCGGCGTGGCCGATCGCGCGCGCATCGTGCAGGGCGACATCTTCGAGGCCGACCTGTCGGCCGCCAGCGTCATCACCCTGTATCTGCTGACCGAGCTGAACCTGAAGCTGCGCCCCACGCTGCTGCGGCTGAAGCCCGGCACGCGGCTGGTGACGCACGCCTTCGGCATGGGCACCTGGCAGCCCGACGAGCATTCGCGCGCCGGCGGCGCCACGGCCTACCTGTGGCTGGTGCCGGCCAACGTGGGCGGGCACTGGCGCCTGAGCTATCCGCGCGACGGGCAGACGGTCAACGTGCAGATGACGGTGGCGCGGCAGGTGTTCCAGTTCCCCGAGGGCACGGTGCACCTGGGCGCGGCCGAGACCTCGCTGCGCGACGCGCGCGTGGCCGGCGAGCGCGTGCGCTGGGCCTTCACCGACACCGATGGCGTGGTGCGCCAGTTCAGCGGCCGGGTCGACGGCGCGCGCATCGAAGGCACGGTGACCGGCGGCGGGGCCAGCGCGCGCTTCAGCGCCGAGCGGCAGGGCGAGGCGCCGGCGATCCTGGTCAGCGCTTGAGTGGATTTCAAGCCAAATCGGCCTCTAGCGCTTGTTGGATAAGCGCCAGTAGCTATCTTTGTAGGAGCGCCCTTGGCCGCGATGGGCGTTGCCATCATCCTGATCCCCCATCGCGGGCAAGCCCGCTCCTACAGATGCCTTGACCGCCTCACGCCGCAGTGACCCGCAGGCAGCGCCCCTCGCGCACCAGCGCATCGAACCCCGCCGCCAGCGCGTCCAGCAACTGCCGCACCGCCGGCCGCATGCCCTGGCGGCTGGCGAAGGCGGCCTGCACCAGGCCCGGCGGCGGCGCCCAGCCGGGCAGCACCTCCTGCAGTGCACCGCGCGCCAGCGGCTCGTGCGCCAGCAGGCGCGGCAGGGCGGCGCAGCCCACGCCGGCCAGCGCGGCGCACAGCAGCGCGCCCATGTCGTCGGCCACCAGGCGCGGCGCCAGCGGCACCTCGGCCTGCGCGCCGCCGGGGCCGCTCAGCCGCCAGCGGCCTTCGTCGGGTGAATTGCCCAGGTCCAGCGTGGGCAACTGCGCCAGGTCGGCCGGGGTGGCCGGCGGCGCGGCGCTGGTCAGCAGCGCGGGTGCGGCCACCAGCACGTGCGGGCTCAGCGCCAGGGGCCTGACCACCTCGTCCTGCGGCAGCGCGGCGCCGGGGGCGCGCACGCGCAGCGCCAGGTCCACGCCGTCCTGCCAGACGTCGACGTTGCGGTTGGTGGCCTGCAGCTGCACGCTGACCAGCGGCCAGGCGTTGAGAAAGCGCGCCAGCATGTCACCCACGCCGAGCTGCAGCAGCGCCGGCGGGCACGACAGGCGCACCGTGCCGCGCGGGGCGGCGGTCTGCTCGCCGGCCAGCGCATGCACGCTGGCGGCCTCGGCCAGCATGGCGCGCGCGTGCTGCAGCGTGCGCTGGCCGATGTCGGTGAGGGCGAAGCGCCGCGTGGTGCGCTGGATCAGGCGCACGCCCAGCGTTGCCTCCAGCGCGGCGATGCGCCGGCTGAGCTTGCTCTTGGGAATGCCGGTGGCGCGCTCGGCGGCGGCAAAGCCGCCGTGCTCGGCCACGTGGGCGAAGTAGGCCAGGTCGTTCAGGTCGTCCATGGGGAGTTGCCTTGATTTCGATAGCGGGTGTGACACGGCACCGAAAAACCTTCACCGCAGAGACGCAGAGAACGCAGAGGTTCGCAGAGCTTTTCTTGGGCTTTCTCTGCGTCAACTCTGCGTTCTCTGCGCCTCTGCGGTGAAGTCGTTGTCTCGGCCAGTCTCGACCTTGTCGTCCGAAGAAGCGTCCCATCCAGTGACTTGGCACGGACTCATTGTTCCACGAGTGGAACGATATGGTGAATTGACGCCTCTTTAATCCATATTGATCTGTCCATACTATTCAATCATGCGCCGACAGCCCCGCCGGCGCCCCATCTGAAACGAAAGCGAGACTCACCATGACCACCGCCACGCCAACCACCCCCAAGCGCGTTCTCGACATCCGCAGCGCCCCCGGTCGCCACTGGGTCGGCGACGGGCTGCCGGTGCACAACCTGTTCGGCTACAACGGCCCCGGCGTGGCCGAGCGCAGCCCGTTCCTGATGCTGGACTACGGCGCGCCCTACGACTTCGGCCCGACGACCAAGCAGCTGGGCGTGGGCCAGCACCCGCACCGCGGCTTCGAGACCGTCACCGTGGTTTATTCGGGCGAACTGGCGCACCGCGACAACGCGGGCGGCGGCGGCACCATCGGCCCTGGCGACGTGCAGTGGATGACCGCCGGCGGCGGCATCATCCACGAGGAATTCCACTCGCCCGGCTTTGCGAAAAGCGGCGGCACGCTGGAGATGGCGCAGCTGTGGGTCAACCTGCCCGCTGCGCACAAGATGACACCCGCGGGCTACCAGCCCATCACGGCGGCGCAGATCCCGACGGTCAGCCTGCCGGATGACGCCGGCAGCGTGCGTGTGATCGCCGGTGCCTGGGGCGAGGCCAAGGGCCCCGCCCGCACCTTCACCCCGATCCACATGCTGGACGTGGCGCTGGCCGCCGGCCGCACGGCCGAGTTGCCTCAACCCGAGGGCTGGACGACGCTGGTCGTCGTCGCCTCCGGCAGCGCGTCGGTCAACGGCGCCGAGCCCGTCACCGGCCCGGCCGTGGTCACGCTCTCGACCGCGGGCGAGGGCGTCACCGTGCAGGCCGAGAGCGACGCCAAGCTGCTGCTGCTGGCCGGCGAGCCGATCGACGAGCCGGTGGTCGGCTACGGGCCGTTCGTGATGAACAGCCAGCAGCAGATCGTCGATGCCGTCAACGATTTCAACAGCGGCCGCTTCGGCCAAGGCCTGAACTGAGCCTGCCTGCGGCCATCGCGGCCCAGGCGCGGACGGCTTCGTCCACGCCTGGGCGGGGCCGTGCCCCCAAGCTTTCAGCCAGCCACTTCAAACCCAACAAGAAAGGAACCACGACATGAACCACCAACCGAAAATCGCCGTCATCATCAGCAGCACGCGCGACGCCCGCTTCGGCGCCCGCGCCGCCGACTGGCTGATGGGCTTCGCCTGCCAGCGCAGCGACATGGACTTCGAACTGGTCGATCTGAAGACGTTCGATCTGCCCCTGTTCAACGAAAAGGCCTCCAACCTGTGGGCGCCGAGCGAAGACCCGCGCGCCATCGCCTGGCAGCAGAAGATCGCCGAGTTCGACGGCTATGTGGTCGTCACCGCCGAATACAACCACTCGCTCACCGGCGCGCTGAAGAACGCCTTCGACCAGGCCTACGTGGAGTGGAAGCACAAGCCCATCGGCTTCTTCGGCTACGGTGGCGTGGGCGCGGCGCGCGCCATCGAGCACGCGCGCCTGATCGCCGTGGAGCTGCACATGGTGCCGGTGCGCACGGCCACGCACATCGCCGGCGGCGACTTCTTCTCCGTCGTCATGAAGGGCGAGCCGATGGAGAGCATCGCCGGCCACATCGAAGGCAGCACGACCGAGATGCTGGACCAGGTGGCCTGGTGGGCCAAGGCCACGATGGCCGCGCGCGCTTGAGGGCCCAAGGCGGCGGGCTGAACGCGGCTGTGCCACGATGCGGCCGTCGCGCGAACACCATCCACGGAGCCTGACCAATGACCGACTTCACCCGCATTCCCGCCCGCACCGCCGAGATCGGCGGCGGCGTCGCCGTGGCGCGCACGCTGCCGTCGCGCCTCAAGCGCACCATCGGCGCCTGGTGCTTTCTCGACCACGCCGGGCCGGCCACGTTTGCCGACGGCGCGGGCATGCGCGTCGGCCCGCACCCGCACACCGGCCTGCAGACCTTCACCTGGATGCTGGAAGGCGAGGTGCTGCACCGCGACAGCCTGGGCAACGAGCAACTCATCCGCCCCGGCCAGGTTAACCTGATGACGGCCGGCCACGGCATCGCGCACACCGAGGAATCGGCCCCCGGCCAGACGCGCATGCACACCGCGCAGCTGTGGATCGCGCTGCCCGCGCGGGTGGCCGACATGGCGCCGCGGTTCGATCATTACCCCGATCTGCCCCGCTGGCAGGAGGGCGGTGCCGAGCTCGTGCTGCTGGCCGGTGCATGGCAGGGCCGCCGCTCGCCCGCGCTGGTGCACACGCCGCTGATGGGCGCCGACGTGTTCGCCGCCGAGGGCGCGCGGCTCACGCTGCCGCTCGATCCGGCCTTCGAATACGGCCTGATGCCGCTCACCGGCCCCGCCACCGCGCAGGGCCAGGCGCTGGCGGCCGACGAACTGCTCTACCTGCCGCCGCGCGGCACCGAGCTGGCGCTGGAGCTGGCCCCCGGCACGCGCGCCATCCTCATCGGCGGCGAGCCGTTCGACGAGGACATCACCATCTGGTGGAATTTCGTCGGCCACGGCAAGCCTTACATCACCCAGGCGCAGCGCGACTGGCAGGCCGGCAGCGCGCGCTTTGGCGAGGTGCATGGCTTCGACGGCCCGCGCCTGGAGGCGCCGCCGGTGCCCTGGGCAAGCTGAGCCGGTCATGACGCCCGAGCCACTCGTCGCTTCCATCATGCAATACGCCCCCTGGCTGGTATTCGGCAACGTGCTGCTGCAGCAGCTCGGCCTGCCGGTGCCGGTGTGGCCCACGCTGCTGGTGGTGGGCAGCCTGGCGGCGGGCTGGCCGCAGCTGGCGCTGGCCCTGGTGGCGGCGGTGGGCGCGGCCATGGTGGCCGACCGCTTCTGGTACTGGCTGGGCCGGCGCTACGGCTACAAGGTGCTGGCGCTGCTGTGCCGGCTGTCGCTGAACCCCGGCAGCTGCGTCACGCAGACCGAGCAGCGCTTTGGCCGCTGGGGCGCGCCGGCGCTGCTGGTGGCCAAGTTCGTGCCCGGCTTTTCGGCCGTGGCGGCGCCGGTGGCGGGGCTGTCGCGCATGCCGGTGGCACGCTTCACGCTGGCGGCCGCCTCGGGCGCCGCGCTGTGGGCCGGCGCGGGCCTGCTCACCGGCTGGCTGCTGCGCGGCGAGGTGGGCCAGGCGCTGGCCTGGATGCGCACGCACGGGCCGCTGGCGCTGCTGGGGTTGGGCGCCGCGCTGGCGCTGTGGCTGGGCGCCAAGGCCTGGCGGCGCCACCGCTTCAGGCAGATGGCGGCCATGCCGCACATCGACATTGGCGATCTGCGCGCCGCACTGGCCGGCGCTGCGCCGCCGCGGCTGCTGGACTTCCGCAGCCCGGCGCTGATCGCGGCCGATGGCCCCATCGCGCCCGCGCGGGCGATGCAGTTGCGCGGGCTGGCGCGCCACGCGCGGGGCTGGCCGCGCGATGCCGCCATCGTCACCCTGTGTGCCTGCCCCGAGGACGCCACTGCCATCCGTGCCGCGCACGCGCTGCGGCGCATGGGCTTTGCCCAGGTGCGTCCGCTGCGCGGCGGCTACGACGCCTGGCGCGCGGCCGAGGCGGTGTCGCTGGCGCGCGCGGATGCGTTGGCGCCGCAAGCCGCACCGGCGTGAAACGATGCGAGCGCGGACCGCATCCACTGTGTGGGAGCGGGCTGCCCGCGATCAGGCGTTGGTGGCGACGAATCGCCTCATCGCGGGCAAGCCCGCTCCCACAACAGGGTCTCAGGCTTCTTGATGGTGAAGCGAATTTGATAGCTGCCTTCGCCCATCTGTTGGGCGCTGCAGCCCTGAAAGGCTTGAAATGAACCACGACGCCCGCATCGACCTGAACCGCCGCGCCCTGCTGGGTGCTGCCCTGGCCAGTGCCGCGGTGCCTGTCTGGGCGCAGGCGCCCGCGGCCGATGCACCTGCCTTGCTGAAGGCGCTGCAGGCGGGCGGGCTGGTGGTGTATTTCCGCCACGGCGCCACCAACCAGGGCGGGGTGGACCGCATCGACTGGCCGCGCAGCCGCCAGCGCCTGCTCTCGGCCGAGGGCGAGACGCAGGCCCGCACCGTGGGGCAGGTGTTTCAGCGCCACCGGCTTGGCGTCGACGAGGTGCTGGCCAGCCCCTTCGCGCGCTGCCACGACTTCGCGCAGATCGCCTTCGGCCGCGTGCAGGACGACCGGCAACTGCTGGGCCTGCTGTCGCAGGACAGCGGGCGCCAGCAGCGCATCGACCATTCGCTGGCGCTGCTGCGCCGCGCCGTGGTTGCGGAGCGAAACCGTGTCGTGGTGGGGCACAGCTCCAACATCCAGCAGACCACGGGCGTGTTCCTGCCCGAAGGTGGCGCCGTGCTGGTGCGGCCCGACACGAAGGCCGAGCGCGGCTTCAGCGTGCTGGGGGAGTTGCGTCCGGCGGATTGGGCGGCGCTGGCCCAGGCGGCGTGACGACCGCAACCTTGTGGGAGCGGGCTTGCCCGCGATGGCGGCGCCGCGTCGGTCAGCCATGGATGCTATCGCTACGATAGCTGCCTGCGCTTGCCACACAAGCGCTGTAGCCCGAAATGGCTTGAAAATCAACCCTGCTGCCGCCAGCCCCACACGATGATCAGCATGCCGGCCAGTGCCACCGCGCTGCCCGTCAAATCCCACGGCGTCGGCCGCACCCCATCCACCAGCCACAGCCAGACGATCGCCGTGGCCACGTACACCCCGCCGTACGCCGCATACACCCGTCCCGAGGCCGTGGGGTGCAGCGCCAGCAGCGCCACGAAGGCCGCCAGCGCCAGCGCCGCCGGCAACAGCACCCAGGCACCCGCTTTGCCGCGCAGCCACAGATAGGGCAGGTAGCAGCCCAGGATTTCCATCACCGCCGTGAGCACGAACAGCGCAGTGGTGGCAAGGGGGTGCGAGGGCAGGGGCATGGCGGGGCTTTCGGCAAAAGGCTTGGCAATCTGCGGATGCTATACATAAAATAGCTTTCGGCGCTTATCCGGCAAGCACGAGAGGCCTGAAATGAGCATGACTTCGTCGCCCGACACATCCGCCCCACGCCGCCATCTGCTGGCCGCCCTGGCCGTGGGCGCGTTGCTGGCCGGTTGTGCCAGCAAGCGGCCGGCACCGGCAGCGCGTGGTCGGGTGGCGCCCGGCGGCAGCGTGGCGCGCCGCGCGCCCTCACAGCCGGTGCCACCGTCGCAGACGCCGCTGGCGCTCCATCCCGCTGGGCGCGAGGCCAGCGTGGCGCAGGCCATGCTGCTGGTGAACACGCCCTACCGCTATGGCGGCAACACGCCGGAGGGCGGGTTCGACTGCAGCGGGCTGGTGCATTACGTGTACGGCCAGGTGGCGGCCGGTGCGGCGCGCCTGCCGCGCAGCACGGCGCAGTGGGCGGCCGCCACCATGCCGGTGAGCGAATCGGCGCTGCAGCGGGGCGATCTGGTGTTCTTCAACACCACGGGCACGCCGTTCTCGCACATGGGGATTTATGTGGGGGGCGATCAGTTCGTGCACGCGCCGTCGACGGGGGGGACGGTGCGGCGGGACAGGCTCGACAACCGCTACTTCGCGCCGCGGTATCTGGGGGCGCGGAGTGTGTTTGCGGTTTGACGGTGTGGGGTTGGATGCGCTGCTGGCCGGGATGTGCGCCCGGCGGCGCAGTCACTTTCTTTTTGTCTCGCCAAAAAGAAAGTAACCAAAGAAAAGGCGACCCCGCTGGCCGTGTCCCCTGCGCTTCGCTTCGGGGCAACCTGCGATGCTCGGGCATGGAGCGGCGCTGCGGAACTCGCTTTGTTCGCTGCGCTCACGCCGCTCAAACATCCGCAGCAAGTCAGAGCACGAAGCATGGGCTTGCTGCGCAGCCCATGCCCGCCCCACGCCCTGCGCTTCTCGGCACGGCCAGAGGGGATGGGAAGTCCGCACGGGCCATCGCTGCGCTCGGCCTTGGTTTCGTCAGGTCGCTGCTTCGAGCGGCTGCCTTCTTGCTCCCTCTCCCTCTGGGAGAGGGTGGGGGTGAGGGCCACCCTGCTCGAAAAACCATAGCTGCTTGCGAACGTCATACGGTTATTTCAAGCCATTTTTTATCTGAAACCCTGATGTATCCGGCGCAAGCAGCTATCAAAAAATAACCCGCCCGTGCTTCCCAGCAGGGGCGGGTGTGGCGCGAAGCCGGCTGTTCTTACACGCCGGCGGCCGCCTTCAGTGCAGCAGCTTTGTCGGTCTTTTCCCAGCTGAACTCCGGCTCGTCACGCCCGAAGTGGCCGTAGGCGGCGGTCTTCTGGTAGATGGGGCGCAGCAGATCCAGCATCTGGATGATGCCCTTAGGGCGCAGGTCAAAGTGTTCGCGCACCAGCTTGGCGATCTGCTCGTCGGCAAGCTTGCCCGTGCCTTCGGTGTAGACGGTGATGTTCATCGGCTCGGCCACGCCGATGGCGTAGGCCAGCTGGATCTGGCACTGGCGCGCCAGGCCGGCGGCGACCACGTTCTTGGCCACGTAGCGCGCGGCGTAGGCGGCGCTGCGGTCCACCTTGGTCGGGTCCTTGCCGCTGAAGGCGCCGCCGCCGTGCGGGCAGGCGCCGCCGTAGGTGTCGACGATGATCTTGCGGCCCGTCAGGCCGCAATCACCCTGCGGGCCGCCGACGACGAAGCGGCCGGTGGGGTTGATCAGGTACTTGGTGTCCTGCAGCCACTCCTTCGGCAGCACGGGCTTGATGATTTCATCGATGACGGCTTCGGTGAAGCTGGCCTTCATCTTCGTCTGCGTCTCGCTTTGGTCGGGGCTGTGCTGGGTGGAGAGCACCACGGTGTCGATGCTGTGCGGCTTGCCGTCGACGTAGCGCATCGTCACTTGGCTCTTGGCGTCGGGGCGCAGGAAGGGCAGCTTCCCGCTCTTGCGCAACTGCGCCTGGCGCTCGACCAGGCGGTGCGCGTAATAGATGGGCGCCGGCATCAGCGTGTCGGTCTCGTCGCAGGCGTAGCCGAACATCAGGCCCTGATCGCCGGCGCCGGTGTTCAGGTGATCGTCTGACGCATGATCCACGCCCTGGGCGATGTCGTTGCTCTGCTTGTCGTAGCAAACCATGACGGCGCAGCCCTTGTAGTCGATGCCGTACTCGGTGTTGTCGTAGCCGATCTTCTTCAGCGTGTCGCGCGCCACCTGGATGTAGTCGACCGTGGCGTTGGCGCTGATTTCGCCCGCCAGCACCACCAGGCCGGTGTTGGTCAGCGTCTCGGCGGCCACGCGGGCGCGCGGGTCCTGCGCCAGGATGGCGTCGAGGATGGCGTCGGAAATCTGGTCCGCCACCTTGTCGGGGTGGCCTTCGGAAACGGATTCAGAGGTGAAGAGAAAGCTGTTCGCCAGTTCCATTGAATAAACTCCTTGGGTTTGAACAATCGCGTTGCCAAACTTCTTGGGGAGCACTGGCGAACGCTTTAGCAGCATTTTTTTACGTCGCCCTGCAAGTAGTTCCGTAACTCGGCGACCCGCGCATTTTAACCAACCCGTCATGCTTGCCCTGTACCGCTTTGCATCGCGCTGGCCGCTGGGGCTGCTGCATGCGCTGGGCGCGGCGCTGGGCTGGCTGAGCTGGGCGGCATCGCCCACCTACCGCCGCCGCATCACCGAACACGCGCGCGGGGCCGGCTACCGCTTTGACGAGGTGCGCGCCAGCGTGGCCCACGCCGGCCGCATGGCGCTGGAGACGCCGCGCCTGTGGTTCGGCGCGCCGGTACCGGTGGAGTGGCGCGGCGCCGAGCATCTGGACCAAGCCTACGCCGCGCGCCGCGGCATCGTCTTCATGACGGCACACCTCGGCTGCTTCGAGATCGTGCCCCAGGCCGCGTCGGCGCGGCACCACGCCGAATACGGACCGGTCACCGTGCTGTACCGCCCCGCGCGCCAGGCCGCGCTGGCCGAGGTGGTGGCCATGGCGCGCCGCCGCGAAGGGCTCGAGACGGCACCCACCACGCTGGCCGGCGTGCGCCAGATGATCAAGGCGCTGCGCGCCGGCCGCGCCGTGGGCGTGCTGCCCGACCAGGTGCCGCCCGACGGGCTGGGCGTGTGGTCGCCGTTCTTCGACCGCCCCGCCTACACCATGACGCTGGCCGCGCGCCTGATCCAGCAGACCGGCGCCACGCCGCTGCTGGGCTGGGGCGAGCGGTTGCCGCGCGCGCAGGGCTTTCGCGTGCACATCCTGCCGTTTCCGGAGCCGCTCAGCGCCGATCTCGACACCGCCGTGGCGCAGATCAACCGCGCCATGGAGGGGCTGATCCGCCAGCGGCCCGATCAATACCTGTGGGGCTACGGCCGCTACAAGACGCCGAGAGCCCTGACCCCATGACCCATCACGGCATTCTGTTCATGCGCGCGCTGGCGCCCCTGCCGCTGGGGGTGGTGCGTGCGCTCGGCAACGCGCTGGGGCGCTTGCTGTTCGTGGCCGCGCGGCCGCGCCGGCGCATTGCGCTGACCAACCTGCGCCTGTGCTTTCCGCACTGGACCGAGGCCGAGCGCGTGGCCCTGGCGCGGCGCAACTTCGTTTATTTCACGCAGGCGTTCCTCGATCGATCCTGGCTGTGGCACGGCGACCCGGCCGTGGTGCGCCAGCGCCTGCGCATCACCGGCGCGGTGGACGACCTGACGCGCGAGGGTGCGGTGGTGATGTTCGCGCCGCACTTCTACGGCATGGACGCGGGCGGCAGCGCCGTGATGCAGCAGATCGACCGGCCGGCCTGCACCATTTATTCGACCCAGCCCAACGCCGCGCTGGACGAATGGATGCAGCGCGGCCGCCAGCGCTTTGGCGATGCCACGCTGCTGTCGCGCACCGAAGGCGTCAAACCCATCGTGCGCGCGCTGCGCGAGGGCAAGATGCTGTACCTGCTGCCCGACATGGACCTGGGCCCGCACGAATCGGTGTTCGTGCCGTTCTACGGCGTGCCGACGGCAACGGTGCCCTCGCTGTCGCGCTTTGCCAGGCTGGGCCACGCGCGCGTGGTGCCGGTCATCACGCGGCTGACCGACTTCGGTTACGAAGTGAAGGTGCACCCGGCCTGGCCCGACTACCCCACGGCCGACGCCACGGCCGATGCGGCGCTGATGAACCGGCACCTGCAGGACTACATCGACGAGATGCCCGAGCAGTACTACTGGGTGCACAAGCGCTTCAAGACGCGGCCGCCGGGCGAGCCGTCGCTTTATTGACGTTCATTCCGAGGACGGCAGGGCCGACGACCAGGCGGCCCAGTCGACCGGCGCGCGCGTGTCGATCCGCAGCGCGTGGCTGGCTTCCTCATCGGTCAGCGCATCGCGGTGCGCAAGCTGGCCTTGCAGCACCGCCACATCGGCCTCGGATGCATCGGTGCCCGCCGCGTGGCGCTGGCGCACGCGTTCGCGCAGCACGGCTTCGGGCGCATCGAAGGCCAGGATGCGCCAGGGCACGCCCAGCGATTCGGCCAGCGCGATGAAGGGTGCGCGCCGCTCCCGGCGGATGAAGGTGGCGTCGACCAGCACCGGCTGGCCGGCCTGCAGCGCATCGCGCGTCACCTGCAGCAGGCGGGCGAACACGCGGTCGCTGGTGGCCTCGCTGTAGATGCCGCCGGGCACATGGGCGCTGCTGGCCTCGGGCGCCAGACCGAACAGGCGCTTGCGCTCCACGTCGGCGCGCACGCGCACCAGGCCGCGCTGCTCGATCAGCGGCTGCGTCTGGCTGCTCTTGCCCGAGCCGCTGACGCCCATGGTGAGCGCCAGCCACGGCTGGCGCGGTGCGGCCAGCTGGGCGGCCAGTTGCACGTAGCGGTCAGCCTCCTGCCGCGCTGGCTGGCGTTGCGTATCGTCGTCGCACTGGCCGGCGCGCAGGGCGGCCACTTTGGCGCGCACCAGGGCGCGGTACACGGCGTCGTAGGGCAGGCGGGGCAGGGCGCCGTAGTCGCCGGTGCGCTCCAGCCAGGCGTTCAGAAAACGCCAGGCCAGCGCCGGCTGGCCATGGGCGTGCAGGTCCATGAACAGGAAGGCGATGTCGCAGGCCACGTCGATCCAGCGCAGGCGCGGGTTGAACTCGATGGCGTCGAACAGGCGCGCACGGCCCTCCAGCCACAGCAGGTTGCCCAGGTGCAGGTCGCCATGGCCTTCGCGCACCCGGCCTTCGGCGCGGCGGGTGGCCATCAGCGGCGCCAGGTGGGCGCTTTCGGCCTGCATCCATTGCTGCAATTGTTCTAGCTGCTGGCGCTTGACTGGCGGCGGTTCGAGGTCGAAAAGAGGCTTGAAATTGTCCTCGGCCAGTCGGGCCAGGTCGCCGGCATCGCCGTACGGGCTGTCGGCCGGCGCCACGGCCGCCTGCGCCTGAAAGCCGGCGATCTCGCGCGCCAGCGCATCGATGTGGGCTGGCTGCAGCTCGCCACGGGCGGCGCGCTCGGCCAGCAGCGCACCGGCCGGAAAGCGGCGCATGTGCACCGCCCAGTCGATGGCCTGCGCCGCGTCGCCGCCCAGGCGCGGCGCCGCGGGCGTGCCGGTGATGGGCAGCACGCCCAGGTAGATGTCGGGTGCGGTGCGGCGGTTGATGCGCAGCTCTTCGGCGCAGGCGGTGCGGCGCTGCGCCAGCGTGCCGAAGTCGAGGAAGTCGAGCGTGAGCGGCTTCTTCAGCTTGTACGCGTGCTCGCCCGACAGCAGCAGCCAGGAGATGTGGGTTTCGATGCGCTCGGTGTCGGGCCCGAGCACGCGGCACAGGCCGTCGATCAGCGCTGCGTGGGGCTGCACGGCCGGCGCGTGCGTCACAGCGTGGCCGCCAGCTGGCGCAGGAACTGCTCGCACTGCCGCAGCTGGTCGATCTCGACGAACTCGTCGGCCTTGTGCGCCTGCTCGATGTTGCCCGGCCCGCACACCACGGTGGGAATGCCCGCGCCCTGGAACAGTCCCGCCTCGGTGCCATAGGCCACCTTGCGCACGTCGCGGTCCTGTGTCAGCGCGCGCACAAGCTGCGTGATGGCGGCCTGTTCGCTGGCCTCCAGACCCGGCGCGGCGGCCAACTTGTCGATCTCGACGCGTGCTTCGGGAAATTCGCGCTGCATGCGCGGCAGCAGTTCGTCCTGCACGTAGCGCTGGATGCGGGCCTGCACGTCCTGCGGCGGCACGCCGGACAGGTTGCGGAATTCGTAGACGAACTCGCAGGCATCGGCAATCGTGTTCATGGCGATGCCGCCCGAGATCTGGTTGGTGGTGATGGTGGTGTAGGGCACGTCGTAGAAGGCGTCGAACGGCCCTTCGGCGCGCCACAGCTCGGCCAGGTCGCGGATATGGCAGATCAGCCGCGCCGCGTGCTCGATGGCGTTGCAGCCGCGCGGCGTGAGCGACGAATGCGCCGCCTTGCCGTGCACGCGGCAGCGGTAGGCGTTCAGGCCCTTGTGCGCCACCACCGGCTTCATCGACGTCGGCTCGCCCACCACACAGCCGTCGATGCGGATGCCGCGCTGCTGCAGCTCGGCCAGCATGAAGGGCGCGCCGAGGCACGACACTTCCTCGTCGTACGACAGCGCCAGATGCAGCGGCTGGCTGCGCGGCAGCGCCAGAAACTCGGGCACCAGCGCCAGGCTGGCGGCGATGAAACCCTTCATGTCGCAGGCGCCGCGCGCATACAGCTTGCCGTCCTGCTCGGTCAGCTTGAAGGGGTCGGTGGCCCAGTCCTGCCCGTCCACCGGCACCACGTCGGTGTGGCCCGACAGGGCGATGCCGCCCTGGGTGGCGCCGTCCTGCGCCGGCAGGGTGCAGAACAGGTTGGCCTTGGTGCCCTCGGCGTTCAGGTTCAGCCACGGATCGAGCCCGTGGCGCTTCAGCGCGTCGCGCACGGTCTCGATCAGGCCAAGGTTGCTGTGGCGGCTGACGGTGTCGATGGCCGTCAGGCGGTCGAGCCAGGCGAGGGTGTTCATGAATCGATCGGGCAGGCGGTGGTCAGGCGGCCAGTGTAGGACGAAGCCGACAGTTGGGCCCGCTGCAAAGGGCTGCGCCGCCCGGCGGGGAAAGCCACGGAACCCGGCCGCTTGAATATGCTCCAATCGCGCGTACTTAATCATGGCCCGGCCGCGCCGGGTGCCTGCAAGAACTTTCCGAGGGAATCGATGAAACGTATCCTGTTGTTCGTCATGACCAACATCGCCGTGATGGTGGTGGTCGGCATCGTCACCAGCCTGCTGGGCGTGGGGCGCTACACCGGCACCAACACCGGGCAGCTGATGATCTTCTCGCTGGTGGTCGGCTTCTCCGGCGCCATCATCTCGCTGCTGATGAGCAAGTCCATGGCCAAGATGAGCATGGGCGTGAAGATCATCAACCAGCCCGCCAATGCCGACGAGGCCTGGATCGTCGACACCGTGCGCAAGTTCGCCGACAAGTCCGGCATCGGCATGCCCGAGGTCGGCATCTACGAGGGCGAGCCCAATGCCTTCGCCACCGGGGCGTTCAAGAACTCGGCCCTGGTGGCCGTCTCCACCGGCCTGCTGCGCGGCATGACGCGCGAGGAGGTCGAGGCCGTCATCGGCCACGAGGTGGCGCACGTGGCCAACGGCGACATGGTGACCATGGCGCTGATCCAGGGCGTGATGAACACCTTCGTGGTGTTCGCCAGCCGCCTGATCGGCTCGCTGGTCGACGGCTTTCTGCGCCGCGGCAGTGACAGCAGCGGCCCCGGCATCGGCTACTACGCCACCACGATCGTGCTCGACATCCTGTTCGGCGTGCTGGCCGGCATCATCGTGGCCTGGTTCTCGCGCCAGCGCGAGTTCCGCGCCGACCGCGGCGCCGCCCAGCTGATGGGCCAGCCGCAGTCCATGATGAACGCCCTGGCGCGCCTGGGCGGCATGCACGCGCAAGGCCAGGAGATGCCCAAGAACATGGCCGCCATGGGCATCGCCGGCAGCATCGGCAAGCTGTTCTCCACACACCCGCCGATGGAAGAGCGCATCGCGGCGCTGAAGGCCTACCAGGGCTGATTGAGTGTCAAATCGGCCTCCGGCGCTTGCTGCATAAGAGCAAACAGCTATAAAAACCGTAGCATCCGCAAGGGGCTGCGGTTTTTTTCATGCCCTGTGGGAGCGGGCTTGCCCGCGATGCGGCGCTTGCCGTGGCGGATGCGCTGCCATCGCGGGCCAGCCAGCTCCCACAAGAAAAGGAAAAGCGTCAGCCCTGCGCCGCGCCCAGCACGGCCAGCGCCACGGCCTCGCCCACGCGGATGCCGTCGATGCCCGCCGACAGAATGCCGCCCGCATAGCCCGCGCCTTCGCCGGCCGGGTACAGGCCGCGCACGTTCAGGCTTTGCAGGTCGTCGCCACGGCGGATGTTGAGCGGGCTGGAGGTGCGTGTTTCCACGCCCGTCAGCACCGCGTCCGGCATGTCGTAGCCCCTGATCTTGCGGCCGAAGGCGGGCAGTGCCTCGCGCATGGCGGCGGTCACGAACGGCGGCAGCGCGGCGTGCAGGTCGGTCCAGTGCACGCCGGGCTTGTACGAAGGCAGCACCTCGCCCGGCCCGCTGCTGGGCCGCTGCGCCAGAAAGTCGCCCACGCGCTGCGCCGGCGCGGCGTAGCGGCCGCCACCCAGCTGGTAGGCCCCCACCTCCAGCTGGCGCTGCAGCACGATGCCTGCCAGCGGGTGCACCTGGCCTTCGGGCAGCGCTTCGACACCGAACGAATCGCCCAGCGCCTCGACGAAGGCCGCCGCGTCGCGTGGGTAATCGGCCGGGTCGATGCCCACCACCATGCCGGCGTTGGCGTTGCGCTCGTTGCGGCTGTACTGGCTCATGCCGTTGGTCACCACGCCGCCCGGCTCGCTGGCGGCGGCCACCACGGTGCCGCCGGGGCACATGCAGAAGCTGTACACGGTGCGGCCCGCGCCCTCGCCATGCTGCGCGTGGTGCACCAGCTTGTAGTCGGCCGCGCCCAGCAACGGATGGCCGGCGTGCTGGCCCCAGCGCGCGCGGTCGATCACGCCCTGCGGGTGCTCGATGCGCACGCCGATCGAGAACGGCTTGGCCACCATGTCCACGCCGTGGCGGTACAGCATGCTGAAGCTGTCGCGCGCGCTGTGGCCCAGCGCCAGCACCACGTGGCGTGCGGGCAGTTCCTCAACGTCGCCGGTCTCGAGGTTTTCGACCGCCAGCGCCCGAATGGCGGGCGCCGGCAGCTCCTGATCCAATAGCACATCGACCACCCGACGCTGAAAGCGAATCTCGCCGCCGAGCGCCACGATCTGCTCGCGCAGGTTCTCCACCACCTTCACCAGCTTGAAGGTGCCGACGTGGGGGTGCGCGACGTAGAGGATTTCTTCCGGCGCGCCCGCGTCGACGAACTCCTGCATCACCTTGCGCCCCAGGTGGCGCGGGTCGCGCACCTGGCTGTAGAGCTTGCCGTCGCTGAACAACCCCGCGCCGCCCTCGCCGAACTGCACGTTGCTCTCGGGGTTCAGCGCGCGCTTGCGCCACAGCCCCCAGGTGTCCTGCGTGCGCTCGCGCACCGGCTTGCCGCGCTCCAGCACGATGGGCTTGAGCCCGATCTGCGCCAGCACCAGCGCGGCGAAGATGCCGCAGGGGCCAAAGCCGACCACCACCGGGCGCTCGCCGTTCCAGTCAGCGGGCGCGGTGACGGGCGGGCGCCACGCCATGTCGGGCGTGGGCTGCACGTGCGGGTCCTTGTCGAAGCGCGCCAGCAGCGCGGCTTCGCTGGCTGGGTCGGCCAGTTCGATATCGACGATGTAGACCGCCAGCAGTTCGGCCTTGCGCGCGTCGAAGCTGCGCTTGAACACCGTCAGCGTGGCGATGTCGGATTCAGGAATCGAGAGCTTGGCGGCCGCGGCGGCGCTCAGCGCGCTTTCAGGCGCTTCGGCCTGCGCCAGCGGCAGGCGGAGTTCGGAGAGGCGGATCATGGCTTGTGTCGATCAAGCAAAAAGGCATGATAACGAGCCATGATTCGTCAAAAGAAACGATCGGAAGGAATATCCACGCACTTCAAGCGTGAGGCGCTGATCATGGCTGCCTTGCCATGGGCGCTGGCGCTGATTGCCCTGCTCGCAGGACTGTTGGTGCCATGGCTCCTTTTTTGACCGGAGGCGCACTGGACGGCGATGGCGTCAGAACAAGGCATCATTTGCGACTGCCCGTCAGCAGGGTTACCGTGCAAATGATGTCCGGCACCTTGCGCACGACACCCGCCTCAACGAGGCGCAGAGGGCTGACAGGTCACGCCGGCAGATACCCCTCGACCGACAGATAGCGCTCGCCGGTGTCGTAGTTGAAGCCCAGCACCTTGGCGCCTGCGGGCAGTTCGGGCAGCTTCTGCGCGATGGCGGCCAGGGTGGCGCCCGAGCTGATGCCGACCAGGATGCCCTCTTCGCGCGCACTGCGGCGGCCGTACTCGCGCGCGGCTTCGGCCTCGACCTGGATCACGCCGTCGAGCACGCTGGTGTCGAGGTTCTTGGGGATGAAACCGGCGCCGATGCCCTGGATGGGGTGCGGTGCGGGCGCACCGCCGCTGATGACGGGCGACTGCGTGGGCTCGACGGCGAACACTTTCAGGTTGGGCCACTTCGCCTTCAGCACCCGCGAGCAGCCGGTCAGGTGCCCGCCGGTGCCGACGCCGGTGATGAGCACGTCCAGCCCGTCGGGGAAGTCGGCCAGGATTTCCTGTGCGGTGGTCTGCTCGTGCGCCGTCACGTTGGCCGGGTTGTCGAACTGCTGCGGAATCCACGCGCCGGGTGTCTGCGCCGCCAGTTCCTCGGCGCGGGCGATGGCGCCCTTCATGCCCTTTTCGCGCGGCGTCAGGTCGAACGTGGCGCCGTAGGCCAGCATCAGGCGGCGGCGCTCCACGCTCATGCTGTCGGGCATCACCAGAATCAGCTTGTAGCCCTTGACGGCGGCCACCATGGCCAGGCCCACGCCGGTGTTGCCGCTGGTGGGCTCGATGATGGTGCCGCCGGCTTTCAACTGGCCAGACTGCTCGGCCGCCTCGACCATGCTGAGGGCGATGCGGTCCTTGACCGAGCCGCCGGGGTTGGCGCGCTCGCACTTGACCCAGACGTTGGCGCCGGCGCCGAACAGGCGGTTGATGCGCACGTGCGGCGTGCGGCCGATGGTGGCGAGGATGTTGTCGGCTTTCATGCGTTGCTCCGGTGTTGCGGGATGGAAGGCATTCTGGCGCAAGGCTTCAACACGAACGCGCATATGGATATGCTGGGATAATTGACAGTGTGAAGCCCGCCAGACCGCCGCTGGTGCAAGTTGGGAAACCACGCACTGGAGGAACGTCCGGACTGCACAGGGCAGCGCAGGAGCTAACGGCTCTCCACCGCGAGGTGAGGATCAGAGCAACAGAGACGAGCCGATTGAGTTCGGGTGAAACGGGCAATCTCTGCGCGCAGCAACACCAAGTAGGCCAGCGATGAGGCGGCCCGCTGAGCTGGCGGGTAGGTGGCACCGAGCCGGGTGGGCGACCCCCGGCCCAGATTGATGGCGGTCACGTTGAGGGCAACTTCAACGCACAGAATCCGGCGTATCGGCGGGCTTCACACTTTTTTTCGCGGGGTCGATGTTCATGCATGAAATCGGCCTGCAGCGAACTTCTGGCGGGCGCAGACAGCTATATTAATAATAGCTTTGACGCGTCATGCCCGGCTCCAGGGGTAGGAGCGGCGGAAGCCGCGAAAGGGCCTGCCAGCTGCGCAGGGGACGTTGATTCGCGGCTTCCGCCGCTCCTGCACCGTATAGAGGTTGGTCCAGCGCGCTGACCGCCTGCGGCCTCAGCCGCAATCCGGTGCCTGCCCGGCCTTCAGCCGCTGGGCGCGGCCCACGGTGTCGGGGTGGGTGCTGAACCAGTCGGCCTGCGGCTGGCGCGCCGCGGGTTCGGCGGGCTTGGCGGCATCGGTGGGTGCGCTGGCAGCGCCGGCCTTGCCGCGCAGCTCGACCTCCATCTGCCGCTCGATGCCCAGCAGCAGGTCGGCCATGGGCGTGGTGGGCAGGCCGGCCTTGGCCATCATGGCGATGGCGTAGCAGTCGGATTCGGTCTCGTGGTTGCGGCGGTAGGCCAGGCCGGTGAGCAGCGAGGCGCCGCTGCTGACCAGCGTGGACACATCCCCCAGCGCCAGCCCCAGCCCGATGTTGAGCACGCCTTGCTCCACCACCATGCGCGTGGTGTGGCGGTGCGCCACGTGGCCGATTTCGTGCGCCAGCACGCCCAGCAGCGCCGGCTCGCCGGTGTTCGGGATCAGGCGCGCCTGCTCGACCATGGCGTCGGTCATCACGATGGTGCCGCCGGGCAGCGCAAAGGCGTTGGGGCCCATGCCGGAGCGGAACTCCAGCCGGTACCGCGGCCGGTAGCCGGGGTAGCGCTGCAGTTCGGGGCCGATCAGCCCCACCAGCCGGTCGAAGCCGGCGCGCAGTTCGGCCTGGCGCTCGGGCGCCAGCTTGCTGGGCTTGACATAGCTGCCGTCGATCTGCGCCATGGCCTGCTCGGTCAGCGCCAGCTCCCAGCTCAGCGGCACGTGGCGCGTGACCTGCGTGGCGGCCCAGGGCGTGCCCCAGCGGTAGAAGGCCCACACGCTGGCGCCGGCCAGCAGCAGCACGGCCAGCAGCACCGGCAGCCGCGTCTGCATGCGCTCGGCCAGCGAGGTGCGGTGGCTGACCTGGCCCAGCGCCGCCTGCCAGCCGGCCACGTCGTCGATCTGCAGGCTGCCGTGCGCACCCAGATCGACCGCCACGCGCGGCGGCGCCCGGCCGGTGCCCCAGCGCTCGGGCCAGCCGACCTGGGGGTGGCCCAGGTCCAGCGCCTCGCCCGCGCCGTCGAGCGCCTTCAGTTGCAGCCGCGTGCCGCCCGGCCCGGCCAGCAGCCGCACCCGCGCCGGCCGCGCGCGCGAGCTGCGGCCGTCGAACCAGTGGGCTTGCAGGGGCGATGAGGTGGTGGGGGGCATGTCAGTGACTCAGGGGGGACGGCGTGGCGCAAGCAAGCTATCTGATACTCCCCTGTATGCGGCCGTACAGCGCCCGTCCATCATGCGATGAAGATGCATACTCCCTGCATAGGCGCCATGATCTTGGTCTGGGTTCGGCATCGTCATCCGATCAGGTCCAGCCCCATCATGTCGGCCGCCGCATCGCCAAAGGCGCCCTGCTGCTTCACCAGTTCGCCCGCCAGTTGGTCGGTGCCGCCCTTGATGTGCAGCGTGACCGAGCCGACCTTGGCCGCGTATTCGCTGGCCACGGCGAACGGCCGGTAAAAGCCCAGCGTGAGCACCGTCAGCAGCATGTTTTTCACGCGCAGCCCCACGAAGGCGGCGGTGCGCAGGCTGGTCTTGCTGCGCGCGATGTGGCTGAAGCCGACGTTGTTCCACACCAGCTGGAACATGCGCGCCTCGCGGTAGGCGCGCGCCGGCAGGCTGGCCAGGATCACGAACAGCAGCGTTGCGATCAAGCTCAGCACGATAACGAAAATAACCCCCGCCGCGCCCGCCTCGAACATGCCTTTGACGAAATGCGGCAGCACCAGCATGGAGCCGCCGGCCACCAAACCCAGCAGTGCCAGCAGCGCGACGACGCACAGCAGAAAGAAGCCCACCGTGGCCAGCCACACCTTCACGAAGTCCGCGTACACCGGCTTCCAGCGGCCCACCTGCCCGCCAATGCGTGCGCGCGCCACCAGCAGGCGGCGGTAGTTGTATTCGAGCCGGATCACGCACAGCAGCGTGAGCAGCACCGCCAGGCCGAACAGCGCGAAGGTGCTGGCTTGAAGGGCGGGCAGCTTGGGCACGCTGCCCGGCTCCTGGGCGATGCCGGTGGGCATGTCGGGCGACAGCGCGGCGGCGCCGAAGAACACCGCCGTCCAGATCGCCGCGATGGCAAACACCGGCCAGCTGGCGATGTAGACCTCCTTCCAACTCGCGGTGAAGGCCAGCCGGATGCCGCGCCAGCGCGTGGCGCCCAGCCTGAAGCGCATGGCGCTGGCCCACAAGAAGGGCGCCAGCACCGCGAAGCCGAAGAACAGCAGGCCGGCGGCCAGCTGCTGCCCCGTCTCCAGCGCCATCTGGTAGGCCAGGTACAGCCCGGCGAAGGCCAGAAAGCCGAACACCATGCGCCGCGTCTCTGCCACGAACTCCAGCGGGCTGCCGGCCACGTGCGTGTGGCTGTAGAAGTACTGCGCCGTGCGCCGCCGCGCCCACGGCGTGTAGAGGCCGAGCGTGACGATGGACAGCAGCAGGTTGACGATCCAGACGCGGAAATACTCGCGCCCCGAGCCGGTGAACTCGACCGGGTGCGCGACGATGGCGGGGCGCGCGGTGCGGCGCTCGCGCGGGGCGCTGTCTGTCAACGCGGTGACCATGCCAAAGACCCCTTCCTTCCTCTGCTGTGTACTTTGGGCCGCAGTGTAGCGGCTGGCAGGGCGGTCAGGCGGTGGTCGGGTGGTTTGGGTTCGAATCGGCCTCTGGCGCTTGGTGGACAAGCGCAAACAGCTATGGTTCAGGTAGCAAGAAAGCGCCCGATCGACGCCGCCACGCGCTGCGGCTGCTCGTGCACCACCCAGTGCGTGGCGCGCTCGATGCGTTCGACTTGCAACCGTGGCACCCAGCGCTCCAGGCCATCGAGCAGGCCGGGCAGCAGGGCGCTGTCCTGCATCGCCCACAGCACCAGCGTGGGCAGGGCGACGGTGAAGGCCTCGGGCGGCAGCGTCACGCCGGCGGCGGCCGCATCGCCGGCGCGCGGCGGGCGCAGGGGCGAGGCGCGATAGTAGTTCAGCCCGCCCGTCAGCCCCGCGCCGGGGCGGCTGCCGTCGCCCGACCACACGGCGCGGTACTGGGCGCGCAGCGCGTCGGTCATCCAGCCGGCGCCGTCGGGCAGGACGGGCGCGTTCGCCTCATCGCCGGGCCGGGCCGCATCGCCCGCCAGCGCGGTGGCGGCCTGCTGCATGGCGGCCGCGCCGCTGGCGCCCATCCCGTCGAAGAAGGGCCACAGGCGGGCGAAGTCGCGCTCGGCCAGCAGCGCCTCGGCGTCGGGGCGGATGAGGAAGTTCATGTAGGCGCTGGCGGCCTGCTGGGCGGGGCTGCGCTGCAGCTCGCGCGCGAAAGTCTGCGGGTGCGGCGAGTTGATGATGACCAGGCGCTGCATCAGCTTGGGCCGCGCGGCGGCCAGGTTCCAGGCCAAGGCGCCGCCCCAGTCGTGCGCCACCAGCGCGGCCAGTTGGCCGCCTTCACCACATTCCGCGGCGATGAGGGCAGCGATGTCCTGCAGCAGTTGCCTGGGGTGGTAGGCGGCCACGTCGGCGGGGCTGCTGGAGTGCTCGTAGCCGCGCAGGTTGGGCGCCACGCAGCGGTAGCCGCCGTGCTCGGGCCGGGCGAAGTGGACCAGCAGTTCGTCCCACGCAAACGCCGCCTCGGGGAAGCCGTGCAGGAACAGCAGCACCGGCCGGCCGCGCGCGCCAGCGCTGCGGCAGCTGAGGGTGATGCCGTGCGGCAGGTCAGCGGTCCAGGTGTCGATCATGGGCGGGCTCCTCGGGCGGTCGGGGTGTGTCAGGGCGCTTCAGGCAGCGGAATTGGGCGATAGCCTGTTGGCGCCAATGTGTGGTATCAATAAAATAGCTGCTTGCGCACTGCAATCGGGCGCTAGGCGCCATTTTGATGGTGAGAAAAATTTTCCAAGTTCCCCCCCCTCCTTGTCTGTGCGGCGGGGCGGGGCAGCGTTTATCGTAAGCCCGTGCCGGGCCGCGCGCTGTCGCGTCAAGGTCTGGGGTTTCGCGGCGCAGCCGTTCAGACACAAGGAGATGGCGCCATGAGCATCCGCATCGTCCGCCTGGGCACCCCGCGTGCGAAAGACGAAGGCCTGCGCATCGGCACCGTGCGGCGCCCGCCGCGCGGCGTGCCCAAGGCGCGCTTTGCCGCCGACGACTGGTACGACGTGTGGTACCCCAACCTGTCGCCCAGCCCCGAACACATGAAGCTGGCCCTGTCGACCCACACCGAGCCCGATGCGGCCAAGGCGAAGAAGGACTGGGCGCTGTTCACGCGCCTGTTCCGCAAAGCCATGGCCGAGCCCGATGCCGCCCGCACGCTGGACGTGCTGGCGGCGCTGTCGCACCAGACCAATTTCTCGATCGGGTGTTACTGCGAGGACGAGGCGCGCTGCCACCGCTCGGTGCTGCGCGAGCTGCTGCAGGAGCGCGGCGCGGCGCTGGCCTGAGCACGGTTTTTGTGGGAGCGGGCTTGCCCGCGATGCAGCGCGTCATACGCACGGCAGCCCCATCGCGGGCAAGCCCGCTCCTACAGAAAACGCAGCGCCTGGCGCTGACGGGTCAAGCCTCGGCGGCCGATTCCTCATCCGGCGCGGCATCCGCTACCAGTTGCCGCAACCACAGCGCCGCGTCTTCCACGCCCTGCCGCTTGAGGGCCGAGAACAGCATCACCTCACCCCCGCCCGCCTGCAGGCGCGTGATCTGCAGCGCCTTGGCCTGCTCGGTGCGGTTCAGCTTGTCGGCCTTGGTCAGCAGGATCAGAAAGGGCAGGCCGTCCTCGACGCGCGGGCGGATCACTTCGAGCAGCGCCTCGTCCAGCTCCTTCAGCCCACGGCGCGGATCGGCCAGCATCACGATGCCGGCCAGGTTGCGGCGCGACACCAGGTAATTGGCCATCACGCGCTGCCAGCGCACCTTGTCGGCCAGCGGCACCGCGGCGTAGCCGTAGCCGGGCAGGTCGGCCAGCACCGCGTCGGTGGTGCCCTGGCGGCCGACGGCAAACAGGTTGATGTGCTGCGTGCGCCCAGGCTTCTTGGAGGCGTAGGCCAGCTGCGTCTGCTGCGTCAGCGTGTTGATGGCGGTGGACTTGCCGGCGTTGGAGCGGCCGACGAAGGCGATCTCGGGCACCTCGAGCGGCGGCAACTGGTGCAGTTGCGCGGCGGTGGTCAGAAAGCGCGCCGTGTGCAGCCAGCCCAGCGCCTCACGGCCGGCGGCCGATGCGGGGCTGGCCGACGACGCACGCGGGCGGGAGGGGGCAGGAGGTGGGTTGGGCATGCGGGACAGCCACGGCGGCGCGGCGCAGGGACATTGGGGGGTGACCGGGAGTGGGCATTGTAGAATCGCGGGGTTCAGCGTCCCACGACCATTCTTCAAGAAGACGATCGCCCATGAAGTCGCTTGCCGCCCTCCTGACCGCCTCGCTGCTCGCAGCTTCCGCCCACGCCGCCGACGCACCGGCCGCACCGAAGGTCGACCTGGCCAAGGGCGCCGCCAGCTACGCCGCCGTGTGCGTGGCCTGCCACGCGGCCGACGGCAATTCCACCGTGCCCCTGCAGCCCAACCTGGCGCAGCAGCACCCCGAGTACCTGCACAAGCAGATGGTCGAATTCAAGAGCGGCGTCCGCAAGGACCCGATCATGCAGGGCTTCGCCGCCGCGCTGAGCGAAGAGGATTCGCGCAACATCGCCCACTGGCTGGCGTCGCAGAAGGCCAAGCCCGGCTTCGCCAAGGAGAGAGAACTGGTGCTGATGGGCGAGCGCATCTACCGCGGCGGCATCCCCGACCGCCAGATTCCGGCCTGCGCCGGCTGCCACAGCCCCAACGGTGCCGGCATCCCGTCGCAGTACCCGCGCCTGTCAGGCCAGCACGCCGACTACACCGTCAAGCAGCTGGTGGCCTTCCGCGATGGCACGCGCACCAACAACGCGCAGATGACCGGCGTGGCCGCCAAGATGAACGACCGCGAGATCAAGGCGGTCTCGGACTACATTGCCGGCCTGCGCTGAGCGCGGACCGGACTCCCGCCAGCCGCCGAGCCGCGTCCGGTCCAGCCGGCGCGGCTTTTGTTTTTCTCAGGCTTTTCACGTGATCCAGGTCAAAAAATCGCGCCGGCGACTGAACCGAACACGCGGCAGGGCCTCCAACGACCGGCGCGCTGTGTCTCGCGCGCCAGGCTTTTTTGATTGCGCATGACCGCCACCACCAGCACCGAAGGATACGAACCCCAGCGCGGCTCCGCCGTCTGGCGCTCCGGCATGGAGCTGCTGTCGTCGATGCGCTTCGCCATCGCGCTGCTCACCGTCATCTGCATCGCCTCGGTCATCGGCACGGTGATCAAGCAGCACGAGCCGGCCGTCAACTACACCAACCAGTTCGGGCCGTTCTGGGCCGATCTGTTCCTGGCGCTCAAGCTCAACGCGGTGTACAGCGCGTGGTGGTTCCTGATCATCCTGGCGTTCCTGGTCATCAGCACCAGCCTGTGCATCCTGCGCAACACGCCCAAGTTCCTGGCCGACATCCGCAACTACAAGGAGAACATCCGCGAAGGCAGCCTGAAGGCCTTCCACCACAAGGCCGAAGGCCCGCTGGCGCAGGCGCCCGAGGCCGAGGCCCAGCGCATCGGCCAGATGCTGGCCGGCGGCGGCTGGAAGGTGAAGCTGCAGGAGCGCGACACCCCCACCGGCAAGGGCTGGATGGTGGCGGCCAAGGCCGGCGCGGCCAACAAGATCGGCTACATCGCCGCGCACAGCGCCATCGTGCTGATCTGCCTGGGCGGCCTGTTCGACGGCGACCTGTTCGTGCGCGCGCTCACCTGGTTCGGCGGCAAGACGGTCTATTCCGGCGGCGGCTTCGTGTCGGAGGTGAAGCCCGAGCACCGCCTGCCGCCCAGCAACCCCACCTTCCGCGGCAACCTGGTGGTGTCGGAAGGCACGGTGTCCAGCACCGCCATCCTGAGCCAGTCCGACGGCATCCTGCTGCAGGAACTGCCCTTCGCGGTCGAACTGAAGAAGTTCATCGTCGAGTACTACCCCACCGGCATGCCCAAGCTGTTCGCCAGCGACATCGTCATCCACGACAAGGAAACCGGCGAGTCGAAGGAGGAGCGCATCGAGGTCAACCACCCGGCCAGCTATCGTGGAGTGCAGATCTACCAGAGCAGCTTCGACGACGGCGGCTCGCGCGTGAAGCTGAAGGCGCTGCCCATGGCCGGCGGCGCCAAATCGTTCGAGGTCGAAGGCACCATCGGCAGTTCGTCGCAGATCACCAACGGCGACGAGAAGCTGACGCTGGAATACACCGCGCTGCGCGTCATCAACGTCGAGAACATGACCAACGACGCCGGCGGCAGCGGTGCCGACGTGCGCAAGGTCGACCTGCGCCAGGCGCTCAACAGCCGGCTGGGCGCGGCCGACAAGACCCCGACGCAGCGCGAGATGCGCAACGTCGGCCCCAGCATCACCTACAAGCTGCGCGACGAGGCCGGCCAGGCGCGCGAGTTCCACAACTACATGCTGCCGGTGGACACCGGCGACGGCACGCCGGTGTTCCTGCTGGGCGTGCGCACCGCCACGTCCGAGCCGTTCCGCTACCTGCGCCTGCCGGCCGACGAGGACGGGTCGATGGAAGGCTTCGTGCGCCTGCGCGCGGCGCTGCACGATCCGGCCATGCGCGAGCGCGCGGTGCGCCGCTACGTGCTGAAGGCCGTCGATCCGCAGCGGCCGGAGCTGGTGGAGCAGCTGACGGCGTCCGCCTCGCGCGCGGTGGGCCTGTTTGCCGGCGCCGAGACGGTGGGCGGCAGGCAGGTCAGTGGCCTGCAGGCCATCTCCGACTTCATGGAAACCGCCGTGCCCGAGGCCGAGCGCGAGCGCGCCGCCGAGGTGCTGCTGCGCATCCTGAACGGCACGCTGCTCGAGCTGAGCACGCTGGCGCGCGAAACACAGGGCAAGCCGCCGCTGGTCGAGAGCGAAGCCACCGCCCGCTTCATGACGCAGGGCGTGCTGGCGCTGTCCGACATCAGCCTGTACCCGGCGCCGGTCACCTTCCAGCTGGACGACTTCACCCAGGTGCAGGCCAGCGTGTTCCAGGTGGCGCGTGCCCCGGGCAAGAACGTGGTCTATCTGGGCTGCCTGTTGCTGATTCTGGGCGTCTTTGCCATGCTCTACGTGCGCGAACGGCGCCTGTGGGTGTGGGTGGCCCCCGATGGCACCGGCGCCAAGGCCACAATGGCGCTTTCCACCAACCGCAAGACGCTGGATGCCGACCGCGAGTTCGAGCAACTGCGTTCCAAACTCTTGACCATCCCCTGAAGGGAGCCCGGCCATGAACACCACGACCCTTGCCCACAATGGCACCCTGACCCTCAACGAAGGCTACTTCGCCCGCCGCACCTGGGGCGACTGGCTGTTCGCGCTGCTCGCCGTCGTCGGCGCCGTGATCGCCTTCCAGCGCTACCACGGCGCGATGGACATCTACGAGAAGTGGATCCTGGCCGGCACCGTGCCGGTCGTCATCTGGCTCGGCTGGTTCTGGCGCCCGGTGCGCAACCTGATTCTGGTGGTGGCGGCGCTGACGCTGCTGGCCATCTTCAGCTACCAGGGCGATGCCGGGGCCGACCTGCGGCGCGGCGACACGGTGTTCTGGCTCAAGTACTTCCTGTCGAGCCAGTCGGCCATCCTGTGGATGAGCATGATCTTCTTCATGAGCACGGTGTTCTACTGGGGCGGCATGTTCATCCGCAGCCAGCAGGACGCGCTGGAAGGCCTGGGCAGCAAGCTGGCCTGGGTGGCCGTGGGCCTGGCGCTGATCGGCACCATGGTGCGCTGGTACGAAAGCCACCAGATCGGCCCCGACATCGGCCACATCCCGGTCAGCAACCTGTACGAAGTGTTCGTCATGTTCTGCTGGATGACGGCGCTGTTCTACCTGTACTACGAGGCGCAGTACAAAACCCGCGCCATGGGCGCCTTCGTGATGCTGGTGGTCAGCGCCGCGGTGGGCTTTCTGCTGTGGTACACGCTGGTGCGCGAGGCGCACGAAATCCAGCCGCTGATTCCCGCGCTGCAAAGCTGGTGGATGAAGCTGCACGTGCCGGCCAACTTCATTGGCTACGGCACCTTCGCGCTGGCGGCCATGCTGGGCTTTGCCTACCTCATCAAGCAGCAGGCCGACGAGAAGCGCTGGTACAAGCTGGCGCCGATCTGGATCTTCGGCATCGCCCTGTGCTTCGTGCCCATCGCCTTCCGCCAGCGTGGCGTGGGCGAGGCCGGCGGCAGCTACTGGCTGGGCTATGCGCTGATCGCGGCGATGATCGTGGGCGGCATCCTGCTGGGCCGCAAGCGCATTGCCGAGCGGCTGCCCAGCTTCGAGGTGCTGGACGACGTGATGTACAAGTCCATCGCCGTCGGCTTCGCCTTCTTCACCATCGCCACCGTGCTGGGCGCGCTGTGGGCGGCCGAGGCCTGGGGCGGCTACTGGAGCTGGGACCCGAAGGAAACCTGGGCCCTGATCGTGTGGCTGAACTACGCCGCCTGGCTGCACATGCGCCTGATGAAGGGGCTGCGCGGCACCGTCGCCTCGTGGTGGGCGCTGGCCGGGCTGGCGATCACCACCTTCGCCTTCATCGGCGTCAACATGTTCCTGTCGGGCCTGCACAGCTACGGTTCGCTGTAAGCGGCTGGCCGGCATGGCTGGCCATGGCGGGCGCTATCAATAACCATAGCTGCCTGCGCTTGCTGTGCAAGGGTTTCAGGTCGATTTGACTTGAAACGATTGTGCAGCCTGCGCAAGCCACTATCAAAAGGATATCGCCATGCCAATCCACATCCCGCGCCACGGCTTTGACCACGCCACGCCCAGCGACATCACGCCGCGCGCCATCTACGAGCAGCGGCGTGACCTGATCAAGCTGCTGGCCGGTGGCGCCGCCGGCGCCGTGCTGGCCGGCTGGGCGGCGCGCGACGCCATGGCGCAGACGCCGCGCCCCGGCAAACTGGCGGCCTTGCCCGGCGCCCGTTCTGCGGTGGCCGGCGCGGTGACGATGGAGAAGCTCACTGACTACGGCGACGTCACCGGCTACAACAACTTCTACGAATTCGGCACCGACAAGGCCGACCCGGCGCGCCACGCGCACGCCTTGCAGACCAGCCCGTGGAGCGTCGAAATCGAGGGCCTGGTGAACAAGCCCGGCCGTTACGCGCTGGAAGACCTGCTCAAGCTCAGCCCGATGGAAGAGCGCATCTACCGCCTGCGCTGTGTCGAGGGCTGGTCGATGGTGATTCCGTGGGTCGGTTACTCGCTGTCGGCGCTCATCAAGCGCGTGGAGCCGCAGGGCAGCGCCAGATACGTCGAGTTCGTCACCCTGGCCGACCCGAAGCAGATGCCCGGCCTGCGCTCGCGCGTGCTCGACTGGCCCTACACCGAGGCGCTGCGCCTGGACGAAGCGCTGCACCCGCTGACGCTGCTGACCTTCGGCATGTACGGCGAGGTGCTGCCGAAGCAGAACGGCGCGCCGGTGCGGCTGGTGGTGCCGTGGAAGTACGGCTTCAAGTCGGCCAAGTCGATCGTCAAGATTCGCTTCATCGAGCAGGAACCGCGCACGGCCTGGAACAAGGCGGCCGCCAACGAATACGGCTTCTATTCCAACGTGAACCCGGACGTGGACCACCCACGCTGGAGCCAGGCCACCGAGCGCCGCATCGGCGAGGACGGCCTGTTCGCCAAGAAGCGCAAGACGCTGCTGTTCAATGGCTACGAGGCGCAGGTGGGGCAGCTGTATGCGGGCATGGACTTGCGCAAGAACTATTGATGCGGTGTGTTGGGTAGCCGAACAGCCGAACAGCCGAACAGCCGGACGCAGAGGACGCAGAGATTTCGCAGAGGACGCAGAAAAAAACCTTGAAAAATTTTTCTTTGGATTCTTTTGCGTCCTCTGCGAATCCTTTGCGTCCTCTGCGTCCGGCTGTTGATTTTCTGAATTCCCCGTGACCCTCCGATCCGCCCTGCTGCACCCGCTGGCCAAGCCGCTGGTCTTCGTGCTCTGTCTGTTGCCGCTGGCCTGGCTGGTGTGGGGTGCCGCCACCGACCAGTTGGGTGCTAACCCGGCTGAGGCGCTGATTCGCGGCCTGGGCGACTGGACGCTGCGATTTCTGTGCCTGGCGCTGGCAGTCACGCCGCTGCGGCTGCACACGCGCACGCCGCAACTGGCGCGGTATCGGCGCATGCTCGGGCTGTTCGTGTTTTTCTACGCCTGCCTGCACCTGCTGGCCTACGGCTGGCTGGACATGGGACTCCAAGTCGCCGACATCGGCCGCGACATCCTCAAGCGGCCGTTCATCCTGGTCGGCTTTGCCTGCTGGCTGCTGTTGTTGCCGCTGGCGCTGACGTCCACCAACCGCGCCGTGCGCGCGCTGGGCGGGCGCGCATGGCAGACGCTGCATCGGCTGGTGTATCTGGTCGCCGGGCTGGCGCTGCTGCACTTCTTCTGGATGCGCAGCGGCAAGAACGACTACGCTGAAGTGGCGCTGTACGCCGCCATCATCGGTGTGCTGCTGCTGGAGCGGCTGTTCCGCTACCTCAAGCCGCGTGGGGTGGCCAGCCGTTAAGTGCTTCTATCTTGATAGTGGCTTGCGCTTGCCACACAATCGCTTCAAGCGAAAAGTGCCTGAAAATGGCTAACGACGAGCGCAAACAGCTATCAAATTAGTATTGATGGGGTTGTGGGAGCGGGCTTGCCCGCGATGCGGCCGTTGTGCTTCACATGCCATTCATCGCGGCCCAGGCCGCTCCCGCGGGCGCCCGTCGCGGCTCAGACCGATTCGCCGCGCCACAAGTCCTGCACCGCCTCGCGCTGGCGGATCACGCGGGCGCTGGCGCCGTCGACCAGCACCTCGGCCGCGCGCGGCCGGGTGTTGTAGTTGCTGGCCATGCTCATGCAGTACGCACCGGCCGACAGCACGGCCAGCACGTCGCCTTGCTGCACCACCGCCAGCGCGCGGTCGCGTCCCAGCCAGTCGCCGCTTTCGCATACCGGGCCGACGACGTCGTAGGTGGTGGTCTGTGCGGCCGGGTTTGCTTCAGCCAGCGGCACGATGCGATGGAAGGCCTCGTACAGCGCGGGGCGCGGCAGGTCGTTCATGGCGGCGTCGACGATGCAGAAGTTCTTCTGCTCGCCGGGCTTGAGGAACAGCACCTCGGTCAGGCACACGCCGGCGTTGCCCACCAGCGAGCGGCCGGGCTCGATCATGATCTTGCGGTTGCCGAAGCCGCGCGCGTCCAGCTTGCCCAGCAGCTGTTGCCACAGCACATCGGCCGCGGGCGGCGTGTCGCCGTTGTAGTCGATGCCCAGGCCGCCGCCGAAGTCGATGTGGTGGATGGGGATGCCCGCCGCCTCGATCTGCGTCACCAGGTCCAGCACGCGGTCCATGGCCTCCAGGTAGGGCGCCGATTCGGTGATCTGCGAACCGATGTGGCAATCGATGCCCACCACGCGCAGGCCGGGCAGGCTGGCGGCGTGGCGGTAGGCGGCCAGCGCCTCGTCGTGCGAGATGCCGAACTTGTTGCCCTTTAGGCCGGTGGAGATGTAGGGGTGCGTCTTGGCGTCGACGTTGGGGTTGACGCGGATGCTGACGGGCGCCGTCTGGCCGCAGGCCACGGCCACGTCGCTCAGCACGTCCAGCTCGGCCATGCTCTCGATGTTGAAGCAGCCCACGCCGGCTTCCAGGGCGCGGCGCATCTCGGCGCGCGTCTTGCCGACGCCCGAGAACACGATCTTCGACGGCGTGGCGCCGGCGGCCAGGGCGCGCTCCAGTTCGCCGGCCGAGACGATGTCGAAGCCGCAGCCGGCATCGGCCAGCAGCTTGAGGATGGCGAGCGACGAGTTGGCCTTCATGGCGTAGCAGATCAGCGCCTCGCGCCCGGCCAGCCCGCGCTGGTAGGCGGCCAGCGCGGCCAGGATGGCGGCCTTGGAATAGACGAACAGCGGCGTGCCGTGCTGGCGCGCCAGCTCGGACAGGGCCACGCCTTCGACCATCAGCTGGCCGTTTTGATAGCACACGAAAGGCGCGCCGGGCAGGGGTGCGGCGTTGGCGGACAGGGAGGTCATTCGATCTCGGGCAGATTCGGCAGTGCCAGCGGCGGTGCCTGGGTGGGGGAGGAGGCGGCCTGAGCGGGGCGCGAGCCTCCGAAGACCGTTTGCGGCAGGGTGGCGCGCTGCGCCGCCGCGGGTGTTTCAGGGATGTAGAGCGGCCCTTTCTGGCCGCAGCCGCCCAGCATGGCCGCCAGCGTCAGGGCGCTGACTAGAATGGATCGATGCAGTGGCTGGAACGACATGGGTGAAATTGTAATGACCGACCTGGAATACTTGGACCGCGCCGAGGCGCTGCTGCGCGCCATCGAATCGCGCTGCGACGAACTCAACGACAGCACCGACGCCGACATCGACAACCAGCGCGTGGGCGGGATGATCACGATGGTGTTTCCGGACGGCAGCCAGATCGTCGTCAACCTGCAGAAGCCGCTGCACGAGGTGTGGCTGGCGGCCCGTTCGGGCGGCTACCACTACACCTTTGCCGACGGCGCCTGGCGCGACACCAAGACGGGCGAGGAGTTCTTCGCGCGCCTGTCGCTGGCCGCCAGCGAGCACGCGGGGCAGGCGCTGCGCTTCGACCCGGGCGCGGGGTGAGGGCGGGGCGCAACGCCGACGCTCTATATACTCCCCTATATGCTGCCGGCCAGCGCCCGTCCATAAAGCGTTGCGCAGTGATACTCCCCTGATTCTGATTTGACGGCTGCCGGCAGCACCGCGGCCGCGGCACCACCACGTTCCAATTCCCGATCAAAACAGCAAGAAATTCGTCATTCCGGCGAAAGCCGGAATCCAGGCGACGTGTGCAAGAACACATGGAGCCCGGCATTCGCCGGGATGACGGTTGTTCGCGTTTTGAAGTGCAGGCGGCATCAGTTCTTGAACAGGTCGAGGATGCGGTTGCGTTCTTCGGACGCCGCGGGCGTGCCGTTCTCGGGCGCCAGTTCGGGCTCGGGCCGCGGTGCCAGGCCGGCCCCGCCCAGGTTGCTGATGCCGCCGCCGCGGGCGTATTCCTCGTAGTACCAGTCGCCGCCCACGCGCACCACGCCCTCGGGCGGTTTCGGCTCGGCCACCGGCACGCCCTTGAGGGCGGTGCGCATGTAGTTGATCCAGATCGGCAGGCTCAGGCCACCGCCGGTTTCGCGCGCGCCCAGGTTGCGCGGGGTGTCGTAGCCCATCCACACGGCCGCCACCAGCGTGGGCTGGTAGCCGGCGAACCAGGCGTCCATCGAATCGTTGGTGGTGCCGGTCTTGCCGCCCAGGTCGGGCCGGCCCAGCGCCGCGCTGGCCTTGGCCGCCGTGCCGCTGCGCACCACGTCGTTGAGCATGGTGTGGGTGATGAAGGCGTTGCGCGCGTCGATGGCGCGGTTGGCCTCGCTGGGGCCGGCGGGCTGGCTCTCGACCAGCACGCGGCCGGTGTGGTCGGTGATGCGGGTGATCAGGAACGGGTTGACGCGGTAGCCGCCGTTGGCGAACACGGCAAAACCCGTGGCCAGCTGCATGGGGGTGACCGAGCCGGCGCCCAGCGCCATCGTCAGGTAGGGCGGGTGCTTGTCGGCGTCGAAGCCGAAGCGCGTGACCCATTCCTGGCCGTACTGCGGCGTGATGGTCTGCAGGATGCGGATGGAGATCATGTTGCGCGAGCGGGCCAGGCCGCGCTTCATGGTCATGGGGCCTTCGAAGCCGCCTTCGTAGTTCTTCGGCTCCCAGGGCTGGCCGCCGGTGACGCTGCTGTCGAAGAACAGCGGCGTGTCGTTGATCATGGTGGTGGGCGAGAAGCCTTTTTCGAGCGCGGCCGAGTAGATGAAGGGCTTGAAGCTGGAGCCAGGCTGGCGCCACGCCTGCGTGACGTGGTTGAACTTGTTCTTGTCGTAGTCGAAGCCACCCACCAGCGCCTTGACGGCGCCGTTGCGCGGATCGAGGGCCACCAGCGCGCCTTCCACTTCGGGCAGTTGCGTCAGCTCCCAGTCGCCGCGGCTCGTCTTGAGCACGCGCACCACGGCGCCGGGGCGGATGCGGATGTTCGGCCCGGCCTTGGCCGCCAGGCCGGACGACACCGGGCGCAGGCCTGCGCCCGTGATGTCGACCACTTCGCCGCCGCGGCGCATCACGGTGACCTTGCGCGCGCTGGCCTGCGTGACCACCGCTGCAAACAGCTCGCCGGCATCGGGGTGGCTGGCCAGGGCATCGTCCACCGCTTCGCCCAGCTCCTGCGCATCCTTGGGCAGATCGATGAACTTCTCGGGGCCGCGGTAGGCCTGGCGGCGGTCGTAGTCGAGGATGCCCCGACGCAGCGCCGCGTAGGCAGCGTTCTGGTCGTCGGTGGCGATGGAGGTGTAGACGTTCAGGCCGCGGCTGTAGGTTTCTTCGCCGTACTGCGCGAACATCATCTGCCGCACCATCTCGGCCACGTATTCGGCGTGCACGCGGGTGGCATCGCTGCTGGGGCGGATCACCAGTTCCTGCTGCTTGGCGGCGGCGGCCTGCTCGGCGGTGATGAAGTTGTTTTCCTGCATGCGGTCGATGATGTGGAGCTGTCGCTCACGAGCGCGTGCAAAGTTGGCGATGGGGTTGACGCTGGACGGAAACTTGGGGATGCCGGCCAGCATGGCGGCCTCGGCCACCGTCACGTCCTTCAGCGGCTTGCCGAAATAGGTTTCGGCGGCCGCGGCAAAACCATAGGCGCGGTTGCCCAGGAAGATCTGGTTCATGTAGATCTCGAGGATCTGATCCTTCGTCAGCATGTGCTCCAGCTTGAAGGTCAGCAGCACCTCGTAGATCTTGCGGGTGTAGGTTTTCTCGGAAGACAGGTAGACGTTGCGCGCGACCTGCATCGTGATGGTCGAAGCGCCCTGCGCCTTTTCGCGCCCCAGGTTGGCCAGCGCGGCACGCGCCACGCCGACGTAGTCGACCCCGCCGTGCTCGTAGAAGCGGGCATCCTCAATGGCCAGGACGGCGTCCTTCATCACCTTCGGGATCTCGCGGATGGGGGTGAGGTTGCGGCGCTCCTCGCCGAACTCGCTGATCAGGTTGCCCTCGGCGGTGTACACGCGCAGCGGCAGCTTGGGCCGGTAGTTGGACAACTCGGACACATCCGGCAGGTTGGGGTAGGCGATGGCCAGCGCCATCAGGCCGGCCATGGCCACGCTCAGGGCGATGGCCAGCAGCGTCCCACCCATCCACGCCAGACCCTTGAGAACCCAGACCAGCCAGCGCGAGCCGGCGGGGCTTGTGCGCTTGTTCACGGCACCGGGCGAATTTTCAGTGGACATAAGACAACATTGGTAAGTTAGTGGGTACTTTCATGAGACATTCGCTGCTGTCTGTAGGACACAAGCGGTAGCATTTGTCGGTGCCGGTACCCGGTGACGCATTGTCCCGCGAGTCGCCAAGGGCCGCCAGCAGCCGGGCAGATACGGTGTTGGCGCGTGCTGCGCGGCGTAACCAAGTGTCGGCAAACGTTAGTTTTTGACAACGAGCGGCCCAGCTTGCGACGGGCTTTTTCTTTGCCCGACAAGGGGCTTACTGCTAGCATTCAAGTGAATTCTTAAGTGTGTTCGACTTCTGCAATAAAAAGTAACGGGATACTGTCTTGAACACTGGGTCGTTGTTCAGCCGTCAACCGGCGCCCATGATCGGGCTCGACATCAGTTCCTCCAGCGCCAAGCTGGTGGAGCTGGGGCAGGATCGTTCCGGCAATCTGACGCTGGAGCGGTGTGGCATCGAGCCGCTGGAGCGCGGCTGGATCAGTGACGGCAATATCGAGAAATTCGACGAAGTCGTGGAGGCGACGCGCCGCCTCGTGGGCAAAAGCGGCACCAAAGCCAAGCACGTGGCCATGGCGCTGCCTGCGTCGGTGGTCATCAGCAAGAAGATCATTTTACCGGGCGGCCTGAGTGAGCGGGAGATGGAGGTCCAGGTCGAATCCGAGGCCAACCAGTACATCCCGTTCTCACTGGACGAAGTGAGTCTGGACTTCTGCGTCGTTGGCCCCAGCACCACGTCGGCGGGTGATGTCGAGGTGGTGATTGCCGCCTCCCGCAAGGAAAAGGTGGAGGACCGTCAGGGGCTGGCCGAAGCCGCCGGCCTGGTGCCCGTGGTGCTGGACGTGGAAAGCTATGCGTCGCGCCTGGCGGCCAGCCGCGTGATCGGACGCCTGCCGGGTGGCGGCGTCGATGCGCTGATCGCGCTGTTCGAAATCGGCGCGATGACCTCCACCATGCAGGTGCTGCGCAATGATGATCTGATCTATGAGCGCGACCAGGTGTTCGGCGGTGAGCAGCTGACGCAGATGCTGGTTCGCCAATACGGCTTCACGCAGGACGAGGCCGAAACCAAGAAGCGCGCCGGTGAACTGCCCGACGACTACGGGACGGTGGTGCTGCAGCCCTATGTGGAATCGCTTGCCCAGGAACTGGAGCGGGCGCTGAAGTTCTTCTTCACCAGCACGCCGCACAACCGTGTCGACTACATCCTGCTGGCAGGCGGCACCGCCGGCATTCCCGGCCTGACCGAAGCCATCACGCGGCACACCTCGTTCCCGTGCCAGGTGGTCAACCCCTTCGACGGCATGGAGGTCGGGCGCGCCGTGCGCGAGAAGAAGATGCTGCGTGAGGCGCCTTCGTACCTGACAGCCTGTGGCCTGGCCATGCGGAGGTTTCTGCGGTGATACTGATCAACCTGCTCCCGCACCGGGAGATGGCGCGCAAGCGGGCGCGCCAGCTTTTCAATGCATCGCTGGGCATGTCGGCGGTGCTGGGCGCCCTGATTGCCGGCGGCATCTACCTCTGGTACCAGAACGAGATATCGACGCAGCAGGATCGCAACGCCTTCCTGACCAGCGAGATCAAGAAGCTGGATGAGGAAATCAAGGAGGTGGCCACGCTGCAAGAGGAGATCGCCGCCCTGAAGGCGCGGCAGCAGGCCGTGGAGAACCTCCAAGCCGACCGCAACCTGCCGGTGCACCTGCTCAATGAATCCGTCATGCAGCTGCCGGACGGCATCTACCTGAAGGGTATCAAGCAGGAGAACCAGAATGTGCTGCTGTCGGGCGTGGCGCAGTCCAACGAGCGCGTGTCCGAATTGCTGCGCAACCTGTCGCGCAACAGCGAGTGGGTGTCGAAGCCCGAACTGATCGAGATCGTGGCTTCGAACCTCGCGCTGAGCCCGCGCGAGCAGCGCCGTGTCTACAACTTCACGGTGCGGGTGCAGTTGCAACGCGCCAGCGATGCGCTGGCGGCAGCCTCTGCGGCGTCGGCCGCGGCGCGCGGCGCCAAGTCATGAGCGGGCGGTAGACGATGGCTCGAAAGAATATGGATGTTTCCCAGTCGTTCCGGGATCTCGGGGCGCAGTTCCGTGGCCTGGATTCGCGTGACCCGTCCTCGTGGCCGGCGATTCCGCGGTATGTGCTGCTGGCGGCGGTGGCTTTGCTGGTGCTGGGCGCCCTTTGGTATTTCTGGGTGAGTGGTGCAGCAGAAGAGCTGGAGGGCGAGCGTGCCAAAGAGGTCACGCTCCGCGCGGATTACAAGACGAAGCTGCAGCGCGCCGTCAGCCTCGAGGAGTTGAAGAAGCAGCGCGCCCAGGTGATGCAGTACGTGAACCTGCTGGAAAAGCAACTGCCCAGCAAGGCGGAAATGGATGCCTTGCTCTCCGACATCAACCAGGCTGGGTTGGGCCGCAGCCTGCAGTTCGACCTGTTCAGGCCGGGCCAGCTGGTGGTGAAGGACTATTACGCGGAATTGCCGATCGCACTGAAGGTCACGGGTCGGTATCACGACATCGGCGCCTTCACGGCCGATATCGCCAATCTTTCGCGCATTGTGACCCTGAACAATCTGTCGATTGCACCGAGTTCGGACAAGGACAAGGTGGGAGCCTTGACCTTGGAGGCAACGGCCAAGACCTATCGTTACCTGGATCCTGAGGAAATCGCCGCGCAGCGGGCTGCAGCGTCCAAGACCCAAGGAAAGGGCAAGAAATGACCCGTTCTTTCTGGATCATGCTGCTGGCGGCTGGGGTTGGCGGGTTGACGGCCTGTGCGACCAGCCACGAGGACTTGCAGCAATGGATGGCGGAGCAACGGCGCCAGACTGTTCCCAAAGTCACGCCCTTGACCGAGCCGACGCGCTATGTGCCGCTGGCGTATGTCGGTGGCACAGCGGCAGATGCATTCGGCAGCGACCGCCTGACGCAAGTGTTGCGCCGCGAAACCGGGCCATTGAGCGTGAGCGCCTCCCTGGTCGCCCCGGAGCTGAATCGCCGCAAGGAGCCGCTGGAGGCGTATCCGCTGGACGCCATGACGATGGTGGGCAGCTTGGACCGTGCGGGCCAGAAAGTGGCACTGGTGAAGGTCGATCAACTGCTGCACCAGGTCCGCCAAGGCAACTACCTGGGGCAGAACTACGGGCGTGTGATGCGAATCTCGGAAAGCGATATCACCTTGAGGGAAATCGTTCAGGATGCGGCCGGTGAATGGATAGAGCGCAGCACGACTCTGCAGCTGCAGGAGAATACGAAATGAGGATGTGGGTCAAATCAATGGTGCGCCGTGTGGGCTTTCGGGGGATTGGCGTCCTTCTGCTGGGCGTGGCGAGCTTGAGCCATGCCGAGCCGCGCATTCAGTCGATCAGCAGCTCCATCCAGGGCGGTGCCGAGGTGGTCAGGATCGACCTCAGCGAGCCACTGGCGGCGGTGCCGGCGGGCTTTGTCGTGCAATCGCCGGCACGCATCGCGCTGGACTTCCCCGGCGTGGGCAGCGAGCTTCAGCGCAACGCCGTGGAACTCAACCAGGGCAACCTGCGCATGGCGCATGTGGTTCAGGCAGCCGACCGAACCCGCGTGGTGCTCAACCTGAACCAGCCCACCAACTACCAGGCCGAGGTGCAGGGCCGCTCGCTGCTGGTGTCGCTGGCGCCGGTGGCCTCGGCCGCTGCGGTTGCGGCAGCACCCGCCAGTGTGTTTGCGGAAAGCCGCAACGACGGGGCGCTTCCGCTGCGCGACATCGATTTCCGCCGGGGCGTCGAGAATGCCGGCCGCGTGATCGTCGACCTGGCCAACAACCAGGTGGGTGTCGACATTCGCCAACAAGGGCAGAACCTGGTGGTCGAGTTCTTGCGCACCAGCCTGCCGGAGGGCTTGCGTCGCCGTCTCGACGTTACCGATTTCGGTACGCCCGTGCAGACCATCTCCACCGTGCAGTCGGGTGATCGGGTGCGCATGGTGATCGAACCGAAAGGCCTGTGGGAGCACAGTGCCTATCAGAGCGACAACCAGCTCGTGGTCGAGGTGAGGCAGCAAAAAACCAGCCCTGACAAGCTGACGCAAGGGCCCGGGTACCGTGGAGAAAAGCTGTCGCTCAACTTCCAGAACATCGATGTGCGTTCGCTGCTGCAGGTGATCGCGGACTTCACCAACTTCAACATCGTCACCTCCGACACGGTCCAGGGCAGCCTGACGCTGCGGCTGAAGGACGTCCCCTGGGATCAGGCCCTGGACATCATTCTGCAAGCCAAGAATCTGGGCATGAAACGCAGCGGCAACGTGCTGCAAATTGCGCCCAAGGACGAACTGGCGGCGAAGGAGAAGGCTGAACTGGAAGCGCAAGCGGCCATTAGGGATCTGGAGCCGTTGCGCACGCAGTCTTTTCAGTTGAACTACACCAAGGCGCCCGAAATCGCCGCGCAGCTGACGGCCAACACCGGTTCGAGCGGAGGTGGTGGGGGCGCCGCTGGCGGTCGAACAAGCAGCCTTTTGAGCCAAAGAGGCTCGGTGATCGCCGAGCCCAGGACCAACCAACTGTTCGTGTCGGACATTCCGTCGCGACTGGTGCAGATCGAGGAAATGATTGCCAAGCTCGATGTGCCGGTGCGCCAGGTGCTGATCGAGGCGCGCATCGTCGAGGCGACCGACACCTTCGGCAAGTCGCTTGGCGTCAAACTGGGTACCGCGGACATGCGTGGCATTCGCGGTGGCGACGCTGGTTACCACGTCGGCGGGGGCAATCGGGTTGCTTTTGGCGGCAACTACAACGCCATCGGTGCCACAACGGGTGCGTTTGAGGCTTCGGGCCTGTCAACACTGACTTCCCAGATGGTCAATCTGCCGGCGCAAAGCCTCGGCGGCATATCGCCCACCAACTTTGCGATCTCGTTGTTCAGCTCGGCGGCTAACCGCTTCCTGAACCTGGAAATATCCGCATTGGAAGCCGATGGCAAGGGCCGGGTGGTGTCGAGCCCGCGCGTGGTGACCGCTGATCAGACCAAGGCACTGATCGAACAGGGTACGGAGTTCCCGTATCAGCAGGCGACGTCGAGTGGCGCCACCTCCATCGCGTTCCGCAAGGCCGTTCTCAAGCTTGAAGTCACGCCTCAGATTACCCCCGAGGGCAACATCATTCTTGACTTGGACGTCAACAAGGACAGCCCGGGCACGCCCGTGGAAGGCGGCATGTCGATCAACACCAAGCGGGTCAGGACGCAGGTGCTGGTTGAAAATGGCGGTACCGTGGTGATCGGTGGCATTTTCGAGCTGAACGAGCGCGAGAGCGAAAACAAGGTGCCGGTGCTGGGTGATATTCCGGTGGTCGGCAACCTGTTCAAGCAGCGGACCCGCCAGGCGGAAAAGCAGGAAATGCTGGTGTTCATCACGCCCAAGATGATCTCGGACCGCGGTTCCGTTCGCTGATTAGATTTTTTAGCCCTTCTTTTAATACATAGGTTGGTAATATGCGAAAGCTAGGCTTGGCTCTCGGATTTGCGGTTGCGGCATTGGTGACTGCGTGTGGCGGTGGTGGTGGCAGCCCGGGGGATACCCACGAGGCATACAGCATTACGCTGCGCGCGGACAAGAAGCAGTTGCCGATCAATATTCAGCATTACCCGGCCGGGATCGGTGCGTACGCGCCTTACACGACCACGCTGTACGTGGAAGCCCGAGAAGGCAGCAGGCCGATCCAAGGGGGCGAGGAGATCTTTGCCTGCAACATCGTGCAGGGGTTCGAGTCGGGTGCCTTGTACTACCTAGATGGTGACGAAGACCATGAGGATGACGACGGCAACCCGCTGGCTTATCGCTCGGTCGTGCTCGGCTCCAACGCAGGAGCTGCCACATTCCACTTCCATGCCAGCAACAAGGCCGGTACGGCACGTGTGATGTGCTCCGTCACCAATCCGCGCGATAACCAAGTGAGCAGCGCCGCGGTGGATATCGTGGTGGGGGCCAGTACAGGCATGCCGGCCAGCGTGAACGCCATTGCCCAGCAGCCTGGCTACCTGGGCTCGCAGTTCAACCCGAACAGCATTCGCAACAACGTCGGCATCCAGGCGTTCGTGATGGACGACGCCAATCAGCCCATTCCCAATCCTGCGGGCGGCGCGCCCAACCTTCAGGTGAGGATTGTTCCGACGGCAGCGTCCGAGGGCGCGCGCATCATGGCCGGTAGCCAGCCCTACATCAACCTGCTGCACATCAGCACCAACGGCGGCGTTGGGTTGCTCTCGCTGTCGAGTGGCCCGAACAAAGGCGTGATTCTGCTGGAGTTCATGACCGACCGTTACGACAATAACGTCAGCAATGGCATCCAGGATCCTGTTGTGCAACTGATGGCGGTGCCCGTGGTCGACGCCGTTGCGCAGACACCATTGACCATCGCGGATGCTGAGTTGTCTGCAACAAACGGCGTGCCGTATGCGTACGCACTTCAGGCAGAGGGCGGCGTGCCTCCGTACACATGGACCGCGCTTGGTGGTTTGCCTTCGGGACTTACCTTGAATCCTTCAGGTGTCATCAGCGGCACGCCGAAAGCCCCTGCCGGCGATTACACGGTTGCTGTGCAAGTGACAGATGCAACGGGCAAGCCCGTGACTGCCAACCTGACGCTCACGTTGGGTGGCGCGATGCCCTTGGATCCGTTGGCCATCGTGGGTTGCACCGGTGCGATTAACGAGCCGTGCAAGCTGCCCGAGGCTGAAAAAGACGAGCCCTACACTTACATTCTGTCGACCTCGGGTGGTGACTCTGCTCAAGTGCCGGCCTGGACGTTTACGCTGCCCGGGCCCACAAATGGCTTGACGTTTGCGGACACAGGCATCATCCACGGAACGCCAACCGCCTGTGGCGTCCATACCTTTGTCGCCTCGGTCAAACAAGGCACGCTGACCGTGACGCGCCAGATGTCCATTGAAGTTGTGGGCACCACTTGCCCATGATCGGGAAACCTTTCGAACCTGAGCGGTCATCCCGCTCAGGTTTTCGAAAGGCTCGGCATCGTGAATCAAACTGCCGTTTCAAACGAAGCCCCGGCCAGCCTGGGGCTTTTTTCCGTGGTCGTGCTTGTGGGCATGCCGGGCAGTGGCAAGTCCACCATTGCGCGTGCCCTGTCGCGCAGACTGCAACTGGCGCTGGCCGATTCGGATCAGGCCATCGAGCAGCGGCTCGGCTGCACCATTCGCAGCTACTTCGACAGCCATGGCGAGGCGGCTTTCCGGGACGTCGAGGAGGCGGTGATCGACGAACTGACCCGGGGCGGCGCGTCGCAGGTGCTGGCCACCGGTGGCGGCGCCGTGTTGCGGCCGATCAACCGCCAGCGCCTGCGTGAACGCGGCACGGTGATCTACCTGCGCTCGTCGCCCGAGCAACTGTTCAAGCGCCTGCGGCACGACACCAAGCGGCCGCTGCTGCAGGTGGCCGATCCGCTCAAGCGGCTGCGGGCCTTGTATGACGAGCGCGATCCGCTGTACCGCGAGTGCGCGCATTTCGTCGTCGATACGCACGGCTCGTCGTTGCCGATGCTGGTCAATCGCATCATGATGCAGCTCGACCTGATGCCGCCGCCTGCGCCGCCGCCACCGGCACCCTGAACGGCGGGCGAGGGTGGGGCCCAAGGCTCTACACTCGCCGACATGCACGGTTTCTCATCTTCTGAGCGCGTCCGTATTCCGCTGGACGACCGCAGTTACGACATTGCGATTGGCACCGGCCTGCTGGACGATCCGGCGGCCTACGAGGCGGCCCGCCCGGGTTCGCAGGCGCTGATCGTCACCAACACCACCGTCGGCCCGCTGTACGCCGAGCGGCTGGCCAGCGTGCTGGCACGGCGGCACGCCAAGGTGTTGCGCATCGAGCTGCCCGATGGCGAGCAATACAAGACTTGGGAATCGCTCAACCTGATCTTCGACGCCCTGCTGGGCGGCGGCGCCGACCGCAAGACCACGCTATACGCGCTGGGCGGCGGCGTGGTGGGCGACATGACAGGCTTTGCCGCCGCCTGCTACATGCGCGGCGTGCCCTTCGTGCAGGTGCCGACCACGCTGCTGGCGCAGGTCGATTCCTCGGTCGGCGGCAAGACCGCCATCAACCACCCGCTGGGCAAGAACATGATCGGCGCCTTCCACCAGCCGCTGGCGGTGGTGTGCGATCTCGACGTGCTCAAGACCCTGCCGCCGCGCGAGCTGTCGGCGGGGCTGGCCGAGGTGATCAAGTACGGGCCGATCGCCGACATGGCCTTCCTGGACTGGATCGAAGCGAACATCGACGCCCTGCGCGCGTGCGAACCCGCGGCGCTGGCGCATGCCGTCAAGCGCAGCTGCCAGATCAAGGCCGACGTGGTGGGCCAGGACGAGCGCGAAGCCGGCCTGCGCGCCATCCTCAACTTCGGCCACACCTTCGGCCACGCCATCGAGGCGGGCATGGGTTATGGCGCTTGGCTGCACGGCGAGGCGGTGGGCGCTGGCATGGTGATGGCGGCCGAGCTGTCGCGCGGGTTGGGGCTGGTGGATGCGGCCTTCGTGCAGCGCCTCACCCGGTTGATCCAGCGCGCCGGGTTGCCCACGCGCGGCGCCGTGATCGACACTCATGACAACGCCGGCCGCTACCTGCAGCTGATGCGCGTCGACAAGAAGGCCGAGGGCGGCGAGATCCGCTTCGTCGTCATCGACGGCCCGGGCCGGGCCGCTGTGCGTGCGGCGCCGGATGCGCTGGTGCGGCAGGTGATCGACCGTTGCTGTGCATGAGCGGGCAGGGCGGGCCGGCGGCGATGAGGCGCGCAGCGTGGATGTCCGTTCAACCCGGCTCTTCAATAAAAGTAGCTGCCTGCGCCCGTCTTTAAAGGATTTCAGGTTCGAATGCATTTGAAATCCATGTATAACAGGCGCAAACAGCTATTAAATTCATTGCAGCCAAGCCGCCGCAAGGCGCACCGGGTGCCCCGCCCATGACCCTGGCCCCCTACGCCTGCGACCCTGCCCAGTCGCGCGGCCGGCGCCATCCGGTCACGCCGGCGCCCACGCGCGACGACTTCCAGCGCGACCGCGACCGCATCGTGCACTCCACCGCGTTCCGCCGGCTGGTCTACAAAACGCAGGTGTTCCTGAACCACGAGGGCGACCTGTTCCGCACCCGGCTCACGCATTCGCTGGAGGTGGCGCAACTTGCCCGCTCCATCGCCCGCTCGCTGCGGCTGAACGAAGACCTGACCGAGACCATCGCCCTGGCGCACGACCTCGGCCACACGCCCTTCGGCCACGCCGGGCAGGATGCGCTCAACGACTGCATGGCTGCGCACGGCGGCTTCGAGCACAACCTGCAAAGCCTGCGCGTGGTCGACTGGCTGGAGCACCGCTACCCCGACCACGATGGCCTGAACCTGAGCTTCGAGACGCGCGAAGGCATCCTCAAGCACTGCTCCGCCGCCAACGCGCGCCTGCTGGAGGCGGCCGAGCCGGGCGGTGTGGCGCGCCGCTTCATCGACGGCACGCAGCCCAGCCTGGAGGCGCAACTGGCCAACCTGGCCGACGAGATCGCCTACAACGCGCACGACATCGACGACGGCGTGCGCTCGGGCTTGCTCACGCTGACGCAGGTGGCCGAGGTGCCGCTGTTCGCCCGGCACCTGCGCACGGTGCGGGCCGAATACCCGCGGCTGGCCGAGCGCCGCACGCTGTACGAGGCCATCCGCCGCATGCTGTCGGCGCAGATCTACGACGTGATCGACGCCACCGGCGCCGCGCTGGCCGCCGCCGCGCCGCGCAGCGCCGACGATGCGCGCCGTACCGGCCGGCTGGTGCAGTTCAGCGCCGAGATGCGCGCGCAGTCCAGCGCGCTCAAGCGCTTTCTGTTCGCCAACCTGTACCGCCACCCGCAGGTGGTCGACACCACCGCGCAGGCGCGGCAGGTGGTGCGCGAGCTGTTCGCCGCCTACCTCGACCGGCCCGCCGAGCTGCGCCCCAGCTTCGCCGAGCGCCCCGACCGCGAACGCGCCGTGGCCGACTACATCGCCGGTATGACGGACCGCTTCGCCCTGCGCGAGCACGAGCGGCTGACCGGCCAGCGCCTGCTGGCATGAAGCGTTTCAATGTGGGAGCGGCCATGGCCGGGATGGCAGCCATTGAAGAGCGAGACGCGCTGATCGCGGGCAAGCCCGCTCCCACAGTCTGGGTCAACGCGTGCTGGGCAGGGCACGCCTCATGAGCATGTCGCCCGCGTCCCAGCCGCACCCCCACGCGCCGTGGATCGTCATCCTCGCCGGCGTCAGCGCCGCGCTGCACGTGGGCAAGCTGCCGCCGGCCATTCCGGCGCTGCAGGCCGACCTGGGCATCACGCTGGTGCAGGCGGGGTTCCTGCTGTCGCTGGTGCAGCTGGCCTCGATGGCGCTGGGCATCGTCGCCGGGCTGATGGCCGACGGCATCGGCCTGCGGCGCAGCATGCTGGCGGGGCTGGGCATGCTCACCGTGGCCGGCCTGGCCGGCGGCTGGGCGCACGATGCCGCCAGCCTGCTGGTGCTGCGCGCCGTGGAGGGCGTGGGCGTGCTGCTGGTCACCGTGCCGGCGCCCAGCCTAGTGCGGCGCACCGTGGCACCGGCGCAGATGACGCGCATGCTCGGCTTCTGGGGCGCCTTCATGCCGTTCGGCACCGCCGTGGCGTTGCTGCTGGGGCCGCTGGTTATCGGCACCTGGCGCTGGCCGGCGTGGTGGTGGCTCACGGCGGCGCTGACGGCGGCGATGGCGCTGTGGGTGCGCGCCGTCGTCCCGCGCGATCCGCACGCGCACCAGCGCCGCGCCGCCGATGGCGAGCGCTGGCCACAGCGCCTGGCCGCCACGCTGGGCTCGCGCGGGCCGTGGCTGGGCGCGCTCACCTTCGGCGTGTATTCGGCGCAGTGGCTGGCGGTGATCGGCTTTCTGCCGGCGCTGTACCAGCAGTCCGGCTGGGGCGGCGCGCGGGGTGCGGTGCTGACGGCGCTGGTGGCGGCCGTCAACATGCTCGGCAACATCGCCGCCGGGCGCCTACTGCACCGCGGCGTGGCGCCGCAGCGGTTGTTGTGGAGCGGCTTCGGCGCCATGGCACTGGGCGCCTTCCTGGCCTTCGGCACGCTCACGGCCGACGCGCCGGTGGCGCGCTACGTGGGCGCGCTGCTGTTTTCCAGCGTGGGCGGGCTGATCCCCGGCACGCTGTTCGGCCTGGTGTCGCAACTGGCGCCGGGCGAGCGCACCATCGCCACCACAGTCGGCTGGATGCAACAGCTTTCCGCCGTCGGTCAGGTCAGCGGCCCACCGCTGGTGGCCTGGGTGGCGGGCGTGGCGGGGGGCTGGCAGCACACCTGGGTGGTCACGGCCAGTTGCTGCGTGGCCGGCGCGCTGCTGGCGGCGCTCATCGGGCGGCAGCTGCGGTCTTATGAATGAAATCGGCCTCTGGCGCCCGTCCACGTTGCGTCAGCAGCTATCATTAGTGTAGTAAATGCCACTCCTAGTCCAAGGCACAATGCCGTCATGAGCACAGCCCGTGATCCCGCTTCCGTACCGCCCGACACTGTGATCGCCGACACCCGCCGCTGGCTCGAGCGCGCGGTGATCGGCCTCAACCTGTGCCCCTTCGCCAAGGCGCCGCACGCCAAGGGGCAGATTCACTACGCCGTGTGCGAGGGCGACGACCGCCAAGCCCTGCTGACGATGCTGCGTGCCGAGCTGCAGGCCCTGGCCGACGCCAGCCCGGATGAGCGCGAAACCACGCTGCTGATCGCCCCGCGCGGCTTCGACGACTTCCTCGACTTCAACGACCTGCTCGATGAGGCCGACGCGGTGGTGACGGCGCTGGACCTGGACGGCACGCTGCAGGTCGCCCCGTTCCATCCGCGCTTTCAGTTCGCCGGCACCGACGAGGATGACATCACCAACGCCACCAACCGCGCGCCGTACCCCACGCTGCACCTTATCCGCGAAGAAAGCATCGACCGCGCCGTCGAAGCCTTCCCCGAGGCCGAGGCGATCTACGAGGCCAACATGGCCACGCTGGAGAAGCTGGGCCATGAAGGCTGGGCGGCGCTGGGCGTGGGGCCCTCCACCGAGGCGCAGTGATGATCGAACTGCGGCTGATGTGCTCTTGATTTGAGAGCTGTTGGCGCCCGATTCATAAGCGCAGCAGCCCGTCATTCTTCAAATTCTCTGGCATGCCACCGCGCACCGTCGGCCCGACATGCTGATCACCGTGCACCGCGAACTCAACCTGCTGACGGCGCACACCGTGCGCGGTCTGCTGGTCAGCGAAGGCATCGCGGCGACGCTTTTCAGCGAGCACATGATTGCGCTCGCATGGTCGAAATCGCTGGCCTACGGCGAAGTTCAGATTCAGGTGCCTTCGATCCAGGCGGACCAGGCCCGCGCCGTGCTCGCGGACTGGCAGCAGGGCGTGTTCGAGGAGGCCCTGGAGGAACAACTGGCGCTGCCTGCCGACCTTTGCCCACGCTGCGCCGCCCGCGATTGGCGGCCTGTGCGTGCCCAGGGCGCACTCTTGGCGTTGCTGGCCTGGACGGTGCTCATGCTCACACTGGTCCCTGCGCCGCCGCCGCTCACCGGTCGCCGCTGCGGTGCCTGCGGCCATGCCGAGCCCTGTCGCGCAAGCGAGAATGCCGCATGAACAAGCGCCACGCCTCACGCAGCCTCTCCTCGAGCGCTTCAAAAACAAAAGCGCCTGGCGCCCATCCAGCAAGCGCCGGCGCCGGAAAAGGTGCTGGGAACCCCGTGCTTGCCGAACTGCGCCCCGGCCAGTCGGTCGAACTGCTGAAGGAACTGCACATCCTCACCCGCGATGGCCGACTGAACCAGGATTCGCGCCGCAAGCTCAAGCAGGTCGAGCACCTGGTGCAGTTCATCGAGAAAATCGTCGCCGAAATCACGCCGCATGCCGGCGAACTGACGCTGGCCGACCACGGCGCCGGCAAGTCGTACCTGGGCTTCATCCTGTACGACCTGCTGCTGAAGGGGCAGGGCAGCGGCGTGGTGCACGGCATCGAGACGCGGCCCGAACTGGTGGAGCGTTCGCGTGCCCTAGCCGGGCGGCTGGGCTTCGAGCGCATGCGCTTCTTGAACATCGCCGCCGCCGATGCCGCGCACGACAGCGCGCTGCCCGAGCGCTTCGACATCGTCACCGCCCTGCACGCCTGCGACACGGCGACCGACGACGCCATTGCCTTTGGCCTGGTCAAAAAAGCGCAGGCCATGGTGCTGGTCCCCTGCTGCCAGGCCGAGCTGGCCGCCAACCTGCGGCAGTCGAAGGCGCTGCAACTGTCGCGCACGCCGCTGGCCGAGCTGTGGCGCCACCCGCTGCACACGCGCGAAATGGGCAGCCAGCTGACCAACGTGCTGCGCTGCCTGTACCTCGAATCGCAGGGCTACAGCGTGACGGTGACCGAGCTGGTCGGCTGGGAACACAGCCTGAAGAACGAGCTGATCATTGCCCGCTACACCGGCCACAAGAAGCGCCGCGCCGGCGAGCGGCCGCGGGCATTGCTGGGCGAGTTCGGGTTGGCGTCGTTGCTGCCGCTGCGCTATCCGGCGCTGGCGGATGGCCCATCGTCCCAGGATGCAACCCCCGCCACGCAGGATGGAGCATGAGCACTTTCGAGAACCCGCGCCCAGACTCCGGCAAGTTGCTGGAGACCATGGTCAGCCGCCTGCTGCAGGGCGAATCACTGGCCGCGTTCAGCGACTGGTTTGCCAGCCCCGATGGCCCGCTGGCTACCGTGGCCCCCCGCACCGACCCGCTGGGTGCCCGGGCCATGGCACGCGCGTTGTGGGCCGCCGTGCCGCTGCCGCAAAACCGCTGGCGCCCGCGCGGGTTGCCCAAGCTGGAGCGCAACGACCCGTGCTACTGCGGATCGGGCCGCAAATACAAGCACTGCTGCGCCGCCTGGGCCGATCTGCCGCTGCCGATCGAGCCCGAGATGCTGATGGCGCTGGCTATTCAGCACGCACCGCCGCAGGCGCTGGATCTGGGCAACCTGCGCACGCTGCCGCCGCACGCGCTGGCGCAGGCGGCCATGTTCTGGATGGAGCAGGGCCGCCCCGAACAGGTCGAGCGCGTGCTGGCGCCGCTGTTCGAGCAGGCCGAGGGCCTGGACGAGCGCCATGAGCCCGCCTTCGACATCCTGATGGATGCCCTGCAAGCGCTGGGCCAGCAGACGCGCCGCCTGGCCCTGGCGCGGCGCATCGGCCAGAGCCGCGACAAGGCGCTGGCCGTTGCCGCGCTGGGCCGCGAGGTGAGCATGCTGGCCGATCAGGGCGACTACCGTGGTGCGTGGGCGGTGTTCAAGCAGGCGCAGCGCGCCGCGCCTGATGACCCGCAACTCTGGCACCTGGAACTGGTCACCCTGCTGGCCGAGGGCCGGGCCGACGAAGCGCGGTTGCGCGGTCCGCTGCTGGCCGCCAAGGCGCGCCGTGGCGGGTTCGATGAACTGGCGCTGGTGCTGCAGGACCTGGCCGAGCACGGCCTGCAGGCTGCGTACGAGCACATGGCCGAAGATGCCGGTGGCTTCGACGCAGAAAGCACGCGCGACTGGCTGGCGCTGTGCGCCCAGGTGCCCGACACGCTGGATGCCGACGCCGTCCGCGCCGCCTACCGCATCGAAACCCAGGGCACGGCCCGCCGGTCCGCCAAGCCGTCAGTAGATGCCGTCAAGGCGCTGACCGCCGGCATGCGCTGGCTGCGCGTGCGCCCCGCCCGGGCGCTGGCGGCGCTGGAGCGGCGCTGGCAGCGGCGTTTTCCGGTCGATAAGCCCATGTCGACCCAGCTGCTGGGCGATGCCGAAGCGCTGATCGAAGACGCCTTCTGGGCTGCCGAATTCCTGCGCCTGAGCCCCGAAGGCTGGATGAGCGTGCAGGTGCTGGACGACTTGCTGCTGGCCGCGCAGGAGCGCGTGCTGATGGACGAATCCGCCGCCGATCTGCAAGCCGCCTGGCGCCTGGCCGAGCACGCGCTGCGCCTGCTGCATGCGCTGTGGCACACCGTGCCCGATGCCGCCAGCGCGCGGCAGGCGCGCCTGGGTGCCGAGTGGGCGCACGCGGGCACCCAGCCGCTGCTGCGTCTGCTGGCGCAAATCATCGACCTCGGCCATGCCTGCCAGCGTGACGTGCTGGCGCTGGCTGAATGGGGCCTGGCGCTGAACCCCGTGGACAACCACGGCTGGCGCGCGCAAGTGACCGATGCCTATATCGCGCAAGGCCGCGCCGCCGATGCGCTGGCCCTGCTCGACCAATACCCCAACGACTGGCCACCCGCGCAGCACCGTCGCGCGCTGGCCTTGTACGTGCTGGGCCGCCCCGACGAAGCCGCCGCCGTGCTGGCGCAGGCCCATGCCGAGTACCCCGCGTTCATGCAGGCGCTGTGGCCCGACATGCTGGACGTGCCTGAAGCCGAACAAGGCCCTGGCATGCGCGTGGGCGGCTCCCTCGCGGCCTACGATTACCGCGTCGAAGCCCGCGCCGACTGGGTGCGCACCGGGGCGCTGGCCTGGGCGCGCAGCCTGGCCCTGCCCGTCAAGCCCGCGCGCAAGACCCGCGCCGCCACCAGGAAGCGCGCCGCACCGAAGGGCGCTGCTGGCATGTCGAACCTGCTGGCGGGCGGCACCGGTGCCGACGACCTGGCCCTGCCCGAGAGCGCGCGCCAGCACCTGCGCCGCCACAGCGACTGGCCGCGCCTGCACGGTTTTCTGGCCGCCTTGGCCTGGGCGCCCGATCTCGTCATGCCCGGGCGCTGGCTGCCGGGCGTGCTGGACTGGCGCACCAACGCACTGCCCAAGACCCAAGCCGCTCAGCTCAAGGCGATCAACGCCGACATGGATGCCATCATGCGGCTGTACAACAGCCTGAACGCGCCCCTGGCCAACGCGCAGGCGGGCATGGCCATGCCGCTGCCGGCGCCGGCCTTGGCGCAAGCACTGGGTACGGAAGAGGGCGGTGCGGTGACGGACGAAGCGTGGCACACCTGGGCCGCCGGCTTTGTGCAGGGGGCGGAGCTGAGTGCCGCCGGCTGGCGCCGCCTGGGCCACCCGCTGCAGGCCAAGCCTTTGCGCCGCGCGGGCGCTGCGTCCACCAGCGCCAGCGCGTTCATGGTGCTGCATGCACTGGCTGCCCGTGCGCCGCGCGCCGTGGCGGGGGATGAGCCGGCCTGGCAACCCGTGCAGGACGATGGCCAGCCCTTGCTGCTGGGGCTGGACGATACGCCGCAGACCGTGCCCCCGGCGGATCAGATCCAGGGGGCGCTGAACCTGCTGTGGCCGTCGGTGCTGGCGGCCCGGCTGGCGCGTCAGAGCGCGTTTGGCGGGGCGGCGATTCAGTTCGACAGCTTTTCGCTGGATTGAGCGCGGCGGTCTGGGTACTGCCCGCCTGAGCCGCGCTCGATGCCCGCCAGGTCGCGCCGCGACTGCACCTGCGCGAACCCCGCGGCACTGAGCAGCGCGCGCACCGCGCCAGCCTGATCCCAGCCGTGCTCCAGCAGCAGCCAGCCGCCGGGCGCCAGGTGCGCAGGCGCCTGCGCCACGATGCGGCGGATGTCGTCCAGCCCATCGGCGCCGCTGACCAAGGCCTGGCGCGGCTCGTGTGCCAGCGCGGGCAGGTGCGGGTCGGTGTCGGCAATGTAGGGCGGGTTGCTGACGATCAGGTCAAGGCGTTCGCCCGCCACTGGCGTCAGCCAGTCGCCCAGGCGCATGTCGACGCGCAGGCCCAGCCGCTCGGCATTGGCGCGCGCCACGGCGAGCGCGTCGGCGCTGGCGTCCACCGCCACCACCTGCGCCAGCGGCCGCTGCTGCGCGATGGCCAGCGCGATGGCGCCGCTGCCCGTGCCCAGGTCGAGCACGCGGCGCGGTGCATCGGCGGGCAGCAGGGCCAGCGCCCAGTCGACCAGCGTCTCGGTATCGTCGCGCGGGTCGAGCACGCGGGCATCGACGCGCAGCGTGAGGCCGTGGAAGGCCTTCTCACCCGTCAGATAGGCCAGCGGCTCGCCCGCCAGCCGGCGCGTGGCCAGCGCCTGCAGGCGTGCGTCGGCTTCGGCGGGCATCGCATCGGTGTCGTGCGCCAGCAGCCAGGCGCGGGCGTGCGTGGGCTGCTCCAGCACGTGCAGCAGCAGCATCTGCGCCTCCAGCCGGGGCAGGCCGCGTGCTTGCCAGTGGCGCAGGGCGTTGGACAGGGTGGTCACTGATTGCTATTGAAAAGGAAGCTGCTTGCGCTGTAGGGACGGGCGCTGGAGGCCTATTTTGCTTGCGGGAAGCATAGGAGTCATCCTGACAAGCAACCTTCATGGGGCGCTTGTGGGAGCGGGCTTGCCCGCGATAGGGCGTCTCATTCTTCGACGCGCCGCCATCGCGGCCAAGGCCGCTCCTACAGTGTCAGCATGGCGCAACGCCCACGAACATCACGGCGCGCTCATCCGATCCACCACGTCGCGCACGCCGGCCACGCTGCGCGCGGTCTGCACGGCCAGGGCGCGGTCGGCCGGGTTGGCCAGTTGCCCGCTCAAAATCACCACGCCGCCTTCGTAGGTGTCGACGCCCAGATTGCTGCCGGCCAGCGCGGGCTGTGCCGCCAGCGCGGCGCGCACCCGGTCGGCCACGCGTTGCGCGCCGGCGGTGGAGCCGGAGGCGCCATCCCACACCTCGGGCGCCTTGCGCAAATCCGGCACAGGAATCTCGATGCGCGTGGGCGTGGCGCCCCAGGGCGTGCCGCCGGTGCCGCAGCCGGCCAGCAGCGACAAGGCCGCCGCGCCTGCCAGCAGCAGGGCAGGGCGGTGCGAGGAGGTGGCGTTCAGGGGCATGGTGTCGGTCCTTTGCTGTGTGAATGTGGTTGTGGCGTCCTGATTCCAGTTCCAGTTCAATGCGTCAATCGCCGTCATCCCGGCGAAGGCCGGATTCATGTTGCTCCGCCCACGGCGTCTGGATCGCGGCTTGCGCCGGAATGACGAGCTATGGCAGCTTCGATCTGGAATTGGAATGAGGCAGGTCTTCGGCACGCAGGGTGGAGGATAGGGATGTCGGAGCCGGAATCAAATCAAGGGGAGTATCGGTTGTTTGCGCTTTATTCACGGGCGCTTGCGGGTTTCATGCAGTGGAGTATGTGATGCATGAAGGGTTGCGTGGCAGCGCTTCGGCGCCAAGCAGCGCGTTCACCCAAGGTGCCGTGCCAGCGTAATGGCCCATGGTATGCGGCCTGGCGCGGCGGCGCAGCCACCCACGGCTTTCCAACGCCGGAACGGCTCAGGCGTTGACCTCCAGCTCGGCAACCTGCTCGGCCTCGCGCGCAGCCTGCAGCGCATCCAGTACATCGGCCAGGTCGCCTTCCATCACCATTGCCACCTTGTACAGCGTCAGGTTGATGCGGTGGTCGGTCAGCCGCCCCTGCGGGAAGTTGTAGGTGCGGATGCGGTCGCTGCGGTCGCCGCTGCCGATCAGGCCCTTGCGCGTGGCGGCCTCCTTGGCGGCGCGCTCGCTGCGCTCCTTCTCCTGCAGGCGCGCCTGCAGCACCTGCAGCGCCTTGGCCTTGTTGGCGTGCTGGCTGCGGCCGTCCTGGCATTCGGCCACCATGCCCGTGGGCAGGTGCACCACGCGCACGGCCGAATCGGTCTTGTTGATGTGCTGCCCGCCCGCGCCGGATGCGCGGAAGGTGTCGATGCGCAGATCGGCCGGGTTTAGCGTGATCGCCTCGGCCGCATCCGGCTCGGGCATCACCGCCACGGTGGCGGCACTGGTGTGGATGCGGCCCTGCGTCTCCGTCACCGGCACGCGCTGCACGCGGTGCCCGCCCGACTCAAAACGCAGCCGGCCATAGGCGCCGTCGCCCTCGATGCGCAGCACCACCTCCTTGTAGCCGCCCAGCTCCGCCGGCGACTCGCTCATCACCTCCACGCGCCAGCCTTCGCCTTGCGCGTAACGCGTGTACATGCGCGCCAGGTCACCCGCGAACAGGGCCGACTCATCACCGCCCGTGCCCGCGCGGATCTCGAGGAAGGCGTTGCGCGCGTCATCGGGGTCCTTGGGCAGCAGCATGCGCTGCAGCTCGGCCTCCAGCTCGGTCAGTTCGGCTTCGGCGGCGGCAATCTCCTCGCGCGCCATGTCGGCCATGTCCGGGTCGTCAAGCAACTCGTTGGCCGCGGCCAGGTCTTTCTCGCGCTGCTGAAAGCGCGCCCAGCGCCCTGCCACCGCGGCCACCTCGGTGTGCTCGCGCGACAGCTTCATGAACTGCCCCATGTCGGCCATAACATCGGGCTGGGTCAGCAGAAAATCCAGCTCGCCCAGGCGATCAGTGTGGCGCTGGAGTTGGTGGCGCAGTGAATCTCGCATCATCAGGGCGAGGATTGTCGCGCAAGAAAAAAGCTGGCCATCCATAGGCGGCCAGCTTTTTCAGCTTGAAAGATATACGTGGCTGCGTTCTTATTTGCCCCAGCAATCCTGCACAGTTGCTGTCCCAGATACCCCTCGGACTCCCGCGTTCGTCAGCGTGTAGTTGCCGCATTTGTCACCGGCCTGTGAATTCTTTGGAGTTCCGGTGAGGGTGTACGTGGTGCCGTCTGAAGTCAATGAAATGTCGTAGCGATCGGCCGGAACTTTCTTCAGGCTGTCAGGAAAGTTGGCCGTTAGAGGATAGGTGCCAGTAGCCGTGGCCGCCCGCTCCATCCACTGCGCTGCCTGCAACATCCCGGCACGTGCCTCGGCGCGGTGACCACGTCGAACGTACTCAGCATAACTGGGATACGCGATGGCGGCCAAGATGCCGATCACGGCGACGGTGATCATCAACTCAATCAGTGTGAAGCCGCGCTGGCGCTTCGTCAAAAAAGGGCTTCCATTCATGGTGGCTCCAATGCACTTTAGTGCGGCGTTATCTCAACTGGCGCCAGTTGGGGCGCAGCAGCAGTTCGGGCAGCTTGGCGAGATTGTCGGCAACGCCATCGCTGCCAGCTCTTCTTTGCTCGAACTTTGAACCTACTCGAAGCTCTTTGGGCGAAGCTGTCATGCGGGCATAGCCAGCATCGATGCTGTTGTAAACCCCCGTGGTGACGCCGTTCGCATCCGTGGTCGTATTGCCGTCCACATTCATCAAGGGTGCACCCGCCGGCAGACCGGTCGTGATGTTCAGCAACGTCCGGAAGTTCTTGACGGAACGGGGCGAAGGCGTGCACACCTCTTCACTGTCTGCGGTCGCGCTGCCCGATGCGGGAACCTCTGTAATGATTTCAAGCAGGTTGCCGCCATCATAAAAATCGATGGATGCCAGTGATCGTTCACCGACTTCGGGCAGATCCATGTACCAGCCTTTCTTCTCGGTGCAGTCTGTGGCGTCCTCAGGGCAGTCATATTTCACCCTGGTCGCCTCCAGTTTCCAGAACGTGCGGCCAGAACTGATCCCGCCACCTGCGCGCTGTGAACCTTCATCCACGGACTGTGATTGCAGTTGTGCACGGGTCACCGTGGCCGGTGTTGGATTGCTGTCCTTGACCTTGACTTTGCCTCGTGAGGCGCCCGCCGCCGTTTCCACTTCATAGCGGGTATTGTCAAGAACGGAGTAGAGGCTTTGCCTAGAAACGTCAGTCCGGTCGCCTTCGGTGAGGTTTCGACCCGTTCCGAAGGCCACCATCAGGCCGCCCACTTCGCGGTTCGGACGGAACACGGGTGGGGTTGTGATGGGCTGCCGGCTGATGCCGCCGCTCGGCGATGTGTAAGTGGCGCGAAACAACTCCTTTCCGCCAAAAGCGACCTTCCATTGCGCAGGGTCGTTGCTGGCGATGTCGAACTTCCACATGTTGCCCCGCAGATCACCAGCGTAGACAAAGTCGGGAATGCCGTCGCCGTTGACGTCAAGGAACTGTGGAGTCGAGAGTCCGTTGGATTTCGCCTCGGCATGGTCGGTGGGTACAGCCGGGATGATTTTCAGCGACTTGTCGCCATCCAGGTACTGGATCAGGAGTACGGGTCGCTCATTCACGCTGTTGTAGCCATTACCCAGAACAACGGCCCAACGGTTGTCGTTTGTACGTGTAATCTGAAGCGCCCGCTGAGTATTGTTTTCAGCAACCACGGGGCCGCCAAAGATGTGTCCAATGTCTTTCCACTTCTCGGGCCAATCGGGGTCGGATGGGTCGGCATTGAACGCTGTCTTGTCCATCACCACCAGACTGCCAGCCTTGGTTTTCACAAAATCCGAGGGCGTCGAACCATCACTGGCGCCTGGATTGGTCACATCCAGCACGAAGAAACCCTTGCCACCCGCACCCAACGTGCCCACCAGATAAGTTGCCCAGTCGGCGGCCGTATTACCAGAGCCGAGTTTCAGGTCGCCGGTAAAGGGCGAGCCATCAACATAATATTGATGATCGTAGTTAGGCCGCGTCAAGGCGGGAAGATTTTTGATGACGCCCTGAGGAACGTAGGCAATCTTCTCGGTGCCATCGGTGGCGGAGAATCCGTGCAGCATGCCATCATTGCCGCCAACATACAGCATCGGCGTGCGCTTGCGCTGAGCTGCGGTGAAGGCGGTATAGCCACCAAACGAGTAGGCACTGGCGGGTTGACCGATGTACCAGACCGCAGAGTTGACGATATCCCCCTGCCGAGACTTGCGGGTCCGGAAGGTTCCTCCCGTTTGATCTTGTTCCTTGCTGCGGTCACCGCGGATGAAGTTAACGCGGTCTCGTCCGACGGCATCGGTGTCCGTTCCCTTGAGCAAGGTCTTCTGGGCATCGCTGAGGGGTGACGACGCAGTCAACCATTCAAAGGAAATGCCGGTGCGCGTTTCGTCGTTGAATGAAAGCACCAAACGATCAGGAATGCTCGAGGTTGGAATAGCATCCAATTTATCGGCAGTGGTTAACCCTTGGCCCGCACCGGTCGTGCCCCATGCGGTGTTCGGGGAGACGGTTCCGCTGGTCGAAATGGAATTGGACGCGACGTAACCGTACCATCGATTGGCCAGAGAGTTCTGGTCATCGGCTGCCACATAGCTTGCTTGGTAGGCCGACGTGCCTACGCGACTGATCGAGCCCGAAGCCGAGGTGAAACTGGTCACAGGTTGGCTGGTGTCGGCGATGATCGCGCCAAAAATTCGCTCGAAAACGGGTGTCAGATCACCACCGGTCACAGGGAAAAACTCTCCACGGCTGTTTATGGCCATGTGCCAGAGTTCTTCAGGACGGTAGCGATCATAATAGGTTTCAGAAAGGGACAGCGTTGTGTCTGTCCAAAATTTCCCCCCGGTGACCACGTCTGTCAGCCCCGACCCGTACATGCCGCCCGTGAACAGCGGGTTGGTGCCACTGTTGGTCCACTGGCTGGCTGTTTTTCCATAGCCAATGGTGTAGTGCTTCATATGCTGCCAAGTGGCAGGGTTGTTCTTTGGGTTCCAGTACTCTTCAAGCGTCTGCGATCCTGTCGTCGATACAAAAGTCTCGTCACCGGATTGAATAACATCAGGAATGATTTCGTTGGCAATGCTGGGCTGAAGGTCGGTCGACCAGTAATGAAACGCCATGTCCGACAAGGTGGGATAAGCAAAATGGCGAGTCACTGCCCAGCGAGTACATTGCCCTGAGCGATTCCAAGCGTTGCACGGGCTTCCGTCGTTAGGATTCGTGGTAACGTTGTATGTCGTCGTGGCGGTACCACCCCCCCCAGCACCCTGATACACCTGAGTCTGCGGGTCAGTGGTCGAGTACGACTTGCCGTCTGGAAACGTGACGTTCGTGCGATCAGCGTCGGAGATGCGCTCCGCCGAGTCACTTGCCATCTTCGCCTGGAAGCCGAAGGCGTTGAAAGCGGGCGCAATGTCTTCCCTGTATCGGTTCCAGCCACCGTCCGAGAGGAAAATGTGGTAAGCCTTGCGGCAAGTCAGAGGATTATCGTCTGCCGTTCCTGGGACCGTATTCCAAGGATTATCGGCGCCCGTTTTCTTGAGGTATTCGCCGGCGTTCCAAACCATCTTGTGAGACGGGGTCCAGCCGCCTTCTACCAAGCCTGCAACCCAGGTGCTGAAATTGGCCTTGTGCGTGCCAGAGAAAATATTCAAGGCGTTTTTATTCTGACAGCCACCGCTGTTCGACGGAATATTGTCGCAAGTGAATGACTGCCAAGCCAAGCGAAACCTGTTGTCGTAGGTCGACTGGTTGATCAGTGTGTTCTGAAGCCCTTCCTTGAGCCACTGAATTCGCTTCTTGCCGGTGCCGTCCAAGTTGTTCATGCTCCCCGAGTTGTCCACGCTGAGAATGACGTTCGGGGCGGGCATTCTATAGGCGGAGCCAGCAGGATATTGCGCCAAATCCAGAGGGGCACCAAGCAATGGAAGCGGCAAACCGATCGTGGCAACTACTGCCGCAATCACTCTTTTTCTTGGCAGGATAGATTTTTTCATAGCGATCATCCCTAGGTATCTACAGACTATGTGGGTCTTTCCTTAGACCGATCTTGCTTATTCAACAGCCTGCAATGACAAAGTGGACTGCAGAACCACTGTCGTCGTGGGGCGATTGCCTTGAGCGATGGCGGTGATGCGATAAACCCATGGTTTTTTCCGACTGGGTGCGAAACGCTCCACGTTGGAGCCGGGCGGCATGCCGGCTAACAGGGAGACATTGGGGTCTACATAGGGCAGGATTTCCACCCAGTACCAAGCGCGTCGGTTTCCCGCCGTGCCGCTCAAAATGGGGTTGGCGGTAGCCGCAGCATCTGCGCCCGTAAACTGACCGTAATGGGCCGCCACGTTGTCATCCTTCATGGCCGTCAAGGTGGCCGAGTCGTTCCAGAAATCCTGAGGGTCTGCCCGCTTCTGGCAAATGCCCTTGTAGCACTTGAGTGTCGGGCTCCTGTCCTGAATCTCCGAAAGTGTCTGTTCAAGATCTTTCGTCTCGATATCGAAGAAGACAGCCGTGGCGCGGCGACATACATCCTCTTTGGCGGGATCATTGACGCAAATCGAGCCGTCGGGCTGTACGCCACGAATATCGAACTCGGCGTCTTGCAGCATGGCCTGCGCAGCTTCGAAAGTGCGCCGATAGTCGGCGTCGTTGCCGACTACAACTTCACCGAACAAAGCGCTGCGCGACGCCCACAGCGCCAGCAACATGGAGAGCAGCACTAGGACGATAACGACATACAGAGCCACGCCCTTCTGTCGCCTAGCCAGCGATAGCGATAAGGGGATGCTGCGAGTACGGTTCTCGGGCCGTCCTGGCAAAGAAAACAGAGTCATCATGTCACTTACCCCGCCAGTCCCTGGCTGCGCAATTGGTAGGTGCTGCGGAAAACCATCTTGAGGCGGTTGTCGTAGCTGGCGTCTTCGCTATTGCAGTTCTTGTACGTGGCGCCGCTAAGGCCGCCGATGGCTTCCTTGCTGGTGAGCTCCAGGCAAACCTCAACGGCATAAACGCTGTTCCAGTTGGTGATGTCGTCAGGGTTCGTCAGGTACTGCATGGTGGTGGTGCCATGGGGTTGCACGGCATAGCGAACCTGCCAGTCAGTCACGCCGTCAATGATGGCTTGAGTGCCACCGCCACCAGAGCCAGTGCAAACCAACTCGCCGTTGTCGTTCAATGAAAACCGGCTCGAGATCACGGGCGTGGTGGCTGGGCTGGACTTGCCTGGGTTTTGTCCGAGGCAGTCACGTAGCTGCGATTCGGTCACTAAGCTGCCCTCGGGTTTGATCTTTTCGGCGTAGTTTTGGTAACCGACGGTGAACGCGGGTCCCGTGGTTCCGGAAAGTGTGCTGACTCTCCGGTCGAAAGGAGGACGCAAGCCTTCGGGGTCAGGCGCATCAAATGCCACCGGCTGCAGCGCTGCAAAAGTGCCGTCACCACTGTAAAAAGACAGGTTCGGATTGAGGTTGAGTTCAACGCTCCCCGCTTGACGAACCTGGCGGCCAATCACACTGAAAGCGTACGAGGCCTGCTGCTGCATGGTCGATGCGTCGGAGATGGTTCCGCTGACGCTGCGGGACGACATCAGCGCGACTGTGGCAACCGCAACCACCATCAACCCCAGTGCAATGCCGACCATCAGTTCGATCAGCGTCACGCCTTTCTGGCGACGGACGGAGGAATTTAGATAGGCCATTTGAGGCAACTCCAAGGCTGGTCAGTTCCGCATCAATTGGGGCAATACAACGCACCACCCCCTACGCTCCATGGCGTGCAACGCTGCAGAGGCTGTAGGTACTGCAGATGACAGAGCAGACCATCGGGACATTTGACCTCTCCACCAGCGCTGTCGGTGCCGGTTACGGTGAATACAGATTTGAGTTGGGTGGTTTCGGCCACTGTGCGTTCCTGACCATCGAGGTTGTATTCACCTTCTCGCCAGCCGATCAGTACCCCCAACTGGCGGGCACCGCCACTTGGAACGAAAACCTGGGCACTGCCTCCGGGTAAATTGGATATCACGTTCTGACGCCATTGCCAGATGTCGTATTCCGCCAGTTCAGCCGGTGTGCAAGGGGCAGTGCCGCAATCGACCGCTGCGGAAGCAGGTGTGCCGGTGTAGGCCGCCAGGTTGCCCAACGCGTTCGGGTTGTTCTGCATGCGCTCGCCGAGATCCTCGATCAACCGGATAGCTTGGGCGCGGCGCGCGCCGGCCTGCGTGTCCACCAATGTGCGCATCTGTATGCCGAGGAGCCCGAACAGCGCCACAGCGGTAACAACCAGCGCCACAAGGGATTCAATGAGCGTGATGCCGCTCTGGCTGTGACGAGTGCTGCCTGTGCTCATACGTTTCGGGTGGAGGGGATTTACTGGCACGGTGGATCCTCAATGACTTTGACGCGCCCCCCGGAACTGACACAGACGCCGCGTGCAGCGGGCGAACTGATACCGCCGCTCACGGGCGTGATGTTGAACCCTTTGGCGTTCAGGCTACCGATGACACCGTTTCGATCCACGGTGAAATACTCGCCGCCGCTGTTGTGCATGACGTTGGTGCGCGCTGCGCCGCTGTAAGTGCGAATCACTTCATTGGCGTCTGGGTTCTTGTCGTTGTTGAGGTCATGAAAGACCACCCAGCCACAGCCCCAACTTTGCTTGGTGCCGGCCAGAGCGCAGTCAGAGGTATTCGATGTTTTCTTGACCACGATGCCACCTCCACGACGCATGGCTTCCGCTCGGGCTAAGTAAACGGTGGAAACCAAAGCCTCCGCTGCGTCGCGCGCGCGCCAGCGCTCAATCAAACTGGTAAAGCTGGGTGCTGCCAAGCTGGCCAAGACAGCCAGCACCGTGATGGCGACCAAGGCTTCGATTAAGGAGAACCCACGATCCTGCCGGTGGTGTAACGCCGATGGCCAGCCATGTTGTGAGCGAGAACACTTGGGTTGCATTGCCTCATAGTAGGCAAGCCACGCTCTATTGGAACGTCTATCGGACGAACGGGAAAAAATGCCGGATCAGCGGTCGGGTTTGCCCGACAGCCTGGCGCTGGATGAGCCGGAGGCAGAGCGAAGAAACAACCGCTCCACGGCCTGCGTCGCCTGATCCCGGTGCGCCGGGTCGGCGGCGCGCAGTTCGGCCATGGCGCCGTGCAGCATCTTCTGCGTCAGCCCGCGCGACAGGGCTTCGAGCACGGCCTCGATGTCGTCGCCCTTGGCCAGGCGCTTGCGGGCGCGGGCGAGTTCAAGGGCGCGCCATTCGTCGGCCTGGGCGTTGAGCTGCTGGATCAGGGGCACCACGCCGCCTGCCGGGTCGCGCTGGTCGATCCAGTGCATGAAGCTCTGCACGCCGGCGTCGATGATGGCCTCGGCCTGGGCCACGGCGGCCTGGCGGTTGGCCTGGCCGGTCTGCACCACCTGGGCGAGGTCGTCGACGGTGTAGAGGTAGACGTCGCCCAGGGCCTTCACCTCGGGTTCGATGTCGCGCGGCACGGCCAGGTCGACCATGAAGATGGGGCGGTGGCGACGCTTTTTCAGCGCCCGCTCGACGGCGCCCAGGCCGATGATGGGCAGGGTGCTGGCGGTGCAGCTGACGACGGCGTCGAATTCGTGCAGGCGCTCGGGCAGGTCGGCCAGGCGCATCACCTCGGCACTGAAGCGGGTGGCCAGCTTTTCGCCCCGCTCCAGCGTGCGGTTGGCGATGGCGATGGCCTGCGGCTGGCGCGCGGCGAAGTGGGTGGCGGCCAGCTCGATCATCTCGCCGGCGCCGACGAACAGCACCTTGATCTGGCGCAGGTCCTCGAACAGGTTGCCGGCCAGGCGCACGGCGGCGGCGGCCATGCTGATGGAGTGGGCGCCGATGTCGGTGGAGGTGCGCACCTCCTTGGCGACGGCGAAGCTGCGCTGGAACAGCTGGTTGAGCGTGGTGCCCAGCGCGCCGGCGTCCTCGGCGGCGCGCACGGCGTTCTTCATCTGGCCCAGGATCTGCGCCTCGCCCAGCACCATGCTGTCGAGCCCGCTGGCGACGCGGAAGGCGTGGCGCGCGGCCTGGTCGTTCTGCAGCACATAGGTATGTTCGTGCAGGGCGGCGGGCGATACGTCGCCGGCCTTGGCCAGCCAGCCCAGGGTGTGGTCGATCTGCACGTTGTCGGACGCGCAGTACACCTCGGTGCGGTTGCAGGTGGAGAGGATCGCCGCCTCGGGGTGCCGCAGGTGCGACTGGCGCAGGCCGTGCAGCGCCGGCGCGATCTGGTCGATCGCGAACGCGAAACGGCCGCGCAGATCCAGCGGCGCGGTGTGGTGGTTCAGACCCAAAGCCCAGACAGCCATCTCTCGGATTATAAAATTTGTACGCAATTCGCGGTTTGTGACGTCTCGCGAACTTGACTGGCATCAAGAACATGGACCTGATCGACTTCATCTGGCATCTGGCGGGCTTCGTGGCACCCGCGCTGTTCGTGGCGCCGGTGGTGGTGGGGTTGTCGCATGTTCTGGATCGAAAAAGGGCTGCAGCGCCCAACTGGCGGGCGCGGATAGCTATTAATTTTGCAGTATGCCTGGCGGTGCTGATGCTGGGCCTGGCGCTGCTGGGGCAGGACGGGCGGATGCTGACCTACGGTGCGCTGGTGCTGGCCAGCGCGGCGGCCGAAGCCTGGCGGCCGGCGCGCGGCTGAAGGGCCCGGTGCGGCTGGGTCAGGTGCTCAGGCTGGGCTGAACAGATCGACCCGGTCGGTCACGATGCCGTCGGTGCCCAGCGCAATCAGGCGCTCGGCCGCCCATTCGTCGTTCACGGTGTAGCTCAGGGCGCGCAGGCCCATGCTGTGCACGCGGGCGACCAGGGCCGCGTCCCACAGCGCGTGGTTGCAGACGATGGCGGCGCATTGCAGGCGCGTGGCGATGTCGGCCCAGCCGTCCCACAGTGTGTCCAGCAGCAGGCCGCGCGGCAGGTGCGGCGCCACGGCCAGCGCGCCGAACAGTGACTCAGGCCGGAACGAGGTGAGCAGCGGCGGCACCGGTGCGCCCTGCCACAGGCGCGCGGCCAGTTCGGCCACGGCGCGGCCGGTTTGCTCTTCCACGCCCGGGGTGGGCTTGATCTCGATGTCGAGCAGGCAGCGGTTGGCCAGGCACCAGCGGGCCAGGTTCTGCAGCGTCGGGATCGGCTCGCCGGCGTAGGCGCGCGAGTGCCAGCCGCCGGCATCCAGCTGCGCCAGGGCCGACCAGGGCAGGTCACCGGCCGTCCCGTGGCTGCTGGTGGTGCGCTCCAGCGTGCTGTCGTGCAGCAGAAACACCACGCCGTCGGCCGACAGCTTGGCGTCGCATTCGGCCATGCGGTAGCCATGCTGCGCGCCCAGGCGGAAGGCGGCCAGCGTGTTCTCGGGCGCCAGCTTGCCGGCGCCGCGGTGCGCGATCCAGAAGGGGTAGGGCCAGGGCGGGAGCATGTCTGGTTTATGGGTCAAATTGGCCTCCAGCGCCCTTCCAATAAGCACAGACAGCTATCAATAGGTGAGTAATTCAGGCTTCCAGCCGCACGCCGGTTTCGGCGTCGAAGCCGTGCACGCGGTCTTCCAGCGGCAGCACGTGCAGCGTCTGGCCAGGGGCGGGCGGTGCCTCGATCTCGTTCATGCGCAGAATCGTCCACGGCCCCTGCGCGCCGCCCAGGCGGCCGTACACCAGGCGCTCGGCGCCCAGCATTTCCACCGTTTCCACGGCCAGTGGCCAGCCGCCCGAATCGACCACGCGCAGGTGCTCGGGGCGGATGCCCAGGGTCACACCGTCGCGCACGCCTTCCACGCCGCTCAGCAGGTTCATCGGCGGCGCGCCGATGAAGCTGGCGACGAAGGTGGTGGCGGGGCGGTGGTACACCTCTTCGGGCGTGCCGAACTGCTCCATGCGGCCGGCGTTCATCACCATCATGCGCTGCGCCAGCGTCATGGCCTCCACTTGGTCGTGGGTGACGAACAGGCTGGTAATGCCCAGTTCGCGGTGCAGCTTCTCGATCTCCAGCCGGGTCTGGGCGCGCAGCTTGGCGTCGAGGTTGGACAGTGGCTCGTCGAACAGAAACACCTGCGGCTGGCGCACGATGGCGCGGCCCATGGCTACGCGCTGGCGCTGCCCGCCCGACAGTTCGCGCGGCTTGCGCTGCAGAAAGCTGCCCAGCTCCAGAATCTTGGCCGCCTTGTCCACCCGCGCCCTGATCTCGTCGGGCGGCACCTTCTTGATCTTCAGGCCGTAGGCCATGTTGTCGAACACGCTCATGTGCGGGTAGAGCGCGTAGTTCTGGAACACCATGGCGATGTCGCGCTCGGCCGGCTCCAGGTTGTTCACCACGCGGCCGCCGATGCTGATGGTGCCCTCGGTGATCTCCTCCAGCCCCGCCACCATGCGCAGCAGCGTGGATTTGCCGCAGCCCGAGGGGCCGACGATGACGACGAACTCGCCGTCCTTCACCTCGGCGCTCACGCCGTGGATGACCTGGTTGGCCTTGGGGCCGGTGCCGTAGCGCTTGATGACGTTGTTGAATTCGATGGAGGCCATGGGAAGTCAAATACCGGACGCAGAGGACGCAAAGGATTCGCAGACGACGCAAAAAAGACATTCAGAACGGTTTCTTCTGCGTCCTCTGCGAAGTTTCAGCGTTCTCTGCATCCGGCTGTTGAGGATGTTCATTTCTCGGTGTCCACCAAGCCCTTGACGAACCACTTCTGCATCAGCACCACCACCAGCGCCGGCGGGATCATGGCCAGGATGGCGGTGGCCATGATGACGTTCCACTCGTTGGCCGCGTCGCCACCGGCGAACATGCGCTTGATGCCCATCACCACCGGGTACATGTCCTCGCTGGTGGTCATCAGCAGCGGCCACAGGTACTGGTTCCAGCCGTAGATGAACTGGATCACGAACAACGCCGCCATGCTGGTCTTGGACAGCGGCAGCAGCACATCCTTGAAGAAGCGCAGCGGGCCGGCACCGTCGATGCGGGCGGCCTCGGCCAGCTCGTCGGGCACCGTCAGGAAGAACTGGCGGAACAGGAAGGTGGCGGTGGCCGAGGCGATGAGCGGCAGCGTGAGGCCGGTGTAGGTGTTCAGCAGGTTCAGGTCGGCCACCACCTTGTAGGTGGGCAGGATGCGCACTTCCACCGGCAGCATCAGGGTGATGAAGATCATCCAGAACACCAGGCCACGGAAGGGGAAGCGGAAGTACACCACCGCAAAGGCCGACAGCATGGAGATGGCGATCTTGCCGACGGCGATGACCATGGCGGTGACGAAGCTCACCCACAGCATGCGCCCGGCCGGCGGAATGCGGCTGCCGTAGCTGGTCTCGCCGCCGAACAGGGCCAGCCGGTAGGTGTCGATCATGTGCTGGCCGGGCAGCATCGACATGGGCACGTTCTGCACGATCTCGGCCGAGGTCTGCGTGGAGGCGATGAAGGCCAGGTAGACCGGAAAGCCCACCGCCAGCACCCCGAGCAGCAGCACGGCATGGGCGATGAAGGTGGTGCCGGGGCGGTTTTCAATCACGGGCGGGCTCCGGATGGCCTCGACTCAACACGGCGACGGCGCGCCGAGGACAGCCGGCCCTCACCCCAGCCCTCTCCCGCGGGCGGGAGAGGGGGCCAGACCGGGCTGTGCGCTGGAGCCTCATTGGTACTGCACCCTTCTTTCGATGTAGCGGAACTGCACCACCGTCAGCAGGATGACGATGGCCATCAGCACCACCGACTGCGCGGCTGAGCCGCCCAGGTCCAGCCCCTTGAAGCCGTCGAAGTAGACCTTGTAGACCAGGATGGCCGTGTCCTTGCCCGGCCCGCCGTGCGTGGCCGCGTCGACGATGCCGAAGGTGTCGAAGAAGGCGTAGATGACGTTCATCACCAGCAGGAAGAAGGTGGTGGGCGACAGCAGCGGGAACTGCACGCTCCAGAAGCGGCGCCACGGCCCGGCGCCGTCGATGGCGGCGGCCTCGATCAGGCTCCTGGGCACCGACTGCAGGCCGGCCAGGAAGAACAGGAAGTTGTACGAAATCTGCTTCCACACCGCCGCCATCACGATCAGCGCCATGGCGTGCGTGCCGTCCAGCAGGTGGTTCCAGTTGAAGCCGATCTGCCGCAGGCCCCAGGCCACCACGCCGATGGAGGGCGCGAACATGAACAGCCACAGCACGCCGGCCACGGCGGGCGCCACGGCGTAGGGCCAGATCAGCAGGGTCTTGTAGCCGGTGGCACCCTTGATGACGCGGTCGGCCATCACCGCCAGCACCAGCGAAATGCTCAGCCCCAGCACCGCCACCAGCACCGAGAAGATCAGCGTGGTCTTGAACGAGGCGAGGTAGGAGGGGTCGTTGAACAGCTGCGTGAAGTTCTCCAGCCCGACGAACTCGGTGCTGGTGCCGAAGGCGTCCTCGCGCAGAAAGCTCTGGTAGATGGCCTGCCCCGCCGGCCAGAAGAAGAACACGATGACGATGGCCAACTGCGGCGCCACCAGCAGCCACGGCAGCCAGGCAGACTTGAAGCGGACGCGCTTTTCCATGGCGGGCGATTATGGGGGCGGCGGGCCTTGCGCAGCGGGTGGGTAGGCGATCTTCTGAAAAATGATAGCGGCTTGCGCAGTGTTCATAAGGTTTTCAAGCAAATTGTGCTTGAAATTGCCGTCTGGTATGCGCAGGCAGCTATCTTTGTAGGAGCGGCGGAAGCCGCGAAGGCAGTGCTGGCCCAGAGGAGCGCCCTTCGCGGCTTACGCCGCTCCTGCATCGAGAAGCTCAGCGGCCCCGCCCGCCGGGTGGGCGCGGACCGCACTGTCTTGCAGGGCGCCGGTCAGCCGCGGTTGGCTTTCTGGAAGCGCTCCAACTGCTCGTTGCCGCGCTTGACGGCGGCGTCGAGGGCTTCCTTGGCGCTCTTCTTGCCGCCCCACACGCCTTCCAGCTCCTCGTCGACGATGGTGCGGATCTGCACGAAGTTGCCCAGGCGCACGCCGCGCGACTTGTCGGTGGTCTTGCGGATCATCTGCGTCACGCTCACATCCGTGCCGGGGTTCTTCTTGTAGAAGCCCGACTGGTCGGTCAGCTCGAACGACTTCAGGGTGACCGGCAGGTAGCCGGTGCGCTGGTGGCTCTTGGCCGCCACCTCGGGCTGGCTCAGGAAGGCGAAGAACTGGCCGATGCCCTTGTATTCATCCGGCTTCTTGCCGGCCATGGCCCACAGGCTGGCGCCGCCGATGACGGTGTTCTGCGGTGCGCCCGGCACGTCGGGGTAGTAGGGCAGGGTGCCGATGCCGTAGGCGAACTTGCCGTTGCGCGTGACGTTGCCGTACAGCGCCGACGAGCCGGTGGTCATGGCGCATTCGCCCGACACGAAGGTGGCATCGGCCGCGTTGCCGCGCCCCTTGTAGACGAACAGGCCCTGCTTGGCCATGTTGCCCAGGTTCTCGATGTGGCGCACGTGCAGCGGCGTGTTGATGGCCAGGCGCGTGCCGGTGCCGCCGAAGCCGTTGTTCAGCGTCGAGAACAGCACGTTGTGCCAGGCGCTGAAGCTCTCCAGCTGCGTCCAGCTGATCCAGCTGGTGGTGAACGGGCACTTGTGGCCGCTGGCCTTCAGCTTGGCGGCGGCGCTGGCCACTTCGGGCCAGGTGGTTGGCGGCTTCTCGGGGTCGAGGCCGGCGGCCTTGAAGGCGTCCTTGTTGTAGTGGAATACCGGCGTGGAACTGTTGAACGGGAAGCTCAGCATCTGGCCGTTGGGCGCGGTGTAGTAGCCGGCCACGGCGGGCACGTAGGCCTTGGGATCGAACGGCACGCCGGCCTGCTTCATCACCTCGCCCACGGGCTTGATGGCGCCCTTGCTGGCCATCATGGTGGCGGTGCCCACTTCGAACACCTGCAGGATGTGCGGCGCGTTGCCGGCGCGGAAGGCGGCGATGGCGGCGGTCATCGACTCGTCGTAGCTGCCCTTGAAGGTGGGCGTGACCTTGTACGCGCTCTGGCTGGCGTTGAACTCCTTGGCCAGGTCGTTCACCCATTCGCCCAGGGCGCCGCCCATGGAGTGCCACCACTGGATTTCGGTCTGGGCGTGGGCGGGCAGGGCGGTGAACGCGGCCACGGAGGTGGCGGCCAGGGCAAAACGTCGGATGGTCATGGGGTTCCCTCTGGGTTTGAAAAAAAAGTGCAGCACGCAGCTTGGCGGGCGAGTGTGACACCGCAATGTCATGTTTCCGTCATTTTGCGTGCGCGCCACGGCTTTGACGACCGGGCGGGCTCAGGGATTACCCGTTGGCCGGCGCGAGGCCGTGCAGGCGGCAGCAGGCCGGGCGGCGGCATGACCGGGTTGGGCGTGCGTGCTTTGCCGCGCCAGCAGCCAGAATGCTGCAGCGCAGTAAAATCGCGGGCCAGCCGGACAGCCTGTGCCATCGCCCATTCCGAGCTGGGCCGCAATCCCCCCGGATTCGTCACGGATGCCCGCATGAACGCTCCCGCCACGCTCAATCAACTCATGGCCAGTGCCGACACGGCACCGCGCCTGCGCGAGATTCCCTACAACTACACCAGCTTCTCCGACCGCGAGATCGTGCTGCGGCTGATGGGCGAGCGCGCCTGGGACATCCTGAACCAGCTGCGCGGCGAGCGCCACACCGGCCGCTCGGCGCGCATGCTGTACGAGGTGCTGGGCGACATCTGGGTGGTGCGCCGCAACCCGTATCTGCAGGACGACCTGCTGGACAATCCGCGCCGCCAGCGCATGCTGGTGGAGGCGCTGAACCACCGCCTGGCCGAGGTCGAGAAGCGCCGCACCCCTGACGACGACGCCGGGCGTGACGCCATGGTGGCCGAGCTGCTGGTGGCCGCGCGCCGCGTGGTCGAGGCCTTCGACCGCTCGTTCGGCAAAGTGGCCGAGCTGCGCCGCCGCACCGCCAAGGCACTGGGCAGGCACACGCACAAGGACAACATCAAGTTCGACGGCCTGAGCCGCGTCAGCCACGTGACCGACGCCACCGACTGGCGCGTCGAGTTTCCGCTGGTGGTGCTGACGCCCGACACCGAGGAAGAGATGGCCGGCCTGGTCAAGGGCTGCATCGAGCTGGGCCTGACCATCATCCCGCGCGGCGGCGGCACCGGCTACACCGGCGGCGCCATTCCGCTGGACTGGAAGACGGCCGTCATCAACACCGAGAAGCTGATCACCCTGGGCCAGGTGGAGCGCATGCCCATCCCCGGCGTGGACGGCGAGGTGCCCACCATCCACACCGAGGCCGGCGTGGTGACCCAGCGCGTGGCCGACGCGGCCGAGGCCGCGGGCCTGGTGTTCGCCTGCGACCCGACCAGTGCCGAGGCCAGCTGCATCGGCGGCAACATCGCCATGAACGCCGGCGGCAAGAAGGCCGTGCTGTGGGGCACCGCGCTGGACAACCTGGTGAGCTGGCGCATGGTGACGCCGGATGCCGAGTGGCTGGAAGTCACCCGCATCGGCCACAACCTGGGCAAGATCCACGACGCCGAGCTGGCCAGCTTCGAGCTGAAGTACTTCGACGCCAGCGGCAAGAGGGAACTGCGCCGCGAACGCCTCGACATTCCCGGCGCCACCTTCCGCAAGGCCGGCCTGGGCAAGGACGTGACCGACAAGTTCCTGGCCGGCCTGCCGGGCGTGCAGAAGGAGGGCTGCGACGGCCTGATCACCAGCGCGCGCTGGGTGCTGCACCGCATGCCCGAGCACACGCGCACCGTGTGCCTGGAGTTCTTCGGCCACGCCAAGGACGCGGTGCCCAGCATCGTCGAGATCAAGGACTTCATGTTCGCTGAAGCAGCGCGCAGCGGCACGCTGCTGGCCGGGCTGGAGCACCTGGACGACCGCTACCTGCGCGCCGTGGGCTACAGCACCAAGAGCAAACGCGGCGGCCTGCCCAAGATGGTGCTGATCGGCGACATCGCCGGCGACGACCCCGACGCCGTGGCGCGCGCCACCAGCGAGGTGGTGCGCATCGCCAACAGCCGCAGCGGCGAGGGCTTCATCGCCGTCGACGCCGGCGCGCGCAAGAAGTTCTGGGCCGACCGCAAGCGCACGGCAGCCATCAGCCGCCACACCAACGCCTTCAAGATCAACGAGGACGTGGTGATTCCGCTGCCGCGCATGGCCGAATACACCGATGGCATCGAGCGCATCAACATCGAGCTGTCGCTGCGCAACAAGATCGAGACCGCCGACGAGCTGGAGGCCTTCCTGGCGCGCGGCAACCTGCCGCTGGCGCAGGCGCCGGACGGCTCGGTGCTGGGCTCGCCCGAGCTGCTGGGCGACAAGGTGCCGCTGGCGCTGGACGTGATCCGCGAAGTACGCACGTTGTGGCAGGGCTGGTTGCGCGACATCGACACGCTGTTCCCGCAGCTGCAGGACCACAGCCTGCGCGCCAGCTGGAAGACGCAGATCCGCGAGCCGCTGGCCGACATCTTCACCGGCAGCGGCTTCGAGCCGCTGATGAAGGCGCTGGGCGAGGTGCAGCAGCGCGTGCTGAAAGGCCGCGTGTGGATCGCCCTGCACATGCACGCCGGCGACGGCAACGTGCACACCAACATCCCCGTGCACAGCGACAACTACCAGATGCTGCAGACCGCGCACGAGGCGGTGGACCGCGTGATGGTGCTGGCGCGCAGCCTGGATGGCGTCATCAGCGGCGAGCACGGCATCGGCATCACCAAGCTCGAATACCTGACCGACGAGGAGATTGCCCCGTTCGCCGACTACAAGCAGCGCGTCGACCCCGAAGGGCGCTTCAACCGCGGAAAGCTGCTGCGAAACAAGGAGCTGCCCGCGCACCCTGGGCGCCGCCTGCGCTCGGATCTGAGCAACGCCTACACGCCCAGCTTCGGGCTGATGGGGCACGAGTCGATCATCATGCAGCAGAGCGACATCGGCGCCATTGCCGATTCGATCAAGGACTGCCTGCGCTGCGGCAAGTGCAAGCCCGACTGCAGCACACACGTGCCGCGCGCCAACCTGCTGTACAGCCCGCGCAACAAGATCCTGGCCACCTCGCTGCTGGTCGAGGCCTTCCTGTACGAGGAGCAGACGCGCCGCGGCGTGAGCCTGAAGCACTGGCAGGAGTTCGAGGACGTGGCCGACCACTGCACCGTGTGCCACAAGTGCCTGGCGCCGTGCCCGGTCAACATCGACTTCGGCGACGTGACCATGAACATGCGCAACCTGCTGCGCAAGATGGGCAAGCAGAGCTTCCGCCCCGGCAAGGCGGCCAGCATGTTCTTCCTCAACGCCACCGAGCCGGCGGTCATCAACGCCACCAAGCTGGGGCTGACCGCCGCCTTCACGGCGCAGCGCGCAGCGGTGGACCTGTTCAAGGTGGCCGGCCGCCACCAGACGAAGCACCCACCCGCCACCGTGGGCAAGCCGCCGCTGCGCGAAGAGGTGATCCACTTCGTCAACAAGAAGCTGCCGGGCGGCCTGCCGACCAAGACGGCGCGCGCGCTGCTCGACATCGAGGACCGCGCCTACGTGCCGGTGATCCGCAACCCCAAGGCCACCACGGTCGACAGCGAGGCGGTGTTCTACTTCCCCGGCTGCGGCTCCGAGCGCCTGTTCAGCCAGGTCGGCCTGGCCACGCAGGCCATGCTGTGGCATGCAGGCGTGCAGACCGTGCTGCCGCCGGGCTACGTGTGCTGCGGCTATCCGCAGCGTGGCAGCGGCCAGTTCGACACGGCCGAGAAGATGATCACCGACAACCGCGTGCTGTTCCACCGCGTGGCGACGACGCTCAACTACCTCGACATCAAGACGGTGGTGGTGAGCTGCGGCACCTGCTACGACCAGATTGCGGGCTACGATTTCGAGAGCATCTTCCCGGGCAGCCGGATCATCGACATCCACGAATACCTGCTCGAAAAAGGCATCACCCTGCCCGAGGCCGACCGCGGCGCCTACCTGTACCACGAGCCCTGCCACAACCCGATGAAGCTGCAGGATTCGACCAAGACCGTGAAGGCGCTGCTGGGCGACCAGGTGCTGAAGAGCAACCGCTGCTGCGGCGAAAGCGGCACGCTGGGCGTGACGCGGCCCGATGTGTCGACCCAGGTGCGCTTCCGCAAGGAAGAGGAAATCCGCAAGGGCGAGGCCGAACTGCGCGCCTCGGGCGCGGTGGGCGAGCAGCAGAACGTGAAGATCCTCACCAGCTGCCCCAGCTGCCTGCAGGGCCTGAGCCGCTATCAGGACGATCTGAGCAACGGCCTGCTGGAGGCCGACTACATCGTCATCGAGATGGCGCGCAGCATCCTGGGCGAGAACTGGATGCGCGAGTACGTGGACCGGGCCAACGCGGGCGGCATCGAGCGCGTGCTGGTGTAGACGGGCGCCGGGCGGGGCGACGTCGGCATCAAGGGGGGTGCATACCCCCCCTATATCCAGCTGACAGCGCCCGTCAATCGGGCGCAAACGGCGCATACTCCCCTTGTTTTCTTCTAATGGCGGCCGACGGCGCGTGCGCCGCCATGCTCAGGCTGGCCGTTCGTCCGCCGGGCGGTCCAGCGGCACGGTGTCGGGGCCGGTGTCGCGCGGCGGCGGCTCGGCGGCGGGCGCCACGGCCGGCGGCGCGAGCGGCCCCGGCATGGTCATCGGCGCCGCGTGCACCACGCGGCGGCCTGCGCCGTCATTCAACCCGTCCTCATCGTCCTCGTCCTCGTCGTCATCCGGCGGAATCTCGTCGCCGCTCTGGAACAGTGCCCAGCAGGCCATGAACATGGCGGCGATGGTGGGGCCGATGACGAAGCCGTTGATGCCGAACAGCGACATGCCGCCCAGCGTGGTGATGAGCACCACGTAGTCGGGCAGCTTGGTGTCCTTGCCCACCAGGATGGGGCGCAGCACGTTGTCCGACAGGCCGATCACCACCACGCCCCAGACGATCAGCGCCACGCCTTGCCACACCGCGCCGGTGGCCAGCAGGTAGATGGCCACGGGCGCCCACACCAGCGCCGCGCCCACGGCCGGCAGCAGCGACAGGAACGCCATCACCACGCCCCAGAACACCGCGCCGCCAATGCCCAGCGCCCACAGCGCCAGGCCGCCCAGCGCGCCCTGCACCACGGCCACCACCACGTTGCCCTTGACGGTGGCGCGCACCACGGTGGCGAACTTCTGCAGCAGGTAGCGCGTGTGGCCTGGCGCCAGCGGTGCCGAGGTGCGCAGCAGCCGCGCCAGCGGCATGCCGTCGCGCAGCAGAAAGAACAGCAGATACAGCATCACCGCGAACTGCACCAGGAACTGGAAGGTGTTCTGCCCGATGGCCAGCGCACGCGTGGCCACCAGCTGGCCGCCCTGCAGCAGGCCGCTGGAGATGCGGTCGATGACGCTTTCGAGGTTGAGAAAGCCCAGCCGCTCCAGCCAGGCCGTGGCCCAGCCCGGCAGCGCCGCCACGATCTGGTTGAAATAGGTGCGCAGGTTGATGTCGCCCGCGCGCATGCGCTGCACGATGGAGGTCATGTCGTCCACCAGCGAGCCGGCCACCATGATCATGGGCAGGATCACGATCACCAGCGCGATCAGCAGCGTGAGCAGCGCCGCCAGGTTGGCGCGCCCGCCCAGGCGCCGGCGCAGGCGCTGGAACAGCGGGTTGAACAGCATCGCCAGGGCGATGGCCCAGAACACGGCGCCGAAGAACGGCGTCAGCACCCACAGAAACGCCAGCGTGCTGCCCGCCAGCAGCAGAAGGAAGACGGCGCGTTGCAGGGCAGGGGTGTTCATGGCGGCAGCCACTATAACTGTGCGCTGCGCAGGGGCACGTAGGACGCCGCTGGCGGCGCGGGCACGGGGTGCGGGCACAATCGGGCGCTTGTCTTCCGCTTGATTGCCATGACCACGTCTGCACCGCTGCACCCCCCGCCCCAGAACCTGACCGTGCACGCCAAGTCGCGCGTGCTGGAGCTGGCCTGGCCCGACGGCGCGCACTTCAGCATCCCGTTCGAGCTGCTGCGCATCTATTCGCCCTCGGCCGAGGTACAGGGCCACGGCCCGGGGCAGGAGGTGCTGCAGACCGGCAAGCGCGAGGTCGGCATCACCGCCATCGCGCCGGTGGGCAACTACGCCGTGCAACCCACCTTCTCGGACGGGCACGACAGCGGCATCTTCACCTGGGACTACCTGTACCACCTGGGCGCGCAGCAGCAGCAGCTGTGGCAGCAGTACGAAGAGCGCCTGGCCGCCGCCGGCGTGGACCGCGACGCGCTCATGGCGCCCAAGGCCGGCGGTGCCTGCGGGGCGCATTGACCGCTGCGCCGGTTACTCATGTTTTGATAGCTGTCAGCGCTTTCTGCATCAGCGCAAAAGCCGTTTTTCACTGATATTTCCGGGCACCTGAGGATTCACACCACCATGGCCACCACGCATTTCGGTTACCAGTCGGTCGACGAGCAGGACAAGGCGCGCCGCGTGCGTGGCGTGTTCGATTCGGTCGCCGGCAAGTACGACCTGATGAACGACCTCATGTCGGGCGGGCTGCACCGCGCCTGGAAGGCCTACACCGTGATGGTGGCGAACCTGCGCGAGGGCCAGCGCGTGCTCGACATCGCCGGCGGCACGGGCGATCTGGCGCTGGCCTTCAGCAAGAAGGTGGGCCGCACCGGCCAGGTGGTGCACACCGACATCAACGAAGCCATGCTGCGCACCGGGCGCGACCGCCTGCTGGATGCCGGCGTGATCCTGCCCACCACCGTGTGCGACGCCGAGAAGCTGCCGTTCCCGGACGGCCACTTCGACGCCGTCAGCGTCGCCTTCGGCCTGCGCAACATGACCCACAAGGACGCCGCCCTGCGCGAAATGGCCCGCGTGCTGAAGCCCGGCGGCAAGCTGCTGGTGCTGGAGTTCTCGCAGGTCGCCGGGCCGCTGCGCAAGGCCTACGACCTGTATTCCTTCAAGGTGCTGCCGCGCCTGGGCAGCCTGGTGGCCGGCGACGCCGAGAGCTACCGCTACCTGGCCGAATCCATCCGCATGCACCCCAATCAGCAGGAACTAAAAGCGCTGATGAAGTCCAACGGCTTCGGCCATGTCGATTTCCACAACATGACGGCGGGGGTTGTAGCGCTTCATGTTGGCCTCAAATGCAGTTAGGCCTTATAAATCGTCTGGTCCAGTCCAACCTTTATTGATCACAGGAGATTTCGTCGGATGAAACTGAGTCACATTGCTTCGCGTCTCTTCACGCTGCTGCTCGCAGTCGTGTTGGTCGGCGTGTTCACGTTCGATGCCGAGGCGCGGCGCTTGGGTGGCGGCAAATCCATGGGCCGCCAGTCCAGCAATGTGACGCAGCGCCAGGCCACGCCGCCCGCCGCGGCACCGGGCAACCCGTCGCAATCGGCCGCCACCGCGGGCGCGGCTGGCGCCGGCACCGCAGCCGCTGGCGCCGCCGCGCGCAAGCCCTGGGGCGCCATGGTCGGTGGCCTGGCCGCCGGCCTGGGCCTGGCTTGGCTGGCGCATTCGCTCGGCCTGGGCCCGGCGTTCGCCAACTTCCTGCTGTTCATGCTGCTGGGCGTGGTGATCCTGGCCGTCATCGGCATGATCCGCCGCTCGCGTGCGGGCGCCCAGGGCCAGGGGCTGGCTTATCAGGGCGCCGGTGCGGCCAACCCGGTCACGCCGCGCCAGTACAACCCCACCAAGGTCGGCAACGACGCCTCGGCCCGCCCCTGGGAAGGCCAGGCGGCGCAGTTCGACGCCGGCGCCGCCGGTGCAGCGGGCGGCTCGATGATCGGCTCGGCCCTGAGCGGCTCGCAAAGCTGGGGCGTGCCGGCCGACTTCGACATCGCCGGCTTCACCGAGGCCGCCAAGCGCAACTTCATCACCCTGCAGGACGCCTGGGACCGCTCCGACATCCCGGCCCTGCGCGCCATGATGACCGACGACATGCTGACCGAGATCCAGTCGCAGTTGGCCGAGCGCGAGCGCACCGCCACGCCGGGCCAGGTCAACAAGACCGACGTGGTGATGCTGGAGGCGCAGCTGCTGGGCATCGAGGAACTGGATGACGCCTACATGGCCAGCGTCGAGTTCAGCGGCATGATCCGCGAAGAGCCCTCCGCCGGCCCGAGCCCGTTCCGCGAGGTCTGGAACATGACCAAGCCGCGCAGCGGCCGTGGCGGCTGGCTGGTGGCCGGGGTGCAGGCGCTGCAATGACCGCCGGGCCTGCCGGCCCGGCATGACCTTGCCGCTGCGCGGCATCGATGACGGCGCTGCGCGCCATGATCACAAAGGCCCGCTGATCGCGGGCCTTTTCCTTTTGTCATTGACGCCGCGTGGCGGCGACGTCAGCGCGCGAAGCGCGGTCATTTGTCATCAATAATCGGACACCATGGCAACACAGTCCCCCTTTTCCATGCTGGCCGACGCCCTCGGCAAGCTCACCGAGAACCTCAAGGCCCCCACCTGGCTGGTCGACGAGGCGCAGCAGCGCCTGGTGCTGTTCCTGAACCACGTGCTGATGCAGGAGCCCGAGGCGCAGGCGCGTCTGGCGCGCCAGAAAGGGCGCGTGGTGCGCCTGCAGTGGCGCGATTTCAGCATGCAGCTGGCGGCCACGCCGGCCGGGCTGTGGGAGCTGGCACCGGCGGCCACGCCCGACCTGCTGCTCACCGTCACCGACACCTCGCCGTTCGACCTGGCGAAGAACGCCCTCAAGGGCGACAAGCCCGGCGTGCGCATCGAGGGCGACGTGCAGTTCGCCGGCGAGGTGAACTGGCTGATCGAGCACGTGCGCTGGGACGCCGAGGAAGACCTGTCGCGTTTCATCGGTGACGCGCCGGCCCACACCATCGCCAACATCGGCCGCGGCATGGCGCAGGCCCTGCGCAACTTCGTCGGCAAGCTGCCCGGTCAGGACAAGGCCGGTTCATGAGGCGTTTTCTGCGCGCCACCACCATCGTGTGGGTGGCCCTGCGCTACGGGCTGGACGAGCTGGTGCTGACCAGCTTCCGCCATCCGTGGTTGCGGCTGATCGCGCGCATCGCTTCCATCGGGCGCGACCTGTCGGCCCCGCGCGGGCAGCGCCTGCGCGAGGCGCTGGAGCGCCTGGGCCCCATCTTCGTCAAGTTCGGCCAGGTGCTGTCGACCCGGCGCGATCTGCTGCCGGCCGACATCGCCGACGAACTGGCGCTGCTGCAGGACCGCGTGCCGCCCTTTCCCGGCGACGAGGCGGTGGTGATCATCGAGCGCGCCTTCGGCCAGCCGATCGACGCGCTGTTCACCAGCTTCGACCGCGCGCCGGTGGCCAGCGCCTCGATCGCGCAGGTGCACTTCGCCATCACCACCGACAAGCACGGCCGCGAGCGCGAAGTCGCCGTCAAGGTGCTGCGCCCCGGCATGCTGAAGGTGATCGACCAGGATCTGGCGCTGATCCGCATGATGGCCGGCTGGGTGGAACGCCTGGCGCCCGATGGCCGGCGCCTGAAGCCGCGCGAGGTGGCGGCCGAGTTCGACAAGTACCTGCACGACGAGCTGGACCTGGTGCGCGAGGCCGCCAGCGCCGCGCAGCTGCGGCGCAACATGGCCGACGTGGGGCTGGTGCTGATCCCCGAGATGTTCTGGGACATGATCCGCCCCGAGGTGCTGGTGATGGAGCGCATGAAGGGCGTGCCCGTCAACCAGATCGAGCGCCTGCGCGCCGCCGGCGTCGACATCCCCAAGCTGGCGCGCGACGGCGTCACCATCTTCTTCACCCAGGTGTTCCGCGACGGCTTCTTCCATGCCGACATGCACCCGGGCAACATCATGGTCAGCGTGGAGCCGGCCACCTTCGGGCGCTACATCTCGGTGGACTTCGGCATCGTCGGCACGCTGACGCAGGTCGACAAGGAATACCTGGCGCAGAACTTCGCCGCCTTCTTCCGCCGCGATTACAAGCGCGTGGCCGAGCTGCACGTCGAAAGCGGCTGGGTGCCGGCCGACACGCGCATCGACGAGCTGGAGGCCGGCATCCGCAGCGTGTGCGAGCCGTACTTCGACCGGCCGCTGAAGGACATCTCGCTCGGCATGGTGCTGCTGCGGCTGTTCCAGATCTCGCGCCGCTTCAACGTCGTCATCCAGCCGCAACTGGTGCTGCTGCAGAAGACGCTGCTGAACGTGGAAGGCCTGGGCCGCCAGCTCGACCCCGACCTGGACCTGTGGTCCACGGCCAAGCCGTTTTTAGAGAAGTGGATGCTCGAGCAGATCGGCCCGCGCCGCTTCTGGACCGAACTGAAGGACCAGGCGCCGTATTACGCCAAGATGCTGCCCGACCTGCCGCGCCTGCTGCACGGCTACCTGCAGCAGCGGCCGATGGACGATCTGCGGCAGGAGCTGCGCGAGCTGGTGCGCGAGCAGCAGCGCACCAACAGCCTGCTGCAGAAGATCGTCTACGGCGGCATCGGCTTCGCGCTGGGGCTGATCGTGATGCAGATCGTGGTGCGCGTGCGGCTGTTCTAGCCACCAGGGCCGCAATCAAAATCGTAGCTGCTTGCGCTCGTCCGCAAAGGTTTTCAGGTTGAAATGAACCTGAAACCCTTGATGGAAAAGCGCCAGAAGCTCTTTTTTTTGATTTATCCAACACTTGGCCGCCGCCTGTCTCCCAACGGCGCGCGCCGCGGGGCGATCAGGGGATAATCCGCCGTTTTTCGAGCCACACCAGCGGAGGGGGAAGGCCGTGCTGATCAGCTTCATCGTCCTGTACCTGATGGCGTCGATCGCCATCGGCCTGTACGCCGCCACGCGGGTGAAGAACACGGCCGACTACGCCGTGGCGGGCCGCAGCCTGCCGCTGGCGGTGGTCATCGCCACCACCTTCGCCACCTGGTTCGGCTCCGAGACGGTGCTGGGCGTGCCCGGCCAGTTCGTCAAGGAGAACCTGGGCGGCATCGTCGAAGACCCGTTCGGCGCCGGCATGTGCCTGATCCTGGTGGGCTTCTTCTTCGCGCGCAAGCTGTACCGGCGCAACATCATCACCATCGGCGACTACTACCGCCAGCGCTACGGCACGCTGATCGAGGTGCTGTGTTCGATCATCATCATCTTCAGCTACCTCGGCTGGGTGGGCGCGCAGGTGACGGCGCTGGGGCTGGTGTTCAACCTGCTCAGCCAGGGCGCCATCTCGCTGGCCTGGGGCATGACCATCGGCACGCTGGTGGTGCTGGTCTACACACTGTACGGCGGCATGTGGTCGGTGGCGCTGACCGACTTCGTACAGATGATCGTCATCACCGTCGGCCTGCTGGCCATTGCCTGGTACGCCAGCAGCATGGCCGGCGGCGCCGACAAGGTGATCGACTACGCGGCGCGCGAGGGCAAGTTCCAGTTCCTGCCCACCGGCGGGCTGAAGGAGTGGCTGTTCTTCATCGGCGCCGCCATCACCATGATGCTGGGCTCGGTGCCGCAGCAGGACGTGTTCCAGCGCGTCATGTCATCCAAGGACGAGGACACCGCGGTGCGCGGGCCCATCATCGGCGGCTCGCTCTACATCCTGTTCGCCTTCGTGCCCATGTTCATCGTGCTGGCCGCGCTGATGGTGTTGCCCGAGACCCAGGGCATGCTGGCCGACGACCCGCAGCGCGTGCTGCCCACGCTGGTGCTGGAGCACATGCCGGTGCTGCTGCAGGTGGCCTTCTTCGGCGCGCTGCTGTCGGCCATCATGTCCACCGCCTCGGCCACCATGCTGGCGCCTTCGACCACCTTCGTCGAGAACATCCTGCGCAACCTGCGCCCCGGCATGAGCGACCAGCAGACGCTGAAGGCCATGCGCATCAGCGTGCTGGTGTTCACTGTGTGCGTGCTGGTCTACTCCATCACCATGGAGGGCTCGTCCATCTACGAACTGGTGGCCGGCGCCTACCAGGTGCCGCTGGTCGGCGCCTTCGTGCCGCTGGCGTTCGGGGTGTACTGGAAGCGCGCCACCACCCAGGGCGCGCTGCTGGCGGTGGTGATGGGCCTCGGCGTGTGGCTGCTGTGGGTGGCCAGCCCGATGCTGCACGAAGCCTTCCCGCAGCAGCTGGCCGGCGTGCTGGCGGCCATCACCGGCATGGTGGGCGGCTCGCTGGCGCCGCAGTTCGTGGCCGACCACAAGGGGCACACCCACCATTACGAAGGCAGCCCGGCCGGCAGCGCGGTCTGACGCGGGGGCAGGGGCGCGGCCGGGCGCCGTCGAATCGAGGGGCGGCACCTATAATTGAGGGTTTTTTCCCGGATGCTCCCGCCATGCCCATCTACGCGTACAAGTGCGCATCCTGCGGCTTTGCCAAGGATGTGCTGCAGAAGATCTCCGACGCCCCGCTGACGGTGTGCCCGTCCTGCGGCGAATCCGCGTTCAGCAAGCAGCTCACGGCCGCGGGCTTCCAGCTCAAGGGTTCGGGCTGGTACGTCACCGACTTCCGCGACGGCGGCAAGGGCGCCAGTGCCGGCGCCGGCACGGCCGCTGCGGCCGATGGTGCCGTCAAGTCCGATGCCCCGGCGCCCGCGCCGGCCCCCGCGGCCAGCCCGGCGCCGGGCTCGGGCGGCAGCTCCGGCAGCGGCAGCGCCGGCAGCTGATCGCCGCGTCGCACCACCCCATCCCATGATGTCCCGCCTGCGGCAATACTTCATCACCGGCCTGCTGGTGTGGTTGCCCGTGGGCGTCACGGTGTGGGTGCTGCTGTGGCTGGTCGGCATCCTGGACAGCATCTTCCTGGGGGTGCTGGCGGCGGTCGAGGCGGTGGTGCCCGGCCTCACGCCGCTGGCCGACCAGTTGCGCCGCATCCCCGGCCTGGGGGTGATCCTGGTGGCGGTGGTGGTGGTGAGCACGGGCCTGTTCGTGGCCAACATGTTCGGCCAGTGGTGGCTGCGCCAGTGGGAGCGGCTGATGCACCGCATTCCGGTGGTGCGCAGCATCTACTCCAGCGTCAAGCAGGTGTCGGACACGCTGTTCTCCGGCTCGGGGCAGGCGTTCTCGAAGGCGCTGCTCATCCAGTACCCGCGTCAGGGCGCCTGGACCATCGCCTTCCTGACCGGCAAGCCCGGCGGCGAGGTGGCGCGCCATCTCGACGGCGACTACATCAGCGTCTACGTGCCGACCACGCCCAACCCGACTTCGGGCTTCTTCCTCATGGTGCCGCGCGCCGACGTGGTGGAGCTCAAGATGTCGGTCGACGAGGCGCTCAAGTACATCATCTCCATGGGCGTCGTGGTGCCGCCGCTGCGCGAGCCGCGCCCCGGCGATCCCGTGCCCGCGCCCCAGGTGCCGGGTGTCACGGGGCCGCTGCATCCGCCCGCTGCAACGCCCCCGGCGGCGCCTGATGCCGCCACCACCTTGCCGGAGGCCGCGGCCGCCCGGCCCGAACCCTGAACATTCTTTTCGAAAGCCAGCCATGTCCATGCGTTCCCATTACTGCGGCCTCGTCACCGAGGCACTGACCGGCCAGACCGTGACCCTGTGCGGCTGGGTCAACCGCCGGCGCGACCACGGCGGCGTGATCTTCGTCGACCTGCGCGACCGCGAGGGCTACGTGCAGGTGGTGTGCGACCCCGACCGCCCCGAGATGTTCAAGATCGCCGAAGACCTGCGCAACGAGTTCTGCGTGCAGATCACCGGCCTGGTGCGCGCGCGGCCCGAGGGCACCACCAACGACAACCTCAAGAGCGGCAAGATCGAGGTGCTGTGCCACGAGCTGACGGTGCTCAACGCCTCGGTCACGCCGCCGTTCCAGCTCGACGACGACAACCTGAGCGAGACCACGCGCCTGACGCACCGCGTGCTCGACCTGCGCCGCCCCTACATGCAGAACAACCTGATGCTGCGCTACCGCGTGGCCATGGAGGCGCGCAAGTTCCTCGACGAGCACGGCTTCATCGACATCGAGACGCCCATGCTCACCAAGAGCACGCCCGAGGGCGCGCGCGACTACCTGGTCCCCAGCCGCGTGCACGACGGCCACTTCTTCGCGCTGCCGCAGTCGCCGCAGCTGTTCAAGCAGTTGCTGATGGTGGCCGGCTACGACCGCTACTACCAGATCACCAAGTGCTTCCGTGACGAAGACCTGCGCGCCGACCGCCAGCCCGAGTTCACGCAGATCGACATCGAGACCTCGTTCCTCGGCGAGCAGGAAATCCGCGACCTGTTCCAGCGCATGATCGCGCACGTCTTCCAGCAGGCGCTGGGCGTGGACCTGGGCGAGTTCCCGGTGATGCCCTTCGCCGAGGCCATGCACCGCTTCGGCTCCGACAAGCCCGATCTGCGCGTCAAGCTCGAATTCACCGAGCTGACCGACTTGATGGCCGACGTCGACTTCAAGGTCTTCAGCGGCCCGGCCAGCACGCCGGGCGGCCGCGTGGTCGCGCTGCGCGTGCCGGGCGGCAGCGAGATGAGCCGCGGCGAGATCGACGGCTTCACCGAGTTCGTCAAGATCTACGGCGCCAAGGGCCTGGCGTGGATCAAGGTCAACGACGTGGCCAAGGGCCGCGACGGCCTGCAGTCGCCCATCGTCAAGAACCTGCACGATGCGGCGATTGCCGAAATCCTCAAGCGCAGCGGCGCGGCCAACGGCGACATCCTGTTCTTCGGCGCCGACAAGGCCAAGGTGGTCAACGACGCCATCGGTGCGCTGCGCCTGAAGATCGGCCACGGCGAGTTTGCGAAGAAGGCCGGCCTGTTCGAGGACCGCTGGGCGCCGCTGTGGGTGGTCGACTTCCCGATGTTCGAGTTCGACGAGGACGAGAACCGCTGGAACGCCATGCACCACCCCTTCACCAGCCCGAAGGATGGCCACGAGGACTACATGGATTCCGACCCCGGCAAGTGCATGGCCAAGGCCTACGACATGGTGCTCAACGGCTGGGAGCTGGGCGGCGGCTCGGTGCGTATCCACCGCGCCGAGGTGCAGAGCAAGGTGTTCTCGGCGCTCAAGATCGGGCCCGAGGAAGCGCAGGCCAAGTTCGGCTTCCTGCTGGATGCGCTGCAGTACGGCGCGCCGCCGCACGGCGGGCTGGCCTTCGGGCTGGACCGCCTGGTCACGCTGATGACCAAGGCCGAGTCGATCCGCGACGTCATCGCCTTCCCCAAGACCCAGCGCGCGCAGTGCCTGCTGACGCAGGCGCCCAGCCCGGTGGACGAGAAGCAGTTGCGCGAACTGCACATCCGCCTGCGCAATCCGGTAGCGTGACATCCCCCTGAGCGGCGGACGCCGCTTCACCCTTCTTGCCGCGCGAAGGGGGGCAATGCCAGCGGCCGGCGCAGGTCGGTCCGCGGCGTTCGCTGGCCGGCCTGTTCCACGGCCTTCGGACTGCGCGCATGCCTGGATGGGGTGCTTTCGGCGCCGTCCTACGCGGGTGGTCCAAGGCCTCTGTTACGATCATTTTTCATCCACTGGAGAACACCATGTCCTACTCTGACCTGGCCGAATCGGCCTCCGAAACCAAAGAGCAACTCGTCGCCAACCTGCGCCGCGTGGTGTCCGATGCCGAAGACCTGCTGGCCGCCACGGCCGGCCAGACCGACACCAAGATCACCGAGCTGCGCGCCCGCGCCAAGGAAAACCTGCACCTGGCCCGCGAGAAGCTGGCCGACGCCGATGCTGCCCTGCGCGCTCGTGCCCGCCAGGCCGCCGAATACACCGACGAATACGTGCACGACAACCCCTGGTCGTCCATCGGCGCCGCCGCCGCGCTGGGCCTGCTGATCGGCGTGCTGCTGGGTCGCCGTTGACCTGTTCCGAACGCTCGCCACTGCGCCTGATCCCGTCATGAGCCTGCCCTCTGCCGACGCCAGCACCGCCGCGCGCGTGCGCGGCCTGTTTGCCGACGTCATCGAACTGGCGCAGGTCCGCTTCGAGCTGTTCACGGTCGAGGCACGCGACGAGCTGTCGCGCCTGGCCCGCATGGCGGTGATGGGGGCGCTGGCGGTGGTGTTCGTCAGCTTCGGGCTGATCTTTCTGGCCATCTTCCTCACCGTGCTGCTGTGGGATTCGCAGCGCCTGCTGGCGCTGGGCGTGTTCACCACGCTGTTCCTCGGTGGCGGTGCCGTGCTGGCGCTGCTGGCCTGGCAGAAGGCCAGGCAGGGCTTTCGCATGTTCGGCGCCACGCGCGACGAACTGCGGCGCGACCAGGAAAGGCTGCGCGCCTCATGAGCGACGAGCCCGCCGTCGACCTGGCCGTGCGGCGCGAGCAGCTGCGCCTGCGTTCGGCCCAGTTGCGCGAGCAGATTGCGGTGCGCACGGCGGTGTTCCGCCCGGTCTTCCATGCCACCGACCGCGTGCGCGGCGGCGTGCGCAGCGTGCAAAGCGCGCGCAAGAGCCATGCGCTGGCCTTGCTGGCCGGCTCGGCCGTGGTGGGCGCCATACTGGTGCGTCCGCGTGCGGCCATGAACCTGGGGCTGCGCGTGTGGTCGGGCTGGCAGATGTTCAGGCGCGTGCAGCCCCTGGTCAACAGGGTGCTGCGCCAGCTGGGCTGAAGGCGGGCGGCGCCGTCGCGCGGCTGAACGTGGACGCGGCCATGCCCACCACATCCGCTGCCCCGGCGTTCAAGATTCCCGAATCGGTGCTGGTGGTCGTGCACACCGCCGCGCTGAATGTGCTGCTGATCCGCCGCGCCGACACCGCGGCCGACTACTGGCAATCCGTCACCGGCAGCAAGGACCATATCGATGAACCCTTCGCGCAGACCGCCGCGCGCGAGGTGCTGGAGGAAACCGGCATTGACGCGGCCGATGCCGCTTGCACCCTGCACGACTGGGCCATCGAGAACGTGTACGACATCTACCCGCGCTGGCGTCACCGCTACGCACCGGGCGTGACGCGCAACCGCGAGCACGTGTTCGGCCTGTGCGTACCCGAGGGCGTGGCGGTGCGCCTGAACCCGCGCGAGCACACGCAGTTCGCCTGGCTTCCGTGGCGCGCCGCGGCCGACCGCTGCTTCTCGCCCTCGAACGCCGAAGCCTGCCTGCTGCTGCCGCGCTTTGCGGCCGAGGTGTGCGCATGAGCCTGGATTCCACCTTCGGCCCGCACGACGTGCTGCGCGTGGCCACCTACAACATCCACAAGGGCGTGCAGGGCATGGGGCCGGCGCGCCGGCTGGAGATCCACAACCTGGCGCTGGCCATCGAGACGCTGGACGCCGACATCGTGTGCCTGCAGGAGGTGCGCGCCGCCAACCGCAAGGAGGCCAGCTACTTCACCGGCTGGCCCGAGCTGCCGCAGGCCGAGTTCCTGGCGCCCGAAGGCTACGAGGCGGCCTACCGCACCAACGCGGTGACCAAGCACGGCGAGCATGGCAACGCCCTGCTGTCGCGTTGGCCCATCATCGCCTGCAAGCACGAGGACGTGTCGGACCACCGCTTCGAGCAGCGCGGCCTGCTGCATGCCGAGCTGCTGGTGGCCGGTGTCAGCGTGCATGCCATCGTGGTGCATTTCGGCTTGATTCCAGCCAGCCGCGTGCGTCAGACCGCGCGCCTCAAGGCCTACATCGCCCGCGAGGTGCCGCCGGGTGCACCGCTGGTGGTGGCGGGCGATTTCAACGACTGGGGCACGCGTGTGCGAACCTTGCTGAACGTGGATTCGCTGCACGCCTTCGAAGGTCCGCGCACGCTGACCTACCCCTCGCGCCTGCCGGTGGCGCAACTCGACCACATCTATGCCCGCGGCCTGCGCCCGCTGAGCCTGCAGGCGCCACGCGGCCGGGTGTGGAGCCGCATGTCGGACCATCTGCCGCTGATTGCCGAGTTCAACCTGCCCGGCGCGAGTGCTACATAAAAAATAGCTGCCTGCGCAATGCGGTCGGCGACAACGGACCGATTCGACTCGGATGCTTTGCTGATACCATCGCTTCGCCCATGAAACCTCAACCTGATCTCCCCGTGGCGCCGAGCGCGGCCGATGACGAGGGCACGCCCGTCTCGGTCAAGATTCGCGAGCGTCTGCAGGCGGCGCGCAAGCGCTTCAACGCCAACGACAACATCTCGGAATTCATCGAACCCGGCGAGCTGGAAAAGCTGCTCGACGAAGTCACGCAGAAGATGGAAGGCGTGCTCGACAGCCTGGTGATCGACACCGCGCGCGACCACAACACCAAGGACACGGCGCGGCGCGTGGCCAAGATGTATGTCAATGAGGTGTTCAAGGGCCGCTACGTCAAGCCGCCGGCGATCACCGAGTTTCCCAACGCCGAACGGCTGAACGAGCTGATGATCGTCGGCCCCATCACCGTGCGTTCGGCCTGCAGCCACCACTTCTGCCCGGTCATCGGCACGCTGTGGATCGGCGTGCTGCCCAACGAGCACACCAACGTCATCGGCCTGTCCAAGTACGCCCGCGTGGCCGAATGGATCATGGGCCGCCCGCAGATCCAGGAAGAGGCGGTGGTGCAGTTGGCCGACCTGATCCAGAACAAGACCAAGCCCGACGGCCTGGCCATCGTGATGGAGGCGACGCACTACTGCGTGGCCTGGCGCGGCGTGAAGGACCTCGACAGCAAGATGATCAACTCGGTCATGCGCGGCGTGTTCCTGAAGGACGCCAACCTGCGGCGCGAATTCCTGTCGCTCATTCCCCGGAAATGAAACACCCCCTGAGTCGCTGCGCGCCTTCCCCCTCCAGGGGGACAACGCCAGTGGCCGGCGCAGGTCCGTCCACGGCGTTCGCTGGCGTGGCCTGCTCCGCGGCCGGCTGGCTCTCGGCGTTGGACGTGATTCGACTGGCGCATGGCGCCGTGGAGATTTGAAAATGCTAGTTCGCCTTCTGTACGCCAGCCGCGCCGTCGACGCGTCGCCCGCCGCCATCGAGGCCATCCTCACCTCCGCCCGCCAGCACAACCACGAAAGCGGCATCACCGGCATCCTGGTGTATGGCGGCGGCGTGTTCATGCATGGCATGGAGGGCGGGCGCCAGGCCGTGAGCGACCTGTACGGCACCATCCAGCGAGATGCGCGGCACAAGGACGTGGTGCTGCTGCACTACGAGGAAATCGTGGAGCGCCGCTTCGGCGGCTGGACCATGGGCCTGGTGGATGCCAGCCGCGTCAACGCCAGCGTGCTGCTGAAGTATTCGGAGCGCGCCGTGCTCGACCCGTACAGCGTGTCGGGCAAAGTGTCGCTGGCGCTGCTGGAAGAGCTGATGGCGACGGCGAGCATCGTGGGGCATACCTGAGCGCCGGCTGGGCTTGAAGGCAGATACTCCCTCATAGGATGGCCGCCAGCGCCCGCCAGTTAGGCGCAAAACACACATACTCCCCTGTTTTCCCTTGTCGGCTGATCGGCCGACAGTTCTGTGGGAGCGGGCTTGCCCGCGAGGCAGCGCTTGCTGTGGCGGATGCGCTGCCATCGCGGGCGAGCCCGCTCCCACATCGTTGGTGACTGCATACTCCCTGTTGATGTAGCACCCAGCGCCCGCCAGTCGGGCGCAAGACACGCATACTCCCCTGATCTGCCGATCAGATCACCAGCGCCGCCAGATCCGCCGGCTCGGCGCGCTGCTCGTCGGCAATCGCCCGCAGCGCCGCCAGCGCCTCGGCGTCGGTGCGGTAGGTGTGCAGCAGCGGGTGCGGCACCAGCGTGCCGGCGGCCTGCAGCATCTTCTCCACCGGCAGCTTCATGCCGGCCAGGTGCAGCGTCACCCGCCGCTGGTGCAGCTGGCTGACCAGCCGCGCAAAGGCCTCGGCGCCGGTGGCGTCCATGCGGTTGATGGCGTGCGCGAACAGGCACACGTGGCGCGTGTGGGGGTGCGCCGTCAGGTACTCGGTCACGTTGCGCTCGAACTGGCTGGCGGTGGCGAAGTCCAGCCCCGCGTCCATGCGCAGCGCGTAGGTGTGCGGCGCCAGCGCTGGCAGCGCCCACAGCTGGCGGTCGCGCAGGCTGCCGTCGGCGTGCAGGCCGACCTCGATGATGCGCGGGTGCAGCCGCTGGTACAGAAAGTACGACAGTGCCATCAGCACGCCCGACAGCACGCCCCAGTACAGCGCCGGCGCGGCGACGATGGTGATGCCGAAGGTGATGGCGGCGATGACCGCCTCGACGCGCGAGATGTGCCACAGCCGCACGAACTCGCGCGGCTTCAGCAGCCCCACCACCGCCGCCACCACGATGGCCGCCAGCACCGCCTGCGGCACGTGCCGCAGCACCGGCGTGAACACCAGCAGCGCCACCAGCACCACCACCACCGAGAACACCGTGGCCCAGCCGGTTTGCGCGCCGGCGTACAGGTTGAGCGCCGAGCGCGAGAACGACGAGCTGGTGGCGAACGCGCCCGAGAAGCCCGATGCGATCTTGGCCAGCCCCTGGCCTATCAGGTCCTGGTCCTGGTCCCAGCGCTCGCCCTTGCGCTGGCTGTCCACCTTGGCGCTGGCGGCCGTTTCCAGAAAGCTCACCAGCGTGATCACCAGCGTGGGCAGCAGCAGCTGACCCAGCATCTGCCAGCCCGGCCAGCCGGGGATGTAGGCCGCCGGCAGCCCGCCCGGCAGCGGCCCGACCACGGCGCCGCCGCGCGACTCATGGCCCAGGGCCCAGCTCAGCGCCGCCGCCGCCACCACGATGACCAGCACCGTGGGAAAGGTCGGCCGCCAGCGCCGCGCCAGCACCAGCAGCGCCAGCGCCGCCAGCCCGAAAGCGGCGGCCAGCGCGTCGATGGACGGTGCGCTCAGCATCTCGGCCCAGCCGACGCGAAAGCCCAGCAGCGCCGGCAGCTGCGAGCTGATGATGAGCACCGCCGCCGCCTGCGTGAAGGCCATCAGCACCGGCGAATTCACCAGATTCAGCAGCCAGCCGAAGCGCGCCGCGCCCAGCACCACCTGCAGCCCGCCCGACAGCAGCGCCAGCCACACCGCCAGCTCCACCCACTCGGGGCTGGCCGGCGCGGCCAGCGGGCTGAGCGAGGCGTAGATCAGCAGGCTGGTCAGCGCCGTCGGCCCCACCGACAGCCGCGCCGAGGCCGAGAACAGCACCGCCACCAGCGCCGGCAGCATCGAGGCGTAGATGCCCGTCACCAGCGGCATGCCCGCCAGCTGGGCATAGGCCACGCCCTGCGGAATCACCATCAGGCCGACCGTGAGGCCGGCCATCGCCTCGCCCCGCAGCAGGGCGGCCGACGGGCGCGGCCAGCGCAGGAAAGGGAGCATGTGCTGGATGCGGGGCGGCATGGGGCGTGATGGTACGGCAGCGGCGCGCGCGCTCAGGCGCCGGCGCCCGTCGGCGTGCCGGGGGCCGCGGGCGTTGTAGTGAAGTTACGATGCCCCTGCATCGCGCTGAATCCGAAAGGCAACCCATGAACCGCACTGTTCTGCTGGCCGCCCTGCTGAGCTTGCCACTGCTGGCCAGCGCGCAGGCCATCCGCTGCACCGACCCGGCCACCGGCAAGACGCTGTACACCGACCAGCCCTGCCAGGGCGGCCAGCTGGTGGTGCCGCCGCGCACAGCCGAAGAGCAGCGCCGCGACGCCGAAAGCGCCGCCGCCGCGCGCGAGCAGGCCCTGCGGCGCGAAGAGCTGACCCTGCAGCGCGAGCAGCAGCGCCTGGACGCCGCCCGCGTGCAGGAGGCGGCCCGCCCGCCCGCATCGCCGGCCGATTCCGAAGCCTGCCGCGCCGCGCGCGCCGAGGCGGCCTTCCGCGCCGGCAGCTTCTCGGCCAGCGAGGAGGAAATCCGCACCGCGCGCCACAACGCCGCCCTGGCCTGCGGCCAGCCGCCGCCGGCCGACATCGTGGTGGTGCAGCCCTATGCGCCGGTGGCGCCCTATCCGCGCCCGCCGCACCGCTACCCGCGCCCCGGCCATGGCGAGTATTCGCCCGGCTGGGGCGGCGGCCCGTTCGGCATGCCGCGCCCGACGCCACGCCCGCGCTACGAACCCGGCACCGAGCCGATCCCGGCCCAGGTGCGCCCGCCGTCGGCGCGCTGAAACACCGATGCCTGAGCCGTAGCGCGCCACGCGTCAACGCTGCGGCATGTCCTTGGCGCCGTAACCCAGGCTGATGGTGGCATCGGGCGGGATGGCGGGCATGCTGGCGTTCCAGTGCTCCCACGCGTCGCGCAGCGCGGCCAGGCGGGCGGGCTCGCGCGCCGCCAGGTTGGCGCGCTCGCGCTCGTCCTGCGGCAGGTTGAACAGGTAGTCGTGGCCGTCCACGCGCAGGTACTTCCAGTCGCCGTCGCGGTGCGCGCGCTGGCCGCGGTGGTTCATGCGCCAGAACAGCGGGCGGTCGAAGCGCTGCGCCGCATCGCCCAGCACCGGCAGCAGCGTGACGCCGTCGAGCGGGTACTCCGGGTGCGCGGCCACGCTGGCGGCATCGAGCATGGTGGCTGACCAGTCCATCGTTATGCACGGCTGCGCGCTCACGCCGCCGGGGGCGATGCGGGCGGGCCAGTGGGCGATCCAGGGCACGCGGATGCCGCCTTCCGTCAGATCCATCTTGCCGCCCACCAGCGGCCAGTTGTCGGAAAAGCGCTCGCCGCCGTTGTCGCTGGTGAAGACGATCAGCGTGTCGTCCAGCAGGCCCTCGGCGCGCAGCGTGTCGACCAGCTTGCCGATGCCTTCGTCCATGTGGTGGATCATGCGGCGGTAGGTGTGGATGTTGCCGCCGTGCAGGTGGAACAGGTTGTCCTTCAGCTCTTCGGCCAGCGCGGCGTCGTCGCGCGTTTCCCACGGCCAGTGCGGCGCGGTGTAGTGCACGCTGAGGAAAAACGGCGCATCGCCGCGCGCACCCGCCGCCATGCGCTGGATGTAGTCGACCGAGCGGTCGGTGATCAGGTCGGTCAGATAGCCTTCTTCGTGGTGCTCGGCATCGCCCAGGTACAAATCGTGCGTGCCGTTGTTACTGCAGTGGGTGAAGTAGTCGACCCCGCCCGAGATGGGGCCGAAGAATTCCTCGTAGCCTGATTTGAGCGGCCCGAACACCGGCGGATAGCCCAGGTGCCATTTGCCCATCAGCGCCGTGCGGTAGCCGGCGTCCTTCAGCAGCGAGGGCAGGGTGGGGTGCTCGGGCGGCAGGCCCAGGGTGGTGCTGCCCTTGCTTTTGCTGCTGATCGGTTCCTCGGCCGCGCCGCGCAGGCGGTACTGGTAGCGCGCGGTGATGAGGCCGAAGCGCGTGGGCGAGCACACGGGCGAGTTGCTGTAGCCCTGCGTGAACTTGACGCCCGCGGCGGCCAGCCGGTCGAGCACGGGCGAGACGGGGCCGAAGGCGGCATCGCGCCCGCCGTAGCAACCCAGGTCGGCAAAGCCCAGGTCGTCCGCGACGATGTAGATGAAGTTGGGGCGTTTGGGGTTTGTGGTCATTTTGGCCTCCAGCGCCCGTGCATCAAGCGCAAGCAGCTATTGAAATGATAGCTTATTCGACCTTCATGCCAGTGGCCTGGATGACCTTGCCATAGCGCAGCGACAGGTCGGCCAGGCGGCGCACGGCGTCGGCGCCGGTCAGGCCTTCGTAGAACAGGTCCAGGTTGGCCAGGCGCTGCTTCACCTCGGGCTGGGCCAGCGCCTCGGCAAAGGCTTTTTCCAGCGTCTGCACCACGGCATCGGGCGTGGCGGCGGGCACCATGGCGATGTAGAGCACTTCCTGCTCCAGGCCCTTGTGGCCGGCCTCGGCCACGGTGGGCACTTCGGGCGCCAGGGTGGAGCGCTGGCGGCTGGTGACGGCCAGCGCCGTGACCTTGCCGGCCTTCACGTGCGGCAGCAGGCCGGGCGTGGCCAGCACGCCGCCGTTGACCTCGCCGCTCAGGATGGCGGTGACGGCGGGCGTGTTGCCCTTGTACGGCACGTGGGTGATCTTCATGCCCGTGGCCTCGTGGAACAGCTCGGCAGCCAGGTGGCCGGGGCTTCCGGCGCCGGCCGAGCTGAAGGTGACGCCCTTGCCCTTGCCGGCGGCCACCAGATCGGCCATGGTCTTGAAGCCGGTGGACGGGTGCGCGCCCACCAGCAGGCCCGACGAGGCCATCACCATGATGGGGCGGAAGTCGGCCGGCTTGAACGGCATGCCCTTGTAGATGTGCGGGTTGACGGTGAAGGTGGTGTCGATGCCGATCAGCACGGTGTAGCCGTCGGGCTTGCTGCGCGCCACCTGGGTGGCGCCGATGTTGCCGGCGGCGCCGGGCTTGTTCTCGACCACCACCGGCTGACTGAAGCGCTTCTGCAGCACGTCGGCCACCGAGCGCGCGATCATGTCCGACGGCCCGCCGGGTGGAAAGTTGTTGACGAAGCTGATCTGCTTGGCCGGGTAGGCCTGCGCGGCGGCGGCACCGGCCAGCAGGGCCAGGCCGGCGGCCACCACGGCGCGGCAGGCGGCGGGGGCGAAGCGGGTGGAGAAGAGAGGGCGGGAAGCGAAGGTCATGGCGTTGCAGGTTGCTTTGGTTTTTATAGTGGCTTGCGCCCGTCCACGATTGATTTCAAGAGAAAAGTGTATGAAATGTAGGTGTGACGGGCGCAAACAGCTCATGTTTTCATAGTGATCGGCGCATGCCCCGTCACGGCTGGTAGCCCGACTGGCGCACCACCGGCGCCCATTGCGCGCGGTAGGTTTTCAGCATGGTCGCCGTCTGCGCCGCCGTACTGGCCACGGGGGTCATCCTGGCGTCGACGAACTTGTGCTGCAGGTCGGGCTCGCTCATCACCTCGCGGATGGCGGTGGACAGGCGCTGCACCTGCGCCGCCGGCATGGCGGCGGGGGCGAAGAAGGCGTTCCAGCCCGTGGCCACCAGGTCCAGGCCGGATTCCTTGTACGTCGGGATGTCCTTGGCGAATTGCGAGCGCTTGGCGCCCGAGCTGGCCAGGATGCGGATCTTGCCGCCCTCGTGCTGCGGCAGCAGGGTGTCGAAGGTGTCGAAGGCCACCGGCAGTTGGCCGCCGATGAGATCGCTGATCAGCGGCGCCGAGCCGCGGTAGCCCACCACCTGCGCCTTCACCGCGGCCTTCTCGCCCGTCATCAGCGCAAAGAAATGCGGCAGGCTGCCGGTGGCCGGCACGCCGAAGTTGGCCTGCGCCGGGTTGACGCGCAGCCAGGCCAGCAGGTGCGACAGCTCCTTGACCGGCACGGCCGAGGCCACGGCCAGGCCGAATTCGTACTCGGTCACCTGCGACACGGGCTGGAAGTCCTTGTCGGGGTCGTAGCCGGCGTCTTTGAACACCAGCGGCGCCACCACCATGATGGCCGGGTTGGCCAGCAGCAGCACGTTCTGGTTGGCGGGCGCGTTCCTCAGCTGCTGCGCCGCCAGGCGGCCGCCGGCGCCGGTGCGGTTCTCCACCAGCACGGTCTGGCCCAGCCTGGGGCCCAGGCGGTCGGCCACCAGGCGCGCGGCCCGGTCGCTGGAGCCGCCGGCGGCGTAGGGCACGACGATGCGCAGCGGCGCGTCGGCGGACTGGGCGTGAACGTTGCCCGCCGCGCTGGCCAGGGCGGCGGCGCTGGCGGCCAGCAGCAGGTGTCTGCGGTGCATGGGGTATCTCCTCGTCTTTTCCGGCAACAGGGGTGGCACTCTAGGTCGTGCGCGCCGAATTGACAAAATCAACTGTTCTCAGGATTTACCCGCATGCCGACGAACCGCTTGACCCAGCCCAAATCCCTGGACGACATGCTGCTGTACGTGCTGTGGCAGCTGCAGGCGGCGGCGCGCCGGCCGGTGGTGCGCCTGTGCGAGGCGGAGTTCGGCATCACGCGGCGCGAATGGCGCATGCTGGCGCAGCTGGCGGATTCGGAGGGCATGCCCTCGTCGGCGCTGGCCGAGCGCGCGGCGCTGGACCGGGCGCAGACCTCGCGCGCCGTGAGCGCGCTGGTGCAGAAAGGCCTGGTGGTGCGCACGCCGCGCCCCGGCAACCGGCGCGAGGTGCTGCTGCACCTGACCGAGCGCGGCCGCGCGCTTTACGCCGCGCTGCTGCCGCGCGTGGCGGCCATCAACCAGGAGCTGCTGTCGGTGCTGAGCGAAACCGAGGTGGCCACGCTGGACGCGCTGGTGCAGCGCCTGCGCGCGCAGGCCGAGCGCATGGTGGAAGACTGAAGTGCGCTGGGCTTTTTTGCGCGAATGTGCTTTCAAGAATGACAAATGACTTCGCTGCGCTTCAATGACAAAGAAGACGTTCGGCATCGGTCATGCGGCGGCAGCCCCGCGGTTAGTTTCATCGTTCTGAAGGCAAAACGGTATCAGGGTGGTTTTCGGCTTCGGCCCAATGGTGGCAGGCGCTGGTAGCTATATTAAACATAGCTATCGTCCCTTGCCCGGTGCATGAAAAAACCCCGCCGGTCTGCATCGGCGGGGCCTGTGGGGCGGGGGGGCGCGTCAAGCGCGCCGCGCATCAGCGGCGGCGGCGGCCCATCAGCAGCGCCAGCGCGGCGCCGGCCGCGGCGGCCATGGCCATGGACTTGAGCGGCTGCTCGGACACGTAGGCGCTGGTGCGGTCGGTCACGTCGTGCAGCTTGTCGCGCGCCTGGGCCGAGGTCTCGGCGGCGGCGGCCTTGCCGCGGGCGGCCATGTCGTGCACGCGGGCCGACACGGCGTCGATGGCGGGTTGCACGTCCTCGCGCAGGCTGCGCACCTTGGCATCGGCCTTGTCCAGCGCCTCGTTGGCGTACAGGCGGGCGGATTCGACCGTGCGCTCGGCCTTGTCGGCCACTTTGTCGGTGGCGTTCTGTGCGCTGTCGGCGATCTTGTCGACGGCTTGGTGCGTGTTCATTCAGACTTCCTTTCGTGGCGCCCGTGGCGACCGGAGGTGGTGGGACAAAGCGCTTGGCGGCGGTGGCTGGCGCCGTGGCCTGAAGCGTGGGTCAAGCATACGCCACGCAGGGCCGGGGCGCATCAGCGGGCCGCGTCGGGCGGTGTCAGCGGGGCCGGCGATGCCTTGTAGGAATCGGCCGACATGGCGCTGACGGCCGCGGCCAGCTCCTGCTGCTGCTTGGCGCTGCGGCGCGGGATGGTGCCCGACACGCGCGAGCCCCGGCCCGGCTGCGAGTTGACGTCGAGCCGGCCGCCGCTGGCCTCCACCCGGTGGCGCATGCCCACCAGACCGTGCGAGCTCTGCGGCAGGTCGGCCGGGTCGAAGCCCACGCCGTCGTCGGTCACCGACACCTCGGCGTGGTAGACGTAGTTCTTCAGGTTCACGTGCACCTTGTTGGCCTTGGCGTACTTGCCGATGTTGGTCAGCGCCTCCTGCACCAGGCGGTAGATCGTGAGTTCGCTGTTGGCGTCCAGGTCCACCGGCTCCAGCGCCGTCACCACCTCGATGCCCGAGCGGTCGGCGAACTCGCGCGTGAGGATTTCCAGCGATGCGACCAGGCCCAGGTTGGAGAGCGACGAAGGCCGCAGGTCCTCGATGATGCGGCGCTTGAGCGCGATGCCCTGGTTGAGCGTTTCGGTCAGGTGCTGCAGGCGCTCGGTCACGTCGACGGCGTCCTTGGGCAGCTTGGACTTGACGCGCGCCACGTTCAGCTTGGCGGCGGTCAGCAGCGCGCCCAGTTCGTCGTGCAGTTCCCGCGCCAAGTGGGCGCGCTCGTCCTCGACGGCTTGCTGCAGGTAGTTGGCCAGCTCGGTCAGGCGTGCAGTGCGCTCGCGCACCTGCGATTCGAGCGCATCGCGTTCGGCTTCCAGCAACTGCTTCTGGCGGCTGTCGGCTTCGCGCAGCGCGCGGGTCTGGTTGACGTACAGGAAGAAGGCGAAGAAAGCCGCCAGCACGCCCGCCGCCAGCCCGAAGCGCGACACGTTGAGCAGCCGGAACACCTCGGCCCGCTTGGTGGCCACGATGGCCTCGGCCTGGGCGATCAGCGCATCGGCCTGCAGGCTGAAAGCGCGCATCTGCTCCAGCCCGACGTTGGAGGTGACCACGAAGTTGACCACCTCGGGCCGGTCTTCCTGCCGCATGCGCACCGTGAGCGCCATCTCGCCGATCTTCTGCGACAGCAGGTTGCGAAAGCTCAGCATGGCGTCCGAATCCAGCACCTCGCGCGGTGCCCGGGTGTTGAGCTGCTTCAGTAGGCCGTCGATGCTTTCCAGCGCCGCGGTGTAGGGCTCAAGGTAGGCGCGATCGCCGGTCAGGGCGTAGCCGCGCTGGTTCGATTCGGCCTCCACCAGACGTCGCACCAGCATGTTGACGGTGGCGCGCGCCGCATGGCCCTGCTGGATCTCCAGCAGCGTCTGCGTGGCGCGCCGGTGCGTGTCCTCGTTCAGCCACATGATCGCCAGCGCGCACAGCGCGGCGATGATGAGCGTGGCGCGCAGCGACAGCGGGTTGCGGGGGCGCGCGCTGTCGCGCGCCGGGGCGGGGGCAAGGGTCACTTCAGGCATGTCGCGGGGCCACTAGAATCGGCAATTGCCCCGCCGCGCCTGGCCGGGCCTTCAATCAGTTGGAAAGGCACGCTGTGATCAGAATCGGTATTGTGGATGACCACGCCATCGTGCGGTCGGGGCTCAAGCAGTTCTTCTCGGAGCACGTGGATCTGCGGGTTGCCGGCGAAGCCGCCAGCGGGCGCGAAGCCATCGACCTGGTGCGCACCACCGAGCTGGACGTGCTGGTGATGGACCTGTCGATGCCCGGGCAGAGCGGCATCGACGCGCTGGCCATGATCCGCGCCAAGGCGCCGGACGTGGGCATCCTGATCCTCTCGGGCTACCCCGAGGAGCACTACGCCATGAACCTGATCCGCCAGGGCGCGAGCGGCTACCTGAACAAGGAGTGCGACCCGAGCGAGATCGTCGAGGCGATCCGCACCATCGCGCTGGGCAAGCGCTACATCACGCCCTCGGTGGCCGAACTGCTGGCCCAGCAACTGGGGCGCAAGGGCGATGCGGCACCGCACGAGCAGCTGTCGGAGCGCGAGTTTCAGGTGTTCCTCAAGCTGGCCAAGGGGCAGACGGCGGGCGACATCGCCGAGTCGCTGTCGCTGTCGGTGAAGACGGTGAGCACCTACCGCACGCGCCTGATGGAGAAGATGGGCCTGAGCTCGAACAGCGACCTGACCTACTACGCGCTGAAGAACAAGCTGATCGATTGATCGGCGCGCCGTGGCGCAGCAGGGGCTGCGCCGGCGACGAAAAAAGCCGCCTCGGGGCGGCTTTTTTCGTGCGGACGGCTGCGATGGCGCGGAGCCCATCAATCGGTTCCCTTCATTTCCAGGCAGAAGTCGATCAGGGCCTCGATGTCGTTGGATTTGTCGAACACCGCGTCCACGCCCAGCTGGTGGCAGCGCACGCGGATGTCCGGCGTGGCGTAGTTGGTGAGCACGACCACCTTCTGGTCCGGGTTGCGTTCGCGGGTGGCCTGCAGCACACCCAGCCCGCTGCCCTGCTTGAGAAACAGGTCGACGATGGCCAGGTCCCACTGGCTGGTGTGGTTGACCAGCCATTCGCTGCCCTGGTGCTCGGTTTCGGCGTAGCCGACCGGAGCCACCCCACCGAGTTCCTCCAGCGTGGCGATGAGGTTCTCTCGGATGGTGGGGTTGTCTTCGACGAAATAGGCTCGCACTGCAGGGGGGCCGGACATGGCTGTGGTCAAGGTGGCTGGTGAAAATCCTTCGAACCGTGGCGCGAGGGAAATACTTGACCAGAGTCTACGGGGACACGGTCTTCGGCCGTGACAGTGTGCAGACTGCCACCGTGTAGGAGCCCGCCTACACCTTGGGTGGGGTGCTACAAACCTGGCAGTCCGGCTGCCGCTGCACCCGCACTTCGGTCCACTCCATGCGGCGGCTGTCGAGCATCAGCAGGCGCCCCACCAGCGGCTGGCCGATGCCGCACAACAGCTTGAGCGCCTCGGCCGCCTGCACCGTGCCGATCAGGCCCACCAGCGGCGCGAACACGCCCATGGTGGCGCAGCGCACTTCCTCGACGGTGTGCGACGGCGGAAACACGCAGGCGTAGCAGGGCGAGTCGGCCTGGCGCAGGTCGTACACCGAGACCTGCCCGTCAAAGCCGATGGCCGCGCCGGCCACCAGCGGCTTGCGGGCGGCCACGCAGGCGCGATTGAGGGCCTGGCGGGTGGCAAAGTTGTCGGTGCAGTCCAGCACCACGTCGGCCTCGGCCACCAGTGGCCGCAGCAGTGCCTCGTCGGCGCGCTGCGCCACGGTGTGGACCTGCACATCGGGGTTGATGGCGGCGATGGCGGCACGCGCCGATTCCACCTTGGGCTGGCCCACGCGCGCCTCGGTGTGCGCGATCTGGCGCTGCAGGTTGGTCAGGTCGACGGTGTCGTCGTCCACCAGCGTGATGCGGCCGACGCCCGCGCTGGCCAGATACAGCGCCACCGGCGAGCCCAGCCCGCCGGCGCCGATGACGAGCGCATGCTCCGCCAGCAGCTTCTCCTGCCCCTCGACACCGATGTCGTCGAGCAGGATGTGGCGTGAATAGCGCAGCAGTTGCCGGTCGTCCATCGGCGCTGTAGCCTGCCGCGCCGGGGCGCGGCAGGCCTTATTCCGTCTTGGTGTCGTCCTTGCGCTCGACCAGGGTCTTGCTGACCTTGACCGGCTGGCCCTTGAGCTTGGCCAGCGCCTGCTGCAGCGGGAAGTCCTTGTCGCTGCCGTACTCGGGCGGACGGCGCTCGGCGGCGGGCTTGCGCGATTCTTCTTCCAGGCGCTTGAGGGCGGCCTCGCGCTCCTTCTCGACGGCGGGGTCCTTCTTCTCGGCCTCGCCGCCGCTCAGGTGCTTCTCCAGGTCGGCTTCGCGCATGCGCAGCACGGCGAACGGGCTGCCCTCGGCGGTGTCGTCGACCATGATGTCGGGCACGATGCCCTTGGCCTGGATGGTGTGGCCGTTGGGCGTGTAGTAGCGGGCGGTGGTGATCTTCAGCGCCGTGTCCGGGCCGAGCGGGCGCACGGTCTGCACCGAACCCTTGCCGAAGGTCTGGCTGCCCATGATGGTGGCGCGCTTGTGGTCCTGCAGCGCGCCGGCCACGATCTCGCTGGCCGAGGCCGAGCCTTCGTTGACCAGCACCACCATCGGCACCGACTTGACGGCCGCGGGCAGGCGCTTGAGCGGATCGGCGCCGCGGCGGCGCAGATAGTCCTCGGGCACGGCCTTGTAGATCGACTTGCTTTCCTCGATCTGGCCGTTGGTGGACACCACGGTCACGCCCTCGGGCAGGAAGGCGGCCGACACGGCCACGGCGGCGTCGAGCAGGCCGCCCGGATCGTTGCGCAGGTCCAGCACCAGACCCTTCAGGCCGGGCTCGCGTTTGTAGATGTCCTCGAGCTTGGTGACGAAGTCCTCCACGGTGCGCTCCTGGAACTGCGACAGGCGCAGCCAGGCGTAGCCCGGCTCGACCACCTTGCTCTTTACCGACTGGGTGCGGATTTCCTCGCGAACGATGGTGACCGGGAAGCTGCGGTTCTCGTCGCGGCGCAGGATGGTGAGGATGACCTTGGTGCCCGGCTCGCCGCGCATGCGCTTGACGGCTTCGTTCAGCGACAGGCCCTTGACGGCGGTGTCGTCCACCTTGGTGATCAGGTCGCCCGGTTTGAGGCCGGCGCGGTCGGCGGGCGAGCCCTCGATGGGCGACACCACGCGGATCAGACCGTCTTCCTGCGTGATCTCGATGCCCACGCCGACGAACCTGCCGGTGGTGCCTTCGCGGAATTCCTTGAAGCTTTTCTTGTCGAAATACTGCGAATGCGGATCGAGACTGGCCACCATGCCCGAGATGGCGTCGGTGATCAGTTTCTTCTCATCCACCGGCTCGACGTAGTCGGACTTGATCATGCCGAACACGGCGGCGAGCTGCTGCAGCTCTTCGAGCGGCAGCGGCGCCAGCGTGCCGCGCGCCACGGTCTGCAGCGACACGGTGGTCAGCGCGCCGGCCAGCGCACCCACGGCAATCCATCCGGCGATCTTGGTTTTCTGGCTCATGTTCAGGAACGTCCTCAAGGCTTGCGCCCAATATAAACCTTGGCAACTGCTTTCGGTTGCGACCGCACCGCGAAGTTCCGTGCCAAACGGGTCATTGCGCCGGCTTTACGTGGGTCCGGGTGGCCTGTCAGGCCTTGCCTTGGCTGGCCACCGCCGCGGCGGCCTTGGCCGCGGCCTCGGCGTCGCCCAGGTAGTAGCTGCGGATCGGCTTCAGTCCGGCGTCCAACTCGTACACCAGCGGGATGCCGTTGGGGATGTTCAGCTCCACGATGTCCGTCTCGGAGATGTTGTCGAGGTACTTGACCAGCGCCCGGATCGAGTTGCCGTGCGCCGACACCACGATGCGCTTGCCGGCCAGGATGGCGGGCGCCATGGATTCGTTCCAGAACGGCAGTACGCGCGCCACGGTGTCCTTCAGGCACTCGGTCAGCGGCACCTCGCCGGGCTGCAGCCTGGCGTAGCGTGGGTCGCCGCGTTCGCTGCGCGGATCGGTCGGCTCCAGCGCGGGCGGCGGCGTGTCGTAGCTGCGGCGCCACACCAGCACCTGCGCGTCGCCGTGCTTCTGGGCGGTTTCGGCCTTGTTCAGGCCCTGCAGGGCGCCGTAGTGGCGCTCGTTCAGGCGCCAGTGCTTGACGGTGGGCAGCCACAGGCGGTCCATCTCGTCCAGCGCCAGGTGCAGGGTGCGGATGGCGCGCGTCAGCACGCTGGTGTAGGCGACGTCGAAATCGTAGCCCTCGGCCTTCAGCAGGCGGCCGGCCTGCTTGGCTTGCTCGACGCCGGTGGGGGTCAGGTCCACGTCGGTCCAGCCGGTGAAGCGGTTTTCGAGGTTCCAGGTGGATTCGCCGTGGCGGATCAGAACGAGCTTGTACATCGGGAGGCAGCCAGTAAGAAGTCAATAACCGCCGGCTGGGCGGGCGCAAACCCATCATTTTAGAATCCCCGCCTGATCGGGGGCGCGCTGGCGCCTCTCACTGACGCATTCAAGAAGGATATTGATCGTGGATTTCGTGCTGGCGAACTGGATGTTGATCGCGGTGGCCCTGGTGTCGGGCGGCATGCTGCTGATGCCGATGCTGACCGGCGGCGGGGGTGCGGGGCTGACCCCGGCGGCCGCGGTGCAACTCATCAACCGCGAGAAGGCGGTGGTCATCGACGTGTGCGAGCCGGCCGAATACCAGGCCGGCCACGTGGGCGGCGCCAGGAGCATTCCGCTGGGCGAATTGGAGGCCAAACTGCCCGGCGCCGTGAAGAACAAGGCTACGCCGCTGGTGCTGGTGTGTGCTTCGGGCATGCGCTCGGGCCGCGCGGTGGCCATCGCCAGGAAACTGGGTTACGACAACGCCCAGTCGCTGTCCGGCGGCCTGAAGAGCTGGCGCGAGGCCAGCCTGCCGATCGAGAAGGCCTGAAACCATGCAAAAAGTGAAGATGTACGCCACCGGCACCTGCCCCTACTGCATCCGTGCCAAGCAAATCCTGCAGGCCAAGGGGGTGCAGATCGACGAGATCCGCGTCGACCTCGACCCGGCCCAGCGCCAGACCATGATGGACATCACCGGCCGCCGCACCGTGCCGCAGATCTTCATCGGCGACACGCACGTGGGCGGCCACGATGACCTGGTGGCGCTGGATCAACGCGGCGGGCTCGATCCGCTGCTGGCCGGCCAGGCCTGACCGGCGCCCCGGGCGTGTCACGCCCGCCTGAGATAATGACCGTAAGGCAGCGCGCCCAAGGGCCGCTGCCCGTCTTTTTCATCCATCCTTTCCCTTAGCGAGAACCTCATGGCCGACACCGATCCCGTGTTCAACATCCAGCGCGTCTACCTGAAAGAGGCCTCGCTGGAGCAGCCCAATTCGCCCGCCATCCTGCTGGAGCAGGAGCAGCCGGCCGTCGAGATCAACCTGGGCGTGAACGCCGAGAACGTGGCCGAGGGCGTGTTCGAGATCACCGTCACCGCCACCGTGCAGACCAAGATCCAGGACAAGACCGTGTTCCTGTGCGAGTGCAAGCAGGCCGGTATCTTCGAGATCCGCAACATCCCCGAAGACCAGATGGGGGGCGTCATCGGCATCGCCTGCCCGCAGATCGTCTACCCCTACCTGCGCGGCAACGTGGCCGACCTGATCCAGCGCGGCGGCTTTCCGCCCGTGCACCTGGCCGAGATCAACTTCCAGTCGATGTACGAGCAGCAGAACGCCGCCCAGGCCGACGCCTCGCCGATCGTCACGCAGTAAGCATCGAATAGGCCTCCAGCGCCCGTCCAGCAAGCGCGAGCAGCTATGAAAATCATAGTTATCGGTGCCGGCGCCTGGGGCACGGCGCTGGCCGTCAGCGCGGCGCGCAACCCGGCCGGGCACCATGTGGTGCTGTGGGCGCGCGACGGGGCGCAGGCCGAGGCCATGGACGACACGCGCGAGAACGCGCGCTACCTGCCGGGCATTCCGCTGCCGCGCGAGTTGAACGTGCGTGGCGGCGACGTGGGCACCCTGATGCAGGCGGTGCCGCAGGCCGACCTGATCATCGTCGCCACCCCTGTCGCGGGCCTGCGCCCCACGCTGGCGCTGCTGCGCGAGGTGCGCGTGCCCATCGGCTGGCTGTGCAAGGGCTTCGAGCCGGCGCAGAACCCGCAGGCACCCAACCCCTTCGGGCTGATGCCGCACGAAATCCAGGCCCAGGTGGCGCCCGCGCTGCAGGCCGGTGCGCTCAGCGGGCCCAGCTTCGCGCAGGAAGTGGCGCGCGGCCAGCCCACCGCGCTTGTGGCCGCCAGCCGCCAGCCGCACGTGCGCCAGGCGCTGGTCGACGGCTTTCACGGCCCCACGCTGCGGGTGTACGGCAATGAGGACTTGACCGGCGTGGAAGTGGGCGGCGCGGTGAAGAACGTGCTGGCCATTGCCACCGGCCTGGCCGATGGCCTGAACCTGGGGCTGAACGCACGTGCCGCCCTCATCACCCGCGGTCTGGCCGAAACGGCGCGTCTGGGCGGGGCGCTGGGCGCGCAGGCCGAGACCTTCATGGGCCTCTCGGGCCTGGGCGACCTGGTGCTGACGGCCACGGGCGATTTGAGCCGCAACCGCCGCGTCGGCCTGCTGCTGGCCGAGGGCCAGACGCTGGACGAGGCCGTGCAGTCGCTCGGTCACGTGGCCGAGGGCGTGTACAGCGCCCGCACCGTGCTGCAGCGCGCGCGCCATCTGGGCGTGGAGATGCCGATCACCGAATGCGTGGTGGCGCTGCTGGACGGGCAGCTGAAGCCCGTGGAGGCCGTGGCCGCGCTGATGGGGCGCGATCCGAAGGGGGAACTGCTGTGAGCGGATGGGTGCAGCATACTCCCCTGGTTGATGCCCTGTAGCGCCCGGATTCAGGGCGCTAGGTAGGCATACTCCACTGTACTCTCTGTGGGAGCGGGCTTGCCCGCGATGTAGCGCCGCTACTGTGGCGAGGCCCCATCGCGGGCAAGCCCGCTCCCACAAGGCAGCCAGACTCGAAGTCCCGTCCGCCACGCGCCGGCCTTCAGATCTCCAGGTTGTCGATCAGCCGCGTGCCGCCCAGGCGCGCCGCGCCCAGCGCCACCAAGTCACCGCTGCCATCGCCCGCCTGCGGCGGCAGCAGGTCGGCGCGGCGGCGCACCGTGAGGTAGTCGGGCAGCCAGCCGCGTGCGGCCAGCGCCTGCATCGCCGCCGCTTCCAGCGCCGGCAGTTGCGCGGGCAGGGCGTGCGCGGCGGCCAGGGCGTCGCGCGACAGGGCGCGCAGCGCCAGTGACAGCTGCAAGGCCTCGGCGCGCTCGGCCTCGCTCAGGTAACTGTTGCGCGAGCTGAGCGCCAGGCCATCGGCGCTGCGCTCGGTGCCGTGGCCGACGATCTCGATGGGCAGCGCGAACTGCTGCACCATGCGGCGGATCACCATCAGCTGCTGGTAGTCCTTCTTGCCGAAAACGCCGAAGCCGTGCGGCTTGCCGGCGAACACGGCCATGAAGAGTTTCATCACCACGGTGGCCACGCCGGTGAAGAAGCCGGGGCGGAACTCGCCCTCCAGCAGGTCGGCCAGCGCTGGGTCGGGCAGCACCTTGAAGGTCTGCGGCTCGGGGTACAGGTCGCGCTCGCGCGGGGCGAACAGCAGGTCGCAGCCGGCCTCGCGCAGTTTGGCGCAGTCGGCCTCGAAGGTGCGCGGGTAGCTGTCGAAATCCTCGTGCGGCAGAAACTGCAGCCGGTTGACGAAGATGCTGGCCACGGTGGCATCGCCCAGCGGGCGGGCCTGTTCGACCAGCGCCAGGTGGCCGGCGTGCAGGTTGCCCATGGTGGGCACGAAGGCGGGGCGCTGCGCGTGCCGCAGGGCGTGGCGCAGTTCGGGAAGGGTGTGGACGATGTGCATGGTGGGTGGGCGGATCAATGGGGGCGGCGGCTTACCAGGCGTGCAGGGCGTCGTCGGGGAAGCTGCCGTCCTTCACCGCCCGCACATAGGCCTCGATGGCGGCCTTCACGCTGCCGCTGCCGTCCATGAAGTTGCGCACGAACTTCGGGTTCTTGCCCAGGTTCACGCCCAGCATGTCGTGCATCACCAGCACCTGCCCGGCGGTGCCCTTGCCGGCACCGATGCCGATGGTGGCGCAGCGCGGCAGCTCCTGCGTCAGCTGCGCCGAGAGCAGGGCGGGCACCATTTCCAGCACCAGCATGGCGGCGCCGGCGTCCTGCAGTTCCAGCGCGTGCTGGCGCAGCGTCTGCGCCGCCTCGTCGCCCCGGCCCTGCACGCGGTAGCCGCCCAGCGCGTGCACGGTCTGCGGCGTCAGGCCCAGGTGCGCGCACACGGGAATGCCGCGCTCGACCAGGAAGCGCACCGTCGGCGCCGTCCAGCCGCCGCCTTCCAGCTTGACCATGTGCGCGCCCGCCTGCATCAGCGTGGTGGCGCTGCGCAGCGCCTGCTCGGGCGATTCGTGGTAGCTGCCGAAGGGCAGGTCGGCGATCAGCCAAGCCGTGCCCTGCACACGGTGCAGCCCGCGCGAGACGCTCTCGGTGTGGTAACGCATGGCCTCCAGCGTCACGCCCACGGTGGAGGGCAGCCCCTGGCACACCATGCCCAGCGAATCACCCACCAGCAGGCATTCCACCCCCGCCGCATCGGCCACGGCGGCAAAGGTGGCGTCGTAGGCGGTCAGCATGGTGATCTTCTCGCCGTCGGCGCGCAGCTGTGCCAGCCGCGGCAGGCTGACCGGCTTGCGCTGCGGCAGCGGCGATGCGGGCGGCAGCGTGCCGTAGGGCGAGCCGGGCGATGGGGTGGAGGACGATGGTGTGGTCATGCGGTGGCGCTCCGTCAGGCAAACAAACGCGCCGAGTCTATGCGCAAGCTGCACAGCCGCTGGAACGGCCTTGTGGGAGCGGGCTTGCCCGCGATAAGCGCCTTGCCCCCAGTCGTCGCTGCATCGCGGGCAAGCCCGCTCCCACATCCTTGGCGGTGGCGCGCGCCACCATCTGGCGGCCGCGGAGCAGGCCATGCGGGGGCACCCGCGGAAGGGCTTGGCCCGCCCGCTGGGTGCGTCCCCCTTCCCCCGCCGCGCAGCGGCAAGAGAGAAGGGGGAAGCGGCGTCAGCCGCTCAGGGGGATGCCTCTTAATTCGGTGTGAACGCCAGCCGCACGTAAATCGGCGCATAGGCCTCGGCCTGGGTGATCTCCACCAGGTTCTCCTTGGCCAGTTCCAGCAGTGCGATCAGCGTGACCACCAGCACGGGCACGCCCTTGGCGGGGTCGAACAGGTCCTCGAACGGCGCGAAGCGGCGGCCCTGCAGCTTTTTCAGCACGATGGACATGTGCTCGCGCACGCTCAGTTCCTCGCGGCTGATCCTGTGGTGCTGCACCAGCTTGGCGCGCCGCAGGATGTCGGCCCAGGCCGATTGCAGATCGGCCAGTTCCACGTCGGGAAAGCGCGGCTTCAGCGCCTGCTCGACGTACACCTGCGCCTTCAGGAAGTCGCGGCCGTACTGCGGCACTTCCGACAGGTGCGTGGCGGCCAGTTTCATCTGCTCGTATTCGAGCAGGCGGCGCACCAGCTCGGCGCGCGGGTCTTCGGGCTCCTCGCCCTCGGCCGTCTTCTTGGGCGGCAGCAGCATGCGCGACTTGATCTCGATGAGCATCGCCGCCATCAGCAGGTATTCGGCCGCCAACTCCAGGTTCCGGCTGCGAATTTCGTCGACATAGCTCAGGTACTGGCGCGTCACGTTCGCCATCGGAATGTCGAGGATGTTGAAGTTCTGCTTGCGGATCAGGTACAGCAGCAGGTCCAGCGGGCCTTCGAAGGCCTCGAGGAACACCTCCAGCGCGTCGGGCGGGATGTACAGGTCGGTCGGCAGCGCGAACAGCGGCTCGCCGTACAGGCGCGCCACGGCCACGTGGTCCACCACCTCGGGCAGCGGCGCCTGCGCCGGGCCTTCGGCCAGCAGCTGATCGGGGTCGGCAACCGACATGGAATGCTATCTAAATATGAGCTATCAGCGCTTGCGGGATAAGCGCTGGAGGCCGATTTGGCTTGTGATCAATGGCAGGTCAGTGGCGGGCGCTCGGGGCGAGCGCCGGCGCGCTCAGTCCTGCGTCGGCGCGGTCTGGTAGACGTAGGGCGCCTGCTTCACGCGGCCGGCCTTGAATTCGGCCTGCAGCTCGCGGTCGATCTGCTTGTCCCACAGCAGGGCGCGGCCCTGGCGCTGCTGCAGGTCGAGCTCCGGGCGCGACTGCTTGAGGTCGTCCAGGAACTGCGTGACCTCGGAACGGTAGTGCGGGCGCTGGAAGATGCGGGCGAGCGACATAAACTTGGGATTCCTTTGTGGGACTGGTCCGACGGCGCACACAGCGCGTGCGGCGTTACAACACAGTTTTCATTCATTTTACCGGGCACCACCTATGACGCTCCGTTTCGACCGACTTCGCACCCTGGGCCTGGGCGGCCTGCTGGGCAGCGCCCTCTGGCTGGCCGCCTGCGACCCGCAGGCCATCAAGGAGCTGGAGGAGGGCGTGGCCACCGAGGCCGACGTGGTGCAGCGCTTCGGCCAGCCCGAGCGCGTGTGGCCCGAGGCCGGCGGCGCCAAGACCTTCGAATACAACCGCCAGCCCGAGGGCCTGCGCAACTACATGATCACCATCGGCCCCGATGGCCGCATGAGCGCGCTGCGCCAGGTGCTGACGCCTGACAACTTCCGCCGTGTTCAGCCGGGCATGGGGGTGGAAGACGTGCGCCGCATGCTGGGCAAGCCGGCCAAGCAGGTGCCCTACCAGCTGCAGAACCAGATCGTGTGGACCTGGAAGTTCCTGGAGCAGCCGAACGAGACGCGCGGCTTCAACGTGGTCTTCAGCCCGGATTACCGCGTGATCCGCACCGAGGTGGGGCCCGACCCGGACGGCCCCGACATGCGCGGCGGCGGCTGAACGGCAAGCGCCGAGCCGCTTGAAAGGCAGCGCCATCGGGCGCTGTTTTTTTGTGCAAAATCGGGCTTCAGCGCCCGCCAGTCAAGCGCAGGCAGCTATCAAATCGAGAGTATTTGCTGACGGCGCAGGCGATTCAGGCGCCCGAATAGCCCATCTCCGCCGCGTCGTCCGGCCGCGGCGGCAGGCCCGCCACGGCAGCTTCGATGGCGTGGGCCACGTCGGGCTGCAAGTCGTCCGGCGACTGGGCGGTGATCAGCTCGAGCAGGCCGGTGCGCCGCGCGATGTCGTGCGGCTGGTTGATCAGCCCGCTCACCACCAGGCGCACGCCTTGCTTGCGGCAGGTCCTGACCAGGTTCTCCAGCGCCTCGGCGCCGGTCGAGTCGACGTAGATCACGTTCTTCAGATCCAGCACCAGGGTGTGCGGCGGCAGGTGGTCTTCCAGTTCCTCCACCAGCTTGGTGGCGCCGAAGAAGATCGCGCCATACAGGCGCCAGGCCTGCATCTGCTCGCCGCGGCCAGCCAGTTCGACTTCATCGGACGCGCCCAGCCGCTCGGCGCGCGACAGGCTGGAAATGCGGTAGATGAAGGTGATGCAGGCGGCGAAGATGCCGAACTCCACCGCCACCGTCAGGTCGAAGATCACCGTCAGCAGGAACACCGCCACCAGTGTCACGCGATACGGCATGCGGTAATTCTTCAGATGGGCGAACTCGCGCCATTCGCCCATGTTCCAGGCCACGAACATCAGGATGGCCGCCAGGCAGGCCAGCGGAATCGAGCCGGCCAGCGGCGCTGCCACCAGAATCACCAGCAGCAGCGCCAGCGCATGCACCATGCCGGCCACCGGGCTGGTGGCGCCGCTCTTCACGTTGGTCATGGTGCGGGCAATGGTGCCGGTGGCCGGCATGCCGCCGAAGAAGGGCGTGACGAAGTTGGCCGCGCCCTGCGCCATCAACTCCTGGTTGGGGTCATGCCGGTCGCCGATCACGCCGTCGGCCACGCGCGCGCACAGCAGCGACTCGATGGCGCCCAGCAGCGCCAGCGTGATGGTGGGCATCAGCAGAAAGCGCGCCGATTCCCAGCTGAAATTGGGCAGCTGGAATGCCGGCAGCGCGGCCGGAATGCCGCCGAACTTGCTGCCGATGGTCTCCACCGGCAGCTTGAACACGCCCACCACCAGCGTGGCCACCACCAGCGCCACGATGGAGCCGGGCACCGTGCTGAGCTTGCCCGAGAACTGCACCTTGGGCCCCAGGCTGGGCAGCCAGCGCTGCCAGCCGATGACGATGGCCAGCGACACCACCGCCACGCCCACGGCCCACCAGTTCACCGTGTGCAGGTGGCCGTACAGCGCGCCTAGGATGCCGAAGAAATCGCCCGGCATCTTGGGCACGGTGAGGCCCAGGAAGTCCTTCACCTGCGACAGCGCGATCAGCACCGCGATGCCGTTGGTGAAGCCGATGATCACCGAGATGGGGATGAAGCGCACCAGCGTGCCCAGCTTGAACAGCCCCATCAGGAACAGCAGCACGCCCGACATGGCGGTGGCGATGATCAGGTTGCCCACGCCGTAGCGCTCGACGATGCCGTAGACGATGACGATGAACGCGCCCGCCGGCCCGCCGATCTGCACCCGGCTGCCGCCCAGCGCGGAGATGATGAAGCCGGCGATGATGGCGGTGAACAGCCCGGCCTCGGGCTTCAGCCCCGAGGCGATGGCGAAGGCCATGGCCAGCGGCAGCGCCACCACCGCCACCGTCAGCCCGGCGGCGAAGTCCTTGGCGAAGCGCGCCCTGTCGTAGCCTTGCAGGGCGTTGAACAGGCGGGGGCGGAAGGGGGCAATCGGCAAGGCCATGGCGATTTATGTGAATTCAATTCGAATTTTATGTTAATGCCCGGGCGTCGGTCACGAAAAAGCGCGGCCCGCTCTCACGGTACCGCGCTTTGATGGCCAGAGCGAGTCGGTCAGCGCACGCGCATACCGGGCTGCGCGCCGGCCGTGGGCTCCAGCACGTATATGCCGGGGTGGGCCTTTTCGTCGCCGTGGCTGGCGGCCAGCACCATGCCTTCGCTGATGCCGAACTTCATCTTGCGCGGCGCCAGGTTGGCGACCAGCACGGTGAGCTTGCCCCGCAGGTCTGCGGGCTGGTAGGCGCTGGCAATGCCGCTGAAGACGTTGCGCAGCTTCGGTTGACCGTCGTCGCTGGTCTCGCCCACGTCCAGCGTCAGGCGCAGCAGCTTGGTACTGCCTTCCACGGGTTCGCAGTTCACGATCTTCGCGATGCGCAGGTCGATCTTGACGAAGTCGTCGATGGTGATGGAGGGGGCCAGTGGCTCGCCACCCGGCGCCGGTGTGGTGCTGGGCGCTTCCGTTTTCATAGCTGCCAGCGCTTGTGGGGCGGGCGCTGGAGGCTCAAACAGTGCATCCAATTGCTTGACGTCCACGCGCTGCATCAGGTGCTGGTATTCGCCGATCTGCGCGCCTTCGCCCAGCGGCGTCTTCACGTCGTCGAAGCTCTCGGGCGGCACCATCAGGAAGAAGGCCACGTCGGCGGCCAGCTTGGGCAGGATGGGTTTCAGATAGATCGTGAGGATGCGGAACGCCTCGATGGAGGTGCTGCACACGTCGTGCAGGCGGCCCTCCATGCCCTCCTTCTTGGCCAGCTCCCAGGGCTTGTTGGCGTCCACGTAGCCGTTCACGCGGTCGCACAGCGCCATCACCTCGCGCACCACCTTGCCGGTTTCGCGCTCGGCGTACAGCTCGGTGATCTGGGGCAGGGCGTCGCGCAGGTGCGTCAGCAACTGGTCGCCGTCGGGCGAAATCGCGCCCAGACGGCCGCCGAACTTCTTGCTGATGAAGCCGGCCGCGCGCGAGGCAATGTTGACGTACTTGCCGATCAGGTCGGCGTTCACGCGCGCCATGAAGTCATCGGCGTTGAAGTCGATGTCCTCGTTGCGGCCCGACAGTTTGGCCGCCAGGTAGTAGCGCAGCCACTCGGGGTTCATCTTCAGGGACAGGTATTTCAGCGGGTCGAGGCCCGTGCCGCGGCTCTTGCTCATCTTCTCGCCGTTGTTCACGGTGAGGAAGCCGTGCACGAACACCTTGTCGGGCACCTTGCGGCCGCTGAACTTCAGCATGGCCGGCCAGAACAGCGTGTGGAAGGTGATGATGTCCTTGCCGATGAAGTGGTACTGCTCGGTCGCCGGGTCGGCGATGAACTGCTCGTAGCTCTGCGGCTGGCCGCTGGCGGTCTTGCCGGCTCCTTTATCGAACAGGTTCTTCAGGCTGGCCAGGTAGCCAATGGGGGCGTCGAGCCAGACGTAGAAGTACTTGCCCGGCGCGTCCGGGATCTCGATGCCGAAGTAGGGCGCGTCGCGGCTGATGTCCCAGTCGCCCATCTTGGGCTTGCCGTCTTCGCCGGGGGCGATCCACTCGGTGATCTTGTTCAGTACCTCGGGCTGCACGGCGCCGCTGGTGGTCCACTCGCGCAAAAACTCGATGCAACGCGGGTCGGACAGCTTGAAGAAGAAGTGCTCGCTGCTCTTCAGCTCAGGCTTGGCGCCGCTGAGGGCCGAGTACGGCTCGATCAGCTCGGTGGGCGCATAGACGGCGCCGCATACCTCGCAGTTGTCGCCGTACTGGTCCTTGGCATGGCAGTTGGGGCACTCGCCCTTGATGAAGCGGTCGGGCAGGAACATGCCCTTCTCGGGGTCGAAGAACTGCTCGATGGTGCGGGTCTCGATCAGGCCATTGGCCTTCAAATCCTTGTAGATGGCCTGCGAGATGGCGGTGTTCTCGGGGCTGTGCGTGGAGTGCCAGTTGTCGAAGCTGATCAGGAAGCCGTCCAGGTACTGCTGGCGCCCGGCGGCGATGTCGGCCACAAACTGCTCGGGCGTCTTGCCCGCCTTTTCGGCGGCGATCATGATCGGCGCGCCGTGCGCGTCGTCGGCGCCGACGAAGTTCACCGCGTGGCCCTGCATGCGCTGAAAGCGTACCCAGATGTCGGCCTGGATGTATTCCATGATGTGGCCGATGTGGAAGGTGCCGTTGGCGTACGGCAGGGCGGTGGTGACGAAGATCTGGCGGGGGGCGGGCATGCGGAACACTCTCACTGGGGTCAACCCGCCATTTTAGGCAGCGCGCCCCGGCTCAGCCCACATCGCCCGGCCGATGGCGCCAGCCGAAGAACTGGCAGATGGCCGCACGCTGCGCCAGCGCGTCGGCACGCCCCAGCGCCATCAGGGCGCGTGTGTAGCCCGACTCGAACAGCAGGTAGCTGGCCAGCGCCGCGTTGCGCTCGTCGTGCACGTTGTCGCGCTCGCCCAGAATGCCCAGCAGCGCCTGCGCCGCTTGCGGCAGTGCGTGCAGGTGCCGGCCGGCCAGCTCGTCGAGCCGCTGCGATGGCGTGATGGCCAGCAACTCGATGTGCCGCAGCCGGGTCTGGCCGCGCTGCGCCGGTGGCACCAGCGACAGCGTGTGGTTGACGCGCTGCAGCCGCTCCACGTCGGACGCCAGGGTGTCGAGAAAGATGGCCGACAGCGCGTGGCCCGCCACCTGGGCCAGCGTGGGGTAGTCGCCGGCATGCGGGTCGGTGGCCACCGCGGGCTGGTGCGCACGGCCGGCGCCTACCACGAACACGCGCTCGGCCCCGAGGTGGATCACCGGCGCGATCGGCGCCATCTGCCGCATCGAGCCGTCGCCGTAGTAGGCCGTGCGGTCGTCCACCGACAGGCGTGCCGCCGGAAAGATGAAGGGGATGGCGGCCGAGGCCATCAGGTGCTCGACGCCGATGCGCGCCCGCACGGCGCGGCGCTGCGCGCGTGCCCAGTCCTGCATGTCGTCGATGGCGTCGTAGAAGGTCACGTGCTCGCCGCTGACGTAGCTGGACGCGGTGACGGCAAAGCCGCGCAGGTGGCCGCCGGCCAGCAGCTGCGGCAGGCGCTCGAACGGCAGGTGCGCCTGCAGCAGGCGGCGCAGGGGCTGGTTGTCGAGCAGCGAGTAGGGCTGCAGCCGTGCCGAGCGCGCCAGCGCCCAGCCCATCGACAGCAGGCGGATCCAGCGGGCACCGGCTCGGGCGGCGTCCAGTGCGTCGGCGCGGTACACCTGCGCCGCGTGAAAGCCGCGCCAGATGCGCGACAGCCGCGCCACCGCGTGGCTGAAATGGTCGGCGCCGGTGGCCACCGCCGCGGCGTTCATGGCGCCGGCCGAGGTGCCGACGATGATGTCGAACGGCGAGCCGCGGTGCGCCGGCTCGCCGTGGCGCCGCAGGGCCGCCAGCGCCTGCAGCACACCCACCTGGTAGGCCGCGCGCGCGCCGCCGCCCGTCAGCAGCAGCGCGGTGCCGGGGCGGGCGGGCGAGGGGGCGGCGGGCCTATTCATCGGTGCGGGGTGAGGTTTTGGCCGTGTACCAGCGGTGCGCCACGGTGGCGCGACTAGACTACCGGCTCCACCGGAAGAGAGCAAATGAGCATTCAGCAACAAGACGTACTGCAGGCCATCGCGGCCGTGATCGACCCCAACACCGGCAAGGACTTTGTCTCGACCAAGCAGGTCAAGAACCTGCAGCTGAACGGCGGCGATGTGTCCTTCGACGTCGAGCTGGGCTACCCGGCCAAGAGCCAGATTCCGGCGCTGCGCCAGGCGTTGATCAACGCCGCGCGCGGCGTGCCGGGCGTGGGCAACGTGTCGGTCAACGTGGTGACGAAAGTGATCGCTCACGCCGTGCAGCGCGGCGTGCAGCTGATGCCGCAGGTCAAGAACATCATCGCCGTGGCCTCGGGCAAGGGCGGTGTGGGCAAGAGCACCACCGCCGTCAACCTGGCGCTGGCGCTGGCGGCCGAGGGCGCCAGCGTCGGCTTGCTGGACGCCGACATCTACGGCCCCAGCATGCCGATCATGATGGGCATCAGCGGCCGCCCCGAAAGCCTGGATGGCCAGAACATGGAGCCGATGGAAAACTACGGCGTGCAGGTCAGCTCCATCGGCTTCCTGGTCGACCCGGACGAGGCCATGATCTGGCGCGGCCCCATGGCGAGCCAGGCGCTCGACCAGCTGCTGCGCCAGACCAACTGGAAGGATCTGGATTACCTGATCGTCGACATGCCGCCCGGCACGGGCGACATCCAGCTGTCGCTGTCGCAGCGCGTGCCGCTGACGGGCGCCGTCATCGTCACCACGCCGCAGGACATCGCCCTGGCCGACGCGCGCAAGGGCGTGGCCATGTTCGAGAAGGTGGGCGTGCCCATCCTGGGCCTGGTGGAGAACATGGCCGTGCACGTGTGCAGCAACTGCGGCCATGTCGAGCACATCTTCGGCGCCGAGGGCGGCAAGCGCTACGCGGCCGAGAAGGGCATCGAGTACCTGGGCGCGCTGCCGTTGGCGATGTCGATCCGCGAACAGGCCGATTCGGGCCGCCCCAGCGTGGTGGCCGACCCGGATGGCCAGGCGGCAACCAATTACAAGGCCATTGCGCGGCAGGTGGCCATCAAGGTGGCGGCGCGGGCCAAGGATTTCTCGGCCAAGTTTCCGTCCATCACCATTTCAAGGGATACCTGAGCCGGCTCGGTTCACTTCCGATTTGATAGCTGGCAACGCCCGTGGGATATATACCCACGGGCGTTTCAATTTGTAATTACAACGTATTCAACCGGGCGGACGGCATCCGCCAAATGGGTGATTGTCAGACGTGCCGCAAGAGCGTAAGGTGCCCCGACAGGGAGCACGACAATGAACTGGTTCAATTCAGACTGGCTGGCGTCTTGGGCCGGCCTGGACGGCGCCGACGCGATGCCGCTGGTGAGCACGCTGGTGGCCGTGGTGGCGCTGATGCTGCTGTGGCGCGTGCTGCGCCGCGGCGGCGCGGGCGGCCGAGCGGCGCGCGATTACGACGCCAGCGGCGACCAGTTCGCGCAGTCGGCCCCCATCAACGAAGAGCAGGTGCGGCTGCTGCACTACCTGCAGCAGGCCTTTCCCGATGGTGCGGTGCTGTTCCAGCCGCGGCTGGCGCGCTTTCTGATGGTGCGCAAGAGCCGCCACCGCCTGGATGCGCAGCAGCGCCTGGGCGATACGCACGTGGACTTTCTGGTCTGCGCCGACGACGGCAAGCCGCTGTTCGCGTTCGAGGTGGATGCGTTCAAGGCCAAGGGCGATGCGGGCCTGGCGCGCAGCGCGGCCGAGAAGAACGGCATGCTCAAGAGCGCCGGCATCCGCCTGATCCGGCTGAAGGGCGCGCAGCCCCAGTGGCCGCCGCCCGAGGTGCTGCGCATGCGCCTGCTGGCCGCGCAGCGCACGCCACCGCCGGCGCCCGAGGCGCGGCCCTCGGGCTTCGAGCCCTCGGCCTTCGGCCCGCCGTCCGACTTTGCGCCCTCGCGCAGCGCACCCGATTCGGGCGTGATGAGCCTGACCGGCCTGATGGGGCTGAGCGCCGGCAGCGACGACCCCTGGGCATCGGTGCGCAAGCGCTGAGGCGCGCGCGGGCCGGGCAGTGTCGCTATGGTTGATATAGCTGCTTGCGCACGACGGGCAATGATTTCAGATTGATTTGGCTTGAAAATGGCGCCAATCGGGCGCAATAAGATATTTATTGAATAGCAACCTGCGGCCATCTCGCGCTGCCGGCATTCGGGGCGCACGCTCCGCTGAACAGCTCTTCAGCACCGCAGGTTCAGCCGTCGCCGGGAAGACTCTGGCGCTGCAAGGACAGTCATGCCATCTTTCCAATCGATACGGCATGAATCTCGTCATTCCGGCGAAAGCCGGAATCCAGACAGCGCGCGTGCGGTGAGGCATGGGTCCCGGCTCTCGCCGGGATGACGATGGTCAACGTTCTGAAGCGGAAACGGAATCAGTCCACCGACTGCTCGCGCAGCTTGAAGCGCTGGATCTTGCCGGTGGCGGTCTTCGGCAGTTCGTGCACGAACTCGATGAAGCGCGGGTACTTGTAGGGCGCCAGGCGATCCTTCACGAAGGCCTTCAGTTCGTCCTCGGTGGCCTCGGCGCCGGGCTTCAGGATCACGAAGGCCTTGGTCTTGGTCAGGCCGTCGCTGTCCTGCTTGCCGACCACGGCGGCCTCGAGCACGGCGGGGTGCTGCACCAGCGTGGCCTCGACCTCGAACGGCGACACGTAGATGCCGCTCACCTTCAGCATGTCGTCGCTGCGGCCGCCGTAGGTGTAGCTGCCGTCGGCGTTGCGCACGTACTTGTCGCCGCTCTTCGTCCAGCCGCCCTGGAAGGTCTCGCGCGTCTTGCTGCGGTTGCCCCAGTACATCATGGCGGCGCTGGGGCCGGCGATGTAGAGGTCGCCCGGCTCGCCGTCGGGCACGGGGCCGCCGTCGTCGCCGCGCAGTTCGATGGTGTAGCCCGGCACCGGCCAGCCGGTGGTGCCGTAGCGCACCTTGTCGGGCCGGTTGGAGAGGAAGATGTGCAGCATCTCGGTGGAGCCGATGCCGTCCACGATGTCGATGCCGAAATGCGCCTTGAAGCGTTCGCCGATCTCGGCCGGCAGCGCCTCGCCGGCCGACGAGGCCAGGCGCATCGCCACCTCGTCGCGCTTGGGCAACTGCGGATGCGCCAGCATGCCGGCAAAGCCGGTGGGTGCGCCGAAGAACACGGTGGGCTTGAGGCCGCCCACGCCACCGGTCCAGCGCTTGAAGGTGGCCTCAGGCGTGGGGCGCTCGCCCATCAGGATGGTGGTGGCGCCCACGCTCATGGGGAAGGTGAGGCCGTTGCCCAGCCCGTAGGCGAAGAACAGCTTGGCGGCCGAGAAGCACACGTCCCGCTCGGTCAGGCCCAGCACGGCCTTGCCGTACAGCTCGCAGGTCCAGTACGGGTTGGCGTGCGAATGCACCGTGCCCTTGGGGCGGCCGGTGGAGCCGCTGGAGTAGAGCCAGAAGGCCGGGTCGTCCGGGCCGGTGGGCGCGGCCTTGTCCATCGGCGCATGGGCCTTCAGGAAGGCCTCGAACTCCACCTCGGACGGGTGCAGCGGCGCCTGCGGGTGCGAGACGATGACCTTCTGCACCTCGTGGTCGCTCTTGACCATGGCGGTGGTCAACGTGGGCAGCAGCGCGCCCGACACCAGCACCGCTTGCGCGCGTGAGTGCTCCAGCATGTAGGCGTAATCGTCGGGCGTGAGCAGGGTGTTGACGGCCACCGGCACCAGGCCGGCGTACAGGCTGCCGAGGAAGGCCACCGGCCAATCGGTGCCGTCGTGCATCAGCACCAGCACGCGTTCTTCGCGGCGCAGGTACAGGCTGCGCAGCGCGGCGGCCATGCGGCGCACGCGCTCGTCCAGTGCGCCGTAGGTGAGCGTGCCGTGGTCGTCCACGAAGGCCGGCTTGGCCCCGCGGGTGCTGTTCAGCGCCAGCAGATGCTCGGCAAAGTTGAAGCGCTCGGGCGGCGGCGCGACGTTGGCAGCGGTGTTCATGGGGTCTCCGTGGGGCTGTGTCGAGGGCTGGGCCCACGCGGCGCGCATTGCGCTTTTGCCCGCTGCGTGGTGAAATGCATTATTCTGCCTGTCATCGTACATGCATTAAAGTGCATGTCAAGAGGGCGCACCCGGTGCTCTCGCAGGCCGACAACACGTGAACATGATGCTTGAAGAGTTGGTGCATCCGCCGGCCGCCCCGCCCGCCGAGGCCGCGCGACATCCCTTTCTGGTGGCCCTGGGCGAGCGGGTGCGCACGCTGCGCTCGCGCCGCGGCCTCACGCGCAAGGCGGTGGCGCAGGCGGCCAATGTGTCCGAGCGGCACCTGGCCAATCTTGAATACGGCACCGGCAACGCCTCCATTCTGGTGCTGCTGCAGGTGGCCCATGCCCTGCACGCCGAGCTGAGCGAGCTGCTGGGCGACGTGACCACCTCGTCGCCCGAGTGGCTGATGATCCGCGAACTGCTGGAGCACCGCAACGAGGCAGATCTGCGCCGCGCGCGGCAGGCGCTGTCCGAGCTGTTCCACGCGCCGGGCGATGCCGACCGCGCGCGCACCACGCGCATCGCGCTGATCGGCCTGCGCGGTGCCGGCAAGTCGTCGCTGGGCCAGCGCCTGGCGGACGATCTGGGCTACGCCTTCATCGAGCTGAGCCGCGAGATCGAGCAGTTTGCTGGCTGCAGCATCCACGAGATCCACAACCTGTACGGCACCAACGCCTACCGTCGCTACGAGCGCCGCGCGCTGGAAGAAGCCATCCAGATCTACCCCGAGGTGGTCATCGCCACGCCCGGCGGCCTGGTGTCGGACGCGGCCAACTTCAACCTGCTGCTGCAGCACTGCTACACCATCTGGCTGCAGGCCGACCCGGCCGACCACATGTCGCGCGTGGCGGCGCAGGGCGACATGCGCCCCATGGCCGCCAGCCCCGAGGCCATGGACGACCTCAAGCGCATCCTGGCCGGCCGCGCGGCGTTCTACGCCAAGGCCGACCTGCGCTTCGACACCAGCGCCTACACCGAGGAGCAGGCGCACCGCGAGCTGCGGCGGCAGGTGCGGCAGGTGATCGGCCTGCCGGTTTGAGGGCATGCATTAAAGTGCATTGACCTTGCCGGATTTATGCACTATTATTCATCTAATGCCAGCCGCGAAGGCGGGCACAGACCGGGCAGTCGCCCCTGACACCACCACCCAAGGATTCATCGCATGAGCCAGCCGAACCCCCAAGTCGACTACCGCACCGAGCCGAGCCAGTACCGCCACATCCAGCTGTCGTTCGATGGCCCGGTGGCCAAACTGGCCATCGACATCGACGAGGACGCCGGCATCCGCCCCGGCTACAAGCTCAAGCTGAACAGCTACGACCTGGGCGTGGACATCGAACTGCACGACGCGCTGCAGCGCATCCGCTTCGAACACCCCGAAGTGCGCACCGTGGTGGTCACCAGCGGCAAGGACCGCGTGTTCTGCTCCGGCGCCAACATCTTCATGCTGGGCCTGTCCAGCCATGCGTGGAAGGTCAACTTCTGCAAGTTCACCAACGAGACCCGCAACGGCATAGAGGACAGCAGCCAACACAGCGGCCTGAAATTCATCGCCGCGCTGAACGGCGCCTGCGCCGGCGGCGGCTACGAGCTGGCCCTGGCCTGCGACGACATCGTGCTGGTCGACGACCGCAGCAGCAGCGTCAGCCTGCCTGAAGTGCCGCTGCTGGGCGTGCTGCCGGGCACCGGCGGCCTGACCCGCGTGACCGACAAGCGCCACGTGCGCCACGACCTGGCCGACATCTTCTGCACCACCAGCGAAGGCGTGCGCGGCCAGAAGGCCGTGGACTGGCGTCTGGTCGATGCCGTGGTCAAGCCGCAGCAGTTCGACGGCTTCGTGGCCGAGCGTGCTGCCAAGCTGGCCGAGGGCAGCGACCGCCCCGCTGGCGCCAAGGGCGTGCAGCTGCCGAAGGTGGAGCGCACCGAAAGCGCCGACGGCATTGCCTACAAATATGTGAATGTCGCCATCGACCGCGCCAAGCGCGTCGCCACCTTCACCGTGCAGGCACCGAGCGGCGCGCAGCCGACCGACATCGCCGGCATCGAGGCTCTAGGCGCCGCTTGGTACCCGCTGCAGATGGCGCGCGAGCTGGATGACGCAATCCTCAACATGCGCACCAACGAGCTGGATATCGGCGCCTGGGTGCTGAAGACCGAGGGCGATGCCGCCGCCGTGCTGGCCAACGACGCGCTGATGCTGGCCAACCAGAAGCACTGGTTCGTGCGCGAGACGCTGGGCATGCTGCGCCGCACGCTGGCGCGCCTGGACGTGTCGTCGCGCAGCCTGTTCGCGCTGATCGAGCCGGGCTCGTGCTTCGCCGGCACGCTGGCCGAGCTGGCTTTCTGCGCCGACCGCGCCTACCAGCTGGTGCTGCCCGACGAGCCGGCCAAGGCCCCCACGCTGACGCTGCACGAGGTCAACTTCGGCAGCTACCCCATGGTCAACGGCCAGTCGCGCCTGGCGCGCCGCTTCTATGAAGAAGAAGCGCCGCTGGCCGCCGCCAAGGCCGCCATCGGTCAGGCGCTGGGTGGTGAAGCCGCCGAGAAGCTGGGCCTGATCACCGCCGCGCCCGACGACATCGACTGGGCCGACGAAGTGCGCATCGCGCTGGAAGAGCGTGCCGCCATGAGCCCCGACGCGCTCACCGGCCTGGAAGCCAACCTGCGCTTTGCCCAGCAGGAGAACATGTTCACCCGCATCTTCGGCCGCCTGTCCGCCTGGCAGAACTGGATCTTCCAGCGCCCCAACGCCGTCGGCGACAAGGGCGCGCTGAAGGTCTACGGCAAGGGCGACAAGGCGCAGTTCGACATGAATCGCGTCTGATCCTGATGACGAAATGACATCGCTTCGCTTTCATGACGCGGCTTCGCCGCATGAAGTTTTCCGTCATTTCGTCATGCCTGTGCCGAAGGCACGCAGTCATTGAGCGGCAGGGCCGCGAAGTCATTGTTTCATTGCAAGGAGACCACCATGAGCAGCATCAACTACAGCGAGAAGATCCCCAACAACGTCAACCTGTCGGAAGACCGCACGCTGCAGCGCGCGCTCGAGCAGTGGCAGCCCAACTACCTGCAGTGGTGGCAGGACATGGGCCCCGAGGGCTCGGTGGATTACGACGTGTACCTGCGCACCGCGGTCAGCGTCGATCCGGCGGGCTGGGCGCAGTTCGGCTACGTCAAGATGCCCGACTACCGCTGGGGCATCTTCCTGAACCCGGCCGAGCAAGACCGCAAGATCCACTTCGGCGACCACATGGGTGAAGCCGCCTGGCAGGACGTGCCCGGCGAGCACCGCGCCAACCTGCGCCGCATCATCGTCACCCAGGGCGACACCGAGCCGGCCAGCGTGGAGCAGCAGCGCCACCTGGGCCTGACCTGCCCCAGCCAGTACGACCTGCGCAACCTGTTCCAGGTCAACGTCGAGGAAGGCCGCCACCTGTGGGCCATGGTCTACCTGCTGCACAAGTACTTCGGCCGCGACGGCCGCGAGGAGGGCGAGGCGCTGCTGGAGCGCCGCAGCGGCGACCAGGACAATCCCCGCATCCTGCAGGCCTTCAACGAGAAGACGCCCGACTGGCTGAGCTTCTTCATGTTCACCTACTTCACCGACCGCGACGGCAAGTTCCAGCTGTGCGCGCTGGCTGAATCCGGCTTCGATCCGCTGGCCCGCACCACCAAGTTCATGCTGACCGAAGAGGCGCACCACATGTTCGTGGGCGAATCCGGCGTGGGCCGCGTGATCCAGCGCACCGTCGACATGATGAACCAGCTCAAGACCGACGACGTGCAGAAGCTGCGCAACGCCGGCGTGATCGACCTGCCGACGATCCAGCGCTACCTGAACTTCCACTTCTCGGTCACCATCGACCTGTTCGGTGCCGACGAGTCGAGCAACGCCGCCACCTTCTACTCGACGGGTCTGAAGGGCCGCTTCGAGGAGGGCAAGCGCACCGACGACCACGTGCTGAAGGGTCAGACCTACAAGGTGCTGAACGTGGTCGACGGCAAGCTGATCGAGAAGGAAGTGCCGATGCTCAACGCGCTGAACGAAGTGCTGCGCGACGACTACATCAAGGATTCCATCGGCGGCGTCGAGCGCTGGAACCGCATCATCGAGAAGGGTGGCATCCCGTTCAAGCTGAAGGTGCCGCACAAGGCCTTCCACCGCAACATCGGCGCGCTGTCGGGCGTCAAGGTCAGCCCCGAGGGCCAGGTGGTGAGCGATGCCGAGTGGAACGCCAAGGCCAAGGACTGGCTGCCCACGCCGGAAGACCGCGCCTACGTCGCCAGCCTGATGGGCCGCGTAGTCGAGCCGGGCAAGTTCGCCAACTGGATCGCGCCGCCGGTGATGGGCATCAACCGCCAGCCGGTCGATTTCGAATACGTGCGTTTCAACTGACACTGTCGAAAACCGGACGCAGAGGACGCAGAAATCACGCAGAGGACGCAAAGGAAACAGCCGAAAACTTCTTCCTGGATTTTTTGCGTCCTCTGCGAATCCTTTGCGTCCTCTGCGTCCGGCTGTTTTAATGAGTTTCCATGGCCGCAACCGACACCACCATCCTCAAGCAGCACCTGATCGACGCCGCCATCTGCATCCGCTGCGGCGCGTGCGAGGCGGCGTGCCCCATCGACGCCATCACGCACGACTCGAACAACTACGTGGTCAGTGCCGACACCTGCAAGATGTGCATGAACTGCGTGCCGGTGTGCCCCACCGGCGCCATCGACAGCTGGCGCCTGGTGCCCAAGGCCAAGCCCTACACGCTGGAAGAGCAGTTCAGCTGGTTCGAGCTGCCCGAAGAGCTGACGCCCGCGCAACTGGCCGAAGCCGGCGTGGCCGAAGACGCACTGGCGGGCGATGAGCAGGCCGACGACGCCCTGCAGACCCAGGCGCAGGCCGAGGCCGCCGCCATCGACCCTACGCAGCCCGGCACTGGCGCGGCACCCGCCAGCTATGGCGCCACCATCCCGCCCTGGTCGGCCGCGCACGCCTACACCAACCTCTACGGCGCGCGCGCCGCCGAGAAGACGGTGACGGCCACCGTCGCCGGCAACGTGCGCGTCACCGACGTGGGCACCGAATACGACACGCACCACATCATCCTGGACTTCGGCACCATGCCCTTCCCGGTGCTGGAGGGCCAATCCATCGGCATCGTGCCGCCGGGCACCGACGAGCGCGGCAAGCCGCACTTTGCGCGCCAGTACAGCATCGCCAGCCCGCGCAACGGCGAGCGGCCGGGCTACAACAACCTGTCGCTCACCATCAAGCGCGTGCTCGAAGACCACCAGGGAAACCCGGTGCGTGGCGTCGGCAGCAACTACATGTGCGACCTGAAGGTGGGCGACAAGGTGCAGGTCATCGGGCCGTTCGGCGCCACCTTCCTGATGCCGAACCACCCCAAGTCGAACATCGTGATGATCTGCACCGGTACCGGCTCGGCTCCCATGCGCGCCATGACGGAATGGCGCCGCCGCCTGCGCAAGAGCGGCAAGTTCGAGGGCGGCAAGCTGATGCTGTTCTTCGGCGCCCGCACCAAGGAAGAGTTGCCCTACTTCGGCCCGCTGCAAAGCCTGCCGAAGGATTTTATCGACATCAACTTCGCCTTCAGCCGCACGCCCCACCAGCCCAAGAAGTACGTGCAGGACGCGATGCGCGAGCGCGCCGCCGACCTGGCGGCGCTGCTGCAGGACCCCAACACCTTCTTCTATGTGTGCGGCCTGAAGAGCATGGAAGAAGGCGTGGTGCTGGCGCTGCGCGACGTGGCGCAGGGCGCCGGCCTGAACTGGGACGAGATCGGCCAGCGCCTGAAGAAGGAAGGGCGGCTGCACCTGGAAACGTATTGAGGCGCGGGGCAATGGTCCCCGGATGATTCAATAAAGATAGCTGCTTGCGCCCGGTATACAATGGTTTCAGATAGAAAGCTCTCTGAAATCAAGTTATATCAAGCGTAAGCAGCTATCATTTTTCATTGATTCGCAACAAGTCTCAGACAGCGCTGCAGGAGCGGGCTTGCCCGCGATGAGGCGCTTCGTTGCAGCCAGCGCTTGATTGCGGGCAAGCGCGTTGCCACACGGCGGATGTGGTCCGCGCGTCCTCCGGGACGTCTTGATCATCAAGCGCCTTCAATCACGCCACCTGAGCAGGCTCACCCGAAACCGGCCATCCGCCACCCGCACGTCACGCACCGCCCAGCGCGCCAGCGCCCCGGCGGTGGTGCTGGTGTCGATCACGTACACCGGCCGGTCGCGCAGCGCCGCCTGCACCGCCTGCGGCCCGTGCGCGCGCACCAGCGCGGCGTAGCGCTCGGGCACGCCGTCCAACGCAAAGTCGGTCACCGTCAGATCGTCGATGTAGAACGCGCCGGCCGCCTGCTCGTAGCGCAGCCGGCCCGCCAAGCCCGCCCGGCCCGGAAACTCGCGCCCGCCGGCCTGCACGGCCAGCTGGGTGTCCAGCTGCAGCCGGTCGCCCCCGGCCGGCAGGCTGAGCTGCGGCGCGCGGAACTCCACACAGGCCAGCACCAGCTGGCAGTTGCGGACCGGAAAGCGCTCGGCCAGGTGCTGCTGCAGCGTGGCGGGTTCCAGGTTCAATGCCAGCTCGCCCACGAAGCGCTGAAACGCCCACCACGCCCCCGCCGCCAGGGCCAGCAGAACGAGCAGGATGGTGAGGACAGAGCGAAGTCGGCGCATGCGCAGGTGGGGGCTGATACAGGTTCGCTGCAAAAAATGACGAATGACGAATGACGAATGACGAATGACTTCGCTGCGCTTCAATGACAAATGGGGTATTTGTCACGGGTCATGCGGCGCCAGCCGCAGTCATTGGTCATGGTTTTGAGCGCGAAACGGTATGAGGCAGGGGTGCATCTTGCCACGGTGCAAACCCATGCTTATTGCTATTGATTGAATAGCTGTCAGCGCTTTATCAGAAGGCGCTGGCGGCCTGATGGCAGCATGAAAAAAAAGAGCTGGCTGGGCACTGCCTGGCTGACTCTGTCAATAGCGCCGCACGGGCGCTTCCCACGATGAAGCTATTTGGTCAGGATCAGCTTGCCCAGCTTGGTGGCCTGCAGTCGATAGACCGCGCCGTTGTGGCTGATCTCGATGGCGCGGCGGCCTTGCAGCAGGCGGTGGCTCGGCACCGGGCCGCCGCTGGGTTCGGGCGGCGTGGTGTCGACGGGCTCCGTGCCGGATCGGCACGCGTCGGGCGACGTTGCGGCGCGCGTGGTCATGGGCGGGCGCATCGTCATGGCGCGCGCGGCGGCTCGGTCACGAAGCCGATCTTGCCCAGGCCCGCCTGCTGCGCCGCCGCCATGGCCTGGGCCACGCGCTCGTAGCGCACGTCGCGGTCGCCGCGGATGTGCAGGTCGGGCTGCGGCTGCTGCCGCGCGGCGGCCTGCAGCCGGGCGCCCAGCTGATCGTCGGCGATCTTCTCCTCGCCCAGCACGTAGCTGCCGTCGGCCTGCACCGCCAGCAGCACCGTCTCGGGCTTGATCTGCTCCTTCTCGTTGGCCGCGCGCGGCAGCTCCACGTTCACGGCGTGCTTCATCACCGGCACGGTGATGATGAAGATGATCAGCAGCACCAGCATCACGTCGATGAACGGGACCATGTTGATCTCGCTCATCACCTCGTCGTGCTCGTCGGCGATGAATCCGGCCATGCTCAACTCCGCTTCAGAGCCACCACGTTGCCGTCGCCGCTGGCCGCCGTCACGCGCGCGCCGGTCAGTTGGTAGGCATGCAGGTCGTGCGCAAAGCGGCCCAGCTTGGCCAGGATGTGCTTGTTGCCGCGCACCAGCGCGTTGTAGCCCAGCACGGCCGGGATGGCCACGGCCAGGCCCAGCGCGGTCATGATCAGCGCCTCGCCGATCGGGCCGGCCACCTGGTCGATGCTGGCCTGGCCGGCGGCGCCGATCTTCATCAGCGCGTGGTAGATGCCCCAGACGGTGCCAAACAGGCCGACGAAGGGCGCGGTGGAGCCGACCGAGGCCAGGATGGCCAGGCCGGCCTGCAACTTCCCGGTGGTGCTGTCGATGCTGTTGCGAAGCGCGCGCGAGATCCAGTCGCTCGCGTCCAGCGAATCGTGCAATTGCGCCCTGGTGGCGCGGTGGTGGGCGGCGGCTTCGCGGCCTTCCACGGCGAGCTGGCGGAACGGGTTGGCGTCATCGTCGCCCAGCTTGGCCAGCCCTTCGGCCATGTCGGCCGAATGCCAGAAGCCTTCCACCCGCGCCGCCTGGCGCTTGGCCTGCACCACGCCCAGTGCCTTCATCAGGATCACGATCCACGAGGCCAGCGACATCAGCAGCAGCGCCGCGAACACGCTGCGCGTGACCCAGTCGCCCTGGGCCCAGACGTGCAGCAGACCTAATTCATTGTTCATTTGACTTCACTCCAGAACGAAATTGAGGGGGACGTTGAACCACATGGCCTCGGGCACGCCGTTGCGGGTGCCGGGCACGTAGCGCCAGCGGTCGCGCGCGGTTTCCAGCGCCACCTGGTCCAGGCGGTCGAAGCCGCTGGAGCGCTGGAGGCGCGCGTCCTGCGCGCGGCCATCGGGGCCGATCAGCACGCGCACCACCACGCGGCCGCTCTCGCCCAGGCGCTTGCTCATGGCGGGGTAGGTGGGCGCGGGGTTGTTCAGGTGCGCGGCGCTGGTGGACGGCTGCACGATGACGGGCGGTGCGGGCGGCGCCGGTGGGCTGGGCGCGGGCGCCGCCGGTGCCGCTGCGGCCGCGGGCGACGGCGTGGGTTCGGGCGCTGCCGGCACGGGCGCCGGAGCGGTGGGCGCGGGCGCCACCACGGGCGCTGCGGGGCGTGGCTGCACCACCGGGGCCGGCCGCGGCGGCGCTGCGCGTGGCTTGGGTGGGGGCGGTGCGGGCCGGGGTTTGGGCGGCGGCGGCGATGCCGGGGCCGGTGGCGCGGGCGGCGGCGGTGTGGGCGCAGGCGGCGCGGCGGGTGGCGGCGGCGGGGCAATCAGCTCGGCCAGGATCTGCGCCGGCACGATCACCTCGGCCGGCGGGCGCACCAGCCCGCGCTGCAGCGCCCACAGCGCCACCGCATGCAGCAACACAACGCTGCCGACGATGACGGCGGTACGGCCCGGAGGTGGCACGGTGGAAGCAGGCGAGAGCGAAGTCGCGAACATGATACGAAAGCGGGATGGCGCGGCGCAGCGGGCAGGCCGCTGGCGGCAACGATGCGGGGTGCGGGGTCAGAGGCGTGACGGGCGGCGGCGCAGGCCGCCGAAGACCCAGGCCAGGGCGATGAGCACGCCCACCAGGCCGCCGAGCGCAGCCCACAGTGCGGCGCTGGCGCCGGTCATCATGCGCGGGCCCCGTGCGGGCCGGTGGCCAGGCCGGCGTGGTGCAGCGCCGCCACCGGGTGGCCCGGTGCGCACTGCGCCACGATGTCGCGCGCGCAGCCCTCGCAGCGGCCGCAGCAGGTGGCCACGCCCAGCTCGAGTTGGATGTCGTCGAAGCTCATGCCGGCACGGGCTTGCCGGGTGATTTCGCGGTCGGAGATGCGGTTGCAGACGCAGACGATCATGGGGCGGAAGTCCTGGGAACGCGACAGTGATGAGAGATGTATATTAAATGCGAACCATTCTCATTGTCAATCACTATTTTGGCGATAGGCGTTTTTCCGGCAGTGCGGCCCATGTCGTTTTGCTTTCAAAACGATGACCCATGACCGCGGCTGGCGCCGCATGACAAACGACGAACGATGTCTTGGTCACTGAGGCGCAGCGAAGTCATATATTTGTTGGATGTGCCACCCGTCTCGGACAGCGCTGTGGAAGCGGGCTGGCCCGCGATCAAGCGTGGGTGGCGACGAAACCCTTCATCGCGGGCCAGCCTGCTCCCACACAGCGGCGGTGGCGGGATCAAGCAGGTGAGCGCCCGCTTCGGCCAACGTGCGGCAGCCGGTGAGGGCCATGGCCATCTCCAGCTCGTCGCGCAGCAGGCGCAGCATGCGCGCCACGCCCAGCGCGCCGCCCGCCGCCAGGGCGTGCGCCACGGGGCGGCCCACCATGACGGCGTTGGCGCCCAGGGCGATGGCCTTGAGCACGTCGGTCCCGCGGCGGATGCCGCCGTCGACGACGAGCGGCAACGCATCGCCCGCGGCGGCGCGCACCCGGGGCAGCGCCTGCGCAGTGGCGGGCGCGGTGTCGAGAGTGCGGCCGCCGTGGTTGCTGACGATGAGGCCGGCCACGCCCAGCGCCTGCGCGGCGCGCGCATCGGCCGGGTGCAGCAAGCCCTTGAGCCACACCGGCAGCCGCGTCTGCGCGCGCAGCCAAGCCACGTCGTCCCAGGTGGGGGCGTGGGCGGGCAGGCCGGCGCAGTAGGTGCCGTCGGCCGGTGGCACGGCGGGTGCATCCTGCAGGTGCACGGCGTGCACGCCGGGCGGCAGGGCAAAGCCGGCGCGGCGCTCGCGGTCGCGCACGCCCTGCACGGGGGCGTCGACGGTGAGCACGATGGCCTCGAAGCCCGCCGCCTCGGCGCGCTGCACCAGCGCGCGGTTGAAGCCGCGGTCGGCCTGCCAGTAGAGCTGGAACCACAGCGGGCCGCGCCCGGGGTCGGCCAGCACGGCTTCGGCGACCTGCTCCATCGGCACGTTCGATTGCGTGCCGAGCACATAGCCCGCACCCTGCGCGGCGGCGGCCAGCGCACTGGCCCATTCGCCATCGGGGTGGGCCAGCCGCTGGTGCGCCACCGGGGCCAGCAGGATGGGGTGCGCCAGCTCGTGCCCGGCCAGTGCTACGCGCGTGTGCCCGCCGGCCAGCGGCTGCAGTACGCGCGGCCACAGGGGCAGCGCCTGCCAGGCGGCGGCGTTGGCGTGCAGCGTGGCCTCGTCGCCCGCACCGCCGTTGAAGTAGGCCCAGGTGGCGGCGTCCAGCGCCTGTTCGGCGGCCAGGGCGAAGTCGGCCAGGGTGTGGGGCGCTGGGGCGGGCGATGCCATGGTGCGGAGGGTTTTTGGAGTGGGGTATATGTGTTCAGCGCTTGTATATCAAGCGCTGGCGGATAGGTGTATGGGGAGTATGTGTTGGTGTGCAGCCTGGCGTGTGGGAGCGGGCTGGCCCGCGATGCGGCCTGTGCGCGGTGCCACCGCTGCATCGCGGGCCAGCCCGCTCCTGCATCCGGGGTGCTTCAATAAACATAGCTGCTTGCGCTTAATGGGCGGGCGTTGCAGGGTATTCTGATCATGAGCGCAAGTCAGGTGCTGGCCCATTGCCGCAGCAGGTTGTGGTACACGCCGGTCAGGCGCGTGGCTTCGGGGCTTTCGCCGTGGCGCTGGCGCAGGGCAAGCAGGGCCATGTCCATCTCGAACAGCAGGCGGCGCTGCTCGCCCGAGCGCACCATGCTCTCGATCCACAGAAAGCTGGCCAGGCGCTCGCCTCGGGTGACGGGTGTGACCTCGTGCACGCTGGTGCCGGGGTAGAGGATGGCGTCGCCCGCGGGCAGCTTGATGCGCTGCGCGGCCTCGCCGGGCGCGCCGTGCACCACCAGCTCGCCGCCGTCGTAGTCGGCCGGGTCGCTGAAGAACACGGTGCACGACAGGTCGCTGCGCACCCATTCGCCGCTGGCGGTGGAATGCATGACGGCACCGTCGACGTGGGCGCCGTAGCGGTCGGCACCGCTGCCGTAGCGGTTGAACAGCGGGTTGAAAATCTTGCGCGGCAGCGCGGCCGACAGCACCAGCGCATCGCGCTGCAGCGCGCCCAGCACCAGCGCGCGCAGCGTGGCGGCGGTGGTGCTGTCCTGCGCCAGCTGCTGGTTCTGTTTGACGCCCACGGCCTGCGCGCCGGCGCTGTGGCGGCCGTCGCGCCACGGGGCATCGGGTGCGGTGAGCAGCGCGCGGCCCTGGACCAGCTCGTCGGGGGTGAGCAGGTGTTGGAGGTGGATCAGCATGAGGTTATTCGATGACGAAATGACTTTGCCGCTGGCGCGGCGTCAATGACGAAATGACGGGCACAGTCATGGCGGCGCAGCCGCCGTCATCGAAGCGCAGCGAGGTCATTTCTTCATGCTCAGAACAGGTGCTTCAGCGTCAACTGCACCCGCCGCGGCTGCCCCGGCCCATAGAAGCCGCGGTACAGCGTGTCGGCGTAGAGCTTGTCGGTGAGGTTGGTGACGTTGAGCTTGAGGGTGGTCATCTCGGTGAAGCTGTATTCGGCCATGGCGTCGAAGGTGACGAAGCCGGCGGCCTTCACCGCGCGGCTGCCTTCGGGGCTTTGGCTGCTGCGGTAGTTGGCGCCCAGGCCCAGGCGCAGCTTCGGGAAGACGCGGTAGGTGCTCCACACGCTGCCGCTGTGGCGCGGCGTGAGGCCGGGGCGGTCGCCCTGCACCTGGGCGCCGCCGCCACTGGCGGCCAACTGCTGGTTGCTGCGGCTGATCTTGGCGACGGGGATCCAGGTGTGGTTCCAGAACATCTCCCACTTCGGCGTGATGCGGCCGGCGGCGTTGAACTCCATGCCGGCGGCGTGGCGCTTGCCCGAGAGCAGGAACTGCTGGGCCACGCTGTCGGGGTCCTGGTTGCGCTCGTTGTACTTCTCTGAATAGAACAGCGCCGTGCCCACCGACAGGCGCTGGTCGAACAGCTCCCACTTGCCGCCGATCTCGAGGTTGCGGCTCTTCTCGGCCGGGGTGTTGGCCAGCGTCTGGTTGGGGCTGCTGGGCGTGAACTGGTAGGCATCGCCCGAGGTGTTGTACGAGGTGCCGTAAGAGACGTAATACGACGCGGTATCGCTCGGCTGCCACAGCAGGCCGACGCGCGGGCTCCACAGGCTTTCGGTCTTGCTGAAGCTGTAGCCGGGCGTGACGGTGCCGTTGGCGGCGGTGCTGGCCACAGTGTCGTAGCTTCCCTTGAAATGGTCGAAGCGCAGGCCGGCCACCAGCTTCAGCGTGTCGGTCATGGCCACCGTGTCCTGCACGTACACGCCGATGTTGCGCGCGTCGAAGGTGTTGTAGGCGGGGGCGCCGCGCGGGTCGGCACGCCAGTCGCCGTTGTTGGGCTGGCCCACGGTGGTGGTCAGGCCGCTGGCGGGGCCGGCGAAGTTGTTCACGCGGCGCGCGTCATCGACGTAGAAATCCACCCCGGCCAGGATCTGGTGCTTGCGCCCGCCCCAGTCGAAGGTGTTGCTGTAGTCGCTTTGCAGCTGGGTCAGGTCGCTGCGGCCGATGCGGCCCTTGGGGGAGCGGGTGATGATCGTCTGGGGGCCCCAGTTGTCGATGGTGGTGGGCGCGCCGTCGGTCTGGCCGAAACGGATCACGCTGGCCCACAGGTCGCGCTCGTAGCGGCCGTGGCGCAGCTGCGTCTTTAGCTGGCCGCCGTCGGCAAAGCGGTGCGTGTGGGCCAGCGTGACGTAGGTGGACGAGCTGTCCTGCTTGTCGCTGTCGAGCCCGTAAAAATTGCGCGCCGGCAGCGTGGGCACGATCCTGCCGTCACGGATGAACCAAGGGTGGTTGTAGTTGCCGCGACCGTCCACGTCGAGGTGGTACAGGCCCACCGAGAACTCGTTGCGCGTGCCAATGCCCCAGCGGAAGGTGGGCGCGATGCCGACCTTGCGCTGCCGGGCGCCCCAGTTGTCGGCGTCGTGGCCCATCAGGTTCAGGCGCAGCGCGGCGTCTTGCCCGGTGTGCCAGTTGAAGTCGCCATGCACGCGCTTTTCGTTGCCGTTGCCGATGGTCACGCTGGCTTCGTGTTGCGTCATCAAGAAAGGCTGCTTGCTGACCTGGTTGACCACCCCGCCGGTGCTGCCCTTGCCGAACAGCATCGACGCCGAGCCCTTGATGACTTCCACGCGGTCGTCGTTGAAGGTGTCGCGCTCGATCAGCGGCGCATCGCGCAGGCCGTCGCGGTAGATGTCGCCGGCGGTGCCCAGCGAGAAGCCACGCAGGCGCACGTCTTCCTCGCCCGTCTCGCCGGCCAGGAAGGTGACGCCGGCGGTGGTGCGCAGCACGTCGCGGAAGTCGTCGAGGTTGCGGTCTTGCATGAGCTTTTCGGTCATCACCGTCACGCTCTGCGGGATGTCGCGCAGCGCCTGGTTGCCCTTGCCGATCTCGGTGCGGGTGGCGCGCAGTTGCGCCTTGCTGTTGGTTGACCCGTCGCCCACCGCCGAATCGCGCACGGTGACGGTGGAAAGCGTGCCGGCCACCGGCGCCTGCTGCGCCGCGGGGGCCGATGCAGCCGCTGCCGGCGCGGCCGGCTGCGCCAGCGCCGTGCTGCCCAGCGAGCCGGCCAGCAGCATGGCGCCCAGCGGCAGCAAGGGTTTGGAGGGGGTTTGTGCAGCTATTGAATCAATAGCTGCTTGCGCTTGTGCGGCGGGTGCGCAGGGGGGGGTTGGCTTGAAAACGTGGTCAACGGACATGGCAGGGCCCAGCAAAGTGTGGAGAAGAACTTCGGCTGGCTACCTGGGCGCTGCGTGCAGAGGGCTGGACCCTTCACGGCGCTGTTCGCTGGCGTGTGATGAAAGTCGGTGATTCTATATGCAAATGAGAATGATTGTTATTGGCTGTGGCGATGGGGCGACAGCGGGGCGCAGCGCTTGCTGCGTCGAGAGGGGCAGCGTCGTGCGTTCGGCAGACGGTGCAGGGGCGGTGGAAGCCGCCCATGGGCTGGCGTGGGGCGAAGCGCTGGTTCGCGGCTGCCGCCGCTCCTGCGGCGCGGGGGCGCAGCTCAAGGGGAGTCTGTCAGGAGGGCAGGTGGCTTGGGGGGATGGCAGTCTTGCGGCCGCCATTCGCTTGAGGAGCGTGCGGCCACCATGCCTGTGGGAGCGGGCTTGCCCGCGATGGGCTCCTCGGGCGAGGCAGGCGCTGCATCGCGGGCAAGCCCGCTCCCACAGCAGCGTGGAGCATGGTCATAGGGAGTATAGGTCGTCAGCGCCCACCAACAGGGCGCTGGCGGATCGATGGGCAGGGAGTATATGGTTCGCCCACCCTCTTCCCTGGCTCGTGCGCCGCCTCAGCCGACCTCGCCCATCTGGCTTTGCAGGTAGTTGGGCAGCCCCACCTTCTCGACCAGCTCAAGCTGCGTTTCCAGAAAGTCGATGTGCTCCTCGGTGTCGTCCAGGATGTGCTGCAGCAGGTCGCGCGAGACGTAGTCGCGCACGCTTTCGCAGTGGGCGATGCCGTCCTTGATGGTGGCCTGCGCGGCGCGCTCCATCTTCAGGTCGCAGGCCAGGATTTCGGGCACGTCCTCGCCGACCAGCAGCTTGCCCAGGTCCTGCAGGTTGGGCAGGCCGTCCAGCATGAAGATGCGGTCCATCAGCAGGTCGGCGTGCTTCATCTCGCCGATGGATTCGTCGTACTCCTTCTTCGCCAGCTTGTCGAAGCCCCAGTGCTTGAGCATCCGGTAGTGCAGAAAGTACTGGTTGATGGCCGTCAGCTCGTTCTTCAGCTGGGCCTGCAGGCATTCGATGGCCTTGGGGTCGCCTTTCATGGGGGTGGTGCTCCTTGTGCGGTGGGCGGTGGGCGGTGGGCGGTGGGCGGTGGGCGGTGGGCGGTGGGCGGTGGGCGGTGGGTTCTAGTTGATCGGTCAGCGCTTGTTGTAGCTCTCGATCGGGTCGTCGTTGGGCTGGGCGAACAGCGCTTTCAGCTCGTCCGACAGCGGCAGGTTCAGCGCCACGTTGCGCGGCGGAATGGGCTGCATGAACCACTTGTCGTAGTGCCTGGCCATTTCGCCCGAGGCCATCATGGCCTTCAGCTCGCCATCCACCGCCTGCTTGAAGGCGGGGTCGTCCTTGCGGAACAGGATGGCGATGGGCTCGGACTGCAGCGAGGTACCGGCCAGCTTGTACAGCTTCGGATCGCGCGAGTTGGCCACCACGCCGGCCAGCAGGTTGTCGTCCAGCACGAAGGCGGCGGCGCGGCCGTTCTCGACCGACATCAGGCTCTCCAGGTTGTCCTTCTGCTGCGCCACGTTGATCTTGATGTCGAGGTCGCGCTCAAGCCGGCGCAGCAGCTGCACGGCGGTGGTGCCGGTGGTGGCCGAGACGGTCTTGCCGTCCAGCTGCTTCCAGTCGGTGATGCCCGAATCGGCCCGCACCGCCATGCGCACCTGGCTCAGGTAGGTGGTGACGGCAAACGCCAACTGCTGCTGGCGCGTGAGGTTGTTGGTGGCCGGGCCGCAGCCGATGTCCACCGTGCCGTTCTGCACCAGCGGCATGGTGTTCTGCGGCGTCATGGCGAAGTACTCCAGCCTGGCCTGCGGCACCAGCTTGCGGATGATGCGCTCGCACAGCTCGACGTGGTAGCCGGTGAAGTTGGTGTTGGCGCCCAGCGCATAGGCCATGGGCGGCGAGGCCTCGCGCACGCCGATGACGGCCTTGCCGCTGCTGCGGATCTTGGCCAGGGTGTCGTTGCCGGCCTGCGCCATGGCGGGCGAGCCGAGGGCGGTCAGCGCGCCCAGCGCCAGGGCGGCGGCCACGGTGCGAAGCGGGTGGAAGGGGTTCATGGCTTGTCTCCTTGAACTTATGGTTGGAACTGGCAGTATGCCGAGGTCGCCCGCACCAGTGCGGCGGCGTTTGCACAATAATGCATGTCATGCCCACCGAGACAAGCATCAAAATTCATCCTCGGCGCCCGCGCCACCAGCTGAAGGGGCGCCAGCCGAGCGATGCGGCCCGCGCCGAAGTGCGCGCGTTGATCGGCCCGCCGCCGGCCGAGGGGCACCGGCGCGATCTGCTGATCGAGCACCTGCATGCGCTGAACGACCACTGGCACGGCCTGTTCGAGCGGCACCTGGTGGCGCTGGCGGCCGAGATGCGGCTGTCGATGGCCGAGGTGTATGAGGTGGCGAGCTTCTACCACCACTTCGAGCTGCTGCGCGACGACGCCGCGGCGCCGCGGCTGACGGTGCGAGTGTGCCAGTCGCTCAGCTGCCAGCTGGCGGGGGCCGGGGACTTGCTGGCGCGGCTGCCCGCGCTACTGGGCACGGACGTGCAGGTGGTGCCCGCGCCCTGCATCGGCCGTTGCGAGCAGGCGCCGGCCGCGCTGGTGGGGCAACGCGCGCTGGGCTATGCGACGGCGCAGGACATCGTTTCAATGTCAAGCAAGGCTTCAGCGCCCGCCAGTCAAGCGCAAGCAGCTCCTGAAGTGATAGCTTTCGAGGCCTATCACCAAGGCGGCGGCTACGCGCTGGCGCAGGCCGTGGCGCGCGGCGAGCGCGATGCCGAGGGCGTGATGGCCGCGCTGGAGCACGCCGGCCTGCGCGGCCTGGGCGGCGCGGGCTTTCCGGCCGGGCGCAAGTGGCGCATCGTGCGGGGCTTTGATGCCCCCCGGTTGATGGCGGTCAACATTGACGAAGGCGAGCCGGGCACCTTCAAGGACCGCTTCTATCTGGAGCGCGACCCGCACCGCTTTCTGGAAGGTGTGCTGATCGCCGCGCACGTGGTCGGTTGCGAAGCCGTCTACATCTACCTGCGCGACGAGTACCCCGAATGTCGCGCCATTCTGACGCAGGCGCTTGCCGAGCTGCAAGCCGCGCCGGAGCTGCGCGGGCAGCTCCCGAAAATGGAGCTGCGCCGCGGCGCCGGTGCCTACATCTGCGGCGAAGAGTCGGCCATGATCGAAAGCATCGAAGGCAAGCGCGGCGAGCCGCGCCTGCGCCCGCCCTACATCGCCGAGCGCGGTTTGTTCGGCCGCCCGACGCTGGAGCACAACTTCGAAACGCTGTATTGGGTGCGCGAGATTCTGGAGCGCGGCCCCGAGTGGTTCGCCAGCCAAGGACGCCATGGCCGCAAGGGGCTGCGCAGCTACAGCGTGAGCGGCCGGGTGAAGCAGCCGGGCGTGAAGCTGGCCCCGGCCGGCATCACGCTGCGCGAGCTGGTCGACGAGTACTGCGGCGGCATGGCTGAGGGACACGCGCTGTACGCCTACCTGCCCGGCGGCGCCAGCGGCGGCATCCTGCCCGCGCGCCTGGCCGATGTGCCGCTGGACTTCGACACGCTGCAGCCGCACGGCTGCTTCATCGGCAGCGCGGCGGTGATCGTGCTGAGCCAGCACGACAAGGCGCGTGACGCGGCGCTGAACATGATGCGCTTCTTCGCCGATGAAAGCTGCGGCCAGTGCACGCCCTGCCGCGTCGGCACCGTGAAGGCTGCGCAGCTGATGGAAGCGCCCGTGTGGGACGCGGCCACGCTGAATGACCTGAGCGCCGTGATGGTCGATGCCTCGATCTGCGGCCTGGGCCAGGCGGCGCCCAATCCCATGCTGTGCGTGCAGCGCTACTTTCCGCACGAGGTGGAGCCATGAATGCACCGCTGAAACCCCCAGCGCTGGCCAGCGTGGCGTTCGAACTCGACGGTCGGCCCGTGGAGGCGTTCGAGGGCGAAACCATCCTGAAGGCCGCCGAACGACACGGCGTCGAGATTCCGCGCCTTTGTTATACGGACGGTCTGCGCGCCGACGGCAACTGCCGCGCTTGCGTGGTCGAGATCGAGGGCGAGCGCGTGCTGGCCCCCAGTTGCTGCCGCGCCGTGCAGCCGGGCATGAAGGTGAAGGCCACGAGCGAGCGGGCGCGCAAGTCGCAGAACCTGGTCGTCGAGATGCTGATGGCGGAGATGCCGGAAGCCGGCTTCAAGTGGAACGATGACGAAGCTCCTTCCCCCGCTGGGGGAAGGCCGGGATGGGGGCCATCCACGTTGGACGAGGGCGCGCCGCCGGCCCCCACCCCAACCCTCCCCCAGCGGGGGAGGGGGCACCCTCACCCCAACCCTCTCCCGCGCGCGGGAGAGGGGGCAACAGCCCCAAGCGCGCACATCGCGGCTACCGGCACGGATGCCCCCCTCTCCCGCCAGGCGGGAGAGGGCAAGGGTGAGGGCGCGGCCCCCATCGGCCAGCACGGCGAACTCAGCGCCTGGGCCCATCGCATGGGCATCACGGTACGCCCCGCGCTGCAAGCCCTGAAGCGCGCCCAACCCGCGCCCGACCTCAGCCACCCCGCCATGGCCGTCAACCTCAGCGCCTGCATCCAGTGCACGCGCTGCGTGCGCGCCTGCCGCGAGGCGCAGGTGAACGACGTGATCGGCTACGCGGGGCGCGGCAGCCACGCGCGCATCGTGTTCGACCTGGAGGACCCGATGGGCGCCAGCACCTGCGTGGCCTGCGGCGAATGCGTGCAGACCTGCCCCACGGGCGCGCTGATGCCGAAGGCGCACATCGGCCCGCAGAAGGTGGACCGGCAGGTCGATTCGGTCTGCCCGTTCTGTGGCGTCGGCTGCCAGATCACCTACCACGTGCGCGATGAGCAGATCGTCAGCGTGACTGGCCGCGACGGCCCGGCCAACGAAGGCCGGCTGTGCGTGAAAGGGCGGTTCGGCTTCGATTACGTGGCCAGCCCGGAACGCATCACGAGGCCGCTGATCCGGCGCGCCGACGCACCCAAGAACGTCGAGCATTGCGAGCAGCACCCCGACTGGCGCAGCGTGTTCCGCGAGGCGACTTGGGAAGAAGCCCTCGACCTGGCCGCCGGCAAGCTGGTCGAGTTGAAAGCGCAGCACGGCCCGAAAGCGCTGGCCGGCTTCGGCAGCGCCAAGGGCAGCAACGAAGAGGCCTACCTGTTCCAGAAGCTGGTGCGCACCGGCTTCGGCAGCAACAACGTCGACCACTGCACGCGGCTGTGCCATGCGTCCAGCGTGGCGGCGCTGCTGGAGGGCGTGGGCTCGGGCGCGGTCAGCAACCCGGTGAAGGACGTGGAGCACGCCGAACTGATCCTCATCATCGGCTCCAACCCCACGGCCAACCACCCGGTGGCGGCCACGTGGATGAAGAACGCGGCGCAGCGCGGCGCGAAGATCGTGCTGGCCGACCCGCGCGTGACCGACATCGCGCGCCACGCCTGGCGCGTGCTGCCCTTCAAGCCGGGTGCCGACGTGGCGATGCTGAACGCGCTGCTGCACGTGATCGTCACCGAGGGGCTGTGCGACGAGGCATTCCTGCGCGAGCGCGCCGACAACTTCGAGGCCTTGAAGCAGAACGTGCAGGGCTATTCGCCCGAGGCGATGGCACCGATCTGCGGCATCCCGGCCGCCACGCTGCGCGAAGTGGCGCGCGCCTACGCCACGGCCAGGACGGCGATCATCCTGTGGGGCATGGGCGTGAGCCAGCACGTGCACGGCACCGACAACGTGCGCTGCCTGATCGCCCTGGCCACCTGCACCGGCCAGATCGGCCGCCCCGGCACCGGCCTGCACCCGCTGCGCGGCCAGAACAACGTGCAGGGCGCCAGCGATGCGGGGTTGATCCCCATGATGTACCCCAACTACCAGCACGTGGCCGATGCATCGGCGCGTGAATGGTTCGAAGACTTCTGGGGCCAGCCGCTCGACCCGAATCCGGGCTACACGGTGGTGGAGATCATGCACAAGGCGCTGGCCGACGACAGCGACCCGCACAAAGTGCGCGGCATGTACATCATGGGCGAGAACCCCGCGATGAGCGACCCCGACCTGAACCACGCGCGCCATGCGCTCAGCAGCCTGGAGCACCTGGTGGTGCAGGACATCTTCCTCACCGAAACCGCCTGGCTGGCCGACGTGGTGCTGCCTGCGTCGGCGTGGCCCGAGAAGACCGGCACCGTGAGCAACACGGATCGCATGGTGCAGCTGGGCCAGCAGGCGCTGCAGCCGCCGGGCGAGGCACGCGCTGACCTGTGGATCATCCAGCAGATGGCGCAGCGCCTGGGGCTGGACTGGCGCTATGAAAACGAGACTCCCTCCCGCGCTGGGGGAGAGCCTGCCCCGGACGCGATCCGGGGGCTGGGGTGGGGGCCGGCGGCGGTGAATGTGAATACGCCGCCGGCCCCTCACCCCCACCCTCTCCCCAGAGGGGCGAGGGAGCAAGGACCCACACACGCCGACCGCAGCGCCCAGAAACGCCCTCTCCCGCTGGCGGGAGAGGGCAGGGGTGAGCGTGCGGCCGCCTACCACGGCGTCGCCGCCGTCTACGACGAGATGCGCCGCGCCATGCACGGCGCCATCGCCGGCATCACGTGGGAGCGCCTGCAGCGCGAAAGCAGCGTGACCTACCCGTGCCTCGCCGAAGACGACCCCGGCCAGCCCATCGTCTTCACCGACAGCGTGCCCACGGCCAGCGGACGCATTCAGCTGGTGCCGGCCGACATCATCCCGCCCGACGAGCGGCCCGATGCCGATTACCCCATGGTGCTGATCACCGGCCGCCAGCTGGAGCACTGGCACACCGGCGCCATGACGCGCCGCTCCGAGGTGCTGCACGCCATCGAGCCCGGCCCCACCGTCAGCATGCACGGCGACGACCTGGCGCGCCTGGGCCTGCAGCCCGGCGCCACCGCGCGCGTGCAATCGCGCCGGGGCGAGGTGGCGCTGACGGTGCGCCGCGACGACGGCACGCCGCCCGGCAGCGTGTTCATTCCCTTCGCTTACCGCGAGGCGGCGGCCAACCTGCTGACCAACGCCGCGCTCGACCCGTTCGGCAAGATTCCGGAGTTCAAGTACTGCGCGGTCCGGGTCGAGCGGGTGGGTTCGCCAGCGCTGCCAGCAGCGTGATCGCAGCGGGCAGAATCGCGCCATGGCCCTGCCCGAAATCAACATCACCAACGTCAGCCAGGCCATCCAGCTGGCGCTGACTCCCGTGTTCCTGCTCACGGGCATCGGCGGCCTGCTCAACGTCATGACCGGGCGGCTGGCACGCATCATCGACCGCGGGCGCTACCTGGCCGAGACGCCGCCGCCCACGCTGGCGGGTAGTGCGCGCCTGGAGCGTGAATTCCATGATCTGGAGAAGCGCCGTCGCCTGGCCAGCGGCGCCATCACGGCCTGCACCTTCGCGGCACTGACCACCTGCCTGGTCATCGTGCTGCTGTTTCTGGAGGTGATGGGCTCGCTGCGCATCATGTGGTTGGTCGGGCTGACTTTCATGCTCTCCACGCTGGCGCTGGTCATCAGCCTGGCGCTGTTCCTGCGCGAGGTGCATCTGGCCACGTACACCGTGCGCATCGCGCAGCACAGCGGCCAGACGAGGTTCTGACGCGGTGGACGATCCGGTGCGCGAATTCAAGCGCGGCCCCTGGTGGTCCTGGTCGCGCTTCCAGGCCTTTCTGCGCACCGAGCTGGGGCACCTGACCACCGTGCACGCCAGCGACCGCCCCTGGCAGATGCCACTGGCAGCGGCGCTGGCCTCGGGCCTGCCGCTGATGGTGGGTGCGTGGTTCAACCGGCTGGATTACGGCCTGGCCTCTTCGCTGGGTGGCCTGGTGTTCCTCTACGTGCCGCGCACCGCGCTGCACCACCGCATGGTCACGCTGATGGCCTGCGCCTTCGGCATGTCGGCGTGCTACGCGCTGGGGTTGATGAGCCACTTCTATCCAGCGCTGATGGCGCTGTCGCTGGCCGTCATCACCCTGCTGGCCACCATGGTGTGCCGCTTCTACGCCGTGGGGCCGCCGGGCAGCTTCTTCTTCGTCATGGCGGCGGCCATCGGCGCGCACATGCCGATCCACGTGCCCGACTTTCCGCTCTACGTCGGCCTGTTCACGCTGGGCTGCGTGCTGGCCTGCCTGATCGCGTTCGGCTACAGCCTGTGGATCTTGCGCCTGCGCGAGCCGGCGCCCATCGCGCCCCTGCCCGCGCCCACGTTCGACTTCGTGGTGTTCGACTCGGTCGTCATCGGCGTGTTCGTCGGCGGGTCGGTGCTGGTGGCGCAGGCGCTGGGCCTGCAGCGTGCCTACTGGGTGCCGGTGAGCTGCCTGGCCGTCATTGCCGGTGCCACGCTGCGCGCGGTGTGGGACAAGCAGCTGCAGCGCATCCTGGGCACCGCGCTGGGTCTGCTGCTGGCGTGGGGCTTCATGGCGCTGCCGTTCAACCCGTGGCTGATCGCGGCCATGGTGATGGTGCTGACCTTCATCATCGAAACGCTGGTGGTGCGCCACTACGGCGTGGCGGCGGTGTTCATCACGCCGCTCACGCTGCTGCTGGCCGAGGCGGCGGCGTTCGGCCAGCAGTCGACCATGGCGGTGCTGCAGGCGCGCTTTGTCGACATCGTGCTGGGCAGCGTGATCGGGCTCGTCGGCGGCGCGTGCATCCACAGCCCGCGCTTTCGCGCCGCCGTGTCGCCGTGGCTGCGGCGGCTGGCGCCGCAGCGCCTGCTGCCGCCGCCGCGCTGAGCCATGCAGCTCACCCGCCGCCACACCCAGCGCCTGCGCCAGATGCTCCGCTCGGCCGGCTGGCCGATGCTGGACGTGCTGGAGGCCGAACTGCTGACCGCCGGCCTGCTGCAGCGCGTGCCGGGCAGCGCGGGCGCCGAGACGCTGCGCGTGACCGACGCCGGGCTGGCGGCCATCGCCGCATCGGCCGTCAGCAACCGCGCCGCGCTGTCGGCGCACGAGGCGCTGGTGCAGCGCGTGGCGACCGAGCTGGCGCGCGCCGGGCGCATCGTGTGGCGCGGGCTGGGGCTGCGCGTGCCGCTGCCGCCGGTTGATGGGTCGAATCAGGCTACAGCGCTTGCTGGGCAAGCGCCATTAGCTATCAATAGTGAAGTTTCTGAAGACGATGGAGGCCTTGGCGAGACCATGGTGCCCGGTGCCCCGAAGGCCCGCTGGCTCGTCGCTTGCCCCGACGTGTTCTCGCTGCGCCACACCAGCGTCGAGGCCTACCTGCAACCCACCGTGCACGAGATCAAGGTCAGCCGCGCCGACCTGCTGGGCGACCTGAAGCGGCCCGACAAGCGCGCCGCCTACCTGCAGATGGGCGGCGCCTGCTGGTACGTGCTGGGCCGCGATGCGAAGGGCCGTGCCATCGCCAGCCCCGAGGAAGTGCCGCCCGAGTGCGGCGTCATGCAATGGGAGGCGGATGATCGCCTGGCCGTGTTGCGCCCTGCACCGCGCCGGACGGTCGAGCGGTTGCCATTCCACGTCTGGATGGCGCTGGCGCGCGCCACGCCGCTGCCGCCGCCCGAGGACGAGCAGGGCGATCTGGCCGTCGCGGATTGAGTGGGCACCTGCTTTGTGGGAGCGGGCTTGCCCGCGATGGCAGCGCTTGGACCACAAGATACGCCGCATCGCGGGCAAGCCCGCTCCCACAAGAAATCAGAACGTTATCCGCCCCGAGTCGCCGCCGGACAAGCGCGAGCAGCCATCTAATCAATAGCGTCAAGGCCGCCCCGCCAGCTGCGCCGCGACGGCGCGCTTGAACGGCGTCACGCGCTCGGCCACGCGCAGCACGGCGTCGCGCAGCAGGCGCGCGGGCGGCGCATCGGCCGTGTACAGCGTGGCGACCAGGCGCGTGGCCTCGTACAGCGGCCGCGTGGCCAGGCGGTGTGTGCGCTGGTAGCGCGCCAGTGGCTCGGGCGCGCCGATGTCACGGCCGGCGGCGTGGGCGGCCAGCAGCTCGCGCGACAGCGCTTCCACGCTCAGCAGCCCGAAGTTGAAGCCGTGCGCCGTCACCGGGTGCATGCCCACCGCCGCATCGCCCACGCAGGCAAAGCGCGGCGCCACCAGCCGGTGCGGGTACACGCCCACCAGCGGGTAGGCGTGGCGCGTGCTGGTCAGGCGCATCGCGCCCAGCCGCCCGTCGAAGCGGCGCGTGATCTCGGCGCTGAAGGCGGCCTCGTCCAGCGCCAGCAGCGGCTCGATCTGCTGGTGCGGCAGCGTCAGCACCACCGAGGCGCGGTGCGCGCCGGTGGCCGGGTCGTCGTTCATGGGCAGCAGTGCCAGCGTCTGGCCGTGGCCGAACCATTCCCAAGCCGCGTGGTGGTGCGGCAGCGCGTGCGTGAACTGGCTCACCACCATGCTGCGGCCAAAGTCGTGCATGCCCGCGCCGATGCCCACGGCGCGCCGCGTGGGCGAGAAGCGGCTGTCGGCCGCCACCAGCAGCCGCGCCTGGTGCGTGGCGCCGCTGGCCAGCGTGACCTGCGCCGTGTCGGTGGTCACGTTGACCCGCGCCACGCCGTCGCCGGCGATCAGCGTGATGTCGCCATGCCGCGCCATGCTGTCCTGCACCGCGTCCCACGCGGCGCGGCGGATCAGGTGGTTGGACACCAGCCAGCCCAGTTCGCTGCGCGCCGTCAGGCCGTGGCCGATGGTCATGGCGAAAGGCGACGGACCGTTCATCACCTTGGCATCGCGCAGCGGCGCCAGGGCGGCCGGCTGATGGCCTTCGATGCGCTGCCACAGGCCAAGGCGCCGCAGCGTCTCGGCCGAAGGCTGGGTCAGCGCGATCTCGCGCCCGTCGAAGGCCGGCTCGGCCATGGCTGCCTGCGGTTGCTGCTCCACGATGCCGATGGACAAGCCGTGACCCGACAGCGCCTGCGCCAGGCACAGCCCGGCGGGGCCGGCGCCGCTGATGAGAAGGTCGAAGTGCATGGCCGACGAGGATAGGCGCCGCGGCATCGGCCGGCATTGACCCCAGTCAATCGCGGCCGCGTGTGCTGCGGGCGCGCCCGAGGCCGCTGGCACCGCTGTCCAGCACGGCTGGCTGTTACATACTCCCCTATAGGTGGACCGCAAACGCCCGTCTATAAAGCGATTCAACTGCATACTCCAAACAAGTCAACGGCTGGACAAGGCGACGTCGCCGGTGATGTCAGCCCGCCGCCATGGCCGCATTCGCCATCGCCTGCAGGCGCTCGCGCACCGACGCCGGGAGCGGCGCGACGCGGCGCGTCTGGCGGTCGATGAACACGATGCCGGTCTTGCCCAGCGCCACTTCGCGCCCGCTCTGCAACTCGCGCATGCGGAATTGCAGGTCGAAGCCGTAGCGGTTGAAATCGCTGGCCGCCATCTCGATGCGCAGCGTCTCGCCGTGGTAGCCCTCCGATTTGTACTGCGCCATCAGGTCGCCCACCACCACGGCCGTGCCTTCGATGTGGCCCTCGCGGTAGCCCAGCGCCTGGAAGAAGCGCACGCGCGCCTCCGACACCAGGCTCAGCAGCTGGGCGTTGTCGAGGTGCCCGCCCTGGTTGACGTGGCTGATGTAGATCTGCACATCGGTGTGAAAGTCGTAGCGCGGCAGCGCGGGGTGGATCAGTCGGGGCATGGGCGGCGATTCTGCAGCAGCGGCTTGGCCAGGCCATTGCCTCAGTCGACAGGGCGCTTGCCACCATGGCCGCAAGCCGCCGATGGCGGGAGAGTCTTGAGTGCGATGCGCGCCACGCGTTAATTCCGTGCTCTCAACAACCCCGCAATCTCCTCCGCCGTCAACACCCGCCCGGTGCTCACCACCTGATCATCGAAGGCCAGGCCGGGCGTGGACATGACGCCAGCTTTGGCGATGTCGGCCATGTCGGTGACCTTGACGACTTCGTCGCTGCGGCCGAGATGGGCGACGGCGGCCTGGGCGTTTTCGGCCAGCGCCACGCAGTGCTTGCAGCCAGAGCCGAGGATCTTGATCTGCATGTGAACTCTCCTTGGGTGGGGTGAAAGCCAGCCCTCACACGAACCAGTGCGCGAGGGCGTTGAACAGGTAGCCGATGACGACGATGCCGCTCGTCACCAGCACGAAGAACAGCACCAGCAGCGGCGTACGCACCACCTGCTTGAGCATGATGAGCGAGGGCAGCGACAGCGCCGTCACGGCCATCATGAAGGCCAGCACGGTGCCCAGGCCCACGCCCTTGCCGATCAGCGCCTCGGCAATCGGCAGGGTGCCGAAGATGTCGGCATACATGGGCACGCCCACAGCGGTGGCCAGCGGCACCGACCACCAGTGTTCCTTGCCGAGCAGCGCGGTGATGAAGGGCTGCGGAATCCAGTTGTGGATGGCGGCGCCGATGCCGACGCCGACGAGGATGTAGAGCCACACGCGGTGCACGATGTCGCGCACCTGCTCGCGCGCGAAGCGCAGGCGGTCGGGCAAGGCCAGTGCTTGCTGCGGCACCTCGGCCATCTGGGCCTGGCGCACGAAGTCGGCCACGTGGCGCTCCATGCGCGCGTGGTCGATCACCGTGCCGCCGATCACGGCCAGCACGACGCCGACCACGACATAGGCGATGGCGATGGGCCAGTTGAAGATGCTGGCCAGCAGGATGACCGAGGCCAGGTCGACCAGCGGCGACGAGATGAGGAACGAAAACGTGGTGCCCAGCGGCAGCCCGGCGCTGGTGAAGCCGATGAACAGCGGGATCGACGAGCACGAGCAGAACGGCGTGATGGTGCCCAGCAGCGCCCCGGCCAGCCGCGCACTCACGCCGCTCATGCTGCCCAGGATGCGGCGCGTGCGCTCGGGCGGGAAGTAGCTCTGCACCCACGAGATGCCGAAGATCAGCACCGACAGCAGGATGAAGATCTTGACGACGTCGTAGACGAAGAAATGCACGCTGCCGCCCAGGCGGCTGTTCATGTCCAGCCCCAGGGCCTCGACCCCCCAGCGCACCAGATCGGACAGCCACTGCATGCGCAGCAACTGGTTGTTGAGCCATTCGAAAACGGACATGGGCGCAGCGTGAGTGATTTCACTCGCAGCTTAATGGATGGCGGCGTGTGCGTGAGGGCAGGCGCCGCAAGCTGCCAGTGCCGATGCGCGAGTCGCCCCGGTGCTGGTGGGCTTGCTGCCCCGTCGGCCGCACAAGACGGGCGTACTCGGGATAATCGGGCCGTGAACGCCGCTTCTGATTCTTCGGCAGTCGAACCTGCACCCATTCATGCCGCCCGCCCGACCATCCGTGTATCGGTCCTGATGCAGCGCGTGCCCAACCACGGCGCCGCCGCGCGCTGGCAGCCTTGGCGCTGGGTGCTGGGTGACGTGGTGCCGCAGCAGCCGCAGCACGGCGATGCGCCGCACCAGCTGTACGACAACGACAGCGGGCAATGCTGGATCTTTCCCGGCCACACCGTCAGCCTGTTCAAGGACGATGCCGAGGGCTACTACCTGAACGTGACCACGCCCGCGCCGGGCTGGTTCGTGCTGTGGCGCATGGACGAGACCGCGGAAGGTGGCGAGCCAATACCGCAGCCGCAGGCCGTCAGCCTGAGCTACCACGACGCCGGCCGCTGGCTGGACGCGCAGGAGACGGTGGAGCAAGTGCCCGCGCCGCCCGAGGTGGTGGAGTGGCTGCGCGCCTTCGTCGATGCGCACTACCAGCCCGAACCCAAGCGCCGCCAGCGGCCGCAGAGCTTTCAGCCGCTGACGGACCGCTTCGGCAACCCGGCGCGCGTGTCGACCGAGCAGAAGCGGCGCGGCGGGGGCGGGGCGTGAAGCGATGAGCGACGAGCAGAGCGACGGATTCCTGGGCCGCTGGTCGCGCCGCAAGGTGCAGGCGCGCACCGGGCAGCCGCTGGCCGAGCCAAGCGTGCCGCCGGTGGCGGCTGTGCCGGCACCGGCGCCTGCGGTCGATGACCTGGAGGTTTCCGAGTCCAATCGGCCTCCAGAGCTCGTTGATACTTCGCAGGCAGCTATCAATAATGAAGCAAAAGAGCCCGCGCCAGCACCGACGCTGGACGACGTGAAGGCGCTCACCATCGATTCCGACTTCAAGCCCTTCGTGGCGCGCAGCGTGACGCCTGAGGTGCGCAACGCTGCCTTCAAGAAGCTGTTTGCCGATCCGCACTTCAACGTGATGGACGGGCTGGACATCTACATCGACGACTACACCCAGCCCGATCCGCTGCCCGCCAGCATGCTCAAGCAGATGGCGAGCGCGAAGTTTCTGCGCCTGGTCGAGGACGAACCCGAGGTGCCGGGCGATGCGCCCGCGGCCGACGAACCGCCCGTGGCCCAGGTGCCCGCGGAGGGCGCGGCCGAGCAACCCCGCGCCGATGCGGCCGAGGGCGATGTGGCACAGTCCGACGCATGCAAAGATTTGCCTATGTCGGCCCCGCTGGCCGAACCCACGGGGGCGCCCGCCGATGCGCACCCTGATCTGCGATTGCAACCAGACGATGCCGCTCGATGCGAAGCGGATCGGCCTGGCGCTGCATGAGGAGCTGACCCCGCATTCCACGCTGTGCCGCCGCGAGGCGCCGGCGTTTCAGCGCGCGCTGCAGGGCGGCGAGTCACTGGTGGTGGCCTGCACGCAGGAGCAGCGCCTGTTCGCCGAACTGGCCGACCAGACCGAGGGTGCGCGCACTTCGGTGATCCGCTTCGTCAACATCCGCGAAACCGGTGGCTGGAGCCGCGACGCGAAACAGGCCACGCCCAAGATCGCCGCGCTGCTGGCGGCCGCGCGACTGCCCGATCCCGAGCCGGTGCCCACGGTGAACTACCAGAGCGCCGGCCGCCTGCTCATCATCGGCGCGCTCGACGACGCCGAGCGCGCCGCCGCGCTGGTGCAGGACGTGCTGGACGTGACGCTGTTCACCACCGGCCCCGGCAACGCCGGCGGTGCGCAGGCGCGGCGCTGGCCGGTACTGGGCGGGCAGCTGAAATCGCTGAAAGGCTGGCTGGGCGCGTTCGACGTCGAATGGTCGGCCAGCAACCCGATCGACCTGGACCTGTGCACGCGCTGCAATGCCTGCGTGGCCGTGTGCCCCGAGAACGCCATCGGGCTCGACTACCAGATCGACCTGGCGGCCTGCAAGTCGCACCGGGCCTGCGTGGCCGCCTGTACTGCGGCGGGTGCTATCGATTTTGACAGGCCGGCGAATCTTCAGCAGGAGCGCTTCGACCTGATCCTGGACCTGCGCGCACCCGACGCCACGCCGACCTTCCTGCAGCACGCGCCGCCGCAGGGTTATCTAAGGGGGGACGGGCGCGACGCCGGCACGCTGCTGAAGCTGCGCGAGCTGGTGGGCGAGTTCGAGAAGCCGCGCTTCGTGCAATACAAGCCCGCCATCTGCGCCCATGCGCGCAACGAACAGGTGGGTTGCAGCGCCTGCATCGACATCTGCTCGGCCGAGGCGATCAGCAGCGAGAAATCGCAGAACCGCGTAAAGGTCAACTTCAACCTGTGCGTGGGCTGCGGCGCCTGCACCACCGTGTGCCCCACGGGCGCCATCACCTACGCCTACCCGCGGGCGCCGGAGCAGGGCGCGCGCATCAAGACCCTGCTGTCCACCTACGCCGCGGCCGGCGGGCAAGGCGCTGTGCTGTTGCTGCACAGCCAGGACAAGGGCCAGGCGCTGATCGACGAGCTGGGCCGCGCCGCGCAGCTCAAGCTGATGCACGGCGTGCCGCACAACGTGCTGCCGCTGGCGCTGTGGCACACGGCCAGCCTGGGGATCGACGTGTGGCTCGCCGCCGTCGCCTGGGGCGCCCAGCAGGTGGTGGTGCTGACCACCGACGAGGAGGCGCCGCAGTATCTGGACGGCGTGCAGGCCCAGATGGACGTGGCCCAGGCGCTGCTGAACGGCCTGGGCTACAGCGGCACGCACCTGAAGCTGCTGCGCGCCAGGACGCCGCAGGATCTGGACCACGCGCTTCAAAACCTGAAGCAGACACAGCAGCGCACGCCGCGCGAGCCGGCGCGCTTTGCCTTGGTGCCCGAAAAGCGCAGCACGCTGGAACTGGCGCTGGATCACCTGATCGCGCAGTCGCCCTTGAAGGCCGCCGAGCGGCCCGAGGCCATCGCGCTGCCTGCCGCATCGCCCCTTGGCGCCGTGGTGGTCGACCAGGCCAAGTGCACGCTGTGCCTGTCCTGCGTCAACGCCTGCCCGGCCGCGGCCCTGCAGGACAACGAGGAGCGGCCGGAGCTGCGCTTCATCGAGAAGAACTGCGTGCAGTGCGGCCTGTGCGTGAGCACCTGCCCCGAGGATGCGATGGCGCTGCTGCCGCGCCTGTCGCTGGCGCCCGAGCGGCGGCAGCCACGCGTGTTGAACGCGGCCCAGCCCTACGGTTGCATCCGCTGCGGCAGACCCTTCGGCACCGTGCAGGCCATCGAGGCCATGCTGGGGCGACTGGCCGGGCACGCCATGTTCCAGGGCGCGGCGCTGGAGCGCCTGAAGATGTGCGCCGACTGCCGCGTGATCGACATCTATTCGGCCGACAACGAAGTCGGCATCGACGACGTGGCCGATGGCCGCAACCTGCAGGGGTGGAAGCCATGAGCGAGCTGCATCTGTCCGACGAAGGGCTCGACGAGGAAATCGCCCGCGCCGAGGTTTATGGGCTGCTGGCGCAGCTGTACCAGGCGCCGCCAGCGCCTGACTTGCTGGCCAACCTGCGCGTGGCCGTGACCGAGGCACCGACCGCCGGCGGCTTTCTCGAAGAGCCCTGGCGCCAGGTGGTGGGGGCGGCGCGCGCGCAGACCGATGCGCAGATCGCCGATGAGTACGACGCGCTGTTCGGCGGCGTCGGCAAGCCCGAGGTGCTGCTGTTCGGCTCGCACTACCTCAGCGGTTTTCTGAACGACAAGCCGCTGGCCCAGCTGCGCACCGACCTGGCGCAACTGGGGTTGACGCGCGACGAGGCCCTGGCCGAGACGGAAGACCACATCGCCTACCTGTGCGAGGTGATGCGCTACCTGATTGCCGGCGACGACGTGGCCGTGGCCAACCTGACGCAGCAGCAGCGCTTCTTTGCCACGCACCTGCAACCCTGGGCGGATCGCCTGTGCGACGACCTGGCGGCGCACCCGGCGGCGCGCTTCTACCGCGCGGTCGCCCAGTTCACCCGTGCGTTCATCAGCGTCGAGGCGCAGGGCTTCGATCTGACGGCCTGAAAGGTACTGTCCAACGACGCTTTGCGGTACCGTTGAATCATTTGGGTTGTTTGCGCAGCTGTGGCCGGCGCGAGTTGCTATCAATTGAAAAGCGCTGTCAAACCTATAGACGTTGTTCGCGCTCGGGTTTACACCGACCCGCCGTCGGGGGGCTCGTATATCATTCGCCGTACCAACCCATGTATCAGATTGCATAGGTACGCCTGCGCAGTCCACCACGAGGATCATCGCCATGTCCCGTTCCAACACCGATCACAAGCTCTCGCGCCGCGTGCTGTTTGCCGGCGCCGGTACCGCCGGTGCAGTGGCAGCGGTGGCCGCCGTGCTGCCCGCCGTGCGCCAGCCGCAGGCCGCCGTGGCCGAGACGCCGCGCCAGCCGCCCGAGCGCGGCGGCGGCTACGTGCTGAGCGAGCACGTCAAGCAGTACTACAAGACCACGCGCCTCTGAGCGCCGGCGTCCCACCCGATTCCACCCCCGACCGCGTGAGGGTTCCCCCATGTTGCTGACCAAGAAATCCGGCGCCGCTGCAGGCGCTCCTGTCTCCTCGTCCTTCGTGCACCGCTTGCGCCATGGCCTGTCGCAGGCCGTGCCGACGATGGACCGCCGCGCCTTCCTGCGCCGCTCCGGCCTCGGCGTCGGCGCCGGACTGGCGGCCACGCAGCTGACGCTGGTGAAAAAGGCCGACGCGGCCGGCGCCGCCAAGAGCATCGACGGCAGCGGCACCGTCGAGGTCAAGCGCACGGTGTGCACGCACTGCTCGGTCGGTTGCGCGTCGGATGCGGTGGTGGAGAACGGCGTCTGGGTGCGGCAGGAGCCGGTGTTCGATTCGCCCATCAACCTGGGCGCGCACTGCGCCAAGGGCGCCGCGCTGCGCGAGCACGGCCATGGCGAATACCGCCTGCGCTACCCGATGAAGCTGGTGAACGGCAAGTACCAGCGCATCAGCTGGGACGAGGCGCTGAACGAGATCAGCGCCCGCATGCTGGATCTGCGCAAGCAGAGCGGGCCCGACAGCCTCTACGTCATCGGCTCGTCGAAGCACAGCAACGAACAGGCCTACCTGCTGCGCAAATGGATGAGCTTCTGGGGCAGCAACAACTGCGACCACCAGGCGCGCATCTGCCACAGCACCACGGTGGCCGGCGTGGCCAACACCTGGGGCTACGGCGCCATGACCAACAGCTACAACGACATGCAGAACAGCAAGGTCGCGCTGTACATCGGCTCCAACGCCGCCGAGGCCCACCCGGTGTCGATGCTGCACATGCTGCACAGCAAGGAAACCGGCTGCAAGATGATCGTGGTCGACCCGCGCTTCACCCGCACGGCCGCCAAGGCCGACGAGTACGTGCGCATCCGCTCGGGCTCCGACATCCCGTTCCTGTTCGGCCTGCTGTACCACATCTTCAAGAACGGCTGGGAAGACAAGCAGTACATCCATGATCGCGTGTTCGGCATGGACAAGGTGCGCGAGGACGTGCTGGCCAAGTGGACGCCCGACAAGGTCGAGGAGGCCTGCGGCGTGCCCGAGGCGCAGATGATCAAGGTGGCCACCATGCTGCACGAGAGCAAGCCCGGCACCATCGTCTGGTGCATGGGCCAGACGCAGCACACCATCGGCAACGCCATGGTGCGCGCCTCGTGCATCCTTCAGCTGGCGCTGGGCAACGTGGGCGTGTCGGGCGGCGGCGCCAACATCTTCCGCGGCCACGACAACGTGCAGGGCGCCACCGACGTCGGCCCCAACCCCGATTCGCTGCCCGGCTACTACGGCCTGGCCGAAGGCTCGTGGAAGCACTTCGCCGCCACCTGGGGCGTCGACTTCGAGTGGATCAAGAAACAGTACGCCAGCCCGGCGATGCTGACCAAGAGCGGCATCACCGTCAGCCGCTGGATCGACGGCATCCTGGAGAAGAACGAACTGATCGACCAGGAAAGCAACATCCGCGGCGTGCTGTTCTGGGGCCATGCGCCCAACTCGCAGACCCGTGGCCTGGAAATGAAGAAGGCCATGGACAAGCTGGATCTGCTGGTGGTGATCGACCCCTACCCGTCGGCCACCGCCGCCATGGCGGCCATGACCAGCGCGCCGGGCGACCTCAACCCCAACCGCGCCGTCTACCTGCTGCCGGCCTGCACGCAGTTCGAGACCAGCGGCTCCGCCACCGCATCCAACCGCTCGCTGCAGTGGCGCGAGAAGGTCATCGAGCCGCTGTGGGAAAGCCGCAGCGACCACATGATCATGTACCAGCTGGCGCAGAAGTTAGGCTTCGACAAGGAGCTGTGCAAGAACTACGCGATGCAGAAGGTCAAGGGCCTGGACGAGCCCGTGCCCGAGGACATCCTGCGCGAGATCAACAAGTGCGTGTGGACCATCGGCTACACCGGCCAGAGCCCCGAGCGCCTGAAGGCCCACATGAAGCACATGGGCTCGTTCGACGTCAAGACGCTCAAGTTCAAGGGCAGCGCCAAGGACGAGGTCTCTGGCGTGGACCTGACCGGCGACTACTTCGGCCTGCCGTGGCCGTGCTGGGGCACGCCCGAGATGCGGCACCCCGGCTCGCCCAACCTGTACGACACCAGCAAGCACGTGATGGACGGCGGCGGCAACTTCCGCGCCAACTTCGGCGTGGAGCGCGACGGCGTCAGCCTGCTGGCCGAGGACGGCTCGCACTCGCTGGGCGCCGACATCACCACCGGCTATCCCGAGTTCGACCATGTGCTGCTGAAGAAGCTCGGCTGGTGGGGCGAACTCACGCCCGACGAGCAGGCCAAGGCCGAGGGCAAGAACTGGAAGACCGACCCCACGGGCGCCATCATCCGCGTGGTGATGAAGAACCACGGCTGCCACCCCTTCGGCAACGCCAAGGCGCGTGCGGTGGTGTGGAACTTCCCCGACCCGATCCCGCAGCACCGCGAGCCGCTGTACGGCACCCGGCCCGACCTGATGGCCAAGTACCCGACGCACGACGACAAGCGCGCGTTCTGGCGCCTGCCCACCCTCTACAAGAGCGTGCAGGACAAGAACATCGCCGACGGGCTGGACAAGAAGTTTCCGCTCATCCTCACCTCGGGCCGCCTGGTCGAGTACGAAGGTGGTGGCGAGGAAACCCGCTCCAACCCCTGGCTGGCCGAGTTGCAGCAGGAAGCGTTCGTGGAAATCAACCCCAAGACCGCTGCCGACCGTGGCATTCGCAACGGCAGCCGCGTGTGGCTCAGCACCCCCACGGGCGCGCGCCTGAATGTGCAGGCCCTGGTGACCGAGCGCGTAGCGCCCGACACCTGCTGGATGCCATACAGCTTCTCAGGCCGCTGGCAGGGCGCCGACATGCTGGCGTATTACCCCAAGGGGGCAGCGCCTCTGGTGCGTGGCGAGGCCGTGAACACCGCGACAACGTATGGCTACGACGTCGTGACCATGATGCAAGAAACCAAGACCACGATCTGCAACGTGGAACGCGCATAAGGAGGCAGCGATGGCACGGATGAAATTCATTTGCGACGCGGAGCGTTGCATCGAGTGCAACAGCTGCGTGACGGCGTGCAAGAACGAGCACGAGGTGCCCTGGGGTGTGAACCGCCGCCGCGTGGTCACCCTCAACGACGGCGTGCCGGGCGAGAAGTCGATCTCGGTCGCCTGCATGCATTGCTCCGACGCGCCCTGCATGGCGGTCTGCCCGGTCAACTGCTTCTACCGCACCGACGAGGGCGTGGTGCTGCACGACAAGGACGTGTGCATCGGCTGCGGCTACTGCAGCTACGCCTGCCCGTTCGGCGCGCCGCAGTTCCCCAGCAAGGGCACCTTCGGCGTGCGCGGCAAGATGGACAAGTGCACCTTCTGCGCCGGCGGCCCCGAGAAGAACGGCAGCCAGGCCGAGTTCGAGAAATACGGCCGCAACCGCCTGGCCGAGGGCAAGCTGCCCGCCTGCGCCGAGATGTGCTCGACCAAGGCCTTGCTGGCCGGCGACGGCGACATGGTGGCCGACATCTTCCGCACCCGCGTGCTCAGCCGCGGCAAGGGCGCCGAGGTGTGGGGCTGGGGCACGGCCTACGGCAACCAGAAGGGCGCCAAGCCCGAAGGAGCGAAATCATGAAAAGCCTGACCTGGACTCTGGCCGCCGTGGCCATGGTCGCGCTGGCCGCCTGCGGCGAGAAGCCGCAGGAGCAGACCGGTGCCAAGGCCGACAGCGCCGCCTTCAAGGGCACGGGCGTGGCGTCGTTCACCCAACCGGGCTGGACGGCGGGTGACGCCAACAGCTGGCAGCAGCAGTTGCGCGCGCGCGGGCAGTACGGCCAGAACGAATACAACCGCGCGTCGTCCAGGTAAGGGGGTCGACCATGCGACTCATCCCGTTTCTTCGAGCCGGTGCGCTGGCCCTGGGCCTGATCGGCGGCGCCTGGGCGCAGTCGGCGCCCGAGGCCGCCGCCGCTGCAGAGGCCGCGGCATCTGCAGCCGTGACGGCGGCTTCGGCCTCCGCTCCGGCGGCACAGCCCAGCTTCAGCCCAAGCCCCGCGGCCACCACCGCGGCACCGGCCATGGGCGGCATCCGAAGTGCCAACATCTTCGAGATCGCGCCCGGCGCCGCGTCCGACCCCGACTACGGCCAGCAGACCAATGCCGAGCGCAACCGCGTCCAGCCCGGCAACAACGCACCCATGTGGCGCGCGGTGGGCAGCGGCGTCACCGGCTACAGCAGCCTGCCGGTGTCGCAGGCGCCCGAAGCCGGCAACCTGATCCAGCCCATGGTGCAGTACCCCGGTTCGCGCTTCACCACGGCGGGCGAAGCCTGGCGCCAGGTGCGCAACAACTGGCTGATCCCGTACGGCGGCTCGCTGGTGCTGATCGCGCTGGTCGCGCTGGCGATCCTGTACTTCGCCAAGGGCAGCCTGGGGCAGGCCCGCAACGACGGCCCGCCGGTGATCGAACGCTTCACGCCGTTCGAGCGCTCGGCCCACTGGCTCAACGCCATCGCCTTCGTGCTGCTGGCGGTGTCCGGCATCGTCATGGCCTTCGGCAAGTTCTTCCTGCAGCCGGTGCTGGGCCTGCACCTGTTCGGCTGGCTGAGCTACCTGCTCAAGAACATCCACAACTTCGCCGGCCCGCTGTTCGCCGTGTCGCTGGTGATCGTGCTCATCACCTTCCTGAAGGACAACATCGCCAGCATCTGGGATCTGCTGTGGCTGAAGAACGCCGGCGGCATGTTCGGCGGCAAGCAGGTGCCTTCGCACCGCTTCAACCCGGCTGAGAAAGGCATGTACTGGTGGGGCATGTTCTTCCCCGGCCTGCTCGCCGTCGTTTCGGGCCTGGTGCTGGACAAGCTCATCCCCGGCCTGGGCATTACCCGCGGCGAGATGCAGATTGCCCACATGATCCACCTGGTGGCCACCGTCATCATGATGTCGATGGTGTTCGGCCACATCTACATGGGCACGCTGGGCGTGCGCGGTGCCTACAAGGCCATGCGCACCGGCTGGGTCGACGAGGAATGGGCCAAGGAACACCACGAGCTGTGGTACGACGACATCGTGGCCGGCAAGATTCCGGCGCAGCGTTCGGGGCAGGGTGCATCGGCCCAGCCGCCCGTGCAGACCGCCTCCGTGTGAAAGAGATCGGCACCATGAAGAAACACCTGTTGATGATCGCCGCGCTGGCACTGTGCGGCGCAGCCAGCGCCAAGCTGCCACCGCTCAGCGCCGAGGCCAAGGCCAAGGCCGACGAGGCCGCTGCGCGCACCGCGTGGCAGGGCAAGGTCGATGCCTACAAGCTGTGCCAGGCGCAGGACCGCGTCGCCGCGCGCTACCGCGCCAGCGTGCCCGCGGGGCGCCCGGCGCCGGGCGAGGTGGTGGGCACGCCCGCGTGCACCGATCCGGGCCCGTTCGTCTACACGCCGCCGCAGGCCAAGCCGATCGAGCAGGCGGGCGCGCATTCGCCCGCCGCCACCGCCGCCACGCCGCCGGTGACCACGCCGCAGACCCAGGCCGAGGTGAAGACCCAGGCGGCACCTGCCACCGCGCCCGCCAGCGCCGCGTCGGCTGCCAAGCCCTGATTGGTCGCGCGGCTCCGCGCACTCGCTACACTGACCCAGGCCACCCGGGCTGCCCGGCGTGGCCTGTTTCGCTTCTGAACGATGAACCCTGATCGACCGGAATTCCCCCAGCCGCACCTGACCCAGGCCAGCGCCCCGCTGACCGAGCGCGTTCTGGCCATCGACGAGCATGGTCAGGCCGCCGAGGTGTCGATTCCGGCCGAGCGCGCGCTGACGGTGTACGTCGACAAGCGCGAACTGGTCACGCTGATGACGCTGGGCGCGCACCCCGAATGGCTGGTGCTGGGCTACCTGCGCAACCAGCGCCTGATCGGCGCGCTGGCCGAGGTCGAGTCGATCACGGTGGATTGGGAAGTCGGCGCTGCCTCCGTGAAGACGCGCCACGGCATCGATCGCATCGAGGAGCGCACGGCGCAGCGCGTGGTCACCACCGGCTGCGGGCAGGGCAGCGTGTTCGGCGACCTGATGGCCGACCTGGACAGCATCCACCTGGGCGACGCCACGCTGACGCAGGCGCAGCTCTACGGCCTGCTCAACGCCATCCGCCTGCAGGAGAGCACGTACAAGTCCGCCGGCTCGGTGCACGGCTGCGCGCTGTTCGCGGGCGAGCGCATGCTGATCTTCGTCGAGGACGTGGGCCGCCACAACGCCATCGACACCATCGCCGGCTGGATGTGGCTGCAAGGCGCCGCCACGCAGCGCGGCAGCGACAAGGTGTTCTACACCACCGGCCGCCTGACCAGCGAGATGGTCATCAAGTCGGCGCAGATGGGCGTGCCCATCGTCGTCTCGCGCAGCGGCATCACGCAAATGGGGCTGCACGTGGCCAAGCGCCTGGGGCTGTGCGCCATCGGGCGGGCGATGAACAAGCGCTTCATCTGCTACAGCGCGCCCGAGCGGCTGCAATGGCAGCCGGAGCTGGCGGCGCCATCGTCTCAAAATTGATAGTTGGTTGCGCTCGCCAATGCTTGTTTTCAAATGATTTCGTTCTGAAATCATTGATGGACGGGCGCAGGCAGCTATCAAAAAAGAAGTCTTCGCCCCCGTCACGCCCCGCGCCCGCATGCGCTAAGGTTGCCCCATGAACACCTCCTTCTGGTCCCTCGGCTGGCGCACGCTGTGGCGCGACCTGCGCGCGGGCGAACTGCGGCTGCTGATGGTGGCCGTGACCCTGGCCGTGGCGGCGCTGACCAGCGTGGGCTTTTTCTCCGACCGGCTGCAGGGCGGCCTGCAGCGCGACGCACGCCAGCTGCTGGGCGGCGACGCCGTGGTGGTCAGCGACAACCCGCCCGCCGCCGCCTGGACGCAGCGCGCCGAGCAGCTCGGCCTGCGGCATGCGCTGAACCTGACCTTTCCCACCATGGGCCGCGCGCCCGACGCGCAGGGCGGCGCCACGCGGCTGGTGGCGCTGAAGGCGGTCGATGCCGGCTACCCGCTGCGGGGCCAGATGCGCCTCGCGCGCAGCCCCACGGACCGCACCGGCGAGCCCACGCCAGACATCCCGGCGCGCGGCACCGCCTGGGTCGATGCGGCGCTGCTGGAGGCGCTGGGCTTGGCGCTGGGCGACACGCTGCTGCTGGGCGACGGCAGCTTCCGCATCGCGCAGTTGATCGCGCAGGAGCCCGACCGCGGCTCCGGCTTCATGACCTTCGCGCCGCGCGTGATGCTGCACGCCGCCGACCTGCCGGCCACCGGGCTGGTGCAGCCGGCCAGCCGCATCACCTACCGCCTCGCCGTGGCCGGCGATGAGCCAGCCGTGCGTCAGTTCATCACCTGGGCCGAGGCCGAGTTGAAGAACCCCGAGGTGCACGGCGTGCGGCTCGAGTCGCTCGACAGCGGCCGGCCCGAGATGATGCGCACGCTGGACCGGGCCGAGAAGTTCCTCAACCTCGTCGCGCTGCTGGCGGCGCTGCTGGCCGCCGTGGCGGTGGCGCTGGCCGCGCGCGGCTTCGCGTCGCGCCGGCTCGACGACTGCGCCATGCTGCGCGTGCTGGGCCTGCCGCAGCGCGCCATTGCGGGCGCGTATGCGGTCGAATTCGTGCTGGTCGGCCTGGCCGCCAGCGTGGCGGGCGTGCTGATCGGGTTTGCCGTGCACCACGTGTTCGTGGCGCTGCTGGCGGGGCTGGTCGAAACCGCGCTGCCGGCGCCCAGCGCCTGGCCGGTGCTGTTCGGGCTGGGCATCGGCCTGACGCTGCTCATCGCCTTCGGCCTGCCGCCCGTGCTGCAGCTGGCGCAGGTGCCGCCGCTGCGCGTGATCCGGCGCGACGTGGGCGCGCTGCGGCCGGCCTCGCTGGCGGTGCTGGCGCTGGGCGTGGCGGGCTTCGCGGCGCTGCTGGTGGCCGTCAGCGCCGATGTCACGCTGGGGCTGATCGCCGTCGGCGGCTTTGCCGGTGCCGTGGCCGTGTTTGCGCTGCTGTCGTGGGGCGCGGTGCGGCTGCTGCGGGCCGTGGTCAACGAACAGACGGCGCCGCGCTGGCTGGTGCTGGCCACGCGGCAGATCTCGGCGCGGCCCGCTTACGCCGTGGTGCAGGTCAGCAGCCTGGCCGTGGGCCTGCTGGCGCTGGTGCTGCTGGTGCTGCTGCGCACCGACCTGATCGCCAGCTGGCGCGCCGCCACGCCGGCCGATGCGCCCAACCGCTTCGTCATCAACGTGATGCCCGACCAGGGCGAGGCCTTCCGTGCCACGCTCAAGGATGCGGGAGTGGCCAAGATGGACTGGTACCCGATGTTCCGCGGCCGCCTGGTGGCCATCAACGGCCAACCCATCAACCCGGACGACTTCACCGAGGAGCGCGCGCAGCGGCTGGTGGATCGTGAGTTCAACCTGTCGCACGCGGCCGATAAGCCGCCGCACAACGAGATCGCCGCCGGCCAGTGGCGCGCGGGCGAGGCGGGCGCCATCAGCGTCGAGACCGGCCTGGCCGAGACGCTGGGCCTGAAGCTGGGCGACACGATGACCTTCGACATCGCCGGCACGCCCACGGAGGGCCGGGTCACCTCGCTGCGCAAGGTCGACTGGGCCTCGATGCACGTCAACTTCTTCGTCATGTTCCCGCTGGCCGAGATGCCTGAGATGCCGATCACCTACATTGCCGCCTACCGCGCCCCCGACCAACCGGGCTTTGACAACGCCCTGGTGCGGCAGTTTCCGAACATCACCAACGTCGACATGAGCAGCACCATCGCGCAGGTGCAGCGCGTGCTGGACCAGGTGATCCGCGCGGTCGAATTCCTGTTCGGCTTCACGCTGGTGGCGGGGCTGATCGTGCTGTTTGCGGCCGTCAGCGCCACGCGCGAAGAGCGCGCGCGCGAGTTCGCCATCATGCGCGCCATGGGCGCCGGCAGCCGCCTGCTGGGCAGCGTGCAGCGCGCCGAGCTGGCCGGCGTGGGCCTGCTGGCCGGTTTTCTGGCCAGCGTGGTGGCCATCGGCGTGGGCTGGGCGATGGCGCGCTATGCCTTCGAGTTCAGCTGGACGGCGTCGCCCTGGGTGCCGCTGGCGGGCAGCGTTGTGGGCGCCGTGCTGGCGCTGATCGCCGGCTGGTGGGGCCTGCGCGAGGTGCTGCGGCGGCCGGTGGTGGAGACGCTGCGGCGCGCAGCAGAGTGAAGATTGCTATGTATTGAATAGCTGCTGGCGCTTGATGGACAAGGGCTGAGGGCCGAAATCACTCCAAATCGGGGGCGGCGAGCAGGGCCGTGTCATGAAGGGTTACATCATCGCCACCCCGGCTTCAACGCGCTGTCATGTGCGGTGGTCAGCATCCGGCTTTTATCCCAGCCCCGCGCGCCATGCCCCACGCTCATTCCTTTCTTGCCCGTCGCCCCTTCATGCTCTCGCTGCTCGTCGCCACCGCGCTGACCGCGTGCGGCGGCAGCGATGACGACACCCCGGCGCCCGCCGCGCAGAACGCCACCGCGCAACTGGCGCTGCTGAGCACCACCGACCTGCACTACTACGCGCGCAGCTACAACTACTACGCCGGCCGCGAAGACCCGTCCGTGGGCCTGGAGCGCACCGCCACGCTGATCCGCCAGGCGCGCGCCGAATTTCCGAACAACCTGCTGGTGGACAACGGTGACACCATCCAGGGCTCGGTGCTGGGCACCTACGAGGCGCAGGTCGCGCCCATCCCGCCCACGCAGCAGCTGACCATGTACCAGGCCATGGGCGTGCTGAAGTACGACGCCGGCGTGCTGGGCAACCACGAATTCAACTTCGGCCTGCCTTACCTGAGCCAGATTCTGGGCGGTGGCCTGGAGGTCGACGGTGTCGATCCGAAGATCGGCAGCAAGGACAAGGGCCCGGGCTTCCCAGTCGTCACGGCCAACGTCACCAGCCTGAAGACCGGCAAGCCGCTGGTCGACCCCTACGTCATCCTGGAGCGCAATCTGACCGCGACCCAGGAAGACGGCAAGACCGTCACGTTGCCGATCAGGATCGGCGTCATCGGCATCACCACCCCCGGCATCCTGAACTGGGACAAGGACAAGCTCGACGGCAAGGTCAGCACCCAGGACGGCCGCGACACCGCCGCCAAATACGTGCCCGAGGTGCGCGCCAAGGGGGCCGATCTGGTGTTCGTGCTGCTGCACGGCGGCATGAACGCCAATGGCTATGTCCCGCTGATGGAAAACCCCGGCCACTACATCACCAAGGACGTGCCGGGCATCGACGGCATCGTGATGGGCCATGAGCACGGCGTGTTCCCCGACCGCGGCGCCAACCCGGCCTACCGCTTCGACGGCGCCGACAACGCCAGGGGCACCGTCAACGGCGTGCCCGCCGTCATGCCCAGCTCGTGGGGCAAGGCGCTGGGTGTCATCAACTACGCGCTCAAGTGGGACGGCGCGGCGAAGAAGTGGTCGCCCGACACCGCCAGGACCGACGTGCAGGTGCGCAGCATCCAGACCGGCAGCAACCCCAACACCTACGTCGCGCCCGACGCCGCCGTGGCCGCCGCGGTTCAGCCGCTGCACGACAAGACCCGCGCCTACGTCGCCTCGCCCATTGGTACCAGCGATTTCCGCCTCAGCTCCATGTTTGCCGACGTGGGCGACGTCGGCGCGCTGCAGATCGTCAACCAGGCGCAGCAGGACTACGTGGCCCGCTACGTGAAGGCCAGCCTGCCGCAGTACGCGCACCTGCCGGTGCTGTCGGTCACCGCGCCGTTCAAGGCCGGCTACGCCAGTGCCACCGACTACACCGACGTCAAGGCCGGCACCATGACCGTGGCCGCCGCCGCCGACCTGTACCTGTACGACAACAACACCATCCACGCCGTCAAGGTGACGGGCGCGCAGATCAAACTGTGGCTGGAGAACGCGGCCCACCGCTTCAACCGCATCGACCCCACCAGCACCGCCGACCAGTGGCTCATCAACGACAGCAAGACCGGCGTGCAGCCCGGCTCGGCCTTCCCCGGCTACAACTACGACGTGTTCACCTCGCCCGACATCGGCTACGAGATCGACGTGACGCAGCCCACGTACAACGTCAACAACCCCGGCCAGGGCGGCGAACGCATCAAGAACCTGACCTACCAGGGCCAGCCCATGGACCCGGCGCAGGAATTCATCGTCGCCACCAACAACTACCGCGCCAACAGCAGCGCGCGCTACATCCTGGGCACGGGCCAAAGCTTCGACATCATCTGGGCCGCGCCCGACGCCAACCGCGAGGTGGTGCTGAACTACGTCAAGGCGCGGCAGAACATCACCCGCGCCGCCAACGGCGCCACCAGCAGCTGGCGCTTTGCCAGGGTGGCCACGGCGGGCAAGGTGCTGTTCAAGTCCGGCAAGGACGAACTCGGCGTGGCGCAGGCGGCGGGCCTGGCCAACGTCAGCGTCGACAGGGCCGACGACACCGGCGTCAACAACGGCACCGGCACCTACACGGTGTACCGCATCGACCTGGGCCAGTGAGCGTGGCCGATGAGTGGCCCGCGCGTGGCGCGGCGGCCACCAGCGTGCACCAGCTTGGTGAATTAGAGTCGGCGCTCTGTAGGCGAAGGCCGATAGTCAGGGTTAATGCCTAAGTCTTTCGGCTTGCATGTGGTCCACTGCTGCCATGAGTGACACCACCACCGAGACCTCGAAAATCATTCACCTTGCGCTGCAGGGCGGCGGCGCGCACGGCGCCTTCACCTGGGGCGTGCTGGACGCCCTGCTGATGGACGGCCGGCTGCGGCCCTCCGGCATCAGCGGCACCAGCGCGGGCGCCGTCAACGCCGTGGCGCTGGCCCACGGCTGGGCGCAGGCGCAGGCCGAGCGGCAGGACCCGTACGAAGGCGCCCGTGCGGCGCTGGCCCGCGTGTGGATGCGGGTGATGGAGCTGGGCGCCGCCAGCGAAAGCACCGCGCGCCTGACCCGGCTGATGATGGGCGCGCTGCCCGGCGCGCTGACGCGCTTTTCGCCCTATCAGACCAACCCGCTCGACATCAACCCGCTGCGCCAGCTGATCGAGCGCGAGATCGACTTCGACCGCCTGGGCCGGCTGCGCTCGCTGCGCGTGTACGTGGCCGCCACCGACGTGGAAACCGGTCGCGCCGAAATCTTCAGCGGCAAGCGCCTGACCGCGCAGGCGGTGATGGCCTCGGCCTGCCTGCCGCAGCTGTTCCAGGCGCCCGAGATCGACGGCAAGACCTACTGGGACGGCGGCTATTCGGCCAACCCGGCGCTCGGCCCGCTGGTGGCGCTGGGCGACTCCAGCGACATCCTGCTGGTGCAGATCAACCCGCTGCGGCGCGCCGGCAAGCCCACCTCGGCGGCCGAGATCACCGACCGCGCCAACGACCTGACCTTCAACGCCAGCCTGATCGCGCAGATGCGCACCATCGCGCTCGTCAACGAGCTTGTGGCCAGCGGCGTGGCGCGCGAGGGGCTGAAGCCCGTGCACATGCACCGCATCGACGGCGGCGCGGCGCTGGCCGGGATGCCGGCCTCCAGCAAGGTGACGCCGCAGCGCGCCACGCTGGAGAAGCTGTTCGAGCTGGGGCAGGAGAGCGCCAAGCGCTGGCTCAAGCGCAGCTTCGACGCCGTGGGCGTCAAGAGCAGCATCAACCTGCAGCGCGACTACGGCGACCCGCTGAAGCTGGAGTTCGAGCCGGCCGCCGATGCCGACGCCGAAGACCCCGATGGCGATGCGGCGCTGACGCATTTTCTGTGGTCGACCGAGGAGCAGGCGCACGCCGCCAGCACCGCGGCCGCCGCCACCGAGCGGGCCGTGCGCGCGGCCAACGGGCTGGCGGACCCGCCAGCCGCGGAAGGCGATGCACCCACGGCCGCGGCGCCAGCCTGAGCGCGCTGCGCCGCCTAGAATCGAAGGCTTGCATCCGGGTGCTGGTTGCTTCATTAAAGATAGCTGTCAGCGCCCGTCCCATAAGCGCTGGAGCCCGATTTGACTCAAGAAACCGACACCGCCACGCCGTTCGACTGGATCGGCGGCGAGCCGGCGGTGCGTGCGCTGGTCGAGCGCTTCTACGACCTGATGGACCTGGAGCCGCAATACGCCGCCGTGCGCGCCACCCACGGCAGCACGCTGGATGACGCGCGGCAGAAGCTGTTCTGGTTCCTGTGCGGCTGGCTCGGCGGGCCCGATCACTACATCGAACGCTTCGGCCACCCGCGCCTGCGCATGCGCCACCTGCCGTTCGCCATCGGCATCCGCGAGCGCGACGAATGGGTGCTGTGCATGGACCAGGCGATGCGCGAAACCGGCGTCGACGATGCGCTGCGCCAGCGCCTGAACCAGAGCTTCTTCCAGACGGCGGACTTCATGCGGAACAGATGACATCGCCGCTGAGTCGCCTGCGGCGCCACGTGCTCGTCCCTGCGGACGCCTTCGTGTTGTGGGAGCGGGCTTGCCCGCGATGCAGCGCTCGCGCACCGCGCGTGAGTCATCACCGTCAAGGCCGGTTCCACCGCAACTTGCCATGAGCGACCCAGCCGCACCGAAGCCACCCAGCGCCTGGTGGAGCCTGGCCGTCACCACCGCCATCCAGGCCATGGTGTCGATGGCGCTGCTCACGCTGCCGGCCATGGCGCCCGTGGCGGCGCAGGGGCTGGGCGTGCCGCCCGCGCTGGTGGGTGCCTACGTGGCGCTGTGCTATCTGGCGGCCATGCTGTCCAGCCTGATCGGTGGCACGCTGGTGCGGCGCCTGGGGGCCATCCGCGTGAGCCAGCTCGGGCTGGCGCTGTGCGCCATCGGCCTGCTGCTGTGCGCCGTGCCCTGGCTGCCGGCGGTGGCGCTGGGCGCGCTCTGCATCGGCGCGGGCTACGGGCCGATCACGCCGGCCAGCTCGCACCTGCTGGCGCTCACCACGCCGGCGCACCGCATGGCGCTGGTGTTCTCAATCAAGCAGACTGGCGTGCCTGCGGGCGGCATGCTGGCGGGTGCGCTGGTGCCGGGGCTGTCGCTGTGGCTCGGCTGGCAGGGCACGCTGGCCGTGGTGGCGGGGGTGTGCGCGGTGTGCGCCGTGCTGTCGCAGCCGCTGCGCGCGGCGCTGGATGCCGACCGCCAGCCCAGCCAGGCGCTGGCACTGGGCGCGCTGTTCAGGCCGGTGGGCATGGTGCTGGGGCACCGCTCGCTGGCCGTGCTGGCGGCGTGCTCGTTCCTGTTCTCGGCGGTGCAGGTGTCGGTGACGGCGTACATGGTCACCTACCTGAACGGGTCGCTGGGCATGACGCTGCTGGCCGCGGGCGCGGCGCTGTCGGTGTCGCAGCTGGCCGGCGTGGTCGGCCGCATCGCCTGGGGCGCCGTGGCCGACCGCGGCCTGGGGCCGCGCAACACGCTGATGCTGCTGGCCGTGCTGATGATCGTGGGCAGCGTGCTGACGGCGCTGCTGCAGCCGGGCTGGCCGACGGCGCTGATCTGGGCCATCGTTGCGCTGCTGGGTGCCTCGGCCATCGGCTGGAACGGCGTGTACCTGGCCACCGTGGCACGCCAGGCGCCGCCGGGGCAGGCGGCCACGGCCACGGGCGGCACGCTGATGTTCACCTTCATGGGCGTGGTGCTGGGCTCGCCGGCATTCGGTGCGCTGGCGGGCTTCAGCGGCAGCTACCGCCTCGCCTTCGCCGCGCTGGCGCTGCCGGCGGCACTGGCCTTGGGGCTGCTGCTGTGGCGGGCGAGGCAGGTGCGGCGCGAGGCGGCGCTGCAAGCCCCGGAGGCTGCCTAATAACCTGGTCATCCAGAAGTCTCATTCCATTTCCAATTCAATGCGTCAATCACCGTCATCCCGGCGAAGGCCGGGATTCCGGCTTGCGCCGGAATGACGAGCTATTGCAGCCTTGATCTGGAATTGGAATCAGATGACGCGCGGGCTGCATCCGCTGTGTGGGAGCGGGCTTGCCCGCGATGAGGCGTCTCGTCGCAACCAGCGCTTGATCGCGGGCAAGCCCGCTCCTACCACGCTGCCTGAGGTCGGTTGCTAATCAAAATAAATAGCTGCCAGCGCTTGCTGGACGGGCGCTGGAGGCCGATTGGGCTATGAATCGCTGCGCGGCGCCCGCCCCGCCGCCGCCAGCAGCACCATCAAGGCCCCCGCGCCGCCTTCCAGCGGCCGGGCCTGCACGTAGGCCAGCACTTCCTTCTTCTGGATCAGCCAGCCGTGCACCTTGGCCTTCAGCACCGGCGCCTTGCCGGGCGAGCCCAGGCCCTTGCCGTGCACCACGCGCACGCAGCGCAGGCCGGCTTTCGTCGCCTCGCGCAGGAACTGGCCCAGCGCCTCGCGTGCCGCATCGGTGCGCAGGCCGTGCAGGTCGATCTGTGCCTGCACCGCCCAGTGGCCGCGCCGCAGCTTGGCCGTCACGTCGGGGCCGACGCCGGGGCGGCGAAAGCTCAGGTGCTCGTCGGTGTGCAGCAGGGTGCTGGTGTCGAACTCGTCGGAAATCGCCTCGCGCAGCGCGGCCTGCTCGTCCAGCACGCGCTGGCGCGGCTCGGGCGGCGTGGGCGCGGGCGCATGCACCACGCGCCCGTGCGCGCGCAGCGGCTGCGTGGGGCCGATGGCGCGGGCGAACAGGTTCTGCTCGGCCTGCGCCCGCTTCGCCGCCGCGGCGCGCGCGGCGGCTTCCTCGGCGGCGCGGGCTTCGGCCTCGGCCAGGCGGGCGCGGATGGCCTTCAGCTCCTGGAACGATTTCACCTTCATCTCCGGCATCCGCAGGATGCACGCCGCTCGACTGAACCGCTGGCCGCGGAGCAGGCCGCGCCAGAACGCCGTGGCCGGACCTGCGCCGACCAGTGGCGTTGTCCCCTGGGGGAAGCCGCGCAGCGGCACAGGGGGGTCATATGAGGCCTTTCTCGGCCATCGACAACGCCTGGCCCGGCGCCACGATCACATGGTCGAGCACGCGCACGTCGATCAGCGCCAGCGCGCTTTTCAGGTTCTGCGTGATCGCCTCGTCGGCGCGGCTGGGCTGCACGCCGCCGCTGGGGTGGTTGTGCGCCAGGATCACCGCCGCCGCGTGGTGGTGCAGCGCGCGCAGCGCCACCTCGCGCGGGTACACGCTGGTCTGCGTGAGCGTGCCGCGAAACAGCTCCTCCAGCGCGATCAGCTTGTGCTGCGCATCGAGAAACAGCACGGCGAACACCTCGTGCGGGCGCGCCGCCAGGTGCAGTTGCAGGTAGTCCTTCACGGCGGCGGCTGAGTCGAACGCGGCGCGCTCCTTCAGCTGCTCGGCCAGCGCGCGGCGTGCCAGCTCCAGCACGGCCATCAGCTCGGCGCGCTTGGCGCTGCCGCCCAGGCCTTTCACGCGCTTCAGGTCGTCGGCGCCCGCGTGCAGCAGGCCGGCGATGCCGCCGAATGTTTGCAGCACCTCCTGCGCCATCTGCAGCACGCCGCGCCCGGCGGTGCCGGTGCGCAGCAGCAGCGCCAGCAGCTCGGCATCGCTCAGCGCGCCGGGGCCGCGGGCCAGCAGCTTCTCGCGCGGACGCGCATCGGCGGGAAGGTCTTTGAGCGACATGCGGGCAGCGGGGCAGGGCGGTTTCTACAATCGGGGCAGTTTATCTGGGGCAGTCTGCCCACCCCATGGCATGAGCGTCGTCGAACCCGGTTCCTTTCTCACCCTGCATTACCGCCTGGCCGGCCCGCAGGGCGATGTCGTCAACACCTTCGGCGGCAAGCCGGCCACGCTGTCGCTGGGCGCGGGCGAGCTGTCGCCCGTGGTCGAGCAGCGCCTGGTCGGCCTGGCCGAGGGCGCGCGCGCCGCGTTCGACATCCCCGCGGGCGAGGCCTTTGGCGAGCGCAACCCCGACATGATCCAGTGGCTGGCGCGCAAGGAGCTGGACGCCATGGGCGACCCGCAGGAGCGCTATGCCGTGGGCGACGTGATCCACCTGCCGACGCCCGACGGCCAGGGCCAGTTCGCCGCCGTGGTGCAGGCGGTGCGTGACGATGGCGCGTTGCGGCTCGACTTCAACCACCCGCTGGCGGGGCAGCCCGTCACCTTCGAAGTCGAAGTGATCGGAATCCTCTGATGAAACCCTCTGAAGTTTTGCTGGCCGAGCCGCGCGGCTTCTGCGCCGGCGTTGACCGCGCCATCGAGATCGTCGAGCGCGCCCTGGCCAAGTTCGGCGCGCCGATCTACGTGCGCCACGAGATCGTGCACAACACCTATGTGGTGAACGACCTCAAGGCCAAGGGCGCGATCTTCATCGAAGCGCTGGCCGACGTGCCGCCGGGCGCCACGCTGGTGTTCAGCGCGCACGGTGTGCCCAAGTCGGTCGAGCGCGAAGCCGAGCAGCGCGGTTTTCGCGTGTTCGACGCCACCTGCCCGCTGGTCAGCAAGGTGCACGTCGAGGTGGCCAAGCTGCACCGCGAGGGCTACGAATTCATCATGATCGGCCACAAGGGCCACCCCGAGGTGGAAGGCACCATGGGCCAGCTCGACAGCGGCATCCACCTGGTGGAAGACGTGGCCGACGTGGCGCGCATCCAGCCCGCGCAGACCGACAAGCTGGCCGTGGTGACGCAGACCACGCTGAGCGTGGACGACGCGGCCGACATCACGGCGGCGGTGAAGGCGCGCTTTCCGCACGTGCGCGAGCCCAAGCAGCAGGACATCTGCTACGCCACGCAGAACCGGCAGGACGCGGTGAAGCTGATGTCGAAAGCGGTCGACGTGGTCATCGTCGTCGGCAGTCCCACCAGCAGCAACAGCAACCGCCTGCGCGAGGTGGCGCTGAAGCTGGGCACCGACGCCTACATGGTCGACAGCGCCGAGGAGCTGCGGGCCGAGTGGATCGAAGGCAAGACGCGCATCGGCCTCACGGCCGGCGCCTCGGCGCCCGACATCCTGGTGCAGCAGGTCATCGAGCGGCTGCGCGCGCTGGGCGCGCTGTCGGTGCGCAAGCTTGATGGCGTGGAGGAAACCATCAAGTTCCCGCTGCCCAAGGGCCTGAAGCTGGACGATGCGGGTGAATCCAGCCTGGGGCATCTGAGCTGAGCCTGGCGCATCCGGCCGTGGGCACTCCAGGCGTCTGAATCAGGCGATAGCCATTTGGCGCCATATTGCAGTTTCAAACTGATAGCTGCTTGCGCCCGATCAATGGGCGCTAGAGCCTGATTCTCGTATACAAAAAATCTGCAAGATCCCCCCCTTGTTGGACCCTGCCTTGCGCCATGGTGCCAGCGGCCCCGCACCGGCGGGGCACGCCGGCGGGCGCCACCTACAATCGCGCCCATGCTTGATCCCCTGCTGCTCCGCAAAGACCTGGGCACCGTTCTGGCGCGCCTGGCCACCCGCAAGAATCCCCAGCCCTTCCTCGACGAAGCCGCCTTCACCGCGCTGGAAGCCGAGCGCAAGACCATCCAGACCCGCACCGAAGAGCTGCAGGCGCAGCGCAACAGCGCCAGCAAGCAGATCGGCCAGCGCAAGTCCAAGGGCGAAAGCGCCGACGACCTGATGGCGCAGGTGGCGTCGATCAAGGACGAACTCGATGCTTCGGCCGCGCGGCTGGATGCGATCCAGGACGAACTTGGCGCGCTGCTGCTGGCCGTGCCCAACCTGCCGCACGCCAGCGTGCCCGTGGGCGCCGACGAAACCGCCAACCACGAAGTGCGCCGCTGGGCGCCGCACGGCCTGGCGCCGCGCGCGTTCGACTTCCCCGTGCGCGACCACGTCGACCTGGGCGAGAAGCTGGGGCTGGACTTCGAGACCGGCGTCAAGCTGGCCGGCACGCGCTTTTCATTCATGCGCGGCCCCGTCGCGCGCCTGCACCGCGCACTGGCGCAGTTCATGCTGGACGTGCAGACCACGCAGCACGGTTACACCGAGTGCTACACGCCCTACATCGTCAACGCCGACACGCTGCGCGGCACCGGCCAGTTGCCCAAGTTCGAGGCCGACCTGTTCGCCGTCAAGAAAGGCGGGCAGGAAGGCGAGGGCGAACTGCTGTACCTGATCCCCACCTCCGAGGTGTCGCTGACCAACATGCTGCGCGACGAGATCGTGACCGAGGCCGATCTGCCCATCAAGCTCACCGCGCACACCCCGTGCTTCCGCTCCGAAGCCGGCAGCGCCGGCCGCGACACGCGCGGCATGATCCGCCAGCACCAGTTCGACAAGGTCGAGATGGTGCAGATCACGCACCCCGACAAGAGCTACGACGCGCTGGAAGAAATGGTCGGCCACGCCGAGGCCATCCTGCAGGCGCTGGAACTGCCCTACCGCGTGGTGCTGCTCAGCACCGGCGACATGGGCTTCGGCGCCAGTAAAACCTACGACCTTGAAGTGTGGGTGCCCGCGCAGGACACTTACCGCGAGATCAGCTCCGTCAGCAACTGCGAAGCCTTCCAGGCGCGCCGCATGCACGCTCGCTTCAAGAACGCTGCCGGCAAGAACGAACTGGTGCACACCCTCAACGGCAGCGGCCTGGCCGTCGGCCGCGCGCTCGTCGCCGTGCTGGAGAACCACCAGAACGCCGACGGCTCCATCACCGTGCCCAAGGCGCTGCGTTCCTACCTGGGCGGACTGGAAGTGCTGCAACCCGCGCCCTGACTGCTGCTAGAATGCGCGATTCGACACGAAAGCAGGAGAGGTGGCAGAGTGGTCGAATGCGCCGGACTCGAAATCCGGTATACGGTTCTCCGTATCGAGGGTTCGAATCCCTCCTTCTCCGCCAGCAGTAAGGCAAGCCCGCTACTCAAAAGGTAGCGGGTTTTGTTTTTTCCGGCCTCAGATGCCCAGCAGGCGGCACAGCGCCTGCATGTCCTGCGCCACGGCATGCGGCTGGCCGTCGATGGCGTCGGGCCAGGCCTCGGCCGTGCGGTTGATCCATGCCAGCTGCATGCCCGCGGCCAAGGCACCCGCGCCGTCCAGGTGGGCGTCGTCGCCGATGTGCAGCACCGCGCTCTCGGGTACGCCGGCGGCCTGGGCGGCGGCGGTGAAGATGCGGCGGTCGGGCTTGCCGACGCCGAACTGGGCGGCGCTGATGGCAGCGTGGAAGTGCTGGCCGATGCCGATGCGGTGCACGTCGGCGTTGCCGTTGGAGAGGGCGACCACCGGATAGCGCGCGCTCAAGGCCTGCAGCGCAGGCAGCGCATCGTCGAACAGCGTGACCTGCTGGCGCGCGTCGAAGAACACCTCGAAGGCCGGCTCGGCCAGCGCCGGGTCGTCGCCGGCCCAGTGCAGCAGCTGGCGGATGGCTTCGCGCCGCATCACGGCCAGGTCGTGCGTCTGATCGGGCCTGCTGATCTGCACCTGCTGGCGTGCGCGGTGCGATGTCTCCTTGTCGCGCGCCAGGGCGGCGGTGCGCGGGGCTTGGGTGTCCAGCCAGGCGCGCAGCACATCCTCGGCGCGGTGGATGGTGGGCCACACGGGCCACAGCGTGTCGTCCAGATCAAGCGTGATGGCGCGGATGCGGGACACGTCCAGCTGATGGGTCATGCGGGCAAACGGTGGTCGACGGGCATGACCGAGAATAGCGCATGCGTTTTCGACCTGAACCGGCCCACCAGCATGGCCAGCCGGCGCGCACCGGCGTGCTGCTGTGCAACCTGGGCACCCCCGACGAACCCACGGCCGCGGCCACGCGGCGCTATCTAGCCGAGTTTCTGAGCGACCCGCGCGTGGTGGAGATCCCGCCCGCGGCCTGGAAGCCGATCCTGCATGGCGTGATCCTGCGCACGCGGCCGGCCAAATCGGCCGCCAAGTATCAGCAGATCTGGCTGCCCGAGGGCTCGCCGCTGATGGTGTGGAGCCGCAAGCAGTCGACGATGCTGCGCGGCTACCTGGGCGAGCGCGGACACAGCGTGAGCGTGCGGCTGGCGATGCGCTACGGCAACCCGTCCATCGCGTCGCAGCTCGATGAACTGAAGGCACGCGGCTGCACCCGCATCCTGGTGGTGCCGCTGTACCCGCAGTATTCGGGTACCACCACGGCCAGCGTGATCGACGCCGTGGGCGCCTGGGCGCGCGGCGTGCGGCACGTGCCCGAACTGCGCTTCGTCAACCGCTTTCACGACGACCCGGGCTACATTCGCGCGCTGACCCGCGTGATGCACCAGCACTGGCAGGCGCACGGCCGGCCCGACAAGCTGGTGATGAGCTTTCACGGCGTGCCCGAACGCACGCTGACGCTGGGCGACCCCTACCACTGCGAATGCCTGAAGACCGCCCGCCTGCTGGCCGAGCGGCTGGCGCTGAAGGACGGCGAGTGGGTGGTGAGCTTTCAGTCGCGCTTCGGCAAGGCGAAATGGCTGGAGCCGGCCACGCAGACGGTGCTGGAGCAACTGGGCCGTGCCGGCACGCAGCGCGTGGACGTGGTGTGCCCCGGCTTCGTGGCCGACTGCCTGGAGACGCTGGAGGAGATCGCCATTGAAGGGCGCGATGCCTTCAAGGCCGCGGGTGGGCAGGAGTTTCACTACGTGCCCTGCCTGAACGACAACCCCACCTGGCTGGCAGCGCTGGCGGAGATCGTGCAGGACCACCTGCAGGGCTGGCCGACGCGCGGTGCCGATCAAGCCGCCGAAGCCGCCGCCACGCGCGAGCGTGCACTGGCGGCCGGGGCCAAGGCGTGATCAGTTTGCTATATCAACAATAGCTGCTGGCGCTTGCTGCATGCGCGCTGAAGCCCGATTTCATTCAAATCACGCCGCTACGGCAGCGGCCGGCTGGTGCGCGCGTTCGATGAAGTCGGTGACCAGCTTCAGCTGCTCGGCCACGTTCAGCGCCGGGGCGTGGCCGCAGCCCGGCACCTCCACCCATTGCAGCTGGCCGCGTGCGCCCGGTCCGCGCGTGCTCATCTGCTCGGCCGTGTCCTTCAGCACCAGGTCGGAGTCGACGCCGCGCAGCAGCAGCACCGGGATGTCGAGCGCGTCGTAGTGGTGCCAGATCAGGTAATCGTCGGGGTAGTGGATGAACTGGCCGACGATGGCCGGGTCGTAGTGCGGCGTCACGCGGCCGTCGGGCAGGCGGCGCGTGCTGGTTTCCGTCAGGCGGCGCCACTGCGCGTCGGTGAGAAAGCCGTAGGGCTTGTACGCCGTGCGCAGGAAGGCCTCCAGTTCGGTCACGCGGTCGAAGGCGGGCGGCTGGCCGGCGTAGGCCTTGATGCGCTCGATGGCTGGCTGTGCCAGTTGCGGCGCGTTGTCGTTCAGCGTCAGGCTGCGGATGCGTTTCTTGAGTTCGGGCTCGAAGTAGCCCGACGCCGCCACGGTGCCGATGGCGCCGCCCATCGAGGTGCCGACCCAGTGGCAGTGCTCGATGCCCAGTTGCACCAGCAGCTCGCGTGCGATGCGGGCATAGAAGGCCAGGCAGTACTCGTCCTTCGGGTGCTCGGCCCACTGGCTGAGGCCGCGGCCCACCATGTCGGGGCACAGCACGCGCCAGCCGCGCGCCGACAGGTGCGCGGCCAGTTCGTCCATGTCGCGCCCGGTGCGCGCCAGGCCGTGCCAGGCGACCACGGTGCCGCGCACGGGGGCGGCGGGCCGCCAGTCGGTGTAGTGCAGCTCGCGCCCGGCGCAGGTGAGGTAGTGGGAGGTGAACGACATGGACTTCTCTGCGGATGATGAAGGGGTGGGCGGCGTCAGTCCGGGATGACGACGGTGTCCCCGCCCGTCACGCTGATGCGGTCGGCCGCGGCCGGCACGGCGGCGGGCAAAGGCACGTTGGCGGCGGTGATGGCGGGCGCCTGGCCGGCGGTGCCGCCGCGTGGCACGGTGCGCACCACCTGGCTGGGTGGCAGCGGCTTGCCGTTCTTCAGGTGGTCGTACACGGCGTCCAGCGCGTGGTTCAGGTACACATGCAGCGGCACGTAGCGGCTGTCGTAGCCTGGCAGCACGGCCGGCAGGCCGATGAAGCCGTCGAAGTGCTGAGCGTTGGCCACCTCCAGGTAGCTCAGCTTGCTGGCCGCGCCTTCCACCTTCTTGTTCAGCGCGTAGTAGGGGCGCGAAGTGTGGTTGACGGGCAGCAGCGCGTCGTCGCGGCCGTGCACGATGATGGCCGGCTTGCCCTGCAGGTTGCCACTGCGCTGGGTTTCCCTCATGCCGGCCTGCAGGCGCTGCGCGGCGGCGCCGCTGCCGGTGACCAGATCGCGCAGGCACAGCGCGCCGTCCAGGTTCCAGTCGGGCAGGCCGTTGGCGGCCAGGCTCAGGAAGTCGCGCACCGGCCCTTGCGCCGCGCGGTTGTTCACCAGGTTGACGCCGGCCGATGGCGGCACCCCGTTGCCGGTGGCGAACATGGCGGCCAGTGCGGCGGGGGCCAGCGTGGTCACGCTGCCGTCGGCGGCGGTGGCGGCAAAGCTGAAGCCGCACAGGTGATCGCTGACGCGGGCGCGCGCCAGTGCGTTGGCAAAGGTCACGGCCACGGCGGGCGCAATCTCGAACGCGGCGTGCGAGGGCGTCAGTGCCAGCGATTCGGGTTCCCAGCCGTAGTCGCGCAGGCGCAGCAGGGCCTCTTCGGCCTGCTGGGCGGTGGTGCTGGCGGCGGCGCTCAGCAGGCCCTCCTGCCGCAGCGCCGTGCAGCGGCTGGCGGCAATGGGCAGCGCCGGCAGGTTGTACAGCCCGGCAAAGGCGGCGCCGAAGGGTGCACCGGCCAGCGACGGCGCCAGCGAGGCGCAGGCCTGGTAAAGGTTGGCGTAGGTGGTGAAGTCGATCAGGTTCCGGCCCACGGTGGCCACCCGCGCGCTGCCGCGCTGCACGGCCACACCGGCGTTGGCGGGCAGCTCGATGGCAGGCTCGGACACGGCCACGCCGTCGATCAGGCCGTCTGCATCCTGCTCGGCGGCGGCAATCGCAGCACCGCCGCCGTTGGAGACGCTGGAGGCGATGACCAGCGTGTTGTTCGGGGTGAAGGTGACGAGGCGCTCGCCCTTGTCGTTGACGTCGCCGAACTGCTGGTTGACGGCGTACAGCGCGAAACGCACCGCCGCAAGCGTGAACTGGCCCCAGTCCTTCTCCGGGTTGCGGCCCGAGTGCGCGTGCTTGAAGGCAAAGCGGTTGGGCGTGGCGGTGTTGAAGGCGGTCAGCTCGGCGGCGCTGAGGCCGGCGTTGAAGGAGACCAGATCCCAAAAATGCGGGCCGGTTGCGAAGTGCCCGCCCGTATCAGCCGCGCGCTTGCGCGTGCCATCGACCATGGGCACGGTGTCATTCTGCAGATCGTGCGGGGCACCGCCGGTGCCCTTGTCGGTATAGGCCACCGCGCAGCCGCGCTTGAGCCCCCATTCGCCGGTGGAGATGGCGCCGTAAACGCCGCGCGATCCCGACGAGGTAGCGGTCACGATGCACGGATTCCTGGGGTCGAACGTGGACGGCACTTGCGCCATCAGCGTCACGGTCTGCTTGCCGCTGCCGTCGTCGAGTACGCCCACCACTTCGGTGCCGGCGATCTTTCCCTCGCCGGTGCCCACCGACCCATCGGCCGCCACGTTGGGGCCATAGAGCACGCCGTAGCCGCCTGCCGCGGTCATGTCGACCAGTGAACGATAGCTGTTGTAGATGGCCGCGCGACGCAGTTCCACCGCCGTGGGGTTGAGTGGATCGGTGTAGGCGGGTGGCGTGACGGACTGCAGGCCGGTCTTGCCCAGGCCCGCGGTCAGCAGGTCGTCTGCGGCGCCGTCGTAGCTGCGAAACTGCACGCCCCAGACACCCGCCGGCACGCTGTTCAGCGGCGCTTCCGGCTTGTCGCCGCCGCTGCTGCCGCCGCACGCGGACAGCACGCCGGCGGCCAGCGCGGCCAGGGCAATGGGATGGATGCGATGTTTCATGGCTTGTCTCCTGGTGTCGTTTTCTTTGGGACTGATCGGTGCGCGGGCTTCAGTGCGCCGCAGCCTTGGCCGCGCTGCGTGCGCGCAGCTTGCCGACGACGCCGGTGGGGAAGTAATAGACCGAGAGCACGAACAGCACGCCCAGCCACAGCAGCCAGCGGTCGGGCGAGAGCAGGGCGGGCAGCAGCGGCACGCTGGCCGTGGCTTCGCTCGCCAGCCGCAGCAGATCCTGCAGGTAGCTCTGCGCCACCAGGAACAGCACCGAGCCGATGACCGCACCATAGATCGTGCCCATGCCGCCAATGACCACGATCAGCAGCACGTCCATCATGATCTCGAAGCTAAGGGATGTATCCGGCCCGTTGTAGCGCAGCCAGATCGCCAGCATGCAGCCGGCCAGCGTGGCGAACAGCGCCGACAGCACCGACGACAGCGTGCGGTAGACGACGACACGGTAGCCGATGGCCTCGGCGCGGAATTCGTTCTCGCGGATGGCCTGCAGCACGCGGCCGAATGGCGAATTGACGATGCGCAGCAGCGCCAGCACCAGCACCACGGCGACCACGAACAGCAGGTAGTAGGTGATGATCTTGCCGTCGATCAGCACGCCGAGGAATTCGGTCTCGAACGGCTCGAAGCTGGGGCTGAGCACCTCGGGCAGGCGGAACGTGAGGCCGTCCTCGCCGCCGGTCCATTCGGACAGTTGCGAGGCCAGCGTCTGGAACGCCGCCGCCACGGCCAGCGTGATCATGGCGAAGAAGATGGCCCGCACCCTGAGCGAGAACAGCCCGATCGCCAATGACAGCAGCAGCGACAGCACCAGCGCGCCACCCACGCCCACGGCCAGCGCGCTCCAGCTGGCGCCCATGCGCGAACTGGCGATGGCGATGCCATAGGCCCCGATGCCGAAGAACATGGTGTGCGCAAAGCTGACGATGCCGGTGTAGCCCAGCAGCAGGTCGAACGCCGCCACCAGCACCACGAAGATCAGCACCTTGGCCGCCACGTTCAGCGCCTTGACGCCGGGGAACAGGAAGGGCGCGAAGGCCAGCCCCAGCACGATGGCGACGAGGATCAGGGCCAGCAACTTGTTGCGTGGCAAATCGTGTGAGAGCAGGCGGCTGAGCATGGCGGGGCGGCGCGGAGCCGGTGTCAATGGGTTTGAAGAAAAACCGGCATCAGAGGCCGTGGTGCGGGCGCTGGAAGCTATCGTGTTCATAGCGGTTCGCTCAGCGGTTGGCGACAGCGTAGACACCTTGCGGGCGCCACAGCAGGATGGCCACCATCAGCGCGATGTTGGAGAACAGCGCCACCTTGGGCGCCAGAAAGCCGGTGTAGTTGGCCATCAGGCCCACCATCAGCGCGCCGATCAGCGCACCCGTGGTGCTGCCCAGCCCGCCGATGATGATGACGATGAAGATCAGGATGTTGACCTGTGCCCCCATCTGCGGAATCACGTTCTGCTGGTACAGGCCCCACATCACGCCGCCCAGGCCGGCGAGGGCGCTGCCCACCACGAACACACCGATAAAAAGGCGCCGGATGCGGTAGCCGAGCGATTCGACCATTTCCCTGTCCTGAACACCAGCGCGAATCAGCAGGCCGACCTTGGTGCGCGACAAGGTCCAGGCCAAGGCGGCAAACACGAGGACGCCGACGATGACAGCGACCACGCGGTATTTCTCGACGGCGGCATCGCCGATCAGCCAGGAGCCGCGCATGCCCTCGGGCAGCGGCAGCGGAATCTGCGCCGGGCCCCAGATGACCTTGATCAGCTCCTCGCCGATGATCATGCCGCCCATGGTGATGAGAATCTGCTTCAGGTGCTGGCCGTACACCGGGCGCACGATGAAGCGCTCGAACGCCAGGCCGACGGCGCCGGCCACCAGCATGGCCACTACCATGGCGGGCACCACGGCCATCAGGTTGCGCCAGATGTCGGCCGAGTTGGTGTAGTCGCCCATGGCGCCCAGCACGCTGGTGGCGACGAAGGCGCCCAGCGCGATGAACACGCCGTGGCCGAAGTTCAGCACGTCCATCAGCCCGAACACCAGCGTCAGGCCCGAGGCGATGATGAAGATGATCATGCCCATGGCCAGGCCCGCCACGGTGAGCGTGAGCCAGGTGGAGCCGGAGCCAATCAGCGGCAGCGCCACCAGCGCCAGCAGGGGAACCAGCAGCAGCGGCTTGTAGTCGATGTCGAGGGATTTCATGGCGAGGTGAATGCTTCTGAATGAATAGCTGCTTGCGCTTGCTGGACGGGCGCTAGAGGCCTATTTCTTATAAATCGGTTTACAGCGACAGGCCCAGCAGCCGCTGCTGCAGTGCCTCGTCCTGTGCGAGCGCGGCCATGGTGCCGCTGTGCACCACGCGGCCGTCGTCCATCACCGCCACGGTGTCGCCCAGGCGCTTGGCGAAGTTGATGTTCTGCTCCACCAGCAGAATCGTCACGCCGCTGGCCTTCAGCTGCTGGAAGGCCTCGATCATGTTGTTGATGATGGCCGGCGCCAGGCCCTTGCTGGGCTCGTCGATGATGAGCAGCTCGCGCGGCTCGACGATGGCGCGGCTCACGGCCAGCATCTGCTTCTGCCCGCCGCTCAGCTTGCCGGCGGGGTGGTTCCAGAACTTCTCGACCGCCGGGAACAGCTTGAAGATCCACTGCAGGCGCGCCTCGTCGATGTGCGCCGCGGTCTTGGCCTGGCGCGCGGCCAGCACCATGTTCTCCTTCACCGTCAGGTCGGCGAAGATGCCCATGTTCTCGGGCACGTAGGCGATGCCCAGGTGCGCGATCTGCGGCGTGTGCTTCTTGGTGATGTCCTGGCCGTTGAAGCTGATGCGACCCTGGCTGGCCTGCCACAGGCCCATGATGGTGCGCAGCGTGGTCGTCTTGCCGGCGCCGTTGCGGCCCAGCAGCATGGTCAGCTGGCCGCGCGGCACTTCGAGGTCGACGCCGTGCAGGATGTGGTAGGCGCCGATGTGGGTGTGCACACCCTCGAGTTTCAGCAGGATGTCGCTCATACGGATACTCCCCGAAAACCGAACGCAGGGGACGCAGAGATTTCGCAGAGAACGCAGAAGAAGCAGCCAGAGAAAATTTCTTTTCTGCGTTCTCTGCGTGGCCTTTGCGTCCTCTGCGCAAGCTTGTTGAAGGCTGCCCTCATACCTCGGCCTCCTCTTTCGTCACGCCCAGGTAGGCCTCTTGAACGACCGGCGAGGCGATCACCTCAGCCGGGTCGCCGTCGGCCACCAGGCTGCCGTTGGTCAGCACGATGATGCGGTCGGCCAGCTCGCGCACCACGTCCATCTTGTGCTCCACCAGCAGGATGATCTTGCTCTTGTCCTGCTTCAGCGCGCGGATCAGGTTCAGGATCACGGGCGCCTCGTCGTGGCTCATGCCGGCGGTGGGTTCGTCGAACATGTAGACCTGCGGATCCAGCGCCATGAGCAGCGCCACCTCCAGCTTGCGCTGGTCGCCGTGCGGCAGGCTGGCCACGGGCATGTCCTGCTTGTCGGCCATGGCGACGGATTCGAGGATCTCGACCGCGCGCTGCGTCAGGTTCTGGTGGTCGCTCCAGATGCTGGTCAGGTTCAGGCCGCGCTTGTGGCGGCCGTCCAGCGTGGCCTGCACCGCCAGGCGCACGTTCTCCAGCACGCTCAAGGAAGGGAACAGGTTGGTGAGCTGGAAGGCGCGCCCCAGGCCTGCCTTGGTGCGGGCCGAGGGCGACAGGTTCGACAGATCCTGCCCGCCCAGGTGCACCGTGCCGCTGCTGGCCTTGAGCTGGCCCGAGATCAGGTTGAAGTAGGTCGTCTTGCCCGCGCCGTTGGGCCCGACGATGGCCGTCAGCGTGCCGGGCTCGAACGCGCAGGTGACCGCGTTCACGGCCACGTGCCCGCCGAAGCGTATGGTGAGATCTTGGGTGGACAGGGTGCTCATGATTCAGTAGCTGCTGGCGCTTGCTGGATAAGCGCTGGAGGCAGTTTCTATCGGTGAAATGCCGGCTTGGCCAGCGCGTGGCGAAACCCGACTTGTCCGCGAGCAGGCGGTGGTTCTTGCGAACCACGCCATCGCGGGCAAGCCCGCTCTCACAAAGTGCGATCCCAGGTCGCCGCGCAGCCGGCTTGGCCGGGCCGCCAAAGACGCCCCTTGAGCGCAGCCGGCGCAGCCGGCACAGGGTGGGCGGTTTACCGCTTGTTGCGGATCGGCACGTGCATCTCTTCCGGCTTGATCTCGCGCACCAGCTCAGGCACGCCCCAAGTGAAGGCCGGGTCGGCCTTGATCTTGAAGTGGTACATGCTCTGCATGGCCTGGTGGTCTTCCTTGCGGAAGGTCATCTTGCCCTTGGGCGTGTCGAAGCTCATGCCCTCCATGGTGCTGATGAGCTTGTTGGTGTTGGTGTCGCCGTTGGTCTTCTTCAGCGCGGTGACGATGGCCATGGCGGCCGAGAAGCCGCCGGCGGTGAAGAAGTCGGGCGGGGTCTTGTATTCCTTGTAGTGGGCGGCCACCATGGCCTCGTTCACCGGGTTCTTCGGGATGCCGAAGTAGTAGTAGGTGGCGCCTTCCATGCCCGGGAAGGCCTTGTACGAGGCCATGGCCGGCAGGATGTTGCCGCCGGTGGCGACGTCGATGTTGAAGCGCTTGTTCAGCTCCTGCGCCGCCAGCGCGCCGAACGGCGGGGTGCCGCCGGCCCAGATCACCATGACCACCTTGCGGCCCGGCTCGCCCTTCAGCTTGTCGACGATGCGCTGGATGCCGGCGGTGAAGTCGGTGGTGTTCTGCGGCAGGTATTCCTCGTGCACGATCTTGGCGGACTTGACGGCGTCCTTGAACGCCTTCACGCCGTCGCGGCCGAAGGCGTAGTCCTGCGCCAGCGTGACGATGCTGGTGCCGGCCTTGTCGATGGCGACGGCGTTGCTGATGGCGTCCTGGCTGGAGTTGCGGCCAGTGCGGAAGATGTACTTGTTCCACTTGTCGCCGGTGATCGAGTCGGCCACGGCCGGCTCGACCAGCAGGATCTTCTTGTATTCCTCGGCCACGGGCAGCATGGCCAGCGCCACGCCGCTGGAAGTGGGGCCGACGGCCAGGTCGACCTTGTCGTCGGAATAGGCGGCGGCCAGCAGGCTCTTGCCCAGGTCGGGCTTGCCCTGGTCATCCTTCTCGATCACGGTGATCTTGCGGCCGTTCACGGCCATGGTGCCGCCGGTGGCGTAGTTCAGGCCCATCATCAGGCCGGCCTGGGTCTGCTTGCCGTAGGCCTCCAGCGGGCCGGTCTTGCTGTAGATGTGGGCAATCTTGATGTCGGACTGGGCCAGGGCGGGGGCGCCCACGGCGGCGGCCAGGGCGGCAATGGCGATGAGGGTGCGGCGTTGCATGGTGCGTCTCCTGTCAATGCAAAACGAAATAGGACGAGACAACCAATGCACAGTACGTGCCAGGCGCTAAGCGGTTGATTTCAAACAGACGTCAATCGAAAGCGACTCGAATTGACTAAAAAAAAGACAAATTAATTGTTCGAATATCAGTCAATTGTCTGAAATTTGTTCAGGGTTTGTCCGTAGCATCGCCTGCGCCCTCTGGCGTTCAGGCCACGCTGGCTGAGCGCGCCTCACGCGCCTGCAACCGCTCATACAGCGTCGCGCGCGAGATGCCCAGCAGCCGCGCCGCCGCCAGCTTGTTGCCGCCGGTGGACTGCAGGGCGGTGGCAATGGCGCGCTGTTCCAGCTCAGCCACCTGCTCGGCCAGCGGCCGCAGCAGGGCGCCGGCATCGGGTGGCGCCGGCTCGGGCGGCAGCGCGGGCTGCACCTGGGCCAGGCCGGATTCGCGTAGCACCGTTTCCATCAGTGCGGCGTCCAGCCGGTCGGAGTCGCTGCGCAAGGCCGCCTGCTCCAGCACGTTGCGCAGTTCGCGGATGTTGCCGCGCCACTGCTGCGCCGCCAGCAGCGCGATGGCGCCTTCGCTCAGCTCGGGCGGCGGGCTGCCGCGGTGCGCCATGTCGTCGCCCAGCACCTCGATCAACGCCGGAACGTCGCCGCGCCGCTCGCGCAGCGGGGGCACGCGCACCGGCAGCACGTTGAGGCGGTAATACAGGTCTTCCCGGAACTGGCCGGACTGCACCAGGGCCGGCAGGTCGCGGCTGGTGGCGGCGATCACGCGCACGTCGAAGGGCACCAGCTGGTTGCTGCCCAGCGGCTCGATCTCGCCCTCCTGCAGCGCGCGCAGCAGCTTGGCCTGCAGGCCGGGCGGCATGTCGCCGATCTCGTCGAGGAACAGCGTGCCGCCGTCGGCCAGCTTGAACTTGCCCACGCGGCCCTTGCGGTCGGCGCCGGTGTAGGCGCCGGGCGCGGTGCCGAAGAATTCGGCCTCCAGCAGCGTGTCGGGCACGGCGGCGATGTTGACGCTGACGAAGGGCTGCCCCGCGCGTAGCGATGCCGCGTGGATGCCGTGCGCCAGCAGTTCCTTGCCGGTGCCGGTCTCGCCCAGCAGCAGCACCGGGCTGTGCGATTGCGCGGCGCGGCGCGCCTGGCGCTTGACCTCGGCCGCCGCCGGGCTGCTGCCGACGAAGCTGGCCAGCGTGTAGCGCGACTGACGCTGGCCGGCCGGCTGGTTGCTGCGTTGTGCCGCCAGCTCGCGCTGCGCTTCCTGCAGTTCCTGCTGCAGCTGGGCGAACTTGGCCACCAGCGGCTGCATGCTGGTGCCGGTCTGGTCGAACAGCACGATGCCCAGCGCGCCGATCACCTCGCCGCTGTCGTCGCGCAGCGGGATGCGGCTGACCACGAAGGTGCCGGCGCGGTTGCTCAGCAGGTCGATCAGGATCGGCTTGCCGGTCTTGAGCACCTGGTGCATCTGCGTGTTCTGGATCACGCTGGACACCGGGTGGCCGACGAAGTCCTCCTCGCGCGGAAAGCCCAGCGCCGGCAGGTAACGGCGGTACTGGTCGTTGATCCACACCACGCGCGCATCGCGGTCCACCAGCAGCATGCCCTCGCTGGCGCCTGCGAACAGGTCGAACATGCTGCGCGCGGCCAGCTCCAGGATGCTGGCGGCGTCGCGCGGCAGGGACGACGCGGTGGCGGAAAGGGCAGGCATGCGCACGATGGTAGCGCGGCGCAAGAAAAAACCGCGCGGGTGACCGCGCGGTTGTAAGGGGGCGTTGCCTGACCGTCAGGCTTGGGCAGACGCCGGTGTTTTGTGTTGGTTGGTCGCGGAGATCAGCGCACGCTGCCGCGCTTGAACAGGTTGACGATGGCCAGCAGGATGACGGCGCCCAGGAAGGACACGACCAAACCCATGACCGAGAAGTCGTTCATGTTGATGGTGCCGGCGCCCAGCAGCGGCGACAGCAGGAAGCCGCCCAGGAACGCGCCGACGATGCCGACGACAACGTTCAGCAGGATGCCTTGCTGGGCATCACGGCGCATCACGATGCTGGCGAGCCAGCCCAGGATGCCGCCGACGATCAGCCAGATGATGAGGTTCATTTTCAAATCTCCTTGCGGTGATGAGTGGGGTTTGTTTTTCCGAGTCCGACGTTCGTGTGCTCGTCGTGAAGTCATTGTGGAAAGCCCCATGGCCTCATCACGTCATCCAGCGCAGGCGGCAGCTGTAGGAAACTTGTCCTACACCCTGACAGTGTGGTGTTCCCTTTGGCGGTCAGGCGCGGCGGGCGCGGTGCCAGCGCGCCAGGCGCGGCATCACCAGCACGGCAGCGATGACGACCAGCAGAAAGACCGATACCGGGCGATCCAGGAACACGGTCCACTTGCCCTCGCCGATCGACATCGCGTTGCGCAGCTGCGCCTCGGCCAGCGGCCCGAGGATCATGCCGATCACCACCGGCGCGGTCGGAAAGTCGAAGCGCCGCATCACCACGCCCACGGCGCCGATCACGTAGAGCAGGAACACGTCGAACGCGCTCTGCCGCATGCCATACGCGCCCACGGTGGCGAAGATCAGGATGCCGGCATACAGCTGCGGCTTCGGGATCTTCAGCAGCTTCACCCACAGCCCCACCATGGGCAGGTTCAGCACCAGCAGCATCAGGTTGCCGATGTACAGCGAGGCGATCAGCGCCCACACCAACGCCGCCGAGGTGCTGAACAGTTGCGGCCCCGGCTGGATGCCGTAGTTCTGGAACGCCCCCAGCAGGATGGCGGTGGTGTTGCTGGTGGGGATGCCCAGCGTCAGCAGCGGGATCAGCGCCGTGGTCACCGTGGCGTTGTTGGCCGATTCGGGGCCGGCCACGCCCTCGATGGCGCCCCGGGTGCCGAACTCGGCCTTGTCCTCGCCCTTGGCCAGCTTCTTCTCGGTGGCGTAGCTCAGGAAGGTGGGAATCTCGGTGCCGCCGGCCGGAATGCAGCCGAACGGCGCGCCGATGGCCGCGCCGCGCAGCCACGCCGGCACGCTGCGGCGCCAGTCGCGCGCGCTCATGTGCACGCGCGTCAGCGTGTTCTGCGTTTCCACCACCTTGCCCTCGAACAGCGCGGCGTGCAGCACCTCGGCCACGGCGAACAGGCCCACGGCCACCAGCACGATCTCGATGCCGTCGAGGAACTCCGGCTTGCCGCCGGTGTAGCGCGGCTGGCCGCTGATCTGGTCCATGCCGATCAGCCCCACGGCCAGGCCGATGAACAGCGCCGCCAGGCCGCGCACCGTGCTCTTGCCCAGCACCGCGCTCACGGTGGTGAAGGCCAGCACCATCAGCAGGAAGTACTCGGGCGGGCCCAGGCGCACGGCGTACTCGGCCACCACCGGCGCGAACAGCGTGACCACCACCGTGGCAATGGTGCCGGCCACGAACGAGCCGATGGCCGCAGTGGCCAGCGCCGCGCCGGCACGGCCGCTCTTGGCCATCTTGTTGCCTTCCATGGCCGTCACCATGCTGGCGGTTTCGCCCGGCGTGTTGAGCAGGATCGAGGTGGTCGAGCCGCCGTACATGGCGCCGTAGTAGATGCCGGCAAAGAAGATCATCGACGCCGTGATGTCGACCTTGGCCGTGATCGGCAGCAGCATCGCCACCGTGGTGGCCGGGCCGATGCCGGGCAGCACGCCGACAGCCGTGCCCAGGGCGCAGCCGAACAGCGCCCACAGCAGGTTGGAGAGCGTCAGCGCCGTGCCGAAGCCGTCCATGAGCATGTTGAAGGTGTCCATGCGCGGCTCCCCGTCAGATCCAGCCGGTGTTCGTCAGGCCCGGCAGGTTGATCGCCAGGAACTTGGTGAACAGCCAGAACACCGGCGCCGCAATCGCCACGCCGCTCAGGATGTCGACCAGCCAGGTGTCGTGCCGCTGGCCGAAGGCGCGCCGCAGGCCCTGCGCGGCCAGCACGTAGGCCAGCGCGCAGCTCAGCACGAAGCCGATGCGTTCGATCAGCGCCGCGTTCAGCAGCAGGCCGGCGGACACCCAGACGTAGGCCGTCCAATCCGGGCTTTCGTCACCGGGCACTTCCTCCATGTTGCGGTAGCCGCCGGTGCGCGCGTGCCACAGCAGCACGGCACCGCACGCCATCAGCGTGATGGCCACGACCCAGGGCAGGAAGTTGGCGCCGACGCCGCCGTAGCCGGCTTCGGCCGAGATGTCGACGGCGCCGACGGCCATCGCCAGGCCGACGCCGATGAGGCCGGCGCTGACCACGGTTTCCCAGATCAGCGTCTTGCGCGAGGGGTGCGCCGGCTCGGGGTGATCGGGCCGCAGCTCGAGCGGGATATTGGGTTGCGGACTGCTCATCGGGTGTCTCCTCCGGCGCCACGCAGCCGCTGCCGCCCAGGGGAGCGGCAGGGCTCGTTCACTCTGTTATTGATAGCTGCTGGCGCCCTTTGGACAGGGGTTCAAGGGCTTTTTCATCATCAACCGGCGATCATGCCCGACTTGGCCATGATGGCGCGCAGGCTGGCGAATTCGTCGTCGACGAACTTGCTGAAGGCATCGCCGGTGAGCACGGCCGACGTCCAGTCGTTCTTCTTCAGCGCTTCCTGCCACGAGGCGGATTGCGTGGTGGCGACGATGGCGTCGATCAGCGTCTTGCGCTGCGCCGGCGTGATGCCGGGGCCGCCGAACACGCCGCGCCAGTTGCCGATCTCGACGTTGATGCCCTGCTCCTTGAGCGTGGGCACGTCCTTGATGCTGGCCAGCCGCTGCGCGCTGGTCACGGCGATGGGCTTCATCTTGCCGGTGGCGATGTACTCGGCGAACTCGCTGTAGCCCGAGCCGCCCACCGTCACGTTGCCGCCCAGGATGGCCGCCGTCGCCTCGCCGCCGCCGCGGAAGGCGACATAGTTGATCTTGGCCGGGTCGACACCGGCCTCGCGCGCGATCATGGCCGCGGCGATGTGCTCGGTGGAACCGCGCGAGCCACCGCCCCACTTCACGCTGCCCGGGTCCTTCTTGAGCTGGGCGATCACGTCGGCCATGGTCTTGTGCGGCGAGTTGGCCGGCAGCACGAACACGTTGTATTCGGTCGTCAGGCGCGCCAGCGGCGTGGCCTGCATCAGGTTCAGCGGCGAGCGGCTGGTGATCAGGCCGCCCAGCATCACCGCGCCCATCACCATCATCTGGTGGCCGTCGCCCTTGGCACCGGCCAGGAAAGGCGCCAGGCCCAGCGCGCCGGCCGCGCCGCCCTTGTTGTCGTAGGTCACGGTGGCGGCCTGCTTGGCATCCAGCATGGCCTTGCCCAGCGCGCGCCCGGTGGTGTCCCAGCCGCCGCCCGGGTTGGCCGGGATCAGCATCTTCAGGTTGGCACCGGGCTGCGCCCAGGCAACGGGCAGGGCGCCGGTGGCGGCCAGGGCGGCGAGGGTCTTGAGGAAGGTGTCGCGGCGCATGCTTGTCTCCTTGTGTAGAACGGAATGGAACGGATCGATGATGTGGAGCGAGGCTGTCAATCGGCTGTCCGCCGCCTCGGGGTTTACCCGGGCGCGGGGCGCTGCGGGCGCTGCGGTATCGTGCCGCGCATGAAGCTGCTGGTGGTGGAGGACGACCCGGCGTTGCAGGCCACGCTGGTGCGCACGTTCGCGCGGCGCGGCTTCGTGGTGGCCGCCGTCGGCGACGGCCCGGCCGCGCTGCAGCGCTGGGCCGCCAGCCTGCCCGACGCGGTGGTGCTCGACCTGTCGCTGCCGGGCCTGGACGGCCTGCAGGTGCTGGCGCAGGCGCGCGCGCAGGGCCTGCGCACGCCGGTGCTCATCCTCACCGCGCGCGGCGCCGTGGGCGACCGGGTGCTGGGGCTGAACGCCGGCGCCGACGACTACCTGCCCAAGCCCTTCGACCTGGACGAGCTGGAGGCCCGCCTGCGCGCGCTGGTGCGCCGCAGCGCGCCCGAGCACGACGCGATGCCCGCGGCCGGCGTGCAGATCGGCCGAATTCGCTTCGAGCGCGACGGCGGCGCCATCTACCGCGATGGTGTGCCTATGGAGCTGACCCCGCGCGAGCTGGCGCTGATGCATGCGCTGCTGGCGCGCCCCGGCCACGCGGTGGCCAAGGAGCGGCTGTTCGAGCAGGTGTTCCCCGGCGAGGCCGAGGTGCGCTACGAGGCCATCGAAGTGGTGGCCTACCGCCTGCGCCGCAAGCTGGCCGATACCGGGCTGGAGCTGGTCACGCTGCGTGGCCTGGGCTACCTGATGCGGGCGGCGCCGTGAGCGTTGCGCGCACGCGCTCGCTCAGGCGCCAGCTGCTGGCGGGCATCCTGCTGCCGCTGCTGCTGATCGTCGCCTTCAACACCTGGAGCCTGTACCGCGAGGCGCTCGGGGCGCTCAACACCGCCTACGACCGCACCCTGCTGGCCTCGGCCAAGAGCCTGGGCGAATGGCTCGATATCCAGGGCGAGGGCGATGCGGCGCGCCTGCAGGCCAACGTGCCCTCGGCGGCGCTGGAGGCGTTCGAGGCCGACCTGCGCAGCCGCATGGCGTTCCGCATCTCCACGCGCCAGGGGCTGCTGCTGTCGGGCTACGACGACCTGCCGATGTGGCATGGCGAAATTCCCATGCAGCCGCCGTATGCCGCGCTGGTCGACTTCTACGACGGCGCGTTCCGCGGCGAGCCGGTGCGCATGGCGGTGCTGCTGCAGCCGGTGGCTAGCGGCAGCGGGCGCGACGTGGCCGTGGTGCAGGTGGCCGAGACGCTGGAGATACGCCACGCGCTGGCGCGGCAGATCCTGTGGGACACGCTGGCGCGCCAGGCGGCGCTGATCGCGCTGATCGCCGCCACCGTGATCGCCGTCGTCCAGCTCGCCACGCGGCCGGTGCGGCGCCTCAGCCACGAGCTGCAGGGCCGGCCCGACGACGACCTGCGCCCCATCGCCGCGCCCGACGCGCCGCGCGAGCTGCAGCCGCTGATCGCCGCCACCAACGCCCACATGCGCCGCCACGGCGAGATGGCGGCGCAGCAGAAGCGCTTCGTGCGCGACGCCTCGCACCAGCTGCGCACGCCGCTGGCGGTGCTGAAGGCGCAGGTGCAGTCGGCCCGGCGCGGCGACGTGCCGCCCGCGCAGGCGCTGGCCGAGATCGAGGACACCGTCGACCGCGCCACGCTGCTGGCCAACCAGATGCTGGCGCTGGCCAAGGTGGCGCAGCTCCGGCAGCAGGCTGACGCGTCGGCCAGCGCCTTCGACACCATCGTGCGCGACGTGGCGCTGGAGCTGTCGCCCCTGATCGCCGAACGCGCGCTCGACTTCAGCCTGCAGGTCGAGCCGCTGACGCTGCCGGCGCACGAATGGATGCTGCGCGAACTCACGCGCAACCTGCTGCACAACGCCGTGCGGCACACGCCGCCGGGCGGGCCGCTGTGCATCACCCTGGCGCGCGTGGGCGATCAGGCGCGCCTCACCGTGGCCGATGGCGGGCCGGGGGTCGAGCCGGACCTGGCCAAACGCCTGTTCCAGCCGTTCCGCTCCGGCGCCGGCGGCTCGGGCTTCGGCCTGGGCCTGGCGATCTGCCACGAGATCACCCAGGCGCTGGGCGGCAGCATCCAGCTGCTCAACCGCAGGCAGAATGGGCGCATCGTCGGTCTCGACGCCATCGTCACCCTGCCGCTTTCATGAGTGCCACCGCCGCCCCAGCCGACAGCATGCGCCTGGACAAGTGGCTGTGGGCCGCGCGCTTCTACAAGACCCGCGCGCTGGCGGTGGAGGAGATCGGCCGTGGCCGTGTGCTGGTGGCGGGGGCCAGCGTCAAGCCCGCGCGCGAGATCCGGCCGGGCGACGTGGTGACGGTGCGGCGGGGCGCCGTGGCGCGCCAGGTCGTGGTGCGCGGCCTCAGCGCCCAGCGCGGGCCGGCGCCGGTGGCGCAGCAGCTGTACGACGAAACCCCCGAGAGCATCGCCGCGCGCGAGCAAGCGGCGGCCGCGCGCCGGCTGGCGCCGGAGCCCGCGCACGCCATCGCGCAGGGCCGCCCCACCAAGCGCGACCGCCGCGCCATCGACCAGCAGCGGCGCGGCGACTGGGGCGAGCGCTGGTCGGCGTCGCTGGACGACTGATGCCCGCGGGCGCCCGACGCCGCAGCGCCCGTGGGCGTTGCGCCAGCGCCGGCAAGGCTTCGGCAGGCCCAGCCCCCACGCTGTCGTGCCTCTGAACGCGCCACCGCATGCGCCCCGCCGCTGCGCCGCCCCGCGGGCGGTGCCAGAATCGGCCAGCACCGGCACGGGCCGGCCGCGCAGCATCACACCGATCCCGATGAGCGACATCACCGTCCCCACCTTCCTGCCCCTGGCCGAGCGCGCACGCCTGGCCCAGGCCCGCCGCCTCACCACGCCGTGCGGCGATGGCGAACTGGTCTGGCACGCCTGGGGCGAGCCGCGCGCCGGCGTGCCGCCGCTGGTGCTGTTCCATGGCGGCAGCGGCAGCTGGACGCACTGGGTGAAGAACATCCTGCCCCTGGTCGATGCCGGCCGCAGCGTGTGGGCGGTCGATCTGCCCGGCTTTGGCGACTCGGGCCCGCCCACCGGCGGCAGCGATGCGGATGCGATGGTCGCGCCGCTGGCCGCCAGCCTGCGTCAGTTGATGGGCGACGAGCCGGTCGATCTGGTCGGCTTTTCCTTCGGCGGCATGACGGCCGGCCTGCTGCTGGCCGCGCACCCGCAACTGGCGCGACGCCTGGTGCTGGTGGGCGCGCCGGCCATGGGCGTGGTGCCGCGGCGCCAGTTCGAGCTGAAGGCCTGGCGCCACCTGAAGACGCCGCAGGAGCAGGCCGACATCCACCGCCACAACCTGGGCGTGCTGATGCTGCACGACCACGACCTGATCGACGGCCTGGCGCTGGAGGTGCACATCGCCAACGTGCAGCGCGACCGCCTGCCGCGCCGCCGGCTGGCGCACACCGACATCCTGGCGCGCAGCCTGCCGCAGGTGCCGTGCCCGGTGCACACCATCTACGGCGCGCACGACGCCATCTACCGCCAGTACATCCACCAGCTGGAAGACGCCTTCGCCGCCGCCGCGCCCGCCTTTCGCGGCATGCAGCTGATCGAGGGCGCCGGCCACTGGGTGCAGTTCGAGGCGCCCGAGGCCTTCGATGCGGCGCTGGAGCGGGCGCTGTCGTCGGCATGACGCCAACACAACAGCCGGACGCAGAGGACGCAGAGATTGCGCAGAGGACGCAAAGGAACATCCAGGAAAACTGGTTTCTTCTGCGTCCTTTGCGTCCTCTGCGTCCGGTATTCTGTCTCCTGCTCACGCCCCAAGGACGCCCATGACCACCCCCCTCAAGATCGACTTCGTCTCCGACATCGCCTGCCCCTGGTGCGCCGTCGGCCTGGCCTCGCTGCAGCGCGCGCTGGCGCAAAGCGCCGACGCGGTGCAGGCCACGCTGCACTTCCAGCCCTTCGAGCTGAACCCCGACATGCCGCCCGGCGGCGAGGAGATCAACGAACACCTGGCGCGCAAGTACGGCGGCACGCCGGCGCAGTTCGAGGCCAACCGCGCCGCCATCCGCGAGCGCGGCGCCGCCGTGGGCTTCAGCTTCAACCCGGCCGGGCGCGGGCGCATCTACAACACCTTCAACGCGCACCGCCTGCTGCACTGGGCTGGCCTGCAGGGCGCCGAGCCGCAACTGGCGCTGAAGCGCGCGTTGCTCGACGCCTACCACGGCCGCGGCGAGGCGGTGGAGCAGGACGACGTGCTGCTGGCCGCGGTCGAGGCTGCGGGGCTGGATGCGGCGCGGGCGCGCGAGATTCTGGCGGGCGACGACTACGCCGCCGAAGTGCGCCAGGCCGAGGCCTTCTGGCAGCAGGCGGGCATCCGCTCGGTGCCGGCGGTGGTCATCAACGAGCGCCACCTCATCAGCGGCGGCCAGCCGCCCGAGGTGTTCGAGCAGGCGCTGCGCCAGATCGCGCAGGCGGGCTGAGCCACCCGCCGCCCGCCATCGGTCTGTGGCAGCGGGCTTGCCCGCGATGGCGGTGCCCGCGCCCGCGCCGCGGTCACGCAGGGACCATATACTCCCCACATACCCATCTGCTAGCGCCCGTCCTCAGGGCGCTGAAGTCATATACCCACCATATATGATCGTGGCGCCCGCCATCGGTCTGTGGCAGCGGGCTTGCCCGCGATGGCGTCAGCAACACCTGTCCCGCGCTCGCCTGTTGCTCACATACTCCCACCATGGCTATCCGCCAGCGCCTGAATGATGGGCGCTTAAAAGGCATACTCCTATCAATCGTCCATGCAGCGTCCCTTGCGGCCGGCCGGCACCGTGGCGCTGCTGCTGGCCGTGATCGCGCCGCTCACGTTGAGTGGCCTGGGCGTGTACCGGCAACGAGCCGGCGGCGACTGGCTGGAAGAGGTGCACGAGTTCTTCGGCAACGGCATGCTGGCGCTGGTGCTGGCCCACATCGGCGTGGTGCTGGGCCTGTCGCTGCTGCGCCGGCGCAACCTGGTGGCGCCCATGCTGACGGGTCGCACGGCCGGCGCGGAGCCGGATCTGGTCAAGCGTTCATACACCGGCGTGGCCGCGCTGCTGCTGATGGCGGTGTTGGCCTTCTGGGCCTGGCAGTGGCAGACCGCGCCGGCGGCGGGCGATGCGGGCCACGCCGCACAATCGCACCATGACGACGATGACGACGACGATTGAGGTGCTGCCCCATGCGCGTGCTGCTGGCTGAAGACGACGAACTGCTGGGTTCGGGCCTGAAGGCCGGCCTGGGCCAGCAGGGCTTTGCGGTGGACTGGGTGCGCGACGGCGTGGCCGCCGAGCGCGAACTGCTGACGCAGCAGCACGCCGTGGCCGTGCTCGACCTCGGCCTGCCGCGCCAGGACGGGCTGGACGCGCTGGCCGCGGTGCGCGCCCAGGGCGTGCGCACGCCGATCCTGATCCTGACCGCGCGCGACGCCATCGACACGCGCATCCAGGGGCTGGACGGCGGGGCCGACGACTACCTCGTCAAGCCCGTCGACCTGGGCGAGCTGGCGGCGCGCCTGCGCGCGCTGGTGCGGCGCGCCCACGGCGTGCCCACCACGCGCCTCACGCTGGGGGCAGTCTCCCTCGACCCGGCCGCGCGCCAGGTGTGGCGCGGCGACGAGCTGGTGGAGCTGTCGGTGCGCGAGTTCGACCTGCTGCACGTGTTCATGCTCAACGGCGACCGCGTGCTGTCGCGCGAGCAGATCGAGCAGCACCTGTACAAATGGGGCAGCGAGGTCAGCAGCAACGCGGTGGAAGTGCACATCCACAACCTGCGGCGCAAGCTGGGGGCGGAACTGATCGAGACCATTCGCGGCGTGGGCTACGTGGCCAGGAAATGATGATCATCCCCCTGAGCGGCTTGCGCCGCTTCCCCCTTCTCTCGCTTCGCGGGAAGGGGGGCGCACCCAGCGGGCGGGCCAAGCCCTTGCGCGGGTGCCCGCGTGTGGCCTGCTCCGCGGCCGGTTGGCTCCTGGTGAATCATCGGTTGCCGACGATGTGCGACGCTTTGGTCTTTTGAGATGAACGGCACTGCTCTGCGCACCTGGTCGCTCGCCCAGCGCCTGACGGCGATGGTGCTGGGCTTCGTGCTGCTCACCTGGCTGGGCACGGTGGCGGTGGCGTGGTTCGTCACCCAGCACGAGCTGAACGAGCTGCTGGATGCGCACTTGGCACAGAACGCGGCGCTGCTGGCCACCGGCGAGGTGGACGACGCCGAGGACGATGCCGTGGTGGAGGCGCCGACGCTGCTGCACAAGTACCAGTCGCGCGTGGCGTTCCAGATCTGGCACAAGGGCAGGCTGCACGCGCGCTCGGCCGACGCGCCCGAGGCGCCGATGGCGCCGGCGGCCACGCGCGGCCTGTCCAACCAGCGCATCGGCGGCGCCCGCTGGCGCGTGTTCACCGTCGCCCGGCTCGACAAGGACAGGGTCGAGGACGTCATCCACGTCGGCGAGCAGGCCTCGGCCCGCCGCCACGTGCTGCTGGCCAGCCTGCGCGGCTCGCTGCTGCCGTTGCTGGTGGCGCTGCCGCTGCTGGCGGCCGGCATCTGGTGGGCGGTGCGCCGCGCCGTGCGCCCGCTGCGCGCCCTGGGCGCCAGCGTGGCCGCGCGCCGCCCGCACACGCTGGAGCCGCTGCCCGAAGACGGCGTGCTGCCCGAAGTGCGCCCGCTGGTGCAGGCGCTGAACGGCCTGTTCGAACGCGTGCACGCGCAGCTGGCGAGCGAGCGCCGCTTCACCGCCGACGCCGCGCACGAGCTGCGCACACCGATCGCCGGCATCCGCATGCAGGCGCAGGTGGCGCAGGGCGCCACGCAGGACGACGAGCGCCGCGCCGCGCTGGCCGCCACCATTGCCGGCTGCGACCGCGCCACGCGGCTGGTGGAGCAACTGCTGCAACTGGCGCGGCTGGAGGCCGAGGTGACCGATGCCGACGCGCGCGCGGGCGGGCGTGGCCAGTGCGACCTGGCCGCCGTCGCTGCGCAGCAGGCGCAGGATCTGCAGCGCACGGCGCAGGCGCGCGGCCAGCACATCGACCTGCAACGGCCCGGGCAGCCCGTGCCCGTGCCCATGAACGGCCCGCTGGCCGCCGTGCTGCTGCGCAACCTGCTCGACAACGCGCTGCGCTACGGCCCCGATGGCGGCCGCGTGGCGGTGCAGGTGGCCCCGGCCACGGCGGGCGAGGGCGCGCGGCTGGTGGTGGAGGACGCCGGCCCGGGCCTGTCGGACGCCGACCGCGCGCGCCTGGGCGAGCGCTTCTTCCGCGTGCTGGGTAGCGGCCAGAGCGGCAGCGGCCTGGGCTGGTCCATCGTGCGGCGGCTGGCGCGGCTGCATGGGCTGGACGTGGCGCTGGACCGCAGCCCCACGCTGGGCGGCCTGCGGGTGACGGTGCGCTGGCCGGCGCAGTGATCTGCTATTGAAAAAGAAGCTGCTTGCGCACGTTACAAGGGGTTTTCAGATATGTTTGCATCTGAAATCGCCCTATAACAGGCGCAAGAAGCTATCGTAATTGAACTCGATGCAGGAGCGGCGGGAGCCGCGAACGCACGGAACGGCGCTCGCGCTTCACGCTGCCCTTCGCGGCTTCCGCCGCTCCTGCACCAGGGTGCCTGGCGTCGAGAACGGCTACGGCTGCCTGAACAACGCCCGCAGCGCCGCGCTCAGCGCGGGAAATTCGGTGGCAAAGCGCTGCGGCTGCACGAAGTGGGCTTCGCAGGCGACGGCGAAGAACTCGGCCGGGGCGGTGGCGCCATAGGCATCCAGCCAGGGCGCGGGCGCGCCGAAGCGCTCGGCCATCACCACCTGTTCGCGAAAGCGCTCGTAGGCCGGCGCCCAGGTGCGGTACCAGTGCGCGGCGGCCTCGCGCGCATTGGCGGCGCCCATGAAGCCGCGCGGCAGCGGCGGCGCACCGTCGGCGCCGCCGGCCTGCATGTCCATCTTGTGCACGAACTCGTGGATCACCACGCTGTAGCCGGCATCGTGCTCTGTGCCGGCGCGCTGCACGGCGGGCCAGCTCAGCATCACCGGGCCGTGGTGCATGGCCTCGCCCGACAGCACCTCGTCGTAGTGGTGCATCACGCCGGCTTCGTCCATCGCCTTGCGCGGCGCGACCGCGGCGTCGGGGTGCATCACGATGCCGACGAAATCGTCGTACCAGTGCAGCGCGTCCTCGGGCCGCTCGGCCGGGCCCAGGTGCAGCAGCGGCAGGCAGGCCTGCGCGGCCACGGCCACGGCCATGGCGTCGGTCACTTCCAGCCCGTGCGCGCCGGTGAATTCCTTGCGGTCGATGAAGTGCTCGGCCAGGCGGCGCAGGCGCGCGGCTTCATCGGCGGGCAGTCGCGCCAGAAAGGGGTAGTGCTCCAGCGTGTCGCGCCACAGCGGCTCGGGGATCGGGGTGGGCCCGCCGGCGGCGCGGCGCATCCATTGGGTGATGGCCTTCAGCATGGCACCGGCGCTCACCCCAGTCGCGGCGTCACGCGCTGCAGGCCATCGGCGGGCGTCAGGCGCAGCACTTGTGTGCGGCGTTCGGCGGCGGTGACGTGCCAGTCGCTCAGCACCACCTGCGTCAGCGGCCGGCCCGCCGCGTCCGCGCCCAGCGCGTGATCGCCCGGCTGGTGCGTGTGGCCGTGGATCAGCGTGGTGGCGCCGGCCTCGGCCAGCCAGCGGCGCGCAAGTTGGGCGTCGATGTGCGCATACACGCCCTGCGCCGCATGGTGCGCCTCGCTGTGTTCGCGCATCTGCCGCGCCATGGCCTGGCGTTCGGCCAGCGGGCGCGCCAGAAAGGCGGCCTGCCATTCAGGCGTGCGCACCTGGCGGCGGAATCGCTGGTAGGCCACGTCGTCGGTGCACAGCAGGTCGCCGTGCGTGAGCAGGCAGGTTTGCTCCTGAAACGAGAGCATCGTGGGTTCGGCCAGGTCGTGCACGCCGCAGCGCGCGAGGAAGTCGGCACCGACCAGGAAGTCGCGGTTGCCGCGCATGAAGAACACGTCCATGGCCGCGCCGGCCGCGCGCAGCACCTGGCCGCAGTGGTCCTCGAAGCTGCCGGGCAGCGCGCTGTCGTCGCCCACCCAGACCTCGAACAGGTCGCCCAGGATGAACACCGCATCGGCCGGCGTGTGCAGCATGTAGTGCTGCCAGGCTTGGAAGGTGTGCGGCTCCTCGGCCTTCAGGTGCAGGTCGGAGATGAAATCGACCGTGCGCCAGTGCGGGCGCGCGCGCAGTTCGGCCAGGGGCGGCACGGCGGGGCGATGGGCGGGCTGGGGTTCCGACATGGTGCGGGTTCAGGGCGTGGGCGCCGATCCAGGCGACATGGGCCGCATCATGCACGCATCGCGGCAGGCCTGGGGCAGGGCCGCAGTGCGGATATGAATATGGGGAGTATCAGTCGCCAGCGCCTGATTGGCGGGCGATGGCGGATTGGCATCTGGGGAGTATACGAGCCGGCCTGATGCCAGGCAGGCTGCGCTGCGGGGCGACGCGGGCGCGGCCTGCCACGCCGATCAGAGCGCCACGGCTTTTTCGATCACCACGTCGTCGCGCGGCACGTCGTCGTGAAAGCCCTTGCGCGTGGTCGGCACGGCCTTGATGGCGTCCACCACGTCCTGGCCCTTGACCACCTTGCCGATGACCGCGTAGCCCCAGCCTTGCGCCGTGGGCGACTTGAAGTTGAGGAAGTCGTTGTCGACCGTGTTGATGAAGAACTGCGCGGTGGCCGAGTGCGGATCGCTGGTGCGCGCCATGGCCACGGTGTACTTGTCGTTCTTCAGGCCGTTGTCGGCCTCGTTGGTGACGGGCGCCTGCGTGGGCTTCTGCTTCATGCCGGGCTCGAAGCCGCCGCCCTGGATCATGAAGTTCTTGATCACGCGGTGGAACACCGTGTTGTTGTAGTGGCCGGCGTTGACGTATTGAAGGAAGTTGGCGACCGACTTGGGTGCCTTGGCTTCATCCAGCTCCAGCGTGATGACGCCGTGGCCGGCGATGTGCAGTTCGACTTGAGGGTTGCTCATGGGGTCTTTCTTGTCGTTGGGGGGTTACTTGACCAGCGTGGCGGACTGGATCACCACCTGCTTCTGCGGTACATCGGTGGGGAAGGGGCCGCCGGGGCCGGTGGGCGTGTTGCGGATTTTCTCCACCGTGTCCATGCCGCTCACCACCTTGCCGAACACGGTGTAGCCGAACAGGGCAGGGTGGTTCTCGACGTTCTTGCGCGGAATGTCCTTCTGCACCTGGCCCTGGAACTCGAAGGTCACCGGGTCGCCGGGCGGCAGGATCACCGGGTCGAGGCGGGTGTTGTCGACCACGTTGATGAAGAACTGCGAGCTGGCCGAGTGCGGATCGTTGGTGCGCGCCATGGCGATGGTGCCGGGCAGGTTCTTCAGGCCCTTGGCCAGCGCCTCGCGGCCTTCGTGCTTGATGGTGGGGCGCGTGGGCCGCTGCTTGTAATCCTTGTCGTAACCGCCGCCCTGCACCATGAAGTTCTTGATGACGCGGTGGAAGATGAGGCCGTCGTAGTGCTTGTCCTTGACGTACTGCAGAAAGTTCTCCACGGTCTTGGGCGCCTTGTCGGGATACAGCTCGACCACGAAATCGCCCTCGCTGGTGACGAACTTCACGCGCGGGTCGGCGGCGAAGGCGGGCAGGGCGGTGCCCAGCGCGGCGGTGGCCGCCAGCGTGGTGGCCAGGCGGGCGAGTGTTCTTCTTGAAACGGTCATGAAACAGGACTCCTGAAACAGGCGATGAGGAAAGTGGTTTGGTGCCGACCGGCGCGCTGCAAGTTCCCGGCACGCGCTGCCGTGGGGCGTCAGCCGCCGGGCTTGGCTGGCGTGCCCAGCGCCCCGCGCAAGGCCTCGATCTTGGGCGCCAGGCGGGTGTTGCCGGGGTCTATCTGGCGTGCACGCTGGTAGGCCTCGTTGGCCTGGCGCAGGCGCACGTCGCCCAGGTTCTCCAGCGCGGTGGCGTAGGCGGGGTTGATGCGCAGCGCCGCCTGAAGCGCTTCCTGCGCCTTGTCGAGCTGGCCGCGGCTGGCGTGCAGCACGGCCAGGTTGTTCCAGGGTTCGGGCAGCTCGGGGTAATCGCGCGTCAGCTGCACCAGCAGTTCTTCGGCCTCGGCGGTCTTGCTGGCGGCGCTGAGCACGCCGGCCTTGACGAAGCGCATCTGCGGATCGCGCGGGTTGGCGGCGATGTACTTGTCGGCACGCGCCAGCGCCTCGGTGGTCTGGCCGCTGCGCTGCAGGCGCTGCACCTCGGCGTACTCGTCGGCCAGCGCGGCGGTGGCGGGCAGCAGCAACCCGCAGGCCAGCGCCAGCGCGCGGGCCGGGGCCATGAGTGAAATGCGGGGGAGGTTCATGCGAGGCGATGGGGAAAGACACGCATTGGCCGCTCGGGGATGGCGCCTTATACTGCGAGGCATTGTAGCCAAGCAGCCTTGCGCCGCCGGGCCTCGCACCCTGCTGCTTCCGGCGTGCCAACGCCTTCGTTGCTGCCCGCACCTGTCGAATCCAACCCTTCCGCAGTTCGCCGGCACTTTTCTTCGCTTTCCATGACCTTGCGCATCTACAACACGCTTTCGCGTGGGCTGGTGGACTTTTCCCCTATCGAACCGGGCCACGTGCGCATGTACGTGTGCGGCATCACGGTGTACGACCTGTGCCATATCGGCCATGCGCGCTCGGCGGTGGCCTTCGACGTGGCGCAGCGCTGGCTGAAAAGCAGCGGCATGCGCGTGACCTTCGTGCGCAACATCACCGACATCGAGGACAAGATCATCCGCCGCGCGCTGGAGAACGGCGAGACCATCCGCCAGCTCACCGACCGCATGATCGCCGAGATGTACCGCGACTTCGACGCGCTGGGCATCGAGCGCCCGCAGCACGACCCGCGCGCCACCGACTACGTGCCGCAGATGCTCGACATCGTCGGCAAGCTCAAGAACAAGGGGCTGGCCTACCAAAGCGACAACGGCGACGTGAACTATGCCGTGCGCAAGTTTCCGGGTTACGGCAAGCTGTCGGGCAAGTCGCTGGACGAGCTGCAGGCCGGCGAGCGCGTGGCCGTGGCCGACGGCAAGCACGATCCGCTCGACTTCGTGCTGTGGAAATCCGCCAAGCCCACCGAGCCCGAGGGCGCGAAATGGGACAGCCCCTACGGCCTGGGCCGCCCCGGCTGGCACATCGAGTGCTCGGCCATGAGTTGCGCGCTGCTGGGCGAAACCTTCGACATCCACGGCGGCGGCGCCGACCTGCAGTTTCCGCACCACGAGAACGAGATCGCCCAGAGCGAGGGCGCGCACGGCGTGCCGCTGGCCAGCGTGTGGATGCACAACGGCTTCGTCAACATCGACAACGAGAAGATGTCGAAGTCGCTGGGCAACTTCTTCACCATCCGCGAGGTGCTGGAGCAGTTCGACGCCGAAACCATCCGCTTCTTCATCGTGCGCAGCCATTACCGCAGCCCGTTGAACTACAGCGACGTGCACCTGCAGGACGCGCGCGCGGCGCTCAAGCGGCTGTACACCGCGCTCGACGCGGTGGCGCCGGCCGAGGTGGTCATCGACTGGGCGAGCCCGTTCGCCGCCCGCTTCAAGGCGGCGATGGACGAGGACTTCGGCACGCCCGAGGCCGTGGCCGTGCTGTTCGATCTGGCCAGCGAGGTCAACCGCACGCGCGATGCGCAGGATGCGGGTCTGCTGAAAGGCCTGGGCGGCGTGCTGGGCCTGCTGCAGGGCGACCCCAAGGCCTTTCTGCGCGCCGGCAGCACACTCGACGAAGCGGCCATCCAGGCCCAGATCGACGCCCGCGCCGCCGCCAAGCAGGCCAAAAATTTCGCCGAAGCCGACCGCATCCGTGCCGAACTGCTGGCCGCCGGGATCGTGCTGAAGGACGGCCCGGGCGGTACCACCTGGGAAGCCGCGCAGTGATGATTTTCAAAGCCAAATCGGCCTTCAGCGCAGGCGGTTAAATCGGTGGCAGCTACAAAAAGCAAAGCGATCGAGGTCATCACGCCCGGCTTCTGGGCCGAGGCCTGCGACCACCTGGCGCGGCGCGATCGCGTGATGAAGCGCGTGATCCCGCTGTTCGGCGACGCCTGCCTGGAGTCGCGCGGCGATGCCTTCGTCACGCTGGCGCGCTCCATCGTTGGCCAGCAGATCTCGGTCAAGGCGGCGCAGTCGGTGTGGAACCGCTTCGAGGCGCTGCCGCGGCGCATGACGGCGGCCAACGTGCTGAAGCTGAAGGTGGACGACATGCGGGCGGCTGGGCTGTCGGCGCGCAAGGTCGAATACCTGGTGGACCTGGCGTTGCACTTCGACAGCGGGCGCCTGCGCGTGAACCAGTGGCAGCGCATGGACGACGAGGCCATCATCGCCGAGCTGGTGGCCATCCGCGGCATCGGCCGCTGGACGGCCGAGATGTTTTTGATGTTCCACCTGCTGCGCCCCGACGTGCTGCCGCTGGACGATGCAGGGCTGATCAAGGGCATCAGTCTCAACTATTTCTCGGGCGAGCCGGTCAGTCGCAGCGAGGCGCGCGAGGTGGCCGAGGCCTGGGCGCCCTGGCGCAGCGTGGCCACGTGGTACATGTGGCGCTCGCTCGAACCCACCCCGGTCGCGTACTGATGGCGCGGCCACATCCGGTAACATCGCCGGGTGTTTCGTATCCAAGGAGCCAATCTTGGCCAAACGAACGTTTCTTGATTTCGAGCAGCCCATTGCGGAGCTGGAAAACAAGATCGAAGAACTGCGTTACGTGCAGAACGAGAGCGCGGTCGACATCAGCGAAGAGATCGACCAGCTCGACAAGAAGAGCCTGCAGCTCACCAAGGACATCTATTCCGATCTGTCGCCGTGGCAGATCACCAAGATCGCGCGCCACCCCGAGCGGCCCTACACGCTCGACTACGTGCGCGACTGCTTCACCGACTTTGTCGAACTGCACGGCGACCGGCATTTCGCCGACGACCAGAGCATCGTCGGCGGCTTGGCGCGCTTCAACGGCAACGCCTGCATGGTGATCGGCCACCAGAAGGGCCGCGACACCAAGGAGCGCACGGCGCGCAACTTCGGCATGGTGCGGCCCGAGGGCTACCGCAAGGCGCTGCGCCTGATGAAGACGGCCGAGAAGTTCAAGCTGCCGGTGTTCACTTTCGTCGACACGCCGGGCGCGTTTCCGGGCATCGACGCCGAGGAGCGCGGCCAGTCCGAGGCCATCGGCCGCAACATCTACGAGATGGCGCAGCTGGAGGTGCCGATCATCAGCACCATCATCGGCGAGGGCGGCTCGGGCGGCGCGCTGGCGATTGCGGTGGCCGACCAGGTGTTGATGCTGCAATACTCGATCTACTCCGTGATCAGCCCCGAGGGCTGCGCGTCGATCCTGTGGAAGACCAGCGACAGGGCGCAGGACGCCGCCGAGGCACTGGGCATCACGGCGCACCGGCTGAAGGCACTGGGTCTGGTGGACAAGATCGTGAGCGAGCCGGTGGGCGGCGCGCACCGCGACATGCGGCAGATGTCGGCCTTCCTCAAGCGCGCGCTGGGCGATGCCTGGCGGCAGGTGAGCGATCTGAAGGTGAAGGAGCTGCTGGACCGCCGCTACGAGCGCCTGATGAGCTACGGCCGCTTCAACGACACCAAGGCGGAGCGCTGACCGGGCCAGCTGTGCGCGTGCACGAAAAAGGGGCCTGCGGGCCCCTTGTTTCATGGTGTTGCGCCATCCATCAAGGTTGAACCGTGCGGCGTGCCCGCGCGTCGATCTTGCTGCGCAGCGCGGCCAGCAGATCGGGCGGCAGGAACTTGAACGCCAGTTGCAGCAGGAAGTAGGCGATCAGGCCATCGTCCACCCAGCCGAGGATGGGGATGAAATCCGACACCAGATCGACCGGGCTGATCACGTACAGGATGGCGAGCACGGTGGTCAGCTTGGCCGCGTTGGGCGTGCGCGGGTCGCGCAGCACGGCCCAGGCCAGCAACAGCTCCTTGCGGAACATCGCGACGATTCGGCCCAGTTTCCACATCGGTCACACCTCCGGTCAGTTCAGCGGGCCGCGGCGCGGCCTTCAGACCACATAACGTTGGGACGGGCAGGGGGATGACAAGAGTCGTCTGCCGCGATGTGTGCGTTTTCTCACGGCCGGGGGCGGGTGTACAGCCCCGGCCTTAACATGCGGCCGTTCCGAAGCCGCGCCCATGGAGTCCCGATCATCACCCCCGTCACCATCGGCCAGCCGCGCCGCCGAGGCGATGGAACGCGCGATGGCCGCGTTTGCTGCCAGCGCGCCGGCGCTGCCGCTGGCGGTGGCGTTCAGCGGCGGTGCGGATTCGACGGCGCTGCTGCTGGCATGCGCGCAGCGCTGGCCCGGTCAGGTGCATGCCTGGCATATCCACCACGGCCTGCAGGCGGCGGCGGACGACTTCGAGCGGCATTGCGTGCAACTGTGCCAGCGCCTCGGTGTGCCGCTGCAGGTGCGGCGCGTCGATGCGCAGGCCGCTGCCGGCGACAGCCCCGAAGATGCGGCCCGCCGTGCGCGCTACAAGGCTTTTGATGCCCTGGCGCTTACCCAGCAAGCGCGGGCAGCTATTAAAACAGTAGTAATCGCGCAACATGCCGACGACCAGGCGGAAACCGTGCTGCTGGCGCTGTCGCGCGGTGCCGGGTTGGCGGGCCTGGCCGCCATGCCCCGCCGCTGGCAGCGGGGCGATGTGGTGTTCTGGCGGCCGCTGCTGGACGTGCCGGGGCCGTTGATCCGCGACTGGTTGCGCGGGCTGGGCGAGCGCTGGGTGGAAGACCCTTCCAACACCGACGAGCGCTTTACCCGCAACCGCATCCGCGCCCGGCTGTTGCCGGCGCTGGAGGCCGCCTTTCCGCAGTTTCGCGCCACCTTCGCCCGCAGCGCCGCGCACGCCGCGCAGGCGCAGGCCCTGCTGCAGGAGCTGGCGGCGCAGGATCTCGCGCTGGTGGGCCTGCCGCCGCACATTGCCGCCCTGCAGACCCTGTCGCCCGCACGGCAGACCAACCTGTTGCGCCACTGGCTGGCGCAGCAGGGGGCAGCGGCCAGCACGGCGCAGATGACGGAACTGCTGGCACAGATCGCCGCCTGTACCACGCGCGGGCACCGCATCTCGCTGAAAATCGGCGCCGGCTGGCTGCAGCGCCAGGGTGAGGTTCTGGCCTGGTCCGACAGTCAGGAAAGCCCCGCCCACCGCGGCTAAAATGCGCAGTTGGCCGCAGCCCAGCCTTGGTGCCGCGGCGCTTGAGAAAAACACAGTCATGGCATTGATCGTTCAGAAATACGGCGGCACGTCGATGGGCTCGACCGAGCGCATCGCGCAGGTTGCCAAGCGCGTGGCCAAGTGGGCGCGCGCCGGCCACCAGGTGGTGGTAGTGCCCAGCGCCATGAGCGGCGAAACCAACCGGCTGCTCGCCCTGGCCAAGGAGCTGGCGCCCGGCAAGCTGACCCAGGATTACTTCCGCGAGCAGGACATGCTGGCCGCCACGGGTGAGCAGGCCTCGTCCGCCCTGCTGGCCATCGCGCTGCAGGCCGAGGGCATGCCCGCCGTCAGCTACGCCGGCTGGCAGGTGCCCATCAAGACCAGCAACGCCTACACCAAGGCGCGCATCGACAGCATCGACGATGTGCGCGTGCGTGCCGACCTGAATGCGGGCAAAGTGGTCATCATCACCGGCTTCCAGGGCGTCGACGAAGGCGGCAACATCACCACGCTCGGCCGTGGCGGCAGCGACACCTCGGCCGTGGCCGTGGCGGCCGCGCTCAAGGCCGACGAGGCACTCATTTTCACCGACGTGGATGGCGTCTACACCACCGACCCGCGCATCGTGCCCGAGGCACGCCGCCTGGCCTCCATCAGCTTCGAGGAAATGCTGGAGATGGCCAGCCTGGGCAGCAAGGTGCTGCAGATCCGCTCGGTCGAATTCGCCGGCAAGTACAAGGTGCCCATGCGCGTGCTCTCCAGCTTCACGCCCTGGGACATCGACCTGACCGAAGAGGCCAACTCCGGCACCCTGATCACTTTCGAGGAAGACCAACAAATGGAACACGCCGTCGTTTCCGGCATCGCCTTCAACCGCGACGAAGCCAAGATCTCCGTGCTCGGCGTGCCCGACAAGCCGGGCATCGCCTACCAGATTCTGGGCGCCGTGGCCGACGCCAACATCGAGGTCGACGTCATCATCCAGAACGTCAGCAAGGACGGCAAGACCGACTTCAGCTTCACCGTCAACCGCAACGACTACACGAAGACGATCGACCTGCTGAAGGACAAGATCGTGCCCGCGCTGGGCGCCGCCGACGTGATCGGCGACCCGAAGATCTGCAAGGTCAGCATCGTCGGCATCGGCATGCGCAGCCACGTGGGTGTGGCCAGCAAGATGTTCCGGGTGCTGAGCGAGGAGGGCATCAACATCATCATGATCTCCACCAGCGAGATCAAGACGTCCGTTGTGATCGACGAGAAATATATGGAACTGGCCGTTCGCGCCCTGCACCGCGCGTTCGACCTGGACCAGCCTGCCGCCGCCTGATGGTGGCTATAATGCGGGCTTCGCGCTGGAAACGTGACCGAGTGGCCGAAGGTGCTCCCCTGCTAAGGGAGTATGGGGTGTAGAGCCTCATCGAGGGTTCGAATCCCTCCGTTTCCGCCAGAAACCCAGAAACAAAAAAGCGACCTTGCTGGTCGCTTTTTTTTGTTTCCTCGCGCTGCTCAAAGCAGCACTGCGCGAAGCGCTCAATCAGCCTGAACAACCTCCAGCAGGCGGTCGAGCCCGCCGCTGTCGATGGCGACCATGGCCTGGGCACGCACGGCTGGTTTGGCGTGGTAGGCGACGGACAGGCCCGCGGCGCCCATCATCGGCAAGTCGTTGGCGCCGTCGCCCATGGCGATGGCCTGGCGTGGCTCGATGCCCAGTTGCGCGCAGGTTTCGAGCAGCATGCGGCGCTTCTCGGCGCCGTCACAGATGTCGCCCCAGGGCTGGTCGACCATGCGGCCGGTGAGGACGCCGTCCTGCACGTCCAGGACGTTGGAGCGCGTGAAGTCCAGCCCCAGCCGGTCGCGGATGCGGTCGGTGAAGAACGTGAAACCACCCGACACCAGGAGCGTTTTCAACCCAGCGGCCTGGCAGGCGGCGACGAGTTCGGCAGCGCCGGGGTTGAGTTGCAGGCGCTGGTCGTAGACCTGCTGCATGTGCGCCACCGTCACGCCCTTCAGCAACGCCACACGCTGACGCAGGCTTTCCTTGTAGTCGGTGATTTCACCGCGCATGGCGGCTTCGGTGATGGCCGCGACCTCTGCTTTGCGGCCCGCGGCGTCGGCGATCTCGTCCACGCACTCGATGTTGATCAGCGTCGAGTCCATGTCGAAGGCGATCAGCTTGAAGTCATGCAGATGAAGTGGGGGCGTGAAGCCACGCACCGTGAGGCCGGGTCTGATTTCTGATGGAGAGGTCGGGTTCATTGCTTGCAGATTGATAGCTGTTCGCGCCGGTGGTTCGGCGGTCAGCGGCCGAAAACATCATTATCGTGGAGCCCCAATCGGCCTGCGGCATGACGCGCGGTGCGGGCCCCATGGCGGCCATGCGCAGGTGGCTGCTCATCAACCAATAGAGGCACGCACGGCATTTCAACAGCGTGCCACCGTTCATCGATAGCCCGTTGAATGCACGAGGGAATGATGCGAGACGACCAAGCACCGCCGGCCGCATCAGAAGTTTGCCTGAGCCAATCGCTCAGCGTGCGGCGGGGATTTGCTGTGCCACAGCCTGCGCAGGCACGCTGCCATCGGCAAACGGGAACAGGCTGGCGATGGGTTTGGTTTCCGGCAATACGTAGACCACCCCCCTTGAGCGACTGAACAGGGGGTCGATGTAGCGGTCGTAGAAGCTGGCCGGGATGTTGACGCAGCCGAAAGAAATGCGGTTGTCGGCCACCGTGGGTGTTTGCAGGCGCTTGGTGCGGCTTTCACCTGGCACGTTGCGCACGCGGTGCATCGACAGGGCGGCGTTGTAGTCCAGCCACACGATGTCTTCGCCCTTGTGATTGCTGCCGGCTTCGGTGACGAAGCGGCCGGCGTTGGTCACTTTCTCGTGCAGCTTGACCTTGGACAGCGGGCGCATGCCGATGTCGGGCGGCGCCACGTCGCCCACGGCCTGGCCGACCAGCACCGGCGAACTGGCCACCGGGCGACCCTGCGCGTCGAAGATCCACAGCGTGGCCGAGGGTTTGTCGATGACGCCGAAGGTGCGACCCTCGGCATCGGCCGAGCGAACCACGTCCTGTGCGAACTGTTGCACCGTGCCAGACGTCTCGGACGCGGGCGGCACCATGCCGGACGGGGTGGACGCCTGTGCCTGCAGCGCCAGCGCACACAAGGCAGCGCCCATTGCGGTGGCCAGCGAGCGGCTGGCATGGATGGAAAGACGGTCAAACATCGGCATAGGGAAAGACTACTGCGTTCACCACAGGGATCTTTATACGGCCTAAACGCCCGCAGCGTTCATGCGTGGGTCTTCAGACCGGGTAAAGATGACGAAAAAGCCCCGGCGGGCCGAGGCTTGGTTGCAGATCAACCGTGCGTTGATCAACCGCGGTCCGCACGGGGCGGAGGCGGCGGTGGGGGAGGCGGCGGCGCTGGGGGCGGCGGAGGCGGGGGCGCCACGGCCGGCGGGGGCGGCGGAGGCGGTGCCACAGGCGGCGGGGGCGGCGGCACCACGGCGACGGGCGGCGGGGGCGGCACGTAACGGCCGGTGGGGTTGAACTCGCCGGCGTCGGGGAAACCCTTCTCGACCTTGTAGGGCGAATTGGGGAACGAGGTGTCGCTGTTGACTGCGCTCTGGTTGGGGTCGTCCTGGGCGAGCACGGGGCTGCTCAGGGCGGCTGCCACGGCGAACAGGGCCACTGACTTCAGTCTTGTCATTTGTCACTCCTTGAAGGTATGGAAAAGGGCCTGCGAATCGCCGGGTACATCTCGCTGACGCAAAGCCTGAGTTGGACTCTAGGCGCCACCCTGGTCGCGGGCTGTGCAAATGAAGCTTCTTGGGCTGTAGGACGCTTTCCGCGCCGCCAGTCAGGCGGGCGCGGCTGCCAGGCGCAAGCCGCGCAGCACGTCGCGCACCATCTGGGCACGTGCCGCCGCCTCGGGCAGCGCCTTTTCCACGCGCAGCTTGTCGTTGCCGGCCAGCTTGATGTGCTTGTTCTTCTGGATCATCTGGATGATGGCCATGGGGTCGATCGGTGGGTTGGGGCGGAAGGCGATGTTGATCACGCCCGGCGCCGCGTCCACCTTCTGCACGCCGTAGGGTGCCGACAGCACGCGCAGGCGGTGCACATCGATCAGCGTCTGTGCCTGGGCGGGAAGCTTGCCGAAGCGGTCGACGATCTCCTCGAGCAGCGCGTCGATCTGGTCGTTGGTCTTGGCCGTGGCGAGCTTCTTGTAGAACGACAGGCGCAGGTGCACGTCGCCACAGTAGTCGTTGGGCAGCAGGGCGGGGGCGTGCAGGTTGATCTCGGTCACCGCCTGCATGGGTGCCAGCAGGTCGGGCTCCTTGCCGGCCTTCAAGCTGCGCACCGCCTCGGCCAGCATCTCGTTGTAGAGCTGAAAGCCGATCTCCATCATGTTGCCGCTCTGGTTCTCGCCCAGCACCTCGCCGGCGCCGCGAATCTCCAGGTCGTGCATGGCCAGGTAGAAGCCGCTGCCCAGCTCTTCCATCTGCTGAATGGCGTCGAGGCGCTGCGCGGCCTGCTTGGTCAGGCTTTCGATTTCGGGCACCATCAGATACGCATAGGCTTGGTGGTGGCTGCGGCCCACGCGCCCGCGCAACTGGTGCAGCTGCGCCAGGCCGAACTTGTCGGCGCGGGCGATGACGATGGTGTTGGCCGTGGGCACGTCGATGCCGGTCTCGATGATGGTCGAGCACAGCAGCAGGTTGTGGCGCTGGGCGACGAAGTCGCGCATCACGCGCTCCAGTTCGCGCTCGGGCATCTGGCCGTGGGCGATGGCGATGCGCGCCTCGGGCAGGATTTTTTCCAGCGCCTGGCGGCGGTTCTCGATCGTCTCGACCTCGTTGTGCAGGAAGTAGACCTGCCCGCCGCGCTTCAGCTCGCGCAGCACGGCTTCGCGGATCACGCCCGTGCCCTCATTGCGCACGAAGGTCTTGATGGCCAGGCGGCGCTGCGGCGCGGTGGCGATCACGCTCAAGTCCCGCAGGCCCTCCAGCGCCATGCCCATGGTGCGGGGGATCGGCGTGGCGGTCAGCGTGAGCACGTCCACTTCGGCGCGGAACTGCTTCATCTGTTCCTTGTGGCGCACGCCGAAGCGGTGCTCCTCGTCGATGATGAGCAGGCCCAGGTTCTTGAATTGCGTCTTCTCGCTCAGCAGCTTGTGCGTGCCGACGACGATGTCTACGCTGCCATCGGCCAGCCCTTTCAGCGTGGCGTTGACTTCCTTGGCCGAGTTGAAGCGGCTCATGCCCGCCACCTTCACCGGCCACTTGGCAAAGCGATCCGCCAGCGTCAGGTAATGCTGCTCGGCCAGCAGCGTGGTGGGCGCGAGGAAGGCCACCTGCTTGCCGCCCGTCACCGCCACAAAGGCCGCACGCAGCGCCACCTCGGTCTTGCCGAAGCCGACGTCGCCGCACACCAGGCGGTCCATGGGCTGCGGGCTGATCATGTCCTGCACCACGGCGTGGATGGCGGCCTTCTGGTCGGCGGTTTCCTCGAAGCCGAAGTCGGCCGCGAACTGCTCGTAGTCGTTCGGGCTGTAGCGGAAGGCATGGCCCTCGCGCGCGGCGCGGCGGGCGTAGATGTTGAGCAGCTCGGCGGCCGCATCGCGCACCTGCTCGGCCGCCTTGCGCTTGGCTTTTTCCCACTGGCCGCTGCCCAGCTTGTGCAGCGGTGCCTCGTCGGCACTCACGCCGGTGTAGCGGCCGATCAGGTGCAGTTGCGATACCGGCACGTACAGCGTGGCGGCGCCGGCGTATTCCAGGTGCAGCATCTCCTGCAGCGCGGGTGTGCCGTCGGCGTTGCGGGCGCCCAGGTCCATGTTCACCAGCCCGCGGTAGCGCCCGATGCCGTGCTGCGCGTGCACCACCGGGTCGCCCAGGCTCAGCTCGCTCAGGTCCTTGATCAGGGCATCGACGTCGCTGACCTGCTCCTGCTTGCGGCGCTTGCGCGTGGTGGGGCCGGCGGCGAACAGCTCGGTCTCGGTGACGAAGTCGATGCCGCCTTCGAGCCAGGCGAAGCCCTGCATGAGCGCGGCGGTGGCGATCCCGGTGGGCTCATCGGCGCTTTGCTGGAACTCGGCCAGCGAATCGAAGGCGGGCGGGTTCAGGCCGCTGGCGCGCAGAAAGTCGAGCAGGCTCTCGCGCCGGCCCGCGCTTTCGGCCAGCACCAGCACGCGCTGCGCGGTGCCGGCGATGTGGGCCTGCAGCCGCGCCAGCGGGTCGTCGGCGCCGCGTACCACGGTCAGATCGGGCAGGCAGTCGAATTCGGCGAAGTCGGGGTTGGCTCCCTCTCTCTCTGGGGGAAGGCTGGCGGCGCCTCCATCAGACGCCGCGCCCCTCACCCCAGCCCTCTCCCCAGAGGGGAGAGGGAGTGAAGCCGGGCGCAGCGCCAGCTGCGCGTGCGCCTTGGCGCCCAGGTAAAAATCCTCGGCGCTCAGGAACAGCGCCTCGGGCGGCAGCACCGGGCGCTCTGGGTCGCCCTGCGCCAGGCGGTAGCGCTCGCGCGTGTCCTGCGTGAACTGGCTGAAGGCGGCTTCCAGGTCGCCGTGCAGCACCAGCGTGGCGTCGGCGCCCAGGTAATCAAGCACCGTCACCGTGTCGTCGAAGAACAGCGGCAGGTAGTACTCGATGCCCGCGGTGGCCACGCCGTTGCCCATGTCCTTGTAGATGCGGCTGCGCGTCGGGTCGCCCTCCAGCAGTTCGCGCCAGCGGCTGCGGAACTTGGCGCGCGCCTCTTCATGCGTCGGAAACTCGCGCCCGGGCAGCAGGCGCACCTCGGGCACGGGGTACAGGCTGCGCTGGGTGTCGGGGTCGAAGGCGCGGATCGAGTCGATCTCGTCGTCGAACAGATCGACGCGAAAGGGCTGCGGGCTGCCCATCGGGAACAGGTCGATCAGCCCGCCGCGCACCGCGTATTCGCCGGGGCTCACCACCTGCGTCACGTGCGTGTAGCCGGCCAGGGTGAGCTGCGACTTCAACGCCGCCTCATCCAGCTTCTGCCCCTGCTTGAAGTGGAAGGTGGTGCCGGCCAGGAAGCTGGGCGGCGCGAGGCGATACAGCGCGGTGGTGGCGGGCATCACCACCAGGTCGGCCTGTTGCTGGCGAATGGCCCACAGCGTGGCCAGGCGCTCGCTGATCAGGTCCTGGTGCGGGCTGAAGCTGTCGTAAGGCAGCGTCTCCCAGTCGGGGAACAGCACGCTGCGCAGGTCGGGCGCGAAGAAGGCCAGCTCGTTCAGCAGCCGCAGCGCATCGCTCGCGTCGGCGGTGACGACGGCGGTCAACTTCTTGTGGCCGGCTTCGCGCCGCGCAAGTTGTGCCAGCAGCAGAGCATCGGCCGAGCCGGGCGGGCGCGGCATGGCGTGGCGTTTGCCGGGAATGAGCTTGGGCAGGTCCATGGGCAGGCAGATGGGGACGGCGGAAACGACAAAAACCCCCGGCCGGGCTGGGCGGGGGTGCGGGCACGATTTTATGCCGACGGGATTTTCGAATGATTTTGGCCGCCAGCGCTTGTGTGGAAAGCGCGAGAAGCTATCGAAATAATAGTTTCGACCGTGATGGCGCCGAGGCGACGGTCATCGCCGGCGCCGGTGTGCCTGCGGGCCCTGCCGCGCCACGTTGATTCATGAAGAAACATGGCTTCATCCGCCGCCCAGCAAGCGCGGCAAGCTATTGAAAGTGTAGTGTGTGCGGCGGTGTCACTACAATGCGGCGCTCATGCCTGCCGATTCCTCCACCGCACGTTGTTTTGCCCTGCTGCCCTGCGCCGGCACGGGCTCGCGCGCCGGCACGGCGCAGCCCAAGCAATACCAGCCGGTCGCCGGGCGGCCGATGGTGCAGCACACGCTGGCGGCGTTCGCGGGGGTGCCGCGCATCGCCCGCGTGCTGGTGGTGGTGGCGCCGGGCGACGGCTTTCTACAGCCGCAGAGCACTTCGATCTTGGTAGCAAACTGCGGCGGCGCCACGCGCGCCGAGAGCGTTTTCAATGGTCTGCAGCGCCTGCTGGCCGAGGGCGCGCGGCCCACCGACTGGGTGCTGGTGCACGACGCGGCGCGCTGCCTCATCGCGCCGGCGCAGATCGACGCCCTGATCGACGCCTGCCTGCCCGATGCCGTGGGTGGCCTGCTGGCGCTGCCGCTGCCCGATACGCTGAAGCACGCGGGCGCCGACGGGCGCGTCGACGCCACCATCGACCGCGCGCACAAATGGCTGGCCCAGACGCCGCAGATGTTCCGCATCGGCCTGCTGCGCGACGCCCTGGCGGCGCACGCGGCGGGTGGCTTCGCCGGCATCACCGACGAGGCCAGCGCCATCGAACTGGCCGGCCTGGCGCCGCTGCTGGTGCCGGGCAGCGCCCAGAACTTCAAGGTCACCTATCCCGAGGACTTTGCGCTGGCCGAGGCCGTGCTGAGGAGCCGAATCGCATGAACCCGATTCAAGACGCGCCCCCGTTCCGCATCGGCGAAGGCTGGGACGTGCACGCCCTGGTGCCCGGGCGGCCGCTCATGATCGGCGGCGTGCGCGTGCCCCACACGCACGGCCTGCTGGGCCACTCCGACGCCGATGTGCTGCTGCATGCCATCACCGACGCGCTGCTGGGCGCGGCCGGGCTGGGCGACATCGGCCGGCATTTTCCGGACACGGACGCACGCTTCAAGGGCGCCGATTCGGCCGCGTTGCTGGCCGAGGCGGCGCGCCGCGTGCGTGCCGCCGGCTGGCGCATCGGCAACGTGGACAGCACCGTGGTGGCGCAGGCGCCGCGCCTGGCGGCGCACATCCCCGCCATGGTGGCGCGCATTGCCGAGGTCCTGGAGGTGGCCGCGCCGCAGGTCAACGTGAAGGCCAAGACGGCCGAGCGCCTGGGCACGGTGGGGCAGGGCGCGGCGATCGAGGCGCGTGCCACGATACTATTGTTTCGGTAGCTGCTCACGCCCACTGGACGGGCGCTGGAGCCTGTTTTGACTATGAGGTGCCGCCAGTGCGCCGCTTCTTCAGCAGCGACGAGCCGCCGCGCTGCTCGGGCGCCTGCTGCAGGCGGATGACCGCCATCAGGCCGCCGCTGGGGCTGTTGCTCAGGTCCAGCGAGCCGCCCATGTTCTGCACCATCTTGGCGACGATGGCCAGCCCCAGGCCGGCGCCGGTGGCGGCGGTGCGGGCGCTGTCGCCGCGGAAGAACGGGCGCGTCAGGCTGGGCAGCACGTCGGGCGCCACGCCGGGGCCGTGGTCGCGCACGCGCAGCGTGACCCACTGGTCGCGCACGGTGGCGGCGATGCGCACGCGCGTGACGCCGGTGCCGGGCGTCTTGCCGTAGCGGCGCGCGTTCTCCAGCAGGTTGCCCAGCACGCGCGACAGCTCCACGTCGTCGCCCATCACGCGCAACTCGGGCGGGATGTCGATCTGCACCTGCATGTCGTCGCGCAGGGTGAAGGGCGCCGCGGCGGCATCGGCCAGCTCGGCCAGCGGCAGCGCCTGCAGCGTCACGTGGTCGGGCCGGGCGTAGTCGAGGAACTTGTCGATGATGGTGTCGACCTGCTCGATGTCGGCCACCATGTGGTCGCGCGCCTCGGCGTCGGGCACGCTCATCTCGGTTTCCAGCCGCAGGCGCGCCAGCGGCGTGCGCAGGTCGTGCGAGATGCCGGCCAGCATCTCGGCGCGGTCCTGCTCGATCTTCGACAGCTGGTCGGCCATGCGGTTGAAGCCGACATTGACCTCGCGGATCTCGGCCGAGCGCGCGTTCTCGTCCAGCCGGCCCTGCAGATAGTCGCCCCCGCGCACGCGCGCGGCGGCAATCGACAGCTGCCGCAGCGGCCGGTTGATGAAGCGCGCCAGCAGCGCCGCGCCGATCAGCGACACCATGCCCAGCATGGCCAGCCACAGCAGCCACGCGCTGCCGCCCAGCAGCGCGCCCACGCGCGAGCGGTCGGTCAGCAGCCAGTACGAGTCGCCCTCGATCTGGAACCCCACCCACAGCCCCGCCTCGTCGTTCACACGGCTGGCCACCACGGTGCCGGGGCCCAGGCGGGCCATGATCTCGGCGCTCATGCGGCGTTCCAGCTCGGTCTGGTTGAACAGGTCGAAGCGGTCACCCGGCTCGCGCGGCAGGATGCGCACCTTCTCCTGCTCGGCCAGCGTCTTGATGAGTGAGACGCGGGCGATGGCGTCGGAGTGGATCAGCGCGGCGCGCGACAGGTTGACGAGCGACGCGATCTGGCGTGCGTTGTCGATCACGCGCGGCTCGTACTCGAGCGTGCGGAACATCTGGTACCAGCCGACCGAGCTGCCCAGCAGCAGCAGCGCCAGCATGAAGAAGGTGCGCCAGAACAGGCTCAGGCCGATGGGTGGGCGTGCCTCGCGCTCCACCTCCAGCGGCGCGTTCATGGAGTCGGTCAGCAGGTCGGGCCGCGTGCTGGGCGCGGCCACGTCGGCGCCCGGCGGCTGCACCACCGCGCTCATGGCTGCGGTGCTGGCTGCTCGGCCAAGCCGCCACCGTGCGCCGCCGCCGGTGCCGGCGTGTGCGCCGGCAGCCTGCGCGCGGCGCAGCAGATCCTGCGCCGCCGGCCTGCCGTGGCGGCGGGGCGCAAAAGGCAGCGCAGGGGGTGGCGCATCAGCTCGTGCCGTCGGGCACGAACACGTAGCCCACGCCCCACACGGTCTGGATGTAGCGCGGGCTGGCGGCGTCGGCCTCGATCAGCTTGCGCAGGCGCGAGATCTGCACGTCCAGGCTGCGGTCGAAGGGCTCGAACTCGCGCCCGCGTGCCAGTTGCGCCAGCTTCTCGCGGCTCAGCGGCTGGCGCGGGTGGCGCACCAGCGCCTTCAGCATGGCGAATTCGCCGGTGGTGAGCGAAATCTCCTCGCCGTTCTTGTGCAGCGTGCGCGCGCCGAGGTCGAAGGCGAAGGGGCCGAAGGTGACGGATTCGTTCTCGGCCGACGGCGCGCCCGGCGCCTCCTGCGGGGGGCGGCGGCGCAGCACGGCGTGGATGCGCGCCAGCAGCTCGCGCGGGTTGAACGGCTTGCCCAGGTAGTCGTCGGCACCGACTTCGAGGCCGACGATGCGGTCCACGTCCTCGCCCTTGGCGGTGAGCATGATGATCGGCGTCTTGTCGCCCGCCGCGCGCAGGCGGCGGCACACCGACAGGCCGTCCTCGCCGGGCATCATGAGGTCGAGCACGATCAGGTCGATGGTGTCGCGCAGCATGATGCGCGACAGCGCCTTGGCGTCCTCGGCCACGATCACCTCGAAGCCTTCCTGCGCCAGGTAGCGGCGCAGCAGGTCGCGGATGCGCGCATCGTCATCGACGACGACGATCTTGTCGGTTCGGTTGGTTGCCTGGTTCATTCAAACCCTTCGGTCTTATTTGTAACAGACCCATTGTGGCCCTGATGCCGAAAAAAATTCGGGTTTACCCGGCGTGCCTTTCACAGTGTTACATCTGTTGCCCCGCGCGGTGCCTATCTGAAGGACAAACACGTACCGGCATGGGATCGTTGGAGCGTTGTGATGACCATGAACCGCGTTCCTTTTCTGTGGCTGAGTCTGGGGCTGTGCGCGGCGCCGACCATGGCGCTGGCGCAGCTTAGCGGCGAGTCGACCGACATGGGCCCGCGCGCCGAACTGCGGCCCAGCGTGGCCGCGTCGGCTGCCGACCAGCGCAGCCCGCTGTGGATGGCGGTGGACGCCGTGCACCGCCAGCGCGAGGCCGGCAGCCCCGACCGTCGCCTGACCGCCGAGCAGCGCCTGCAGCTGCGCGAGCAGATCCGGCGCGCATCGATGCGGCCCGACCTGGAGCCACCAACCACCGCGCAGATCGGCCAGCGCTGACGCTGCACACGCTGGGCCAGGGCAGGCGCCGCAACTGCCGCCCTTGTCTGACAGGCGTGCCGAGTCAGTCATGACAAGATACTCCCCCGCGCCGATCAGGCGCTTGTCGATCCCTCATTCCGCATGACCACACGCATCACCCGCACCGTGGCGATGGGCCTGTTGTTTGGCCTGGGCGCCGCGCTGGCCCACGCGCAAACCACCCCCATCAGTGCCATGACCATTGCCCCGCCCCAGAACGTGCTGCAGCTTTCGGCCACGGGCCAGGTCGAGGTGCAGCAGGACCTGCTCACGCTGTCGCTCACCACCTCGCGCGAGGGCGCCGACGCCGCCGGCGTGCAGGCCGAGCTGCGCAAGGCGCTGGACGCCGCGCTGGCGCAGGTCAAGACCACGGCACAGCCGGGGCAGATGGACGTGCGCACGGGCGACTTCAGCATCCACCCGCGCTACAACCGCGACGGCAAGATCAGCGGCTGGCAGGGCCGGGCCGAGCTGGTGCTGGAAGGGCGCGACTTCGCACGCATCACGCAGGCCGCCGCGCGCGCCAGCAGCCTGACCATCGGCAACATCGCCTTCGGCCTCAGCCGCGAACAGCGCGCCAGGGTGGAGGGCGAGGCGCAGGCGCTGGCCATCGAGCGCTTCAAGGCCCGGGCGGCCGAGATCGCCAAGGCCTTCGGCTTCGCCGGCTACACGCTGCGCGAAGTCAGCGTCAGCAGCGACGACTCGGGCTTTCAGCCGCGCATGTACGGTATGGCCAAGGCCCAGGCCATGAGCGCCGAGGCCGCCCCGGTGCCGGTGGAGCCGGGCAAGAGCATCGTGCAGGTCACGGTGTCGGGCTCGGTGCAGGCCAGGTAAGCGCGCCCTGGCGCCGCCCGGGCAGCACCGCTGGCGGGCGCAGGCATCGGGCCGCGCGTTGCCACTAGGCTGGCCGGCCGCGCTGGCGGCATTCCGCGGGACGGCCTCTGATGGTTCGAGTGCCATCATTGCTTCTGTATTGATAGCTGCTTGCGCGCGTTTTTAAAGCGTTTCAGATATAAAACTATCTGAATCTGTCTTGTACAAAGCGCAAGCAGCTCCTGTTTTTTTCATGATCCCGGCTCGTTGATCCATCGGATTGCCGCCTTGCTTTACCATGGGCTCGTCCCATCTTCCTGCCGCCCATGACCCCGCCCACCCTCGCTCACGTTGCCTGTCCTGACGCGCACGGCGGCCACCGCATGGCCTACTGGCAATGGGGCGATGCGGCGGCGCCGCACCTGGTGGTGTGCACGCATGGCCTGTCGCGCCAGGGGCGCGACTTCGACGTGCTGGCCCGCGCCCTGCTGGCGCGCGCCGCTGCGCAGGGGCAGGCGCTGCGCGTGGTCTGCCCCGACGTGGTGGGCCGCGGCGAAAGCGACTGGCTGAAGGACCCGATGGGCTACCAGTTCCCCACCTACGTCGGCGACATGCTGGTGCTGCTGAACACGCTGCAGGCGCAGGCGCCCATCGCCACCTTCGACTGGGTGGGCACCAGCATGGGCGGCCTGATCGGCATGACGCTGGCCGGCATGCCCGACCTGCCGCTGCCCGCGCCCCTGCACCGGCTGGTGCTGAACGATGTTGGCCCGGTCATCGAATGGCAGGCGCTGGAGCGCATCGGCCAGTACCTGGGCAAGGCCGGCACCTTCGACTCCGTCGAGGCGGCGGCCGCGCGCATGCGCGAGATTTCCGCCGGCTTCGGCCCGCACAGCGACGAGCAGTGGCTGGCGCTGTCGCGCCCCATGCTGCGCCCGGTGCCGGGCAGCAGCTGGCGCATGCACTACGACCCGGCCATCGCCGTGCCGTATGGCGCGCTCACGCAGCAATCTGCGGCCGACGGCGAAGCCGCGCTGTGGCAGCTGTACGACCGCGTGCAGGCCGAGACGCTGGTGATCCGCGGCGCCGACTCCGACCTGCTGTCACCCGCCACCGCGCAGGCCATGGCGGCGCGCGGCCCGCGCCCGCGCGTGGTCGAATTTGCCGGTGTGGGCCACGCACCCACGCTGGTGGCGGCCGATCAGGTGGCGACGGTGCTCGACTTTCTGCTGCCCGCGCCATGAAGACGCTGGCGCTGCCATCTCAGACCTCGCGCCAGCCGCTGGCCGACGTGGTCACGGCCACGGGCGGTGGCAGCGACGTCGTCGGCGAGATGCGCGCGCGCGCCCGCGCCTTTGCCGAGCCGCTGCTGGCGGGCGAAGCCACCTCGTCGGGCGAGAACGTGCTGGCCCATGCCGATGCCACGGCCGACATCCTGGCCGGCATCGGCGGCTCCGACGACATCCAGGCCGCGGTGTACCTGAGCTACGCCAGCAGCCAGCTCAACCGCCCGGACGAGGTGATCGGCAAGGCCTTCGGCGACAGCTTTGCCCGGCTGGCCATCGAGACCTCGAAGCTGGAGCGGGTGCAGCAGCGCTCGCGCGCCAGCCGGCACGACCAACTGGGCGATTCGGAACTGGCCGGCCAGCAGACCGAGTTCGTGCGCAAGATGCTGCTGGCCTTCAGCCGCGACCTGCGCGTGGTGCTGCTGCGCCTGGCATCGCGCCTGCAGACGCTGCGCTGGTGCGCATCGGCGCGCAAGGTGCCGGCACCCAGCCTGCTGCGCGAATCGCACGAGGTGTTCGCGCCGCTGGCCAACCGCCTGGGCATCTGGCAGATCAAGTGGGAGATGGAGGACCTGATCTTCCGCTTCCAGGAGCCCGAGACCTACCGCATGGTGGCCTCGCTGCTGGACGAAAAGCGCGTCGAGCGCGAAGCCGCGCTGGAGCAGCGCCGCGCCGAGATCGAGTCGGCGCTGTGCGCCCAGGGCATCGACGCCAGCGTGACGGGGCGGCCCAAGCACATCAGTTCCATCGTGCGCAAGATGCGCGGCAAGGCGCTGGACTTCGACCAGGTGTTCGACGTGCGCGCGCTGCGCGTGCTGGTGCCCACGGTGGAGGACTGCTACCGGGCGCTCGGCTGGGTGCACCAGCGCTTCATGCCGGTGCCGCAGGAGTTCGACGACTACATCGCCAAGCCCAAGGGCAATGGCTACCAGTCGCTGCACACCGTGGTGCGCGACGGCGATGGCCGCGCGTGGGAAATCCAGATTCGCACGCACCAGATGCACCAGCACGCCGAGCACGGCGTGGCCGCGCACTGGGCCTACAAGGAGGCGGGCACCAAGGGCTATGTCGGCGTCAGCGCCGAAAGCGATTACGACGCCAAGATCGCCGTGCTGCGCCAGCTGCTGGCATGGGAGCGCGACCTCTCGGGCGCGGCGCCGCAATACGGCCTGTTCGACGACCGCATCTACGTGCTCACGCCGCAAGCCGCCATCGTCGAACTGCCGGCGGGCGCGACGGCGGTGGACTTCGCATACACGCTGCACACCGAGCTGGGCCACCGCTGCCGCGGTGCGCGCGTCGACGGCGCCATGGTGCCGCTGCACACGCCGCTGAAGAACGGCCAGACGGTCGAGGTGATCTCGGCCAAGGAGGGCGGCCCGTCGCGCGACTGGCTGAATCCCGATCTGCATTTCCTGGCCTCGTCGCGCGCCAAGTCGAAGGTGCGCGCCTGGTTCAACGCCCAGCAGACGCGCGAGACCATCGCCCGCGGGCGCGAGATGGTCGAGAAGCTGCTGCAGCGCGAAGGCCGCACCGCCATTGCGCTGGATCACCTGGCCGGTGAACTGGGCTTCAAGACGCCCGACGCGCTGTTCGAGACCGTCGGCAAGGACGAGCTGTCGCTGCGCGCCATCGAGACCGTGCTGCGCCCCCCCGAGCCCGTGCCCGATGCCGACGAGCAGGTGTTGCGCAAGGCGCGCACCGATGGCGGCGGTGGTGCCCGCGGCGGCGTGCTGGTGGTGGGGCTGGATTCGCTGCTCACGCAGCCGGCGCGCTGCTGCAAGCCCGCGCCGCCCGACGACATCGCGGGCTACGTCACACGCGGGCGCGGCGTCAGCGTGCACCGGCGCGACTGCAACACCTTCCGCGAACTGCAGGCGCGCGAGCCCGAACGCGTGATCGAGGTCGGCTGGAGCACGCCCGCCACCGGCCATTCGCCGGCCTACCCGGTCGACGTGGCGGTCGAGGCGCTGGACCGCCAGGGCCTGCTGCGCGACATCTCGGATTTGTTCGCGCGCGAGAAGATGAACGTCATCGGCGTGCAGACCCAGTCCGTCAAGGGCTGGGCATGGATGACCTTCACCGTCGAAGTCAGCGACACGCAGCGCCTGGCCCATGTGCTGCGCCAGGTGCAGGATGTGACCGGCGTGCGCGTGGCGCGCCGGCGCTGAAATTTCCACCGCCTTCCGCGGCCAGCCATCGCCAATCGGCTATACTCTGCGGCTTCGAATCTTTCAGGCGCGTAGCTCAGCTGGTTAGAGCACCACCTTGACATGGTGGGGGTCGTTGGTTCGAGTCCAATCGCGCCTACCAATGAAATCAAGCACTTGCGGGAAACCGTAGGTGCTTTTTTTCTTGCCGGCATGAAGAAAGTACGGACAAGCGCATCAGGGTAACTCATGCCCGGTCTCGTGTGGCCTGCGACCTAGAATCTGTTGCAGTGCAGCAGTCTTCTACTCCCTGTCCATGAGCCGATCCAGAGCTTCAGCGTCCACCGCCAAGGCACCTGCGACGTCGCCAGCCAGCGATGCGCGGGTGATCAAGAAATACCCCAACCGGCGGCTGTACGACACCAGCAGCTCGTCCTACATCACGCTGGCGCAGGTGCGTGAACTGGTGATGGCGCACGAGGCGTTCGTGGTGCGCGATGCCAAGAGCGGCGAAGACCTCACGCGCAGCATCCTGCTGCAGATCATTCTGGAAGAAGAGGCCGGCGGCGCGCCGATGTTCACCGAGGCGGTGCTGGCGCACATCATCCGCTTCTACGGCCATGCACTGCAGGGCTTCATGGGGACGTACCTGGAGAAGAACATCCAGGCCTTCATCGAAATCCAGGCCAAGCTGGCCGAACAGTCCACGGGTCTGTCGCCGGAGAGCTGGGCGCAATTCATGAGCATGCAGTCGCCCATGATGCAGGGCATGATGGGCAACTACCTGGAGCAGTCGAAGACCATGTTTCTGCAGATGCAGGAGCAAATGACCCGGCAGACCGAGCAGATGCTGGGGGCGTTCGGCATCAAGCGCTGACCGGCGCCGGGCTGCGACAATTGCGGCATGAGTGAAACCAACATGCCCGCGCCGCGCATCGGCTTCGTGTCGCTGGGCTGCCCGAAGGCGCTGACCGATTCGGAACTGATCCTGACGCAGCTCTCGGCCGAGGGCTATGCGACCAGCAAGACCTTCGAGGGCGCCGACCTCGTCATCGTCAACACCTGCGGCTTCATCGACGAGGCCGTGAAGGAAAGCCTGGACACCATCGGCGAGGCGCTGTCGGTCAATGGCAAGGTCATCGTCACCGGCTGTCTTGGTGCAAAAACCATAGCTGCTGGCGCAGGTGGGACGGGCGCTGAAGGCCAAAATGATTCGGAAAACCTGATCAAGCACCTGCACCCGTCGGTGCTGGCCGTCACCGGCCCGCATGCCACGCAGGAGGTGATGGACGCGGTGCACCAGCACCTGCCGAAACCGCACGACCCGTTCCTCGACCTGGTGCCGGGCGCCTTCGGCGAGGCGGGGCTGAAGCTGACGCCGCGCCACTACGCCTACCTGAAGATCAGCGAAGGCTGCAACCACCGCTGCACCTTCTGCATCATTCCGTCGATGCGCGGCGACCTGGTGAGCCGCCCGATCGGCGATGTGCTGAAGGAGGCGCGCGCGCTGTTCGAAGGCGGCGTGAAGGAGCTACTGGTCATCAGCCAGGACACCTCGGCCTACGGCGTCGATGTGAAGTACCGCACCGGCTTCTGGGACGGGCGCCCGGTGAAGACGCGGCTGCTGGAGCTGGTGCAGGCGCTGGGCGAACTGGCCGCGCCGCACGACGCGTGGGTGCGCTTGCATTACGTTTACCCGTACCCACATGTCGATGACATCCTGCCGCTGATGGCCGAAGGCAAGGTATTGCCTTATCTGGACGTGCCGTTGCAGCACAGCCATCCCGATGTGCTGCGGCGCATGAAGCGCCCAGCCAGCGGCGAGAAGAATCTGGAGCGCATCGCGCGCTGGCGCGAGATGTGTCCCGATCTGGTCATCCGCTCCACCTTCATCGCCGGGTTTCCGGGCGAGACGGAAGAAGAGTTCGAGCACCTGCTCGACTTCATGCGTGAAGCACGCATCGACCGCGCGGGTTGCTTTGCCTACTCGCCGGTCGAAGGCGCCGCTGCCAACGATCTGCCCGGCATGCTGCCCGCCGAAGTGCGCGAAGAGCGCCGCGCCCGATTCATGGCCGTGGCCGAGGAGGTGTCGACCGCCAAGCTGCGCGAGCGCATCGGGACGACGATGCGGGTGCTGGTCGATGCGGCGCCCGCCATGGGCCGACGCGGCGGGGTGGGGCGCAGTTACGCCGATGCACCCGAGATCGATGGCGTGGTGCAACTGCTGCCACCCGAAAAAATCAGCAAGCAGCTGAAGGTGGGCGAGTTCACGCGGGCGCGCATCGTGGGTGCGCAAGGGCACGATTTGGTGGCCTTGCCGATCTGATGCGCGCTGGCAACAACCTGCCCGGTGGTGCCGTCTGCGGGCCACAAAAAAGCCACCCGAAGGTGGCTTTTCGTTGCAACCCGTCTGTTATCTTCAAACGTGTTGCGGTTTTAGTTGGTGCCCAGGAGAGGACTCGAACCTCCACGCCTCTCAGCGCTAGTACCTGAAACTAGTGCGTCTACCAATTCCGCCACCTGGGCATTTCAGGAAAGCAAGGATTCTATATCAAAAATTCAGACTTTTCCAGCGGCCTGCTGGATGAAATTGAAGGCACGGTGCAAGGCCACCGCGACGGCCACGGTTTCGTGGTGCGCGACGATGGTGATCCGGACATTTATCTGCCCGCCAACGAGATGCGCGCGGTGCTGCACCGCGACCGTGTCAAGGTGCGCATCGTGCGCCAGGACCGGCGCGGCCGGCCCGAAGGGCGCGTGCTCGAGATCGTGCAGCGTCCCCCGCACCCGATCATCGGGCGCTTGTTGCACGAAGGCGGCATCTGGCTGGTGGCGCCCGAGGATCGGCGCTACGGCCAGGACGTGCTGATCCCCAAGACCGCTATTGGCGCGGCCAAGACGGGCCAGGTGGTGGTGGTCGAGTTGACCGAACCGCCCGCGCTCTACGGCCAGCCCGTGGGCCGCGTGAAGGAAGTGCTGGGCGAGATCGACGACCCCGGTATGGAGATCGAGATCGCCGTGCGCAAGTACGGCGTGCCGCACGAGTTTTCCGATGCCGCCATCGGTGAGGCGCGTGCCCTGCCCGACACGGTGCAGCCGGCCGACCGGCAGGGCCGTGTCGACCTGACCGACATGCCGCTGTGCACCATCGACGGCGAGGACGCGCGCGACTTTGACGACGCCGTGTACTGCGAGCCGGCGGTGGTCAGCGGCCGCGGCAAGAAGCCCAATGGCTGGCGCCTGCTGGTGGCCATTGCCGACGTGAGCCACTACGTCAAGACCGGCAGCCCGATCGACGTGGACGCCTACGACCGCGCCACCAGCGTGTACTTTCCGCGCCGCGTGATTCCGATGCTGCCCGAGAAGCTGAGCAACGGCCTGTGCTCGCTCAACCCCGATGTCGAGCGCCTGTGCATGGTGTGCGACATGCTGGTCGATGCCAAGGGCGAGGTGGTGGCGTACCAGTTCTATCCGGCGGTGATGTTCAGCCACGCCCGCTTCACCTACACCGAGGTGGCGGCCATCCTGGCCAACACGCGCGGCCCCGAGGCGGCGCGTCGCAAGGATCGGGTGCCCGATCTGCTGAACCTGCACGACGTGTTCCGCGCGCTGCTCAAGGGCCGCCAGGCCCGCGGCGCGGTCGACTTCGACACCGTGGAGACACAGATCGTCTGCGACGAGGCGGGCCACATCGAGAAGATCGTGCCGCGCGTGCGCAACGATGCCCACCGCCTGATCGAGGAATGCATGCTGGCCGCCAACGTGTGCAGCGCGGATTTCATTCAGCAGGGCAAGCAGCCCGGCCTGTACCGCGTGCACGAGGGCCCGACGCCCGAGAAGCAGGACATCCTGCGCGCCTACCTGAAGGCGCTGGGGCTGGGCCTGTCGATCAGCGACACGCCACACCCGAGCGAGTTCCAGCGCATCGCCGACGCCACCAAGGACCGGCCCGACGCCGAGCAGATCCACATGATGCTGCTGCGTTCGATGAGCCAAGCCATGTACACGCCCGTCAACAGCGGCCATTTCGGCCTGGCGTATGACGCGTACACCCACTTCACCAGCCCCATCCGGCGCTACCCCGATCTGCTGGTGCACCGCGTGATCAAGGCGATCCTCGAAGCGCGCAAGTACCAGTTGCCGGCGCTGCCCACGCCGGGCGAGGCGCACGAGAAGCTGAAGGCGCGCCTGCAGAAGAACAGCGCGGCGCGTCGTCGCAGCGACGACGAGACGCCGCAGCTCCGGCGCCAGTCGCCCGAGATGCTGGCCTGGGAGGCCGCCGGCCTGCATTGCAGCGCCAACGAGCGCCGCGCCGACGAAGCCAGCCGCGACGTCGAGGCCTGGCTCAAGTGCAAGTACATGAAGGAGCACCTGGGCGAGGAGTTCGGCGGCACGGTCAGTGCGGCCACCAGCTTCGGCCTGTTCGTCACGCTGGACGACCTGCACGTCGAAGGGCTGGTGCACATCACCGAGCTGGGCGGCGAGTACTTCCGCTTCGACGAAATCCGCCAGGAACTGCGCGGCGAGCGCACCGGCATCCGCTATGGCCTGGGCACCCGTGTGCGGGTGCAGGTGAGCCGCGTCGACCTGGACGGCCGCAAGATCGACTTCCGCCTGGTGCGCGAGGGTGACGAGCTGCTGTCGCGTGCCATGCGCGACAAGGGCGTGGCGCCGGCCGGCGAGCGCGGGCAGCCCGCCAAGGCGGCGGACAAGCGCGCCGCGCGCAAGCAGCGCGATGCCGAACGCGGCGCGCGACCCTCGCCGATCCAGGCGCTGAAGTCCGCTGTCAAGAAGGCCGCGACCAAGGTCCAGAAGAACGGCAAGGCGCGCAAACCGAGGCGCTGAATCCCCTGCCGCTCGGCCAAGCACGAGTAAATTGCTCGGGTTTGGTACAGGTTCGGGTATGACGGCCGTATTGCTGGCGGCTACACTCTTGCGCCCTCGACCGGACGGCCATGCGGTGCATCGGCACCCGCAGGCGATGTGCGGCGAGCGCGTTGGCATGCTGCACATTTATTACATCAAGACCCCGGCCGGGCAGGAGGAGATGAACGCCCGCGGCCCGGGGCTGAATGCCCGGGAGCGGCAGATCATGCTCATGTGCAGCGGACAGCGCCCGCTGCAGGTGTTGATCGAGCTGTTCGGCGAATCCGTGGTGCGCGAGTTGCACGAACTCGTCGTCCAAGGCTACCTTCAGGCCGTCCGCCGTCTGCCCGATCCGACCCCGCATCCGGCGGGTGTGTTGCAGGCGGCACCGGATTTCGCATCCGCCCGGCTGCAGACGCGGCTGACGCATACGCGGGATTTCATCACGGTGGTGGCCCAGTCGCTGGGCACGACCCTCGCTCGTGAACTGGTGTTGGCCTACAGCAGGACCACGGACCCGGAGGCCGTGCTGACCTATGCAGGCGGCTTGCTGGAGCTGTTGTTTCGCGCCGGCGACCGGAGCCGCACGCTGCGGGTGGGCTACAAGATCGCCGACCTGCTGCCGCGCGCCCTGGTGCCGCAGATGGTGGACCGCCTGCTGGACGGCCCCAATCCCGACATGGCCGCGGCGCTGTACGAGCACCTGCTGTCCGGCCAGGACGTGGTGTCGTTCGACGACGGCACGCTCTGAAGACTTGAGAGCTTAAGGCGCCAGCCGGGCGGCCAAGGCGCTGGCCGTCAGGCTGCGGCCTTCGGGCCAGGCATCGGCCACGGCGCCGTGGCGCTGCACGGCGGCGCAGGCGGCACTGAACGCCGCTTGTCCGCCCGCCAGCAGGGCGCCGACCAAGCCCGCCAGCACGTCACCCGAGCCCGGCGTGGCCAGCCGCGCGTTGCCGGTGGGGTTGATGCGCGGCACTTCGCCCGGCGCTGCGATGACGCTGCCCGAGCCCTTGAGCACCGCCACGCATTGAAAGCGTGCCGCCAGCGCCGCAGCGGCGGCCAGCCGGTCGGCCTGCACCTGGCGGGCGTCGGTGGCCAGCAGGCGCGCGGCTTCCAGCGGGTGGGGCGTCAGCACCGTGGCCTGGCCGCGTGCGGCGCGCCCGGTCAGCGCGGCCTGCAGGGCTGGGTCCTGCGCGATGGCGTTCAGCGCGTCGGCATCCAGCACCAGGCGCGGGGCCTGGGCCAGCACGGCCGGCAGCACGCCGCGCACGGCCTCGCCGCCGCCGCAGCCGCACACCACCGTCATGGCGGTCAGCGGCAGGGCATCGGGGCGGCGGAACATCAGTTCGGGCTGCGACACGTCAAGCGCCAGCGCACCATCGCCCAGCAGGCCAACGTACACGCGCCCCGCGCCGCCGTGCAGTGCGGCGCTGGCCGCCAGCAGCGCGGCGCCGGCCATGGCGGTGCCGCGCGTGGCGTCGGTTTCGCCGCCGATCACGGCCACGTCGCCGAAGCTGCCCTTGTGGCTGGCGTGCGGGCGCGGCGCGGCGGGTGGTGGGGCGTTCAGCCAGGCGGTGGGCGGCTCGTCGCCGGGCGCCACGCCCAGGTCGTCGAACCACAGCGTGCCGCAGGCGTCGCGGCCTTGTGCGGTGAACAGGCCGGGCTTCAGGGTGAGCAGGCTCAGCGTGTGCCGGCGGTGACCGGGCGGTTTCAAGCCAAATCGGCCTTCAGCGCTTGGTGGACAAGCGCAATCAGCTATGAAATCAGCAGTATTCGGGGTTGGCCAGATACCGCTGTCGGCCTGCAGGCCGCTGGGCACGTCGACGGTGAGCAGCATGGCCGGGCTGGCATGCAGCTGCGCCAGCAGTTCGGCCATGCGCCCCTCCGGTGCGCGCGTGGTGCCGATGCCGAGCAGCGCGTCGATGCCCAGGTCCTGTGCGCCCAGCACGGGCGGTTCGTCGGTGAAGGTGACCTGCGCCGCGCGCGCGCGTTGCAGCGAGGCGCGGGCGTCGGCCGGCAGGCGATCCTCGTCGCCCAGCCACGTCACCACGGGGTTCATGCCCCACTGGCGCAGGTGCAGGGCGGCTTCCAGCCCGTCGCCGCCGTTGTTGCCGGGGCCGCAGGCGATCCAGACCGTGCGCGCATGCGGCGCCAGCGCCAGCGCCAGCCGCGCCGTGGCCAGGCCGGCGCGCTGCATCAGCGTGTGCGGCGGCAGCGCGGCCTGGGCCGTGGCCTCGATGCGGCGCGTGGCGGCCAGGTCGAACAGCGGGGCGGGGCGGTCGAGCGGCAGCAGGTGGGGCATGGCCCATTATGGGTTCAGCGCGCTGGCGCGGAACTCATGAATTGATAGTGGCTTGCGCTTGCCCTTCAATGGTTTCAAGCGAAAAATGTCTGAAATCGTTTGCTGGAGGGCGCCAGCAGCTATATTTTTTTACGATCAACCTGCCAGCCGCCGCACGTCCAGCCCCTCGGTGTCGATCTCCGGCGCGCGCCCCGCGATCTGGTCGGCCAGCACGCGGGCCGAGCCGCACGACAGCGCCCAGCCGCTGGAGCCGTGCCCCAGGTTGAGCCACAGGCTGGGGATGCCGCTGGCGCCGACGATGGGCGGGCCGTCGGGCAGCATGGGCCGCGCGCCCTTCCACACCTGCACGCCGCTGGACAGCCGCGCCGCGCCCGGAAACCAGTCGGCCAGCACCTTGTACAGCGTCTGGATGGCGGCATCGTTCATCGCATCGGGCGTGCCGCCGATCTCGGCCGAGCCGGCCACGCGCACGCGCTGGCCCATGCGCGTGATGGCCACCTTGTAGCGCTCGTCCATCACGCCGCTGCGCGGGGCGTACACCGGCTCGGGGATGTGGGCGCTGATCGAATAGCCGTACACCGGCCGCAACGGCAGGCGCAGGCCGAGCGGTCGCAGCAGCGCCGCCGACTGCACGCCGGCGCACAGCACGATGGCGTCGAAGCGCTGCGGTGCCGTTTCGCCTGCTATATAAAGCGTAGCTGTCTGCGCTGTATCCACGGCACTGACGGCCGTATTGAACACGAAACGCGCGCCCAGCTGCTCGGCCGCGTCGCGCAGGATCACGGCGAATTGGCGGCAATTGCCCACTTCGTCCTGCGGCAGGTGCACGGCGCCGGCCAGCGGCGTGTGCGGGTGCAGCGCCGGCTCGATCTGGCGCGCCTCGTCGGCGGTGATTTCGTGGAAGGGCACTTCCAGCTCGCGCAGCAGCGCCAGGCCGGGCTGCACCATCTGCCGGTCCCGGTCGCCGCGCAGCAGCACCATGTAGCCGCTGCTGCGGTCGAAGTCGTAGGCCATGCGCGCGGCCACCTCGTGCAGGCGATGCCGGCTGTAGAAGGCCAGGCGCAGCATGCGCGTGCGGTTGGCGGCGTAGGTCGCCGGGTCGCAGGCGGCGCGCCACTGGCGCATCCAGGCCAGGTCGGCCGCCGCCAGCGGGCGCCGCACGCGCACCGGCGCGTGGCGCGCCAGCAGGTGGCCCAGCACCTTGGCCGGCATGCCGGGCGCGGCCCAGGGCGTGACGTAGCCGGGCGCCACCACGCCGGCGTTGGCAAAGCTCGCGCCCTCGGCCACGCTGGCGTGGCGCTCGAACACCGTCACCTGGTGTCCATCGGCCGCCAGTTCGTAGGCCGTGGTCACGCCGATGATGCCGGCGCCGAGGATGGCGATGTTCATGAAGACTGCAACGAGGGGGAAGGGCGCGGCGGATTCTACGGGGCCGGGCTGTCGCGTGCCGTACGCGCCCGCTGCACCCCAGGCATCGGCCCGGCCGCGAGCATGGGGCGCACTGCTATAATCCGCAGGTTTTGCGTTGCCGACCCGCTGGCCGGGTGCCCGCACGGCGCGGAACAAATCGCAAACCAGCCCCACGAGGTGTTGCCGCCGGCCTTTTCACAGGCGTTCAGGCGGCGATGAGCGGGCTGGCTTTAAGACCCAACCTTCGAGAAAAAGGCTTTACCCATGTCCGTGACCATGCGTCAAATGCTGGAAGCCGGTGTCCACTTCGGCCACCAGACGCGCTTCTGGAACCCCAAGATGGCCCCGTATATCTTCGGCCATCGCAACAAGATCCACATCATCAACCTGGAAAAATCGCTGCCGATGTTCCAGGAGGCGCAGAAATACGCCAAGCAGCTGACCGCCAACCGCGGCACCATCCTGTTCGTCGGCACCAAGCGTCAGGCGCGCGAGATCGTGGCCGAGGAAGCCCGCCGCTGCGGCATGCCCTACGTCGAGCAGCGCTGGCTGGGCGGCATGCTGACCAACTTCAAGACCGTCAAGACCTCCATCAAGCGCCTGAAGGACATGAAGGCCCAGCAGGAAGCCGGCCTGGAAAGCATGAGCAAGAAAGAGCAGCTCATGTTCACCCGCGAGATGGAAAAGCTGGAGAAGGACATCGGCGGCATCCAGGACATGACCGCGCTGCCCGACGCCATCTTCATGATCGACGTGGGCTACCACAAGATTGCCGTGTCGGAAGCCAAGAAACTGGGCATCCCGCTGATCGGCGTGGTCGACTCCAACCACAACCCGGACGGCATCGACTACGTGATCCCCGGCAACGACGACTCCGCCAAGGCCGTGACGCTGTACGCCCGTGGCATGGCCGACGCCGTGCTGGAAGGCAAGGCCAACGCCGTCAACGACGTCGTGAAGGCCGTGCAGGCCGCCGAAGGCGACGACGAGTTCGTAGAGGTCGAGGACGAAAACGCCGCCTGACGACCGCGTGCGCCGCGCCATCGCGGCCGCAGGCAAAGGGGCGTCATGGCCCCTTTTTTTTAATGTTTCATCTTGATGAGCCCGGCCACGACGGCCGGGCCCGCACCCAAGGACCACTGGAGTAAACACATGGCAGCAATCACCGCAAGCATGGTCGCCGAACTGCGCGCCAAGACCGACGCCCCCATGATGGAGTGCAAGAAAGCCCTGACCGAGGCCGACGGCGACATGGCCAAGGCCGAGGAGCTGCTGCGCGTCAAGCTGGGCACCAAGGCCGGCAAGGCCGCCAGCCGCGTGACGGCCGAGGGCGTGATCGCCGCCCACGTGGCCGGCGACACCGGCGCCATGATCGAAGTCAACTGCGAAACCGACTTCGTGACCAAGAACGACATGTTCCTGAACATGGCCGCCGCCGCCGCCAAGCTGGTGGCCGAGCAGAACCCCGCCGACGTCGCTGCCCTGGGCGCGCTGCCCTACGAGCAGGACGGCTACGGCCCCACGCTGGAAGACGTGCGCGTCGGCCTGATCGGCAAGATCGGCGAGAACATGAGCTTCCGCCGCTTCGTGCGCAAGTCGGGCAGCAAGATCGCCAGCTATGTGCACGGCACGCGCATCGGCGTGCTGGTCGAGTACGCCGGCGACGAGACCGCCGCCAAGGATGTCGCCATGCACGTGGCCGCCATGAAGCCCGTGGCGCTGGCCAGCAGCGACGTGCCGGCCGAGCTGATCGAGAAAGAGCGCAGCGTGGCCGCCGCCAAGGCGCAGGAATCGGGCAAGCCGGCCGACATCGCCGCCAAGATGGTGGAAGGATCGGTGCAGAAGTACCTGAAGGAAGTGTCGCTGTTCAACCAGCCCTTCGTGAAGAACGACAAGCAGTCCGTCGAGCAGATGCTGAAGGAAAAGGCCACCCAGGTGACCGGCTTCACGCTGTACGTGGTGGGCGAGGGCATCGAGAAGAAGGTGGACGATTTCGCCGCCGAAGTGGCCGCCCAGGTGGCCGCGGCCAAGAACGCCTGACACCCCTGAGCGGCTGACGCCGCTTCCCCCTCTCACTGGGTGAGGGGGGCAACGCCGATGCCCGGCGCAGGTCCGGGCATGGCGTCCGCTGACTTGGCCTGCTCCGCGGCCCTTCGTGAATCCAACCTGTAGACTCTTGCCCGCCGCCATCCCGGAGCCTTCGCCAATGACCAAAGCCAAACCCGCCCACAAGCGCATCCTGCTCAAGCTCTCCGGTGAAGCCCTGATGGGCGACGATGCCTTCGGCATCAACCGTCCCACCATCGAGCGCATCGTGGGCGAGATCGCCGAGGTGACGCGCATGGGTGTCGAGGTGGCGGTGGTGATCGGCGGCGGCAACATCTTCCGCGGCGTGGCCGGCGGCTCCGAGGGCATGGACCGCGCCACCGCCGACTACATGGGCATGCTGGCCACCGTGATGAACGCGCTGGCGCTGGCCGACGCCATGAACCATCAGGGCCTGACGGCGCGCGTGATGAGCGCCATCGGCATCGAGCAGGTGGTCGAACCCTACGTGCGCCCCAAGGCGCTGCAGTACCTGGAAGAAGGCAAGGTGGTGGTGTTCGCCGCAGGCACCGGCAATCCTTTCTTCACCACCGACACCGCCGCCGCGCTGCGCGGGGCCGAGATCGGCGCCGAACTGGTGCTCAAGGCCACCAAGGTGGATGGCGTGTACACCGCCGATCCCAAGAAAGACCCCAAGGCCACGCGCTACGCCGAACTGAGCTTCGACGAGGCGATGACGCGCAATCTGGGCATCATGGATGCCACGGCGTTCGCCCTGTGCCGCGACCAGAAACTGCCGATCAAGGTGTTCTCGATCTTCAAGCCCGGCGCGCTGAAAAGCGTGGTGCTGGGTGCCGACGAAGGCACGCTGGTGCACGCCTGAGCACCGTTGCAGCCGCCGCGCGCCCAGGCGCCGCGGCCCTCTTCGCGCGCCCGTCAGCGTGGCGCAATAATCGACCTCTGGAGAGACCGATATGACCATTGCCGACATCAAGCAGAACGCCCAGGTCAAGATGGACCAGTCCATTGCCGCGTTCAAGAACAACCTCACCAAGATCCGCACCGGCCGCGCCAACCCCGCGCTGCTGGACACCATCCACGTCGAGTACTACGGCAACCATGTGCCGCTGTCGCAGGTGGCCAACGTGTCGCTGCTGGATGCGCGCACCATCAGCGTGCAGCCGTGGGAAAAGGGCATGGGGGCCAAGATCGAGAAGGCCATCCGCGAGAGCGACCTGGGCCTGAACCCCGCCAGCATGGGCGATTTGATCCGCGTGCCGATGCCGCCGATGAGCGAGGAACGCCGCAAGGAGATGACCAAGATCGTGCGCTCCGAGGGCGAGAACGCCAAGATCGCCATCCGCAACCTGCGCCGCGACGCCAACGAGGCGGTGAAGAAGCTGGTCAAGGACAAGGAAGCCACCGAGGACGACCAGAAGCGCACCGAGGCCGATGTCCAGAAGGTCACCGACAAGCACATCGCCGAGATCGATGCGCTGGTGGCGTCCAAGGAAAAGGACATCATGGAGGTGTGATGCTCCCCCCGAGGCGCTGCGCGCCTCCCCCAGGGGGACTACGCTGGTGGCCGGGGGCACCCCGGCCACGGCGTTCTGGGATGGCCTGCTCCGCGGCCTCTGGAACGGGCTGGCTTGGCAGCCCTTTGATTCGTTCACACCCGCGCGCATGGCACAAGCTTCTTTCAGCGCTGTACCTCACCACATCGCCATCGTGATGGACGGCAACGGCCGCTGGGCCCGGCGCCGCCTGCTGCCGCGCGTGGCCGGCCATCGGCAGGGGGTCGAGTCGCTGCGCCGCTGCATCCGCGCCTGCGCCGAGCGCGGTGTGAAGGTGCTCACCGTGTTCGCCTTCTCGTCCGAGAACTGGAACCGGCCGGAGGACGAGGTCAGCGGCCTGATGGAGCTGATGGGCAAGGCGCTGACGCGCGAAGTGCCCGAGCTAAAGAAGAGCGGCATCCGCCTGTATTTCGTCGGTGACCGGCAATCGCTGTCCGAGCGCATGCGGCAAGGCCTGACGCAGGCGGAAGGCCAGACCGCCGACAATGCCCGCATGGTGCTGAACGTGTGCTTCAACTACGGTGGCCGCTGGGACATCGCGCAGGCGGCCGCCAGGCTGGCCGCGCGTGGCGAGCCGATCACCGAAGCGGCGCTGGGCCGCGCCATGGCGCTGGCCCACGTGCCCGACCCCGACCTGCTGATCCGCACCGGCGGCGAGCAGCGCATCAGCAACTTCCTGCTGTGGCAATGCGCCTACAGCGAGCTGTATTTCAGCGACCGGCTGTGGCCCGACTTCGACGAAGCCGCGCTGGACGAAGCCATGGCCGCGTTCGCCGAGCGCGAGCGCCGCTTCGGCAAGACCTCCGAGCAGGTCGCGCAGCAGGCCACGGGCTGACGAGGGGAGCCGGACCATGCTGCTGCAACGTGTCATCACCGCGCTGGTGCTGCTGGCCATCCTGCTGCCGGCGCTATTCGCGTCCACGCCCGTGCCGTTCATTGCGCTGTCGCTGGTGCTGATTGCCGCCGCGGCGTGGGAGTGGGCGCGGCTGAATGGTCTGAAAGGCGGCGCCGCCATCGCCACCGGCGCGGCCTGCCTGGCCGTGTGCGTGGCCCTGTGGTGGGGCGGCGCGGTCGAGCGGCCGCTGCCCCTGCTGTGGATCGCTGTCGCGCTGGCCTGGGTGCTGGGCGGTGCCGTGGTGCTGCGGCGCGGTGTGGCGGGTTGGCCGCAGCTGCCGCTGGTGTTGCGTTGGGTCATCGGCATCAGTGCACTGTGCGTGGCCTGGCTGGCGATGGCGCAGGCGCGGCGCATCGGCGTCAACTTTCTGCTGTCGGTGATGGTGCTGGTGTGGGCGGCCGACATCTTTGCCTACTTCTTCGGTCGCGCGCTGGGCGGCAAGCTGACGGGCGGCCGCAAGCTGGCGCCGGCCATCAGCCCCGGCAAGAGCTGGGAAGGCGTGTGGGGCGGCATGCTGGGCGTGCTGTTGGTGGCGATAGGGTGGGTATGCCTTGACAGCGCTTACCAGACGGGCGCTGCCAGCCTGTACACCCGGCTGTATGAGTCCGGCGCCATGCTGTTGGTGCTGGGTGCGGTGTTTCTGTCTGCCATGAGCGTGGTGGGCGACCTGTTCGAATCGCTGGTCAAGCGCAGCGCGGGCATGAAGGATTCGAGCAACCTGCTGCCCGGTCACGGCGGCGTGCTGGATCGCATCGACGCGCTGCTGCCCACGCTGCCGCTGGCGATGATGCTGGTCACGCTGGGGCAGGGCGCATGAAGAAGCAGCGCCTGGCGGTGCTGGGCAGCACCGGGTCGATTGGCGGCAACACGCTCGATGTGGTGGCGCGCCACCCGGACCGCTTCGAGGTGGTCGCGCTGACGGCGGCCACCCAGGTCGACGCCATGCTGGCGCAGTGCGAGCAGTTCCGCCCGCGCGTGGCGGTGATGGCGAGCGCGCCGCACGCCGCCGAACTGGCCGAGAAAATAAAGCAAAAAGGCCTTCCGACGCAGGTGGATCAAGCGCCAGATGCTCTTGAAAAAGTAGCATCTTCGGGCGAGGTCGACACCGTCATGGCCGCCATCGTCGGCGCCGCCGGCCTAGCGCCGTGCCTGGCTGCGGCGCGCGCCGGCAAGCGGCTGCTGCTGGCCAACAAGGAGGCGCTGGTGGTCGGCGGCGAGGTGTTCCTGCGCGCCGTGCGCGAGGGCGGCGCCGCGCTGCTGCCCATCGACAGCGAGCATTCCGCCATCTTCCAGTCGCTGCCCGACGATCCGGCCACCTGGGGCCAGCGCATCGACAAGATCATCCTCACCGCCTCGGGCGGGCCGTTTCGCACCCGCGCGCCGGCCAGCCTGTGCGAGGTCACGCCCGAACAGGCCTGCGCCCACCCCAACTGGGTGATGGGCCGCAAGATCTCGGTCGACTCGGCCACCATGATGAACAAGGCGCTGGAGGTGATCGAGGCGCGCTACCTGTTCGGCGTGTCGCCCGATCAGCTCGACGTGGTGATCCACCCGCAGAGCGTGATCCACTCGATGGTGCAGTACCGCGACACCTCGGTCGTCGCGCAGCTGGGCACGCCCGACATGCGCGTGCCCATCGCCTACGGCCTGTCGTGGCCCGAGCGCATCGAAAGCGGCGCCGGCGCGCTCGACTTTCGCAACTTGCAGAACCTGACCTTCGAGCCCATCGACGGCGACGGCCACCGCGAGCGCTACCCCGGCCTGGCGCTGGCCTGGGAATCGCTGCGCGGCGAATCGGGCAGTTGCGCCGTGCTGAACGCGGCCAACGAGGTGGCCGTGGCGGCCTTCCTGGAGCGGCAGATCCGCTTCGACCAGATCCACGCCGTCAACCGTGCCACGCTGGACGAGGTGCAGCCGAACGCACCCGACGGGCTGGAGGCGCTGCTCGACCTGGACGCCCGCGCGCGCGCCGCCGCGCTGGCCACGGTGCGCCTGCTGGCGGCTTGAGCATCCTTGCAGGAGCGGGCTTGCCCGCGATACGGCACCTTCTCACCGCTGCCTCCTGCATCGCGGGCAAGTCCGCTCCCACAAGACCGAACTCCAATATTGATAGTGGGCAGCGCAGGCCAGTCAATCATTTCAAGCCGAAACGATCTGAAATCATTGTGTGACGGGGGCAAGCAGCTATGTTTTTTTGATGTTCCTGCCGAATCTTCAACGTACCGCCCGCCCGCGCACTGAACTTTTCCCCGCCAACACGGACAATACGCCCCATGCTGTTGACACTGATTGCCTTCATCGTCGCCCTCGGCCTGCTGATCGCCGTGCATGAGTGGGGCCACTACCGCATGGCCGTAGCGCGCGGCGTCAAGGTGCTGCGTTTTTCGGTCGGCTTCGGCAAGCAGATCGCGCGCTTCAAGCCGAAGAACCAGCGCCCCGGCCAGGACACCGAATTCGTCATCGGCGCCATCCCCTTCGGCGGCTACGTGAAGATGCTGGACGAGCGCGAGGCGCCCGTGGCGGCAGAAGAGCGGCACCTGGCCTTCAACACCCAGCCGCTGAAGTCGCGCGCCCTCATCGTCGCCGCCGGGCCGGCGGCCAACCTGATCCTGGCGGTGCTGCTGTACGCGCTGGTCAACTGGATCGGCGTGAACGAGCCGCGCGCCATCCTGTCGCCGCCGGTCGCTGGCTCGCTGGCCGCGCAGGCCGGTCTGCAGGGCGGCGAAACCGTGCGCCAGGCGGCGCTGGCCGGGGATGAGCTGAAGCCCGTCGCCTCGTTCGAATCGCTGCGCTGGGTGCTGACGCGCGGCGCGCTCGACGGGCAGGACGTGGTGCTGGAAGTGGCGCGCACCGATGGCCGCGGCCGCGAGCTGACGCTGCCGCTGTCGAGCCTGAAGCTGCGCGACCCCGATGCGCGGCTGTTCCGCGCCATCGGCATCGTCTCACCCCTCACCACGCCCACCATGGGCGAGGTGATGGACGGCGGCGCCGCGCAGCGCGCCGGCCTGCAGCCCGGCGACGTGGTGCGCCGCGTCGGCAACGCGCCGGTGCAGGACGGCCAGCAACTGCGCGAGCTGATCCGCGCCTCGGCGGCCGACGGCGCGCCGCCCGCCACGGACTGGCAGATCGAGCGCGACGGCCGCAGCCTGACGCTGCAGGTGCAGCCCGAGGCGCAGGACGACAAGGGCCAGCGCGTGGGCCGCATCGGCGCCTACGTGGGCGGCCTCCCCGAGATGGTGAAGGTGCGCCAGGGGCCGCTGGACGGCCTGTGGTCGGGCGCGGTGCGGGTGTGGGAGGTCTCGGCCCTGTCGCTCAAGCTGCTGGGCCGCATGCTGATGGGCGAGCTGTCGCTGAAGAACCTCAGCGGGCCCATCGCCATCGCCGATTACGCGGGCAAGTCGGCGGCGCTGGGGCTGACCTATTACCTCGGCTTTTTGGCCTTCATCAGCGTCAGCCTGGGCATCCTGAACCTGCTGCCGGTGCCGGTCCTCGATGGGGGGCACCTGATGTATTATCTTTGGGAGGCCGTGACGGGCAAACCCGTCACCGGTGTGTGGCTGGAGCGCCTGCAATACGTGGGCATGTCCTTGCTGCTGGCCATGATGGCCATCGCGATGTACAACGACGTCGTTGCTCGCCTGGGCTGATCGAACCGAACCATCCTACCGGCCTCGCGCGGCCGCCGTCCTCTCGAAGCATTCATGAAATCCATCGCTCAACGATTCCGCCTGCGGTCCGTGACTTCGCTGGTGGCCATGGCGTTCGCCACGCAACTGGCCTGGGCGATCGACCCGTTCACCGTGCGCGACATCCGCGTCGAAGGCCTGCAGCGCGTGGAGCCGGGCACCGTCTTCGCCTCGCTGCCGGTGCGCGTGGGCGAGACCTACAACGACGAGAAGGGCGCCGCCGCCATCCGCTCGCTGTTCGGCCTGGGCCTGTTCAACGACGTGCGTCTGGAGGTGCAGGGCGACGTGCTGGTGGTCATCGTGCAGGAGCGGCCCACCGTGGCCTCGGTCGAATTCGCCGGCAACCGCGAGTTCAGCAACGAAGTGCTGCAGGGCGTGCTGCGCGATGCCGGCCTGGCCGCCGGCCGGCCGTATGACCGTGCCCTGGCCGACCGCGCCGAGCAGGAGCTGAAGCGCCAGTACATCAACCGCAGCCTGTACGGGGCCGAGGTGCAGACCACCGTCACGCCGTCCGAGCGCAACCAGGTGCGCCTGACCTTCAACGTCACCGAAGGCCGGCCCGCGCGCATCAAGGACATCGACATCGTCGGCAACCAGGCGTTCTCGGACAAGCGGCTGAAGGACCTGTTTGACCTCGACACCGGCAACTGGATGTCGTGGTACACCAAGAGCGACCAGTACTCGCGCGCCAAGCTCAACGCCGACTTGGAGGCGCTGCGCTCGTTCTACCTGGCACGCGGCTACCTCGACTTCAAGATCGACTCCACCCAGGTCGCCATGGCGCCGGACAAGGAATCGATCAGCGTCACCGTCAACGTCACCGAGGGCGACCGCTTCGTGGTCTCCGGCGTGTCGCTGGACGGCAACTTCCTCGAGCGCGACGACGAGTTCAAGTCGCTCATCAAGATCAAGCCGGGCGAGGCCTACAACGCCGACCTGGTGGCCGAGACCACGCAGGCCTTCACCGAGCACTTCGGCAACTACGGCTTCGCCTTCGCCCACGTCGAGGCCGTGCCCGAGGTCGACCGCGTCAACAACCGTGTGGCCATCGTCATCAAGGCCGAGCCGTCGCGCCGCGCCTACGTACGCCGCATCAACATCCAGGGCAACACGCGCACGCGCGACGAAGTCATCCGGCGCGAATTCCGCCAGTTCGAATCGAGCTGGTACGACGCCGAGAAGATCCGCCTGTCGCGCGACCGCGTCGACCGCCTGGGCTACTTCACCGAGCTGTCGGTGACCACGGCCGAGGTGCCGGGCGCGCCCGACCAGGTCGACCTGAACGTCGACGTGAAGGAAAAGCCCACCGGCAACGTCACCATCGGCGCCGGCTATTCGTCGGCCGAGAAGCTGGCCTTCACCTTCGGCCTGACGCAGGACAACGCCTTCGGCTCCGGCAACAAGCTCGATCTGCAGCTGAACACCGGCAAGTACAACCGCACCGTGGTGGTCAGCGCCACCGACCCGTACTTCACCGCCAACGGCGTGTCGCGCACGGTGGACGTGTACTACCGCACCCAGAAGCCGTACCAGGACCAGGGCGGCAATTACACGCTGATCACCATGGGCGCGGGCCTGAAGTTCGGTGTGCCCGTCACCGAGCTGGACACCGTTTACCTGGGCATGAACGCCGAGCGCACGCGCATCAAGCCCGGCACCAACATTCCCGCGGCCTACCTGGATTACGCCGAGCGTTTCGGCTACACCAGCTCGGCCTTCCCGTTCACGCTGGGCTGGTCGCGCGATTCGCGCGACAGCGCGCTGGCGCCCAACTCGGGCCGCTACCAGCGCCTGCTGGGCGAGCTGGGCCTGTTCGGCGATGCGCGCTACGTCAAGGCCAACTACCAGTACCAGCAGTACATGCCGCTCAACAAGTTCTACACGCTGGCCTTCAACGGCGAGCTGGGCTGGGGCAAGGGCCTGAGCGGGCGGCCGTTCCCGGTGTTCAAGAACTTCTACTCCGGCGGTCTGGGTTCGGTGCGCGGCTACGAACAGTCCACCCTGGGCCCGCGCGACGTGACCGGCGCCTACATCGGCGGCACGCGCAAGGTCACGCTGAACACCGAGCTCATCATGCCCTTCCCCGGCGCCGGCAACGACCGCACGCTGCGCCTGTTCGGCTTTGTCGACGCCGGCGCGCTGTACGGCGAAGGCGAGAAGATCAGCGGCGATGCGCTGCGCTATTCCACCGGTGTCGGCCTGAGCTGGATTTCGCCCCTGGGTCCGCTGCGCTTTGCCTTCGCGGTGCCCCTGCGCAAGCGCCCGGGCGATAGAATCCAGCGTTTCCAATTCCAGATCGGAACCTCGTTTTGAAGCAGTATCTTTCTCGCAGCCTGTGGCTGGCCCTGTGGGCCGGGGCGGTCATGTTGGCACCATCGGTGCAGGCGCAGGATGCCGCGCGCATCGGCTTCGTCAACACCGACCGCATGCTGCGCGAGGCCGCGCCCGCCAAGGCCGCGCAGACCAAGCTGGAGCAGGAGTTCTCGCGCCGCGAGAAGGAGATCGACGACGCCGGCCTGGCGCTGAAGACCGCCTCCGAGCGCTTCGAGCGCGAGGCGCCGACCATGAGCGAAAGCCAGCGCAACACGCGCCAGCGCCAGCTGCTGGAGCAGGATCGCGAGTTCCAGCGCAAGCGCCGCGAATTCCAGGAAGACCTGAACGCGCGCAAGCAGGAAGAACTGCAGCACATCCTCGACCGCGCCAACCGCGTCGTCAAGCAGGTGGCCGAGGCCGAGAAGTACGACGTCATCCTGCAGGAAGCCGTGTACGTCAACCCGCGGCTCGACATCACCGACAAGGTGATCAAGGCGCTGAACGCCGGCAAGTGAGCGCGGCGGCCGGGCACCCTGCCCGGCATCGGACTGTCCTGAGGCACGCGACGTGACACTGAGAACCGGAGCCATCGTCCAGGCCTTGGGCGGCGAACTGTTTGGCGATGCCGATCGCCTCATCACCCGGCTGGCGCCGCTGGAAAGCGCGCAGCCGTCCGAGCTGAGCTTCCTCGTCAACCCCCGGCTCACCCAGGTGCTGGCCGGCAGCCAGGCCGGCTGCGTGATCGTCGGCGCCGCCATGGCCGAGGCCGCCCGCGCCCGCGGCGACTGCATCGTGGCCGACAACCCGCACCTGTACTTCGCCCGCGTCACGCAGATGTGGAAGCGCCTGCACGGCGGCGCGGCGCGGCGCGGCGTGCACCCCAGCGCGGTGGTCCAGGAGGGCGCCTTCGTGCATCCCACGGCCAGCGTGGGCGCGCTGTGCTTCGTCGGGCGCGGTGCGCGCATCGGCGAAGACACCCTGGTCAAGGAGCGCGTGACCATCGGCGAGGACTGCGTGATCGGCGCGCGCTGTGTCATCCAGAGCGGCGCCGTGATCGGCGGCGACGGCTTCGGCTTCGCGCCGCATGAGGGTGCCTGGGAGAAGATCGAGCAGCTCGGCGCCGTGCGCATCGGCGACGACGTGGAGATCGGCGCCAACACCTGCATCGACCGCGGCGCGCTCGACGACACCGTGATCGAGGACGGCGTCAAGCTCGACAACCTGATCCAGATCGGCCACAACTGCCACATCGGCCAGCACACGGCCATGGCCGGTTGCGTGGGCGTGGCCGGCAGCGCACGCATCGGCGCCTACTGCACGGTGGGCGGCGCGGGCATGATCGCCGGTCACCTGACCATCGCCGACCACGTGCATGTGTCGGCGGCCTCGTTCGTCACCCGCTCCATCCTCAAGCCGGGGCATTACACCGGCTTCTTCCCCATCGCCGAGAATCGCGAGTGGGAAAAGAACGCGGCCACGCTCAAGCAGATCCATCGCCTGCGCGACCGCATCAAGCACCTCGAGCAGATGCTGCCCGAGCAGGATCAAGAATGAAATCGGCCGTCAGGCGCCGTGGTACAGGCGTTGACAGCTATCAATTGATGAGCAAAATGCCATGATGGACATCTATCACATCCTGACCAAGCTGCCGCACCGCTACCCCTTCTTGCTGGTCGACCGCGTGCTGGACATCGACCTGCAGGCCAAGACCATCCGCGCGATCAAGAACGTGACGGTGAACGAGCCCTGCTTCACCGGCCACTTTCCCAAGCGCCCGGTGTTTCCCGGCGTGCTGATCCTGGAGGCGCTGGCCCAGTCGTGCGCACTGCTGTCGTTCGAGACCGAGGGCATCGCGCTCGACGACGAGTCGGTGTTCTACTTCGTCGGCATCGACGGCGCGCGCTTCAAGCGGCCGGTGGAGCCGGGCGACCAGCTGGTGCTGCACGCCGCCATGGACCGCTCGCGCGGCGGCATCTATAAGTTCAAGTGCCATGCCGACGTGGACGGCGAGGTGGCGGCCGAGGCCGAGATCATGTGCACCATGAGGAAAGTGGTGTGACCCCCCTGAGCCGCGGCATGACCTGTCCCCCTGAGTCCCTTCGCGCCTTCCCCCCACGGGGGGGACACCACCAGTGGCCGGGCCAAGCCCGCTCCACGGTGGCCGCTGGCATGGCCTGCTCCGCGGCCATCTGATTGCTGGTTGGGCATGGCTGCGATTCATCCTACTGCGCTGGTCGACCCGAAGGCCCAACTGGATTCAAGCGTCAGCGTCGGCCCCTACGCCGTCATCGGGCCGCACGTGCGCATCGGCGCCGGCACCACGGTCGGGGCGCACTGCGTGATAGAGGGCCACACCACCATCGGGCAGGACAACCGCATCTTCCAGTTCGCCAGCGTGGGCGCGCAGCCTCAGGACAAGAAATACGCCGGCGAGCCGACCCGGCTGGAGATCGGCGACGGCAACACAATCCGCGAGTTCGTCACCATCAACACCGGCACCGTGCAGGACGAGGGCCTGACCCGCATCGGCCACGACTGCTGGATCATGGCCTACGTCCACATCGCCCACGATTGCCGCCTGGGCGACCACATCATCCTGGCCAACGCCGTGCAACTGGCGGGCCATGTGCACCTGGGCGACTGGGTGTTCCTGGGCGGCCTGACCGGCGTGCACCAGTTCGGCCGCGTCGGCGCGCACGCCATGACGGCCTTCCAGACCCGGCTGGCGCAGGACGTGCCGCCCTTCGTCACCGCCGGCGGCAACCCGGCCGAGGCGCAGAGCATCAACGCCGAGGGGCTCAAGCGCCGCGGCTTTTCGCCCGAGCGCATCACGCTCATCAAGCAGATGTACCGGCTGCTCTACCGCCAGGGCCTGACGCTTCATGCTGCGCGCCAGCAGATCGACGCGCTGCGCGGCGAGGTGGCCGAGGCGGATGCCGACATCGCCCTGATGCAGGATTTCCTGACGTCGGCCACGCGCGGTATCGTGCGCTGAATGCTTCAATTAACATAGCTGCTTGCGCCGGTAAATAGAGGTTTTCAGGTCGTTTTCTCTTGAGAGTGGCTAGAATCAGGCGCAAGCCACTATCAATAAATGACCGCCTGGGGGGCGATGCGCCTGGGCCTGGTTCCTATACTCACCGCATGAACGCGCATCCAGCGTCACCGCGCCTGGGCCTTGTCGCTGGCGAAGCCTCGGGCGATCTGCTGGCGGGCCTGCTGCTCGACGGCTTGCGCGCGCGCTGGCCTGGCCTGCAGGCGGCGGGCATCGGCGGCGCGCAGATGGCGGCGCGCGGCTTCGAGGCCTGGTGGCCGGTCGAGAAGCTCTCGGTGCGCGGCTACCTGGAGGTGCTGCCGCGCCTGCCCGAGCTGCTTCGTATCCGCAAGCAGCTGGGCGACCGCCTGCTGGCCGAGCGGCCCGACCTGTTCATAGGCGTCGATGCGCCTGATTTCAATTTCGACCTGGAGGCGCGGCTGAAAGGCGCCGGCCTCAAGACGCTGCACTTCGTCAGCCCGTCGTTCTGGGCCTGGCGGCCCGAGAAGCTGGCCAAGCTGAAAGCCGCCGCCGACCACGTGCTGTGCCTGTTCCCGTTCGAGCCCGAGCTGCTGGCCGAACACGGCATTGGTGCCACCTACGTGGGCCATCCGCTGGCCAGCGTGATTCCGCTGAAGCCCGACCGCGCCGCCGCGCGCCGCGCGCTGGGGCTGGCCGAGCAGGGCACCGTGGTGGCCCTGCTGCCGGGCAGCCGCGCCGCCGAGGTCATGCATCTGGGTGCCCGGTTCTTTCAGGCGGCAGCGCTGATCCAGAAAGCGCAACCCGCTACGCAATTCATAGTGCCGGCAGTGCCGCATCTGCAGCCGCAGATCGAAGCTGCCGCCCGCGCCAGCGGGCTGGGCGATGCCGTCAAGGTGCTGCGCGGCCAGTCGCACGCCGCGCTGGCCGCCTGCGACGTGACGCTGATCGCCAGCGGCACCGCCACGCTGGAAGCCGCGCTGTTCAAGCGCCCCATGGTCATCGCCTACGCCATGCCGGGTTTCAGCTACCGGCTGATGGCGGCCAAGCGCCAGTTGCCCTGGATTGGCCTGCCCAACGTGCTGTGCGCGCCGCGCGGCTGGCTGCACCGGCCCGCCAGCGTGGCGCCGCACGACTGGGCCGACCGCCCCGGAGCGCCCTTCGTGGTGCCCGAGCTGATCCAGCACGCCGCCACGCCCGACGCGCTGGCCCGCGCGGTGCTGGACTGGCTGGCGGCGCCTGAGAAAATCGCGGCAGTCCAGCAGCGCTTCACCGCGCTGCACCACGAATTGCAACGCGACACCGCCCAACTCGCCACCGATGCGATCGAAACGCTTCTTGCGCGCTGAGCAAGGCGCCCTGAACTGGGACACGCCCGGCCTGCTGGCCGGCGTGGACGAGGCTGGGCGCGGCCCGCTGGCCGGGCCGGTGGTGGCCGCCGCCGTCATCCTCGACCCGCGCCAGCCCATCGCCGGCCTGGCCGATTCGAAGAAGCTCACGGCGCGCCGGCGCGAGCGCCTGTACGACGAGATTTGCGCCAAGGCGCTGTGCTGCTCCATCGCGCTGGCCAGCGTGGCCGAAATCGACCGCCTCAACATCCTGCAGGCCACGCTGCTGGCCATGCAGCGCGCCGTGGCCGGCCTGCGCCTGCCGCCGGCCAAGGTGCTGGTCGATGGCAACCGCCTGCCCACCCTGGGCGTGCTGGCCGAGGCCATCGTCGATGGCGATGCCACCGTGCCCGCCATCTCTGCCGCCTCCATCCTGGCCAAGGTGCAGCGCGACCGCTGGTGCGCCGAGGTGGATGCGCAATGGCCGCAGTACGGCTTTGCCGCGCACAAGGGTTATGGCACCGCCGCGCACCTGGCGGCGCTGCGCGCGCACGGGGCCTGCGAGCACCACCGCCGCAGTTTCGCGCCCGTGGCGGCGGTGCTGCTGCAAGCCGTGGAGCGCGCATGAGCGTGAACGAGCCGCAGCGCATCACCTCGCGCGACAACGCGTTGCTGAAGGATTTGCGCCGCCTGGCGCAAGGCAATGGCGAATACCGCAAGCAGGGCCGTGTGTGGATCGAAGGCGATCACCTGTGCAGCGCCGCCCTGCTGCGCGGCTGGCGGCCGGCGCTCGCTGTGTTTTCCGAGTCATATTGGCCTCTGGCGACCGCCCATATTGCGCAAGCAGCTACCAAAAACGTAGTGATCGACGATGCGCTGATGAAGACCATCAGCGATCTGCCATCGCCCGCGCCAATGGCCTTCCTGCTCGATCTGCCCGCGGCGCCCACGCTCGACGTGCAGGCGCCCACCGTGGTGCTCGACCGCGTGCAGGACGCCGGCAACGTCGGCTCCATCCTGCGCAGCGCCGCGGCCTTCGGCTTCACGCAGGTGGCGGCGCTCAAGGGCACGGCGCTGCTGTGGTCGCCCAAGGTGCTGCGGGCCGGCATGGGCGCGCACTTCGGCCTGCGGCTGGTCGAAGGGCTGGTGGCCGATGACCTGGCCGCGCTGCAGGTGCCGCTGCTGGTGACCAGCTCGCACGAGGGCGACTGGCTGCACCGCGCCGCGTTGCCCTGGCCCTGCGCCTGGGTGCTGGGGCACGAAGGGCAGGGCGTTGACGCCGCGCTGGCCGCACGCGCCGCCCAGGCGGTGCGCATTGCGCAGCCAGGCGGCGAAGAGTCGCTGAACGTGGCCGCCGCGGCGGCGATCTGCCTGCACGCCAGCGGGGTTTCTCGCGCCTGACGGCACTTTTCTGCCGCAGGCGCGCCGTTATAATCAGAGGCTTTTCTCGAAACAGCGTCGCCCGACCGCACCAAAAGCAACCCTTGTCTATCTGAGAGCTGCCGCGCGTGCCGTTGCGGCCAGCGTGCACGGGCGACCGAATCTCACACGGAGAACCCAGTGCTTTCGTCTCTCGAGGGGAAATTCCCGCCCGCCATCCTGGCGCTTGCCGACGGCAGCTGTTTTCTGGGCCAGTCCATCGGCGCCACCGGCACCACCACGGGCGAAGTGGTGTTCAACACCTCCATGACCGGCTACCAGGAAATCCTGACCGATCCCAGCTACCGCCAGCAGATCGTCACGCTGACCTATCCGCACATCGGCAACGTCGGTGTCAACGACGAAGACGTCGAATCCTCCAAGGTGCAGGCCGCCGGGCTGATCATCAAGGACTTGCCCCTGCTGGTCAGCAACTTCCGCGCCCAGCGCAGCCTGAGCGACTACCTGAAGGCCGAGAACACCGTCGCCATCGCCGGCATCGACACCCGCAAGCTCACGCGCATCCTGCGCACCAAGGGCGCGCAGAACGGCGCCATCGTCGGCCTGCCCGCGGGCGAGCAGCCCACGCCCGCGCGCATCGACGAGGCCCTGGCCGCGGCGCGCAACGCGCCCTCCATGGTCGGGCTCGACCTGGCCAAGGTGGTCAGCACCCAGCGCCCCTACGACTGGAACCAGACCGAGTGGTCGATCGAGGGCGGCTTCGGCACGCAGGACAAACCGCGCTTCAAGGTCATCGCCTACGACTTCGGCGTCAAGAAGAACATCCTGCGCATGCTGGCTGCGCGCGGCTGTGCCGTCACTGTTGTGCCGGCGCAGACCCCGGCGTCGGAAGTGCTGGCGCGCAAGCCGGACGGCGTATTCCTCTCCAACGGCCCGGGCGACCCGGAGCCGTGCGACTACGCCATCGCCGCCGCGCGCGAGCTGATCGACAGTGGCACGCCGGTGTTCGGCATCTGCCTGGGCCACCAGATCATGGCGCTGGCCTGCGGCGCCAAAACCTACAAGATGAAGTTCGGCCACCACGGCGCCAACCACCCGGTGAAGGATCTGCAGGATGGCCGCGTGTCCATCACCAGCCAGAACCACGGCTTCGCGGTCGATGAGAAGACGCTGCCCGCCAACGTGCGCGCCACGCACGTGAGCCTGTTCGACGGCACGCTGCAGGGCCTGGCCTACGTGGACAAGCCGGCGTTCTGCTTCCAGGGCCACCCCGAGGCGCTGCCCGGCCCCCACGACGTCGGCTACCTGTTCGACCGCTTCATGGAAAAAATGGCTGCAGCGCCCGCCAAATAAGCGCAAGCAGCTATCGTTATGGGAGTGAACACATGAAGCTGTACAGCTTTCCCCAAGCCGCGCTGGAAAAGGCCATTGCCAAGCGCATGCTCACCCTGCCGCCGCCGCACAGGGAATGGTTTGCCGACCGCTGGTCGCAAAAGCCCTACAAGAAGTCCTTCATCGAGCACAAGGCCATGCCGCTGATCACGCTGCTGGCCAAGGGCAAGACCTGGGACGAAGAGACCTTCAACAGCGAGCTTTCCGCGTGGGGCGTCAAGTTCTACGACGCCGAAGCCGAGGTGCTGCGCCCGATGGTGGAAGGCGATGGCGTGATCCAGCTCATGCAGAAGAACATGCCGCCCGAGCGCGTGCAGGCGCTGCTCACCAAGCTGAACGAAGACCGCCATGCCTGAACGGCGCGCGCTGCGTTCACCCCGCCATGCCCGCCGCGCGGGCCGTTCGCGCCTGGGCGCGACGGCCTTGGCGCTGCTGGCGGCGGGGTGCGCGCAGCCGCCGCAGGCTCCGGCCGATCTGGTCGAGCGGTTTGCCGACGCCTACGTCCAGCTGCTGCCCCTTGGCCGCGTGATGGATCTGGCTGCTGCGAAAGATGCGCACTGGCCTCTCGGCGAGAAGGCCGGGATGGTGAGCGGCGCGCAACTGGGCTGCGTGCGCCGCGCGATGTCGTCGCCAGTGGTCACGCCACGCCAGCGCCAGGCAGCGCGCGACTACGCGCACGCGCACCCGGCCACGCTGCAGGCTGATCTGCAGATCCTGGAAGCGGGTGCTGCCCGGGTGCTCGGCCAGGCCATGGTGTGGGGCGCCGAAGGCAAGACCACGCAACCGCTGGCCGGTGCCACGGCGGCGGAAGCGCGCGCAGTGGCCGCTTTCGTGCTGGAGCCGCGGTACGCTGACTTGCGGCGTGCCACCGGCGTCGCACAAATGCTCGGCGCCAGTACCCAGTCCAGCCAGGCGATCCAAGGTGGTCGAGGCGTGGCCCAAGGGCTGCTGGTGCACCACCTGACCGACGCCTTTCTCAGCTGCCACATTCCGGTCAAGCTGCTTTACTGATCCAAAGAAATGCCCAAAAGAACCGACCTCAAGAGCATCCTCATCATCGGCGCCGGCCCCATCGTCATCGGCCAGGCGTGCGAGTTCGACTACTCCGGCGTGCAGGCCTGCAAGGCGCTGCGCGAGGAGGGCTACCGCGTCATCCTGATCAACAGCAACCCCGCCACGATCATGACCGACCCGGCCACGGCCGACGTCACCTACATCGAGCCTATCACCTGGCCCACAGTCGAGAAGATCATCGCCAAGGAGCGTCCCGACGCCATCCTGCCCACCATGGGCGGCCAGACGGCGCTGAACTGCGCGCTCGATCTGTGGCGCCACGGCGTGCTGGCCAAGTACAACGTCGAGCTGATCGGCGCCAAGCCCGAGGCCATCGACAAGGCCGAAGACCGCCTGAAGTTCAAGGACGCGATGACGCGCATCGGCCTCGGCTCGGCCAAGAGCGGCATCGCCCACAGCATGGACGAGGCTTGGGCGGTGCAGAAGCACGTGGGCTTCCCGACCGTCATCCGCCCAAGCTTCACGCTCGGCGGCACCGGCGGCGGCATCGCCTACAACCCGGAAGAGTTCGAGACCATCTGCAAGCGCGGGCTGGAGGCCTCGCCCACCAACGAGCTGCTGATCGAGGAATCGCTGCTCGGCTGGAAGGAGTTCGAGATGGAAGTCGTGCGCGACCGCGCCGACAACTGCATCATCATCTGCTCGATCGAGAACCTGGACCCGATGGGCGTGCACACCGGCGATTCGATCACCGTCGCCCCGGCGCAGACGCTGACCGACAAGGAATACCAGGTCATGCGCAACGCCTCCATCGCGGTGCTGCGCGAGATCGGCGTGGACACGGGTGGTTCCAACGTGCAATTTGCGGTCAACCCCAAGGACGGGCGCATGATCGTCATCGAGATGAACCCGCGCGTGAGCCGCTCGTCGGCGCTGGCGTCCAAGGCCACGGGCTTTCCCATTGCCAAGGTGGCGGCCAAGCTGGCGGTGGGCTACACGCTGGACGAGCTGAAGAACGACATCACGGGCGGCGCCACACCGGCCTCGTTCGAGCCGACCATCGACTACGTGGTCACCAAGATTCCGCGCTTCGCGTTCGAGAAATTTCCCGCCGCCGACAACCGCCTGACCACGCAGATGAAGAGCGTGGGCGAGGTGATGGCGATTGGCCGCACCTTTCAGGAATCGTTCCAGAAGGCGCTGCGCGGGCTGGAGGTCGGCGTCGACGGCATGAACGAGAAGACGCAGGACCGCGAGTGGCTGGAGAAGGAGCTTGGCGAGCCCGGCCCCGACCGCATCTGGTTCGTCGGCGACGCGTTCGCCGCCGGCTGGTCGCTGGACGAAGTGCACGACCTCACAAAAATAGACAAGTGGTTCCTGGTGCAGATCGAGGAGATCGTCAAGATCGAGCTGGAGCTGGATCAGCACACCGCGAAGCACGGTGACAAGGCGCTCGAGATGCTCTCGAAAGAGGAGCTGTTGACGCTGAAGCAGAAAGGCTTCTCGGACCGCCGTCTGGCAAAGCTGCTGAAGACCACCGACAAGGCCGTGCGCGAGCGCCGCCGCGCGCTGAACGTGCGTCCGGTGTTCAAGCGCGTCGACACCTGCGCCGCCGAATTCGCCACCGACACCGCCTACATGTACTCGACCTACGAGGACGAGTGCGAGGCCGAGCCTTCGAGCAAGAAGAAGATCATGGTGCTGGGCGGTGGCCCCAACCGCATCGGCCAGGGCATCGAGTTCGACTACTGCTGTGTGCACGCCGCGCTGGCGATGCGCGAGGACGGCTACGAGACCATCATGGTCAACTGCAACCCCGAGACGGTGTCCACCGACTACGACACCTCCGATCGCCTGTACTTCGAGCCACTGACGCTGGAAGACGTGCTGGAGATCGTCGACAAGGAAAAACCCACCGGTGTGATCGTGCAGTACGGCGGCCAGACGCCGCTGAAGCTGGCGCTGGGGCTGGAGGCCGAGGGCGTGCCCATCATCGGCACCACGCCCGACATGATCGACGCCGCCGAAGACCGCGAGCGCTTCCAGAAGCTGCTGCACGAGCTGAAGCTGCTGCAGCCGCCCAACGCCACCGCGCGCACTGAAAGTGAAGCGCTGGAGAAGGCCGCCGAACTGGGCTACCCGCTGGTGGTGCGCCCCAGCTACGTGCTGGGCGGCCGTGCGATGGAAATCGTGCACGAGCAGCGCGACCTGGAGCGCTACATGCGCGAGGCGGTGAAGGTCAGCAACGACTCGCCCGTGCTGCTGGACCGCTTCCTGAGCGACGCCATCGAATGCGACGTCGACGCCGTGCGCGACAGCACCGGCCGCGTGTTCATCGGCGGCGTGATGGAGCACATCGAGCAGGCCGGCGTGCACTCGGGCGACTCGGGCTGCTCGCTGCCGCCGTACTACCTCAAGCAGGCCACCATCGACGAACTCAAGCGCCAGACCGCCGCCATGGCTGAAGGCCTGAACGTGGTCGGCCTGATGAACGTGCAGTTCGCCATCCAGGAAGTGCCGCAGGACGATGGCACGAAGAAGGACGTGATCTACGTGCTGGAGGTGAACCCGCGCGCCAGCCGTACCGTGCCCTTCGTCAGCAAGGCCACCGGCATCCAGCTGGCCAAGGTGGCCGCGCGCGTCATGGCCGGCCAGTCGCTGGATGCGCAAGGCGTGGGCGCCGAGGTCACGCCGCCGTACTTCAGCGTCAAGGAGGCCGTGTTCCCCTTCGTCAAGTTCCCCGGCGTGGACACCATCCTCGGCCCCGAGATGAAGTCCACCGGCGAGGTGATGGGCGTGGGCAAGACCTTCGGCGAAGCCTTCATCAAGGCCCAGATGGGCGCCGGCGAGCGCCTGCCCAAGCCCCTGAAGGCCGACGGCACGCCGGCCGGCAAGGTGTTCCTGACGGTGAAGCAAAGCGACAAGCCGACCGCGGTGCAGATCGCGCGCGACCTGGCGGCCATGGGCTTCAGCCTGGTGGCCACCAAGGGCACGGCGCAGGCCATCCGCGATGCGGGCGTGGCCTGCGACACGGTGAACAAGGTCACCGAAGGCCGCCCGCACATCGTCGACATGATCAAGAACGGCGAGATCTCGCTGGTCATCAACACGGTGGAAGAGCGCCGCAACGCCATTGCCGACAGCCGCGCCATCCGCACCAGCTCGCTGTTGGCGCGCGTGCCCACCATCACCACCATCGCCGGCGCCGAGGCGGCCGTCGAAGGCATGAAGTTCATGGACAAACTGGGGGTGGTGTCGGTGCAGGAGATGCACGCCGAACTGGCGTAGGAACGGCGGACACCCACCACCGGGGCGGCATAATCCGCCCCATTCACCACACCGCCGAGGGGCAACGCTCGGCGGTTTCCTTTTTTGAATCGAGAGACAAGCCATGGCCACCATCCCCATCACCAAGCGCGGCGCCGAGAAGCTGAAGGAAGAGCTGCACCGCCTGAAGACCAAGGACCGCCCCGAGGTCATCAACGCCATCGCCGAGGCGCGCGCGCAGGGCGACCTGAGCGAGAACGCCGAATACGACGCCGCCAAGGACCGCCAGGGCTTCATCGAAGGCCGCATCAAGGAGGTCGAGGGCAAGCTGGCCGCCGCCCAGGTGATCGACCCGGCCTCGCTGGATGCCGGCGGCAAGGTGGTGTTCGGCGCCACGGTCGATCTGGAAGAGGAAGACTCGGGCGAGCAGGTGACCTACCAGATCGTCGGCGAGGACGAGGCCGACCTGAAGCACGGGCTGATCAACATCAGCAGCCCGATCGCCCGCGCGCTGATCGGCAAGGAAGAGGGCGACACGGCGGTGGTGCAGGCGCCGGGTGGTGACCGGCACTATGAAATCATCGCCGTCCGCTACGTCTGACCGGGGCGGTTGCCATGCTGAACGCGCGCATCGTCACCTTCGCCAGCGCCCTGTGGTGGGGCAGCCTGACGGCGGTCGGCTTCATGGTGGTGCCGCTGCTGTTCAAGTTTCTGCCCACGCCGGCCCTGGCCGGCAACATGGCGGCCCGGCTGTTCACGGCGCAGACTTGGGTGGCGGTGGCGTGCGGTGTGGTGCTCCTGCTTTCCCTGAAGAATCAGGCCACGGCGCAGGCGGGCAGGGCGCGGTCAGCTCTGTTTTTTGTAGTTCTCGGCCTGCTGCTGGCCTTGCTGATCGAGTTTGCCGTGGCGCCGCGCATCGTGGCGCGCGAGAATCTGCGCCTGTGGCACGGCGTGGGCACGCTGATGTACGCCGTGCAATGGCTGTGCGCCGCCATCGTGCTGTGGCGCCTGGCCGATGACAAGCGGGGGTGATGGCATGGATTCGCAGATCGTCGAGATCGACTTCAACGACTGGGCCCAGGCCCACAGCCGGCCCGAGTGGACGGCCGCGCTGGAGGCCGGCAAGGTGCTGTTCTTTCCGCGCCTGGGTTTTGCCGTGCAGCCCGACGAGCAGGCGCTGCTGCGCGAGGACATGCTGGCGCCGAAGTCGCGCAACGTCAGTCTGGGCGCCGACGGCGTGCTGAAGGGTGCGGCCGGCAGCGCCGCCGAGCAGCAGGCGCTGGCGGCGATGGTGGGCCGTTTTCGCCAGCAGGCGCTGCGGCTGGTGGACGACCTGCTGCCCGAATACCAGGGCCTGTTGCGCATCGCGCCCACCAGCTTTCGTCCCAGGCAGGTGGAGACGCGCGCGCAGTCGGTGCGCGCCGACGACCAGCGCATGCACGTGGATGCCTTCCCCTCGCGCCCCAGCTATGGCGAGCGGCTGCTGCGCGTGTTCACCAACCTGAACCCGCAGGGCGTGCCACGCGTGTGGCGCGTGGGCGAGGACTTCGAGACCATCGCGCGCCGCTACCTGCCCCAGGCCAAGCCTTACCGACTGTGGCAAGCCAAGGTGCTCAACGCCGTGCACGCCACCAAGTCATTGCGCAGCGAGTACGACCACCTGATGCTGCAACTGCACGACCTGATGAAGTTCGACGAGGCGTACCAGAAGAACGGCACGCAGGTGACGGTGCCGTTTCCGCCCGGCAGCGTGTGGGTGTGCTTCTCGGATCAGGCCACGCACGCGGTGATGAGCGGCCAGTTCATGATGGAGCAGACGCTGTACCTGCCGCCCGGCAAGGAGGTCGATCCGCAGGCCAGCCCGCTGGCGATCCTGACCCGGCTGATGGGCCGCCCGCTGGTGGGCGTGGGTGCGCGCACGGCGCGCTGAAAGCGCCGCGATTCGCGCCGCCGCCGCGCCTTCGCAAAGTCATCCTGATCAGCTGGATAAGGGGAGTATCTGGCTGTAACTCTTGATTGGCGGGCGCTGGCGATGGGGCGCTGGGGGAGTATGTGATCCTCGGCAGACCTTTCATGCCGCTTTGCGCACCGAACGATGACCCATGTCCGTGGCTGGCGCCGCATGAACCATGGTGAATGGTTTCCGGGTCATTGAAGCGCAGCGCAGCCATTCGTCATGGTTGCTTGCCGAGTCACCCGTCTCCGGCAGCGTTGTGGGAGCGGGCTTGCCCGCGATCAAGCGTTCGTGACGACGAGGCGCCGCCATCGCGGGCAAGCCCGCTCCTACACCGCGGATGCGGTCCGCGCGTCAACCGAGACTGCTTGATGATCAAGCGTTCTTGAAAGCCGATGCGTCTCAGGGGGCACGCGCCGGCGCGCTGCCTGCTGCCAGTGCGAGCGGCTGCAGCACCGGCCGGGAAAGGCGCGGCACGCCACATACTCCCAGCCATGCGATCCGCTAGCGCCCGAAATACGGACGCTGGTGGTGCATACTCCCCTAAAATCAATTCAGGAAGGGGCTGACGCTGCTTCAGCCCTTCCACGCATCGGCCACCCAGGTGGCCGGCTGGATGTGGTGAAAGCGCTTGTTGCGCCGCCCCGCCAGTGCGTCGTGCGGGTTCACCTCGCCGTGGAAGATGATGATGCGCGCGCCCTGCGGCACGAAAGGCGGCTTCCAGTAATTGGTCGGCCAGGCCGGGATGCAGTGGTACTTGAAGCTGGGGCACCAGCCGACGGGCCAGTAGCTCAGCTTGCCCTGCCTGTGCAGAAAATGCGAGAGGAAGTCCTGCTCGTTGCGGTATTCCTTTTGCGCCTCCTCCATGTGGCCACGGAAGTACGCCAGCGCATCGGCATGCGCGCCCAGCGTGAAGCGGTACACCGACGAGTTGCCCACGATGCGCTCGCCGAAGCGCCAGAAGCGCGGGTAGTCCTTGATGATCAGGAACTCGCCGGGTTGGGTGAAGAAGTCGTCCAGGCTGCCGACGATCACCACGTCCAGATCGAGGAACAGCGCCGTGCCGCGCAGGCCGTGCAGGTCGGCCTCGAAGGTGGTCAGCTTCTTCCACGCGCCGTCGCGCTGGCCGGGCTTGAGCTGCAGGTTCAGCGGCGGGATGGGCAGGCATTGCACCTCGGGGCGGATGCCGCTGGCGTCGTCCGTCAGGCAGACGAAGTTGAAGTCGCCGTGCAGGTGGCGGCGCACCATGCCGTACAGGCGGTTGACGTATTCGGGCCCGTACTTGGTGCCCCACTTCATGCACAGAATGTGCCGCTGGCCCTTGTCCGACATGCGCTAGTAGCTCTGTTTTTTATAGAAACGAGTGGCTGCGGAGCAAGCCGTGCGAGGACGCCGCGGAGCGGGCTTGGCCCGGCCGCTGGCGTCGTCCCCCTCTGGGGGAAGGCGCTGAAGGCGACTCAGGGGGGGTGTCATGTCCGGTTCTTCTTGACTGATTTTTGCTTGGGCGCGGCTTTCTTCAGCTTGCCGCCGGGCGTCAGCCGCTGGTTGCCCAGCACGCGCACCACGCGCACTTGCGGGCGCTGGCCGCCGCGCTTGCTGTACTTCAGCACCTTCACGTCCTTGGGGCCGGCCATGCGGTCTTCGTCCTCGGCGCGCGCCTTCTTCGGCTGGGGCCGCCACAGCACCAGCAGCTTGCCGATGTGCTGGATGGGCGCGGCGTTCAGCTCGTCGGCCAGTTGTTGGTAGATCGCCTCGCGCGCGGCGCGGTCGTCGCCGTGCACGCGGATCTTGATCAGGCCGTGGGCGTTCAGCGCCGCGTCGGTCTCCTTCATGACCGCGGGCGTCAGGCCGTCGCCGCCGATCATGACCACGGGGTCGAGGTGGTGCGCTTCGGCGCGGTGCGCCTTGCGCTCGGCAGGGGTCAGTTCGATGTGCGGCATGGGCGTGATTATCGTGGTGCCGCGCGGATGACGAAATGATCCCGGTGCTGCGCACCGCCATGACGGCCGCTGACGCGGCCATGAAACCGGGCACGGGGTGCGCTGATCAACTGAACGTGGTCATTCCGTCATCGACGGTGCGCAGCACCCAGGTCATGGCGCCGCGCCAGCGGTGCCGGCATTGGACAATAGCGCCATGAAGGTCAAAACCAAGAGCAAGAAGGTCAACAAGGCATGGCTGGCCGATCACCTGAACGACCCGTACGTCAAACAGGCGCAGAAGGACGGCTATCGCGCCCGTGCGGCCTACAAGCTGAAGGAGATCGACGAGACGCTGGGGCTCATCAAGCCCGGCATGCGCGTGGTCGATCTGGGCAGCACGCCCGGTGCCTGGAGCCAGTACCTGCGCCGGCGCCTGTCGCCCGGCGGCGCGGCGATGGGCGCGCTCGATGGGGTCATCGTCGCGCTCGACATCCTGCCGATGGAGCCGATCGAGGGCGTGCAGTTTCTGCAGGGCGACTTCCGCGAGGACGCCGTGCTGGCGCAGCTGAGCGAGGTCGTGGGCGGCCAGCCGGTGGACGTGGTGGTGTCCGACATGGCGCCCAACCTGTCGGGCATCGAATCGAGCGATGCGGCGCGCATCAGCCACCTGGTGGAACTGGCGGTGGATTTTGCGCAGGCGCACCTGAAGCCCGGCGGGGCGCTGGTGGTGAAGCTGTTTCACGGCAGCGGCTACAGCCAGCTGGTCAAGCTGTTCAAGGAGCGCTTCAAGGTCGTCAAGCCGATCAAACCCAAGGCCTCGCGCGACAAATCGTCGGAAACCTTTCTGGTGGGCATCGGTCTGAAGAACGCTGCGTGAGCGCACAGTCTTGACCCGTGTCAAGGGTTGAAGCTGAATGTGTTTCGGATGCGGGTGATTCCCCGCCGCTTTTCGGCATTAATACGGGTTCTCCCCGCAGGGACACCGGCTTCGTCTGACGTCGGCGCCAGGTTGAAATGCCTAAAATGACCCGCATGTACCCGGCATTGCCGGGTTTTCTGACTGGAGCGCAAGGCTTTGAAAAATCAATGGTTCTCGAAGATCGCCGTCTGGATGGTGATCGCCATGGTGCTGTTCACTGTGTTCAAGCAGTTCGACGGCGGCCGCATGGCCAGCGCCAGTCACATGGCCTATTCCGACTTCCTGGAAGAAGTGCGCAACAACCGTGTGAAAAGCGCCACCATCCAGGAGGGCCAGGGCGGCACCGACATCGTGGCGACGATGAACGACGACCGCCGCGTGCGCACGCAAGCCACCTACCTGGATCGCGGCCTGGTCGGTGACCTGATCAACCACGGCATCAAGTTCGACGTCAAGCCGCGCGAGGAAGGCTCGCTGCTGATGACCCTGCTCGTCAGCTGGGGCCCGATGCTGCTGCTGATCGGCGTGTGGGTCTACTTCATGCGCCAGATGCAGGGCGGTGGCAAGGGCGGCGCGTTCAGCTTCGGCAAGAGCAAGGCGCGCATGCTGGACGAGAACAACAACACCGTTACCTTCGCCGACGTGGCCGGCTGCGACGAAGCCAAGGAAGAAGTCAAGGAGGTCGTCGACTTCCTGAAAGACCCGCAGAAATTCCAGAAACTCGGCGGCCGCATTCCGCGCGGCCTGCTGCTGGTCGGCCCGCCCGGCACCGGCAAGACGCTGCTGGCCAAGTCGATCGCCGGCGAGGCCAAGGTGCCGTTCTTCAGCATTTCGGGTTCCGACTTCGTCGAGATGTTCGTCGGCGTGGGTGCGGCGCGCGTGCGCGACATGTTCGAGAACGCCAAGAAGAACGCGCCCTGCATCATCTTCATCGACGAGATCGACGCCGTCGGCCGCCAGCGTGGCGCGGGCCTGGGTGGCGGCAACGACGAGCGCGAGCAGACGCTGAACCAGATGCTGGTCGAGATGGACGGCTTCGAGACCAACCTGGGCGTGATCGTGGTCGCGGCCACCAACCGCCCCGACATCCTGGACGCCGCGCTGCTGCGCCCCGGCCGCTTCGACCGCCAGGTCTACGTCACGCTGCCCGACATCCGCGGCCGCGAGCAGATCCTGAACGTGCACATGCGCAAGATCCCGATCGGCCAGGACGTGAGCCCCAGCGTCATCGCGCGCGGCACGCCCGGCATGAGCGGCGCCGACCTGGCCAACCTGTGCAACGAGGCCGCGCTGATGGCCGCGCGCCGCAACGCCCGCGTGGTCGAGATGCAGGACTTCGAGAAGGCCAAGGACAAGATCCTGATGGGTCCCGAGCGCAAGAGCATGGTCATGCCCGAGGAAGAGCGCCGCAACACGGCCTACCACGAGAGCGGCCACGCGCTGATCGGCAAACTGCTGCCGAAGTGCGACCCGGTGCACAAGGTCACCATCATCCCGCGCGGCCGCGCGCTGGGCGTGACCATGAGCCTGCCCGAGCAGGACCGCTACAGCTACGACAAGGAATACATGCTGAACCAGATCAGCATGCTGTTCGGTGGCCGCATCGCCGAAGAAGTGTTCATGAACCAGATGACCACCGGTGCCAGCAACGATTTCGAGCGCGCCACCAACCTGGCACGCGACATGGTCATGAAGTACGGCATGAGCGAGGCGCTGGGTCCCATGGTCTATGCCGAGAACGAGGGCGAGGTGTTCCTGGGCCGCAGCGTGACCAAGACCACCAACATCTCGGAAGAGACCATGCAGAAGGTCGACGCCGAGGTGCGCCGCATCATCGACGAGCAGTACGCGCTGGCGCGCAAGCTGATCGAGGACAACCAGGACAAGATGCACGCCATGGCCAAGGCGCTGCTGGACTGGGAAACCATCGACGGCGAGCAGCTCGACGACATCATGGCCGGCCGCGCGCCGCGCCCGCCGCGCGACTTCACGCCGCGCACGCCGTCGTCCGGCGGCAGCGGCGGCACGCCCGCCGCCAAGCCGGCCGACGCGGCACCGACGGTGGCCTGAGCTCCACACTCAATACCCAACAGCCGGACGCAGAGGACGCAGAGATTACGCAGAGGACGCAAAAGGACAGCCAAAATTTGGTTTTCTTTTTTGCGTCCTTCGCGAATCTTTTGCGCCCTTCGCGTCCGGCTGTTGCGTTTTCTAGCCCATGAATTCCTGGAAGACCACCCGCTTCGAGATCGACCTCGGCCAGCCGCGGGTGATGGGCATCGTCAACGTCGCGCCCGACTCGTTTTCTGATGGCGGCGAACATGCCGACACCGCCGCGGCGCTGCGGCATTGCGAGCAGCTGCTGAAGGACGGCGCGCACATCCTCGACATCGGCGGCGAATCGACCCGCCCGGGCAGCGCCGCGGTACCGCTGGGAGTGGAGCTGGCGCGCGTGGTGCCGCTGGTGCGTGAAGCGGTCAAGCTGGGCGTGCCGATCTCCGTCGACACCTACAAGCCCGAGGTGATGGCGGCGGTGCTGGACGCGGGCGCCGACATCATCAACGACATCTGGGGCCTGCGCCGCGCCGGCGAAGCGGGTGGCCCCAGCGCGCTCGACGTGGTGCGCGGCCACCCGGCCTGCGGCGTGTGCCTGATGCACATGCACCGCGATCCGCAGACCATGCAGGTGGCCCCTATGGATGGCGATGTGGTGCCGCAGGTGCTTCATTTTCTGGAGCAGGCCGGTCAAACCCTGCAAGCGCAGGGGGTACAAAAGAATCGCATCGTGCTGGACCCCGGCGTCGGCTTCGGCAAGACCGTGGCGCAGAACTTCGCGCTGCTGGCGCGCCAGGCCGAGCTGCTGCAGGCCGGCTATCCGCTGCTGCTGGGCTGGTCGCGCAAGTCCTCCATCGGTGCGGCGCTGCAGGGCGATGCGGCGGAGCCACCGCCACCCGCTGCCCGCGTGACCGGCAGCGTCGCCGCCGCGCTGATGGCGGTGGAGCGCGGCGCCGCCATCGTGCGCGTGCACGATGTCCGCGAGACGGTGCAGGCGCTGCAGGTGCTGGCCGCCGTGCGCGCCGCCGGCGAGCGCCCCGGCGCCTGACGCGGCCTTCGCGCCGCCGCCGCCCGCGCCCGGCGGCGGCTGGCGCACCACCGTCGGCAGAATCCGACGCCCGGCACGGTTTTGATGAATATCAACCTCGGACGCATTTGATGGTCGCAAAATTCAACCATCAACACGAGGAAGAGACCATGAAATTCACCCGACGTCAATGGATGGGCGCCAGTGCCGCAGGCACGATGGGCGCAGTGGTGGCCGGTGCCGAGCTGTCGCCTCTGGCCAAGGTTTTCGCGGCCGAGCCGGATGCCGCAGCGCAGTTGGCCGCGCTGAAGAGCTTCAGCGGCAAGGTACCCCATGCCACGCACTACGGACCGATGATCGCCACGGTGCAGAAGGGCAGGATCGTCAAGGTCGAGCCGCACGCCACCGACAGGATGCCCACGCCCATCCTCACCGAGGGCGTGCTGGACCGCACCTACGACAAGACCCGCGTGGCCGGCCCCATGGTGCGCAAGGGCTACCTGGACTGGGTGCAGAACGGTTACCAGGGCAGCAGCAAGCCCGAACTGCGCGGCAAGGACGAATGGGTCCAGGTGAGCTGGGACACCGCCCTCGGCCTGACCGCCAAGGCCATCCTCGACACCATCGAGAAGCATGGCAACGAAGGCTGCTTCAGTTCCAGCTACGGTGGCTGGTCGCACGCCGGCATCTTCCGCCCCAATGTGCTGCAAGGCCGCTTCTTCAACCTGCTGGGCGGCTCGTCGATTACCACTGGGGACTACTCGGCCGGCGCCGGCCAGGTGGTGCTGCCAATGGTGATTGGTGACATGGAGGTCTATTCGGCCCAGAGCGCCTGGGAAACCCTGCGCGACAACACCGAACTGGTGGTGTTCGTGGGCTGCGACCCGGACAAGAACAACCGCGTCGAATACACCGTGTGCGACCACGAGATGTACAGCGGCTGGGACGCCATCAAGAAGGCGGGCGTCAAGTTCATCTCCATCAACCCGCAGGTCACCACCACCGACGAGAAGATGGGTTCGGAGTGGGTGAAGATCATCCCCAACACCGACACCGCCCTGTTCCTGGCCATGAGTTACCACCTCATCAGCCAGAAAAAGCACAACCAGGCCTTCATCGACAAGTACACCGTCGGCTTCGACAAGTTCCGCGCCTACCTGGAAGGCAAGGACAAGGACGGCACGCCCGCCAAGACGCCCGAGTGGGCGGCCAGGATCACCGGCATCCCGGCCGCGAAGATCCGCGAGCTGGCCGAGCTGATGGCCTCCAAGCGCACGCAACTGGCGGCTTCGTGGGCCATCCAGCGCGCGCACCATGGCGAGATGCCCTACTGGGCCATCGTCAACTTCTGCTGCGTGCTGGGCAACATCGGTCTGCCGGGGCAGGGCGTCGGCTTCTCGTGGCACTACGGCGGTGGCGGCACCGCGCAGTCGGGCGGCACGGCGCCCACCGGCCTGTCACAGGGCCGCAACCCGGTCAAGAAAATCTGCCCCGCCTCGCGCATCAGCGAGATGCTGCTGAACCCCGGCAAGGAGTTCACCTACAACGGCAGCAAATACACCTACCCCAAGGTCAAGCTGATCTACAACGCCGGCAACAACGCGTTCTCGCACCAGCAGGATCTGAACGAACTGGCGCGCGCCATCCAGGATGTCGACACCATCATCTGCCACGAACCCTGGTGGAACGGCTCGGCCCGCTGGGCCGACATCGTGCTGGCCGCCACCACCACGGTGGAGCGCAACGACATCTCCTCGGCCGGCACCTACAGCATCGACAAGGTGTACGCCATGAAGCAGATCGTGGCGCCCCAGGGCGATGCGCTGGACGACTACGAAATCTTCCGCCGCCTGTCGGCGCTGCTGGGCATCGAATACGCCTTCACCGAAGGCCTGACGCCCATGGACTACGTCAAGGCCGCCTACAACGCCAGCAGCGCGGCCAAGGACACGCCGTTCGAGAAGTTCTGGAAAGAGGGCATGGCCCGCATCCCCGTGCCGCCCGAGGCGCGCAAGTGGGTGCGCCATGGCGACTTCCGCGCCGACCCGGCGCAGAACCCGCTGCACACCACCAGCGGCAAGATCGAGATGTACTCGTCGACCATCGACAAGATGAACATCCCCGACATGCCGCCCATGCCCAAGTGGCTGGAGCCGGGCGAGTGGCTGGGCAACGCGCGCAAGGGCCAGGTGCACGTGGTCAGCCCGCACCCCTACTGGCGCCTGCATTCGCAGATGAACAACTCGGCACGCCTGCGCAAGCGCTACACGGTGCAGACGCGCGAGCCCCTGGTGCTGAGCGAAGAAGACGCCAAGGCCAACGGCATCCAGGATGGCGACCTGGTGGAGCTGTACAACGACCGCGGCGCGGTGGTGGTGGGTGCCCGCGTGTCCAAGCACATCATGCCCGGCGTGGTGAGCCTGCAGGAGGGCGCCTGGCCGCAACTCGACAGCAAGGGGCGCTGCAACAACGGCCTGATCAACTTCCTGACCAGCAGCCGGCGCTCCAGCGGGTTGACGCAGGCGACGACAGCCAACACCTGCATCGCCTCGATCCGCAAGTGCACCGACGCCGATCCGGGTGGCACCAAGGCCTTCGATCCGCCGAAGATCGTCAAGAGCGACGTCAAGTTCGACGAGAAGTTCTACGGCTTCGACCGCGGCGCCGCGCTGCGCGAGAAATCGATGGCCTCGCTCTCGCCGGCCGAGAAGATCTACTACCAGCGCTGCACCGTGTGCCACGGCCCGCGCGATCCGGGCCAGTTCACCGAGAAGCAGTGGCTCGGCATCACGCCCAGCATGTTCCAGCGTGCCGGCCTGGACGATGCGCAGCAGAAGACGGTGCTGGATTTCCTGCTGGCCAACGCCAAGAAGTGAGCGACCACGCGGCGCCTGTGGGGCGCCGCGGCGCTTGCTCTGCCCTGTGGCCCCGCGCACCCGCGCGGGGTTTTTTCATTCGCGCCGATAATCCGGCCTGAACTACCAAAACCATAGCTTCCAGCGCAGGGAGGGCAGGCCCATGAGTCGAAAACTGTTTGGCACCGACGGCATCCGCGGCACCGTGGGGCAGCACCCCATCACGCCCGACCTGGTGCTGCGCCTGGGCCATGCCGTGGGCCGCGTGCTCAAGCGGCACGAGCCGAACCCGCTGGTGCTGATCGGCAAGGACACCCGCATCTCGGGCTACATGCTGGAGAGCGCGCTGGAGTCGGGCCTGAACTCCGCCGGCGCCAGCGTGGTGCTGCTGGGCCCGGTGCCAACCCCCGCCGTCGCCTACCTCACGCGGGCGCAGCGCGCCAGCCTGGGCGCGGTCATCAGCGCCAGCCACAACGCCTATCCCGACAACGGCATCAAGTTCTTCAGCGCCCAGGGCACCAAGCTGCCGGACGAATGGGAGCAGCAGGTGGAGGCCGCGCTGGCCGAGCCGCCGCAATGGGCCGACTCGGCCCACCTGGGCCGCGCGCGCCGGCTCGATGACGCGGCCGGCCGCTACATCGAGTTCTGCAAGGGCACCTTCAGCAGCCACCTGCGCCTGCGCGGCATGAAGATCGTGGTGGACGCCGCCCACGGCGCTGCCTACCAGATCGCGCCGCAGGTGTTCCACGAGCTGGGCGCCGAGGTGGTGGCCATCGGTTGCGCGCCCGACGGCCTGAACATCAACGACGGCGTGGGCGCCACCCACCCCGAGGCGCTGGTGCGCGAGGTCATCGCGCGGGGCGCCGACTATGGCATCGCGCTCGATGGAGACGCCGACCGCCTGCAGATGGTGGATGCCAGCGGCCGCCTGTTCAACGGCGACGAACTGCTGTACGTGCTGGCCGCCGACCGGCTGGCGCACCGCCAGGCCAAGGGCAAGCCGCGCGGCACCGAGCTGGGCGGCGTGGTCGGCACGCTGATGACCAACCTGGCGGTGGAACTGGGCATTCAGCGCCTGGGCTACGAGTTCGTGCGCGCCAAGGTGGGCGACCGCTACGTGCTGGAAGAGCTGCACCGGCGCGGCTGGATCCTGGGCGGCGAGGGCTCGGGCCACCTGCTGATGCTGGACCGCCACAGCACGGGCGACGGCCTGGTGTCGGCGCTGCAGGTGCTGCGCGCCTGCGCCGCCAGCGGGCGCACCGTGGCCGAGCAGTTGGCCGGCGTGCAGCTGTTCCCGCAGACGCTCATCAACGTGCGCCTGCAGCCCGGGCAGGACTGGCAGCAGAACGCGCGGCTGCAGGACGAAACCCGCGCCGTCGAGGCTGAACTGGCCGGCACCGGCCGCGTGCTGATCCGCGCCAGCGGCACCGAGCCGCTGGTGCGCGTGATGGTCGAGGCGCAGGACGCCGCCCAGGCGCAGGCGTGCGCCGAGCGGCTGGCGGCGACGATTCTGGAGGGTTGATGGCGACGGCTGCCGGCATGCGCTGGCGTTGGGGGGCGCCAAAAACAAGCGATAGCCATTTGGCACCATTTTGAATCTTCAAAATGAGAGCTGCTGGCGCCCGTCATTCGGGCGGTAGACCCGGTTTTCATGGTCAGAAAAATTTGCAAGGTCCCCCCCCATTTTTCTGCTGTCCGGGCTGGCGCTCGATGGCCGGCGCTGACGCCGCGGCCATCGAGCGCGGCCAAGTCATCAGGGCGCGGACGCACTGGCGATAATCCCCGCACTGTGAAACGCGATTCGCTGGCCTCGTCCGAGGTCAATCTTTCCGAAGCCGACGGCATCCGCTACCTGCACCTGGGCACCGAATGGGTGCAGGGCAGCATGCGCATCAATGCGCCGTTCGACATCGACCTGGAATACGTGCAGCGCATGATGGCCTGGCTGCTGTTCGTGCCGCCTGAAAACGTGGCCGGCCGCCACGCCATGCAGTTGGGCCTGGGCGCGGCGGCGCTCACCAAGTTCTGCTACAAGAAACTGCGCATGACCTGCACCGCGGTCGAGATCAACCCGCGCGTGGCCGACGTGTGCCGCGCCTGGATGCGCCTGCCGCCCGAGGACGAGCGCCTGCGCGTGGTCATTGCCGACGCTGCGCGCGAAATCCGCCAGGCCGAATGGCTGGGCACGGTGGACGCGCTGCAGGTCGACCTGTACGACGCGCAGGCCGCCGCGCCGGTGCTCGACAGCCCCGACTTCTACGCCGACTGCCGCCACCTGCTGACCGACGAGGGCTGCATGACGGTGAACCTGTTCGGCCGCACCGCCAGCTTCGAGCGCAGCCTGGAAAGCATTGCCAGCGCCTTCGGCCCCCGCGCCGTGTGGCAGTTCAAGCCCACGCGCGAGGGCAACACCGTGGTGCTGGCGCAGCGCACGCCCAGCCGCCCCAAGCGCGACGTGCTGCAGCTGCGCGCCGAAGCCATCGAGGCGCGCTGGGATCTGCCGGCCACCAAGTGGCTCAAGGTTTTCAAGGCACTCGAAAAATGAAGCGCTCCACCCGCCCCGCGCCGCTCGCCACGGTCGTTCCCTACGTCGGCCCCGTGCACTGGCGGCACCTGGTCGAATGGCTGCGTGACGATGGCGTGATCACCCCCGCCGAGGCCGAGCGCACCATCGCCCGCTGCTCGCAGGCCGAAAGCGCGCAGCCCGCGCTGGTGCGCCTGGCCGCCGTGGGCGTGGCGCGCGCCAGCGACGGCGCGCCGATGGACGTGGAAGAGCTGACGCAGCACCTGGCGCGCCGCGCCGGGCTGGAGTACCTGCGCATCGACCCGCTGAAGGTGGATGCCGGCAAGGTCTCCGACACCATGAGCGCCAGCTATGCCGAGCGCCACAAGGTGCTGCCGGTGCAGGTCACCGCGGCCGAGGTGGTGGTCGCCACCAGCGAGCCCTTCATCGACGACTGGGTGGCCGAGGTGGAGCGCCAGTCGCGCCGCACGGTGCGCCGCGTGGTGGCCAACCCGGCCGAGATCAAGCGCTACACGGGCGAGTTCTTCGCCCTCGCCAGGTCGGTGCGCGCGGCCATCAAGAGCGGCAGCGGCGCCGGCACCACCAGCTTCGAGCAGCTGGTGGAACTGGGCAAGAGCGGCAAGCAGCTCGACGCCAACGACCAGGGCGTGATCCAGGTGGTCGACTGGCTGTGGCAGTACGCCTTCGACCAGCGCGCCAGCGACATCCACCTGGAGCCGCGGCGCGACCAGGGCGTGATCCGCTTTCGCATCGACGGCGTGCTGCACCCGGTGTACCAGGTGCCGCCGGGCGTGATGAACGCCATCACCGCGCGCGTCAAGCTGCTGGGCCGCATGGACGTGGTGGAAAAACGCCGCCCGCAGGACGGCCGCATCAAGACGCGCAACCCCGGCGGCGACGAGATCGAGATGCGCCTCTCGACGCTGCCCACGGCCTTCGGCGAGAAGCTGGTGATGCGCATCTTCGACCCCGACACGGCGGTGAAGGACCTGGCGGCGCTGGGCTTCTCGCCTCACGACGCGGCGCGCTGGGAGCAGCTGGTGCAGCGCCCGCACGGCATCATCCTGGTCACCGGGCCCACGGGCTCGGGCAAGACGACGACGCTGTATTCCACCCTGCGCCGTGTGGCCACGGAAGAGGTCAACGTCAGCACCATCGAGGACCCGATCGAGCGCATCGACCCGGCGCTGAACCAGACGCAGGTGCAGCCGCAGCTCGAATTCAGCTTTGCCGAGGGCGTGCGCGCGCTGATGCGGCAAGACCCGGACATCATCATGATCGGCGAGATCCGCGACCTGGAAACCGCCGAGATGGCGGTGCAGGCCGCGCTGACCGGTCACCTCGTCTTCAGCACCCTGCACACCAACGACGCGCCCAGCGCGCTGACGCGCCTGATGGAACTGGGCGTGCCGGCCTACCTGCTCAATGCCACCATCCTGGGCGTGCTGGCGCAGCGCCTGGTGCGCACGCTGTGCCCGGCCTGCAAGCAGCCCGACGAGCGCGGCACCACCGAGCTGCTGGCCGAGGCCATCAAGCCCTGGAAGATCAACAGTGGCAACTACCGCCCCTACAAGCCGGTGGGCTGCGTGGATTGCCGCATGACCGGCTTTCGCGGCCGCATGGGCATCTACGAGCTGCTCACGGTGTCGGAGGCGTTCAAGGGCGTCATCCAGCACGACGTGGGGCCGTCGCCGCTGCGCAAGCAGGCCATTGCCGACGGCATGCGGCCGCTGCGCCTGGCCGGCGCCATGCGCGCGGCCGATGGGCTGACCACGCTGGAAGAGGTCATCGCCGCCACGCCGCCGCTGGAATAGCGCGCTGCGATTTCAGGCCGAAGGGCCCGTTGGCGCCGTGGACAGGGCGCCAGCAGCTACTGAAAGCGTAGCTTATCAAGGCCGCTGAGCGCGTGCCGCTAGCCGAAAACCAGGCGCCGCACTGTGCCCGAGGCGACAGCTTTTTCCCGCGGGTAATCCCTGTGCAAAGTAGGTGTAATCCACATGATTCGACCCGTGTCCGGTGGTGACAATGCGCGCTGATTCATCGAACTGAGGAGATGACGCGTGCGCATCAAGAGTCAGAAGGACTTCTTCGCCGGGTTGCTGTACATGGTGATCGGCATCGCATTCGCCTGGGGGGCGACGACATACAACATCGGTGACGGCGCCCGCATGGGCCCCGGCTACTTCCCGCTGCTGCTGGGTGTCATCCTGGCCATCATCGGCGGCATCGTGATGGCCCGCGCGCTGGTGGTGGAGACACCCGACGGCGACCCGATCGGCCGCTGGGCCTGGAAGCCGCTGGCCTTCATCATCGCGGCCAACTTCCTGTTCGGCATCCTGCTGGGCGGCTGGCCGCTGCTGGGCATCCCGGCCATGGGGCTGATCATCGCCATCGTCGTGCTGACCTTCGTGGCCGCGCTGGCCGGCGACGAGTTCAAGTTCATCGAGGTGCTGATCCTGGCCATCCTGCTGGCCGTCGGCAGCTGGGCCGCTTTCGTCTGGGGTCTGAACCTGCAATTCCAGGTCTGGCCCAGCTTCATTTCTGGTTGAGTGGGAGACGCACACCATGGAACTGATTGAACATCTCTCACTGGGGTTCGGCGTCGCCTTCACGATGCAGAACCTGATCTACGCCTTCATCGGCTGCCTGCTGGGCACGCTGATCGGCGTGCTGCCCGGCGTGGGCCCGGTGGCCACCATCGCCATGCTGCTGCCGGCCACCTACGCGCTGCCGCCGGTGGCCGCGCTCATCATGCTGGCCGGCATCTACTACGGCGCGCAGTACGGCGGCTCCACCACCGCCATCCTGGTCAACCTGCCGGGTGAATCGTCGTCGGTGGTGACGGTGATCGACGGCTACCAGATGGCGCGCAAGGGCCGCGCCGGCCCGGCGCTGGCATCGGCGGGCATCGGCTCGTTCATCGCCGGCTGCTTCGGCACGCTGGTGCTGGCCGGCTTTGCCGTGCCGCTGACCGAGGTGGCCTTCAAGTTCGGCCCGGCCGAATACTTCTCGCTCATGGTGCTGGGCCTGATCGGCGCCGTGGTGCTGGCCTCGGGCTCGCTGGTCAAGGCCATCGGCATGATCGTGCTCGGCCTGCTGCTGGGCATGGTGGGCACCGACGTCAACTCCGGCGTGGCGCGCTACAGCTTCGACATTCCCGAGCTGACCGACGGCATCGGCTTCATCGTCATCGCCATGGGCGTGTTCGGCTACGGCGAGATCATCGCCAACCTGTCGCACCCGTCCGAAAAGCGCGAAGTCTTCACCGGCAAGGTCGAGCACATCTACCCCAGCAAGGAAGACTGGAAGCTGATGACGCCCGCCATCCTGCGCGGCACCCTGATCGGCTCGGCCCTGGGCATCCTGCCCGGCGGTGGCGCCATGTTGTCGGCCTTCGCCTCGTACACCATCGAGAAGAAGACCAAGCTCAAGCCCGGCGAAGTGCCGTTCGGCAAGGGCAACATCCGCGGCGTGGCGGCGCCCGAATCGGCCAACAACGCCGGCTCGCAGACCTCGTTCATCCCGCTGCTCACGCTGGGCATTCCGCCCAACGCCGTGATGGCGCTGATGGTGGGCGCCATGACCATCCACAACATCCAGCCCGGCCCGCAGGTGATGACCAGCAACCCCGAGCTGTTCTGGGGCCTGATCGCCTCGATGTGGATCGGCAACCTGATGCTGATCATCCTGAACCTGCCGCTGATCGGCCTGTGGATCAAGCTGCTGACGGTGCCCTACCGCTGGCTGTTCCCGGCCATCGTGCTGTTCTGCGCCATCGGGGTGTACTCGACCAACAACAACACCTGGGACGTGTGGATGGTGGGCTGGTTCGGCATCATCGGCTACGTCTTCATCAAGCTGGGCATGGAGCCGGCGCCTCTGCTGCTGGGTTTCATCCTGGGCCCAATGATGGAGGAGAACCTGCGCCGCGCGCTGCTGCTGTCGCGCGGCGACTGGAGCGTGCTGGTCACGCGCCCGCTGTCGGCCACGCTGCTGGCCATGGCGGCGGCGCTGCTGATCATCGTGCTGATGCCGGCGGTCAAGAAGAGCCGCGAAGAGGCCTTCGTCGAGGACTGACGGCCAACGCCGGCCTTTTTCGAGCAAAACGGCGCCTGCGGGCGCCGTTTTTGCTGGGCCCGGCGCCAGGGGCGTGGGCCACAATAAGGCGCTTCGCGCGTCCTTTGCAGTTCCTTCTTCCCCAACATGACCGATTCCCACCCCTTGCGCGCTGCCCTGCACGGCGAAGTGCACGCCCGCCCGCCCGAGGCCCTGCACGCGCCGCTGGCCATCGCCCACCACGTGATGTGGGCCGACGCCGCCGCGCGCGCCGCCAGCCGCGCCCACCTGCGCGATCTGCTGGCCGGCGCCGGCGTCGAGGGGCCGCCCGAAGGCGCCAACTACTTCCGCGCCCACCTGCCGGGGTTCGACCTGCGCTGGGAGCTGCACACCGAATTCGTCTCCTGGACCTTCCTGCGCGAGATGCCCGCCGACGAGGTGCTGGCGCTGGGCCAGGGCGAGCCGCAGGCCGCCGACGTGGCCGCGCCACCCGCGTGGCGCCGCGCGCTGCCGGGCCAGTGCCTGACGCAGCTGCAGCTGTGGGCCGTGCCGCGCGATGCCGTCGATGGTGCGGCCACCGTGCGCCGCCTGTTCGATGCCGGCAGCGTGACCGGCTCCACCGTCATCAGCGGCAGCTCCGACCTGCACACCGACATGCAGTTGCAGGCCGACGGCAGCATCCGCATGCTGGTGCTGGTGGGCGACACGGCGCCCGGCCAGGTCTCGCCGCGCCGCCTGGGGCGGCTGGTGCAGCGCCTGCTCGACATCGAGACCTACCGCATGGCCGCCCTGATGGGCCTGCCGGCGGCGCGCGAGACCGGCGCCTGGCTGGCCGATGGTGAGGCCGAACTGGCCGCCCTGGCCGAGCAGGTGCAGGGCGCCGCCAAGGCCGACGAAGCCGCCCTGCTGGACCGCCTGACGCGCCTGGCCGCCGCGCTGGAAAGCCGCTACGCCGCCACGCACACGCGCTTTTCGGCCAGCGCGGCGTACTTCAGCCTGGTCGAACAGCGCCTGGCCGACATTGCCGAGACGCGCATCGAAGGCATGCAGTCGCTGCACGACTTCATGCAGCGCCGCCTGCTGCCGGCCATGCACACCTGCCGCTCGGCCGACCGGCGCCAGGCCGCGCTGTCGCAGCGCATCGAACGCACCAGCAGCCTGCTGCGCACGCGTGTCGAGGTCGAGCAGCAGCAAAGCAACCGCGAACTGCTGGCCGGCATGAACCGGCGGCAGGAGCTGCAGCTCAAGCTGCAATCCACTGTGGAGGGGCTGTCGGTGGCGGCCATCTCGTACTACGTGCTGGGGCTGCTGGGCTACCTGTTCAAGGGCGCGCAGTCGCTGGGCTGGCCTTTCAGCGCCGAGGCCAGCATCGCCGTGGCCGTGCCGCTGGTGGTGGCGCTGGTGTGGTGGTCGCTGCGCCAGCTGCACCACCGCGTGATGGGGCGCGGGCCCGATGCCTGATACCGTTTCGCGTTCCAGACGGCGGCTGTTGATGGACGACGCCATGACTTCGCCGCTGCGCGGCGTGATGACGAAATGACGAAATGACATCAGTGATGCGCGCAGTGCCTCGCCCTTGGCTGGCGTCATGGCGGCGCAGCCGCCGTCATCGAAGCGCAGCGAGGTCATTTCGTCATCGCATCGGGAAAGTATGAATTTGATAGTGCCTTGCGCCCACCCAGCAAGGATTTCAAGAAAAAACGTCTTGAAATACAGGTAAATCAAGCGCAGTCAGCTATGTTTTTTGTAGAACCCTGGTCCATGCCGCGGTGCGGCCCCAGACGATATTCGCCATGACCTTCAGCTACGACAACCCCTACGCCACCACCCGCCACCCCGTGTTCGCGCGCAACATGGTCGCCACCTCGCACCCGCTGGCGGCGCAGGCGGGGCTGCGCATGCTGCAGCAGGGTGGCAACGCGGTCGATGCCGCCGTGGCCAGCGCCGCCGCCATGACCATCTGCGAGCCCGTCAGCAACGGCCTGGGCAGCGACGCCTTCTGCATCCTGTGGGACGGCCAGCAGCTGCACGGCCTGAACGCCGCCGGCCGCGCGCCCGCCAAGTGGAGCGTGGACTACTTCCGCCGCAAATACGGCGACGATGCCAGCGCGCCGCCCAAGCGCGGCATCGACAGCGTCACCGTGCCCGGCGCCGTGGCGGCCTGGGTGCAGCTCAACAAACGCTTCGGCCGCCTGCCGCTGGCCGACGTGCTGGCGCCGGCCATCGAGATCGCCGAGCGCGGCTACCTGGTGCCCCCTGTGGTGTGCCAGAAGTGGGCCGCCGCCGTGCCCGAGTTGCAGTCGCAGCCCGGCTTTGCCGACGCCTTCATGCCCTGGGGCCGCGCGCCGCAGGTGGGCGAGCTGTTCCGCTTTCCGGCGGCGGCGCAGGCGCTGCGGCGCATCGCGGCCTCGCGCGGCGTGGCCTTCTACGGCGGCGAGATCGCGCACGCCATCCAGCGCTTTGCCGCCGCGCAGGGCGGCGTCATCGAGGCCAGCGACTTCGAGCGCTACCAGCCCGAATGGGTCGAGCCGCTCAGCGTCGGCTACCGCGGCTACACCCTGCACGAGATCGGCCCCAGCGGCCAGGGCATTGCCGCGCTGATGGCGCTGGGCATCCTGGGCCACTTCGACCTCGGCGCGCTGGGCGCGCACAGCGTCAGCGCCAAGCACGTGCAGATCGAGGCCATGAAGCTGGCCTTTGCCGACGTGTACCGCCACGTGGCCGAGCCCTCGTGGATGGCGGTGACCCCCGCGCAAATGCTCGACGAGTCGTACCTCAAAAGCCGTGCCAGACTCATCCGCATCAACAAGGCACAGGACTTCGGCCCCGGCCTGCCGCGCCAGGGCGGCACCATCTACCTCACCGCGGCCGACGAGAGCGGCATGATGGTCAGCTTCATCCAGAGCAACTATCTCGGCTTCGGCTCGGGCTGTGTCGAGCCCGGGTTCGGCATCAGCCTGCAGAACCGCGGCCACGGCTTCAGCCTGCAGGGCGACAGCCCCAACGTCGTGGCGCCGGGCAAGCGGCCCTTCCACACCATCATTCCGGCCTTCCTCAGCCAGGATGGCCAGCCGGTGATGAGCTTCGGCGTGATGGGCGCGCACATGCAGCCGCAGGGCCACGTGCAGACGCTGGTGCGCATGCTCGACCACGGCCAGAACCCGCAGGCCGCGTGCGACGCCCCGCGCTGGCGCGCCAACCCGGATGGCACCCTCAACGTCGAGGCCAGCGCCGACCCTGCCGTCGTGCAGGGCCTGAAAGACCGCGGCCACCGCATCGAAGCCCTGGCCGACAGCTACCAGGACTTCGGCGCCGGCCAGTTCATCTGGCGCCTGGGCGATCCGAAGACCGAGGGCTACATCGGCGCCAGCGACAGCCGGCGCGACGGCCTGGTGGCGGGGTTTTGAGGCGTGCACGCATCGTGTGCGGCATGGGTTTCAGGCACGCAGCGCTTGATGGGCCACGCGTTTCAGGCAGCGGCCCACGCGTGCCGTCTTCCCCACACTGTGGGAGCGGGCTTGCCCGCGATGAACGTGATGCCCACCACTGCCGCTGCCATCGCGGGCCAGCCCGCTTCCACAACTTGTGACCTCGGCCACCTCAGCAACCCCGCATCTTGAATTCCAAGCCAAATCAGCCCTCAGCGCCCGCGGACCAAGCGCAAACAGCTATGAATAGCAGAGCGACCGGCCTCCTGTTCGCCGCCCTGGGCGCCATCGCCTTCAGCGGCAAGGCCATCATCGTCAAGTTGGCCTACCGCTACGGCGTGGATGCGGTCACGCTCATCATGTACCGCATGCTGTTCGCGCTGCCGTTCTTCGTCGTCATGGCGTGGCGGGCCGGGCGCGGCAAGCCGCCGCTCGCGCGGCGCGACTGGGCCGGCGTGCTGGGCCTGGGCTTCATCGGCTACTACCTGTCCAGCATGCTCGACTTCGCGGGCCTGCAATACATCACCGCGAGTCTTGAGCGGCTCATCCTGTACCTCGGCCCCACGCTGGTGCTGCTGCTCGGCTGGGCGCTGCGCGGGCGGCGCATCACGCGCGGGCACCTGCTGGCCACGGCTGTCAGCTATGCGGGCGCGCTGCTTGTCTTCGGGCTGGAACTGCGCGTGGCCCCCACCGGCGCCACCGCCTGGGGCGCGCTGCTGGTGTTCATCTCCACCTTCACCTACGCGCTGTACCTGTTCTACAGCGGCGAATTCGTGCAACGCCTCGGCTCGCTGCGTCTGGTGGGCCTGGCCACGGCCTTTGCCTGCGTGTGCTGCATCGCGCAGTTCGTGCTGGTCAAGCCGCTGGCGGCCGCCCAGGTGGCGCCGCAGGTCATCTGGCTGTCCATCCTCAACGCCACGCTGTGCACCGCCGTGCCGGTGCTGCTGGTGATGATGGCCGTGGAGCGCATCGGCCCCACGCTGGCCGCGCAGGTCGGCATGATCGGCCCGCTCTCCACCATCGCCATGGGCATCGTGCTGCTGGGCGAGCCCTTCACCCCCTGGCTGGCCGCCGGCACCGCGCTGGTGGTGGCGGGCATCTTCCTGTTCGGCCGGGCAGGGCGGTGATAAGGGGGTTCTGATGAAGTTTGTAACTCACCTGGACTTTGAGTGGCTCTTTTGGGGGGTGCTTGCCTGGTGGGGATATATGTTCTACCGGTATTTCAAACACACCGATACGACTCAGCCCGCTGGCAAAAGAATGCGATCACTGATTCGTGGGCGCAGGTACGACTTTGGTAACCCCGACAGTCCTGACTACGACCCAGATTTTTTCGGGCGTGCGCTGTTGATCGTGATGCTTGGTTTGGTCGCCATTGGCCTGGCACTGTTACTGAGTTTCTGGCTGGTCTGACTCGGCAGATCAACGGTGCGACCACCAGCGCAGCGCTCTGTGCGGCTCGGATAAATTCAAGGTTTTCAAGCAAGGAGCAAATCTGATGGACTTGGGTATCGCAGGCAAATGGGCGCTGGTCGGCGGCGCCAGCAAGGGGCTGGGCCTGGGCTGCGCGCAGGCGCTGGCGCGCGAGGGCGTGAACGTGGTGATGGTGGCGCGTGGCCAGGAGGCGCTGGATGCCGCTGCCGCCGCGCTGCGGGCCGAATTGAATGGCAAGGCCGAGGTGATCCCGGTCGCCGTGGACATCACCACGCCCGAGGGGCGCGCGGCGGTGTTCGCGCAGCGCGCGGATTTCGAAATCGTGGTGACCAACGCGGGCGGCCCGCCGCCGGGCGCGTTCCGCGACTGGGACCGCGACGCGTGGATCAAGGCCATCGACGCCAACATGCTCACCCCCATTGAGCTGATCAAGGCCACCATCGACGGCATGCTGGCGCGCGGCTTCGGGCGCATCGTCAACATCACGTCGAGCGCGGTGAAGGCGCCGATCGACATCCTGGGGCTGTCGAACGGGGCGCGCTCGGGGCTGACGGGCTTCGTGGCCGGGCTGGCGCGCAACCCCGAGATCGCGGCCAAGGGCGTGACGATCAACAACCTGCTGCCGGGCAAGTTCGACACCGACCGGCTGAAGGGCACGATGGCCGGCGCGGCGCAGAAGACGGGCAAGTCGATCGACGACATCCGCGCGGCGCAGCAGGCGCAGATTCCGGCCGGGCGCTTCGGCACGCCGGATGAGTTCGGCGCCATCTGCGCGTTTCTGTGCAGCCAGCAGGCGGGCTACCTGACGGGGCAGAACATCCTGCCGGATGGGGGGGCGTATCCGGGGACGTATTGAGGGGGAGCCGGTGCCCGCGGCTGGTTGCCGTTGAGGGCATGGGCTTCCTCCCCCGCTGGGGGAGGACTGGGGTTGGGGGCCGGCCGTTCCACCCGCCCGCGCCGCGGCCCCTCACCCCAGCCCTCTCCCCAGAGGGGCGAGGGAGTTTTCGCTGGCCGGCCGGCCACGGTCGGGGCATGGGCTCCCTCTCCCGCTTGCGGGAGAGGGCGGGGGTGAGGGCCGGCCCCACCAAATCCCCCACATCGGCCCTTTCGCACGCATCGGCGCCCGGCGCGGCAAGGCGTTTCATCACCCTGCCACACGCCTTGGGCATGATAGGGTTATCCATAGGTTTTTTCCGACCCCCGGCCGTGCTGCTGATGTCTTCTTCCCCCACCGATACCCTGAACGAACCCGACATGATCGAGAACGTCACCCTCGACGAGCTGCAGATCGGCCAGACGGCGCGCCTGGTGCGCACGCTGAGCCAGGACGACATCCGCGCCTTTGCCGCCGTCTCGGGCGACACCAACCCGGCGCACCTGGACCAGGCCTATGCCGACGCCAGCATGTTCCACGGCGTCATTGCCCACGGCATGTGGGGCGGGGCGCTGATCTCGGCCGTGCTGGGCACCACGCTGCCGGGGCCGGGCACCATCTACATGGAGCAGTCGCTGCGCTTTTCGCGCCCGGTGCGGATTGGCGACACGCTCACCGTCACCGTGACCGTGCTGACCAAGGAGCCCGAGAAGAAGCGCGTGGAGCTGGACTGCGTGGTGACCAACCAGCACGGCGACAAGGTGCTGTCGGGCGTGGCCAAGGTGCTGGCGCCCACCGAGAAGGTGCGCCAGCCGCGCATTCATGCGCCGCACATCCAGCTGTTCGACCCCGAGGCGCGCCTGAAGGCGCTGCTGGCGCAGGGCCAGGGTCTGAGCGCGGTGCGCTGCGGCGTGGTGCACCCGTGCCACGCGGGCGCGCTGGAAGGGGCGCTGCGCGCCGCGCGCGAGGGCCTGATCGAGCCGGTGCTGATCGGCCCGCCCGAGCGCATCCGCGAAACCGCCGAGCTGGCCGGGCTGGACCTGCAGGGCATCGAGCTGATTGCCGCGCCGCACAGCGCCGCCGCCGCGGCCACGGCCGCCGTGCTGGCGGCCGAGGGCAAGGTGGAGGCGCTGATGGCCGGCAGCCTGCGCAAGGACGAACTGCTGGCCGCCGTGCAGGCCGTGCCCGCGCTGCACACGCGTCGCCGCCTGTCGCACGTGTTCCGCTTCGACGTGCCCACCTACGCCAAGCCGCTGCTGCTGACCGACGCCGTGCTGCACGCCGCGCCCACGTTGGCCGAGAAGGCCGACATCGCGCGCAACGCGATGGATCTGGCGCGCATCATGGGCGTGGAGACGCCGCGCGTGGCCGTGCTGTCGGCGGCCGAGGAGATCGACGCCAGCGTGCCCTCGTCCATCGACGCCGCTTCGCTGTGCAAGATGGCCGAGCGCGGGCAGATTGCCGGCGGGCTGATCGACGGGCCGCTGGCCTTCGACAGCGCCGTGTCGGCGCAGTCGGCGCACGACAAGCACCCGCAGTCGCCCGTGGCCGGCCAGGCCGACGTGCTGCTGGCGCCGGACATGGAAACCGCCTCGATGCTGGGGCGCCAGTTGCAGTACCTGGCGGGCGCCACGGCCTCGGGCCTGATCATGGGCGCGCGCGTGCCGATCACGCTGGTCACGCACCGGCAGGACACGGCCAACGCCTACCTGGCCTCGGCCGTGCTGGCCAAGCGGGTGGCGCACCACTATCGGCTGGTGAAGCCCTGACATGACGCGCCTGGCGGCGCATGACCTTGCTTCGCCTGGATGACGAGATGAGGGGGCGCCGCCGGTAACCCGCGGGCCGGCGTTGGGTGGCGCGAAATCCGACCGGCCGCGCTGCCGATGCACGGGCGTGGTGGTACGCACGGCATTCGCCCCAACCCATGACCACAAGTTTTCAGGGGAGTATGCTGCTTTCGCGCCCGACTGACGGGCGCTAGCGGCCTGTTATAGGGGGAGTATATGAACGCCTGGCGCCGGCGTTCGACCTTGTGCCAGGCAGGCGGCCACGCCCGCGTCAGGCGCGCAGCGCGGTCTTGATCTGCTCGATCAGCGCCTTCTCCGGGTCGCTCAGGCGCGTGCCGCCAAAGCCCAGGAAGCCGCCCTCGGTCGAGGCCATGGCCACCTTCTCGGCCACGCTCAGCGCCCATTCGCGGTATTGAGCGGCCTGCGTGGCGTCGACCTTGCTGTCGAGCAGCTGCGCCGCCTCGCGCGCGTCTTCCAGTGTCTGCGCGGTCAGCTTCTCGGCCGAGGTGATGCCCTTGGCCTTCATGCGGGCCATGGCCCAGTCGCGCGTCTTGCGGGCCTGCTCCAGCTCGGCGCTCTTGTCGGCGGCCTTGGGGTCGGGCACGATGGCCTGGATCAGCTCGTTGCCGGGGTAGTCCTTCACGCCGGCCATCAGCGCCTGGCCGCTGGCGAACATCTCCTTGCCGGTGCCGAACAGGCCGCTGCGCCCGGCAAAGGCCACGGCCGAGCCGATGGATTGCGGCAGCGCGGCCAGCAGTTGCAATTCTTCTTCGCTCAGGTTCACGGGCATGGGGGCTCCTCGAAGGATGGTTGGAGAAAGTGCCAGTGTAGGCCCGTGGTGCGGGGGCGGGCTGTAGGCGCTGGCCGTGAAGTCAGCGCTCGTCCCAGTCCTTCCAGTCCACGGGGTGGCGCCCGCGGTAGACGTTGACGGCGTTGCCCACCGTGGGGTGGAAGTGGTCGGCGTCGAAGCGCGGGCTGAGGCCGTAGCGCATGATCAAATCGCGCACGTGGCCGGGCAGGCCGGCGAACTGCAGCTCGATGCCGCGCGCCTCCAGCTCGTGGTCCAGCTCGGCCAGCATGTCGGCGGCGGTGACGTCGATGTCGTTCACCGGCTCGGCGGCCACGATGACGTGGCGCGTGGGCGTGGGGGCCTGCTCGACGGCGTGCAGCAGCGCCTCGCGAAACAGCTCGGCATTGGCGAAGAACAACTGCTGGTCCCAGCGGAACAGCACCAGGCCGGGCACGAAGCGGCCTTCGGGGTGGCGCGAGAAGTCGTGGTAGCCCTTGCGCCCGGCCACCCGCACCAGCACCGTGTGGTAGGGGTGCCAGGCGTTCCACACCATCACCAGCAGCGACAGGGCGATGGCGCCGGCGATGCCCTGGATGACGCCGAAGAACACCACGCCGAGAAAGCTGCTCACCGCCAGCATGAACTCCACCCGCCGCTGCCGCAGCAGGGCCATCATGCCGGGCCAGTCGGTGAACGAGATGCAGGCGGTGATGACCACCGCGCCCAGCGCGGCCTGCGGCATGTCCTTGAGCAGGCCCGGCGCCAGCACCAGCAGCAGCGCGATCACGCCGGCGCCCACCAGGTTGGCCAGTTGCGTCTGCGCGCCGGCGCTGGCGGCCACCGGCGTGCGCGAGTTGCTGCTGCTGATGGGAAAGCCCTGCATCAGCCCCGCCGCCAGGTTGGCGCTGCCCAGCGCCAGCAGTTCCTGGTCGGGCTGCACGCGGGTGCCGGCGCGCTTGGCCAGCAGGCGCGACAGCACGCTGGAATCGGCAAACACCAGCAGCGCGATGATGGCCGCGCCCGGTGCCAGCACGCGCAGGTCGGACAGCGTGACCAGCGTGAGCGGCCAGGTGGGCACCGGCAGGCCGTGCGGCACCGGGCCGATCACGTCCAGCCCGGCCGTGGCCGACAGATCGAGCAGCGCCGAGAGACCGGTGGCCACCACCACCGCGATCAGCACCGCCGGCCATTGCGGGCGCGCCTGGCGGATGCCCAGAATCAGCCCCAGCGTGCCCATGCCGATGGCCATGGCCACCGGGTTGCCGCGCCCGTCCAGAAAACCCTGCACCATGGCCACCAGCCGCTCCAGCGAGCCGCCCACCGAGGCCGAAAAGCCCATCAGCTTGGGCAACTGGCTGATGATGACCGTGAGCGCGATGGCGTTGAAGAAGCCCAGGCGGATCGGTTTGGAGAACAGATCGGCCATCACCCCCAGCCGCGCGAAGCCGATCAGCAGCAGGAAGGCGCCGGTCATCAGCGCCAGCACACCGGCCAGGGCGATGGCGCGCTCCACGCTGCCGCCGGCCAGCGGCAGGATCAGGCTGGCGATGACGGCGGCCAGGGTCGAATCCGGCCCCAGCACCATGATGCGGCTGGGCCCCAGCAGCGCATACACCAGCAGCGGGATGATGGTGGCGTACAGCCCGTGGATGGCGGGCACGCCCGCCGCCTCGGCATAGCCCATGCCCACCGGCACCAGGATGGCCGACAGCACCAGCCCGGCCACGATGTCGCTGGCCAGCCAGTCGCGCTGGTAGTTGAACAGCACGTGCACGCCCGGCGCCCAGCGCCACCAGCCGGTGGGCGGGGGCAGGGGCCAGGGCGGTGGTGGCGTCTTCATGCCGCTACCGCCTGGCCGACACCACGATGCCCGCCACGATCAGCGCGAACGCCGCCGCGTGGTACAGGCGCGGCGCCTCGCCCAGGAACAGCGCCGACATCACGGCGGCGAACAGCGGCGTGAGGTTGCCGAAGAAGCCCGCCACCGTGGGCCCCGCGCTCTGCACGCCCAGACCCCAGCAGCGGTAGGCCAGCACCGCCGGGCCCACGGCCACGAACAGCAGCGCCGCCGCCAGCGGCCAGCCCCACTGGATGCGCGCGTCGGTCAGCGCCCACTCGCCCGCCGTCATCAGGCCCGACCAGCCGAGGCCGAACACGATCTGTGCCAGAAGGAAAGCCGCCCAGTCGGCGCGGATGGCATCGGGCTCGGCCCGGCGCGCCAGCAGCCACGAATACCAGGCCCAGGCGATGGTGGCCGCCAGCATGTACAGATCGCCCGGCACCAGCTGCAATTGGGCGAGCTGCGCCAGATTGCCGCGCGCCAGCACCACCGCCACGCCCGCCATCGACAGCAGCGCGCCCAGCAGCTGCGGCCGCGTGATGCGCGCATCGAAGAACAGCCGCCCCAGCGCCATCATCCACAGCGGCATGCTGGAGGCGACCAGCGTCACGTTCAGCGCCGTCGAGGTGTGCAGCGCCAGGTACTGCAGCGCGTTGTACAGCCCCACGCCCAGCAGCCCCAGCAGCGCAAAGCGCCGCCAGTGCGCCCACAGCCCGCTGCCCGGGCGCAGCACCCAGGCGGCCAGCGGCAGCAGAATGGCGAAGGCCAGCACCCAGCGCAGAAAGTTCAGCGTGATCGGCGGCACCAGATCGGTCACCAGCCGCCCGACCACGGCGTTGCCGGCCCACAGCAGGGGCGGCAACGTCAGCAGGGCGGCGGTGCGGGGCGTGAGGCGCGCGGACATGAAGGGCGGACTGTAGCGGATCGGCGGCTGGCGCCGCGGGCTGGTTTATAAGCCAAATCGACCTTCAGCGCACGCCCATACTGCGCAAGCAGCTATTGAATACATAGTAACCGATTCCGCTGCGGTCCGGCTTGCGCGGGGCAGTGGCCTTCGTGGCACCATCGTGCCCTGCAACGATTCACCCGAGGAACCCGCCATGCCCCTGACCGTCCAGATTGCCCGCCACGGCGGCGCAGAAGAAATGCAGCTTGTCGACCTGCCCGTAGGCGAACCCGGGCCGGGCCAGATCCGCATCCGCCACCACGCCATCGGCCTGAACTTCATCGACGTCTACCAGCGCAGCGGCCTGTACCAGCTGCCGATGCCGCTGAACCTGGGCATGGAGGGCGCCGGCATCGTCGAGGCGGTGGGCGAGGGCGTGACGCACCTGAAAGCCGGCGACCGCGCCGCCTACGCCAGCAACCCGCCCGGCAGCTACAGCGAGGCGCGCGTGATGCCCGCACTGGCCGTGTGCAAGCTGCCCGACGACATCCCTTTCGAGACCGGCGCCGCCATGATGCTGAAGGGCCTGACGGCGCAATACCTGCTGCGCAAGACGCTGCCGGCGGAAGGCCTGCAGGCGGGCGACCACATCCTGTGGCACGCGGCGGCCGGTGGTGTGGGCCTGATCGCCTGCCAATGGGCCAGGGCCCTGGGCTACCAACTGATCGCCACCGCGGGTTCGGATGAAAAATGCCAGTTGGCGCTCGCCAATGGAGCGGCGCACGCTATCAATTACAGAGTGGAAGACTTTGCCGCGCGGGTGAAGGAAATCACTGGCGGCCAGGGCGTCAAGGTGGTCTACGACTCGGTCGGCAAGGACACCTGGGAAAAATCGCTGGAGTGCCTGCGCCCCTTCGGCCTGATGGCCAGCTTCGGCAACGCCAGCGGCCCCGTGCCTCCGTTCGCGCCCGCCGTGCTGGCACCCAAGTGCCTGTACGTCACGCGCGCCACGCTGTTCGTGCACATCGCCACGCGCGAGCGCTGCCAGGCGATGGCCGACGAGTTGTTCGACGTGGTGCGCAGTGGCAAGGTGAAGATCCACATCGACCAGCGCTTCCCTCTGGCGGAGGTGCAGGCGGCGCACCGGGCGCTGGAGGCAAGGCAGACCACGGGCAGCACGATCCTCACGCTCTGATCTCGGCGCGGCCCATGGCAGCGTCAGGGCATGACCAGGTTCACCGTGGGGAAGTAGCTTTGGTATCGGCTGCCGTCGCGCGTCAGGATCGGCCAGCCGGCGACAGCGGCATGAGCACCGATGAAAAAGTCGGCCAGCACATTGCCCTTGGTGCCACCACGGCGCCGGTATTGGGCGAATGCCTTGCCCGCCAGGAACAGCGCGGGACGAGGCATCTCGACCACGGGCAATTGCATCCCAGCCAGCACCTCGTCCAGCGCCTCGACGGTGGAGAAGGTGAGCGACAACTCGGCATAGATCACCGGGTTGATGACCAGCCGGTGCACGCGCGACTGCGTGCGCAACTGCCCGATTGACCAGTCCGCCCACTCCGGATCGTCCTCCAGCACATCGACCAGGACGTTGGTGTCGACCAGCATCAGTCAGCGCGCAGCAGCTTCATCAGGTCCTGCGTGCGCCACTTCACGTCGGCCTTGCCGCGGGCCGCTTCAAAGCGGTCCGTGGGCTTGCCGCGCTGGCGCTGGGCGGCGCGCAGTACCACGTCGCCTTCGTCGTTGAGCGCAAAACCGACCTGCGTGCCCGGCACCAGACCGAGCGCGTCACGGATGTGCTTGGGCACCGTGACCTGGCCCTTGACGGTGATGGTGGTGGTCATTGGCGTTCCTGGGTATTACGTTGAAATTCATGGTAATACTTCGGTCCGCCCTTGGCAAGCCGCTGCGCCCGCGATTTAAGACCATTGCATAACCGCTCGGATTGAGGCGTGATGCTGGTCTACGGCGCCATCTTGGATGTTTTCGAGCGTTTGTTGCCCCGGATTTCTGTGCTTGGGGGCGTTTCAGCGCCCCGTTTCGCCTTTCAGGGCGCACCTGCCCCAGCAAGCTCCATCGCTTTGAGCTTGCGATGGGCCTTCAGCAGATTCATCCCCAATGCCGCCCAGCACATCTGCGCCTGTACCTTCGCTGTGCCGAAGTAGCGCGCCCTGCCCAAGTGGAACCTGCGCTTCATCGTGCCGAAGGCCTGCTCCACCTTGAAGCGGATGGAGCCGATCTGCTTGTTGAATTGCTTGAGTAGCGCATGCACCGGCTTGCCCGCGCTGCCCTTGTGCTGGATCAGATCACCGATGCCACGCTCGGCGAGCCACTGCCGGTTGGCCTTGCTCGCATAACCCTTGTCGGCCAGCACGGCCTCTATCCCAGGCGAGAGTGCCTCGACGATCTCAGGCAACTTGTTGATCTCGGCTTCGTTGGCTGGGTGCACCTGCACATGCCGGGCGTAGCCGTCTTCGCTGTCGACTGCCGTGTGGCCCCGGTAGCCGAAGAAGGCGTGTTTGCCTTTCTTGACCCAGCGCGCTTCACTGTCGGCGCTGTCAACGAGTCTGGCTTGCTCGCCTTCACCTTCGACGTGCTGCCTCGGGCGTGCAGCGCTGGGGATGATGCTGGCATCAATGATGGCCCCGCGCGCGCCTTGCACCTTCAGGCCTCGTTGCTCCAACTGGCTGTTGATGAGCGCCAGCAGCCTCGTGTCGAGTTCGGCCTTGACCAGGCGGTTGCGGAAGCGGCAAATGGTGCTGGCATCGGGCAACTCACCGGCCGAGGGTTCGAAACCAGTGAAGACCATGAAGTCCAGGCGCACGCGCAGGGCCTGCTCCAGTTGGGTATCGGACAGACCGTGCCACTGACCCAGCAGCATGAGCTTGAACATGCCCAGCGGCGAATAGGGCTGGGGACCACCGGCGCCGCTGATCTCGCGCTGGTACAGGCCCGTCAACTGCCCAGCAATGGCGCTCCAGTCAAGCAACTCGTGCAGCTTCATGCTCGGGCTGAACTCGACCAGCGGGCGCGCGCCCATCAGAAAGAAGCTGTCCATCGGTCATCACCTCCTGGGGCGATTGGAGCGCATCGGCCAAGGACGCGCATCAGGAGTGCTACCAGTTATGCAGCGGTCTTGATTTGGACAGAAATAGGGCGCTGCACCCTTTGTCAAGGCAGCTTGGCTGCACTTGGTCGCGCAGGCGGCATGCCTTGACCCGCCCCAGAATCATGCCGCATGATTGCATGGTCAGCATTCTGAGGTGCATCATGTTGAAAGAAGTCGGCGCCAGCGGCCAGATATCGCTGGGCAAGCGCTTTGCCGGTCAGTTGTTCGAGATGGTGGTGCATGCCGACCAACGGGTGGAACTGATTCCCATGAGCGTCGTGGCCGGCAAGCGCGCGTCAGCGCCCGCGCGCTCAAGCGCGGATTGGCGACCACCGGGTGGCTACCTGCAGGCCAACGACTGGGCGCTGGCGAACCGGGAGGCGCTGGAGGCGTATGCCGCCGAGGTGGATGGGCACGGAACTGCCGCCGAGCAGTTACAGCAATACCTGGACGCAGCGGCGCGCGCCGTCGGCTGAGCCGCCATGCCCCGCTTCGACCTCTATCGCAACCCCAACCCGCGCGCCAGTCATGCCCTGTTTCTGGACGTGCAGAGCGATCTGGTCACGACGGCCACGCGCTGGTGCGTTCCGCTGCGGCTTGCCGTGCCCGGCCAGCCAGTGATGCAGCGCGCGCAAAGCAGCGTGACGGTGGGCGGCGACCTCTATGTGCTGGACACTCCGAACGTGTTGGCCGTGCCCACGCGCCTGCTGCGTGCGCCGATACGCCGCTTGAGCGACGGCGAGCAGGCCGTGGCGGAGGCCTGCATCGAGTTCATGTTGCGCGGGTACTGAGCTTTACCGCCCGCGCCGCACCCGCAGGATTTCGTCCAGGATCAGGCCGATGGCTCCGGCCGTGATGGCCGCGTCGGCGATGTTGAAGGCCGGGAAGTGCCCCCGGTAGAACATCGGGCTCAAGAACGACCAGTGGAAGTCGAGGAAATCCACCACGTAGCCGTGCAGCAGCCGGTCGATGACGTTGCCGACGGCGCCGCCGAGGATCATGCTCAAGCTGAAAGCGAACAGCTTCTGCCCCGGGTGCGAACGCAGCAGCCAGACGATGAACAGCGAGGCCGCCACGGCCAGCGCGACGAAGAACCAGCGCTGCCAACCGCCCGCGCCGGCCAGGAACGAGAACGCGGCGCCGGTGTTGTGGGCGCGCACGATGTTGAAGAAGCTCGTCACATACGTGCTGTCCCCGAGCTGGTAATTGCCCAGGATCAGTTGCTTGGTGAACTGATCGAGCACCACCACCAGCGCGGCCAGCGCCAGCCAGAGTGCCAGACCGGGCGCACCGGATTTTCTGCGTGACATGGGGTTTGATCCGTTTCCTTGTTTTCCGTAGGGTGCTCAAGTCACCGTCGTTCCGGCGCAAACCGCAATCCAGTGCTCCTTCAAGCGCGGCGGTTCGTGGACAAGCTGGTGGATTCCGGCTTGCGCCGGAATGACGATGGACTATAAGCGCGAAGCGGCGATCAGGCCGCCGTGCGGGTTTCGCCCGCGCCGTGCAGGTTGCTCACGCAGCGGCCGCAGATCGTCGGGTGCGCGGCGTCGGCGCCCACGTCGTCGCGGTAGTGCCAGCAGCGTTCGCATTTCACGGCTTTCGAGGCCGTAACCGCCGTGGACAGGGCGCTGCCAGCTTTCAGTTCGATAGCAGAGGTGATGAAGACGAACTTCAGGTCATCGCCCAGGCTGGCCAGCAGCGCATGGTCTTCCGGCGGCGCCGTGAGCGTGACATTGGCCTGCAGCGACGAGCCGACTTCGCCCTTCTCGCGCAGCGCCTCGATGTCCTTGTTGACCACCTCGCGGATGTCGCGGATGCGCGCCCACTTGGCCAGCAGCGCGGCGTCGGTTTCGGCGAACTGCGCATACTCCTCCAGGAAGATCGATTCGGAATCACCGAACACCTTCCACGCCTCCTCGGCGGTGAAGCTGAGGAAAGGCGCCATCCAGCGCAGCATGGCGTGCGTCAGCTGCCACAGCGCGGTCTGGGCGCTGCGGCGTGCCAGCGACTTCGGTGCCGTGGTGTACAGGCGGTCCTTCAGTACGTCGAGGTAGAAGCCGCCCAGGTCTTCGGAGCAGAACAGCTGCAGCTTGGCGACCACGGGGTGGAACTCGTACACCTCGTAGTGGGCGATCACGTCCTTCTGGAACTCGGCGGCGCGCGCGAGCATCCAGCGGTCGATCTCCAGCATCTGCTCGGGCGCCACGGCGTCCTTGGCGGGGTCGAAGTCGCTCACGTTGGCCAGCAGAAAGCGCAGCGTGTTGCGGATGCGGCGGTAGCTGTCGACCACGCGGGCCAGGATCTTGTCGTCGATGCTCGGGTCGCCCGAGTAGTCGGTCGAGGCCACCCACAGGCGGATGATCTCGGCGCCCAGCTTGCTGCTGACTTCCTGCGGCACCACGATGTTGCCCAGGCTCTTGCTCATCTTGCGGCCCTGGCCGTCGACCACGAAGCCGTGCGTGAGCAGGCTGCGGTAGGGCGCGCGGCCACGGATGGCGCTGGCCAGCAGCAGCGACGAATGGAACCAGCCGCGGTGCTGGTCGTGGCCTTCGAGGTACATGTCGGCCTCGGGGCCGCTGGCGTGGTGCTCGTCGGGGTGCGTGCCGCACAGCACGTGCCAGAAGGTGGAGCCGGAGTCGAACCACACCTCCAGGATGTCGTTGCTCTTGTTGTAGTGCGGCGCGTCGTCGGGGCCGAGGATTTCCTCGGTGGTCACGCGGCTCCAGGCTTCGATGCCACCCTTTTCAACGATGTCGGCGGCCTGGTCGATGATCTCCATGGTCCGCGGGTGCAGCTGGTCCGTCTCCTTGTGCAGGAAGAACGGGATTGGTACGCCCCAGGCGCGCTGGCGGCTGATGACCCAGTCGGGGCGGTTGGCGATCATGTCGCGCAGACGCGCCTTGCCGGCGGGCGGGTAGAAGGCGGTCTGCTCGATGGCGCGCAGGGCGGTGGTGCGCAGCGTCTCGGTGGCCTTGTCCTTGGTGAACACGCCTTCGCCTTCGTCCATGCGCACGAACCATTGCGAGGCGGCGCGGTAGATCACCGGCGACTTGTGGCGCCAGCAGTGCGGGTAGCTGTGGTCCAGCGGGGCGGTGGCCAGCAGGCGGCCGGCGTCGGCCAGCGTCTGGGTGACGACCGGCGCGGCTTTCCAGATGTCCATGCCGCCGAACAGCGGGAAGTCGGCCGCGTAGCTGCCGCCGCCCTGCACGGGGTTGAGGATCTCACTGTGCTTCATCCCGTGCGCGACGCAGGAGTTGAAGTCGTCCACACCGTAGGCAGGCGACGAGTGCACGATACCCGTGCCGTCGCTGTCGGTGGCGTAGTCGGCGAGGTACACCGGCGAGAGGCGGCGGTAGCCGTAGCTGCCGTCGGGGCTGGCCACGTCGTACAGCGGGTGCTTGAAGTTCAGGCCGCCCAGTTGGTCGCCCATCGCGGTGGCGATGACGGTGCCTTCCAGCCCGTAGCGCTTGAGCGCATCCTCCACGCGCGACTTGGCCAGCAGCAGCACGCCGCGCGAAGTGTCGACCAGCGCGTATTCGATGTGCGGGCCCAGGTTGAGCGCCTGGTTGGCCGGAATCGTCCAGGCGGTGGTGGTCCAGATGACGACGAATGCGGGCTTGTCGAAGGCCGGCACGCCGAAGGCGGCGGCCAGCTTCTCGGGCTCGGCGGATTCGAAGGCCACATCCAGCGTGTGGCTGCGCTTGTCCTGGTATTCGATCTCGGCCTCGGCCAGCGCCGAGCCGCAGTCGAAGCACCAGTACACGGGCTTGAGGCCGCGGTAGACGAAGCCCTTTTCGATCAGCCGCTTGAACAGGCGCAGCTCGCCCGCCTCGTTCGGCTTGTTCATGGTCTTGTAGGGGTTGTCCCATTCGCCCAGCACGCCCAGGCGCTTGAAGTCCTTCATCTGCAGGCCGATCTGCTCGGTGGCGAAGGCGCGGCTCTTGGCCTGCATTTCATCGCGGCTCAGGTTGCGGCCGTACAGCTTCTCGATCTGGTTCTCGATCGGCAGGCCGTGGCAGTCCCAGCCGGGCACGTAGCGCGCGTCCAGGCCCTTCAACTGGCGCGCCTTGACGATCATGTCCTTCAGCACCTTGTTGATCGCGTGGCCGATGTGGATCTGGCCGTTGGCGTAGGGCGGGCCGTCGTGCAGGATGAATTTCTCGCGCCCGGCGCGGGCGGCGCGCAGGCGCTTGTACAGGCCGCCCTCGTCCCACTGCTGCACCCAGCCCGGCTCGCGCTGGGGCAGGTTGCCGCGCATGGGGAAGGGCGTGTCGGGCAGGTTGAGCGTCTTGCTGTAGTCGGTCTTGTTCTCGGTGCTCATGGTGTGAAACCGTGCGAAAAATATGAATCAAATCGGCCGTTTGCGCAGGCGTAGCAAGCGCAAGAAGCTATGAAAACAGGAGTGGGGCGCTGGTGCGGACGGGTGAGGGCGAGGGGCGTCCGCCGCCCCTTCAAATTCGCGCCGGGCGGCCGGCCAGCCAGGCACGGGCATCGGCGCAGTCGCGCGCGATGCCTTCGGTCAGCGCCGCCAGGCTGTGATAGCGCAACTCGTCGTGCAGTTTGTGCAGCAGGTCCACGCGGATGATTTTACCGTAGGCCCCCTCGGGGCCGAGGTGCGGCGGCCAGTCGAGCACATGCGTTTCCAGCAGCACGCGGCCGCCGTTCACGTCGTTGGGGTCCAGCGATGGGCGCACGCCCAGGTTGGCCACGCCGGCCAGGGGCGCATCACCCAGGCCGTGCACCTCGACCACGAAGATGCCGCTGGCAGCCGGCTTCCAGGCATGGGCGCGGCGCGAAAAGCGCAGGTTGAGGGTGCGAAAGCCGTCCGCCTTGCCCGGCGCCGTTTCAGCCAGCGCGCGGCCCAGCTTGCGGCCGTGCACCACGTGGCCGCTGATCGAATACGGCCGGCCCAGCAGCCGTGCCGCGTCTTGCATGCGCCCTTCGTCCAGCGCCGCGCGCACCTCGGTGGACGACACGCGCAGCCCGTGCACCTCGTACGACTGCATGCGCGCCACCTCGAAGCCCTGGGCGATGCCGGCCGCGTCCAGCATGGCGTAGTCGCCCGCGCGCCTGGCGCCAAAGCGGAAGTCGTCGCCCACCAGCACGTAGCGCACGCCCAGGCCCTGCACCAGCACCTCGTCGATGAAGGCCTGCGGCGGCTGGCTGGCCAGGGCGGCGTTGAAGGGCAGCACGATGCACTGGTCGACCCCGCAGGCGGCCAGCTCGCACAGCTTGTCGCGGAAGGTGGAGACGCGCGCCGGCGCCAGGTCGGGCTTGCCGGTGACGGCGGCAAAGTAGTCGCGCGGGTGCGGCTCGAAGGTCATCACGCAGCTGGGCACGCCGCGGTGCGCGGCCTCGTTGTTCAGCAGCGCCAGCATGGCCTGGTGGCCGCGGTGTACGCCGTCGAAATTGCCGATCGTCAACGCGCAGCCGGGCGCGATGCCGGGGTGGCGCAGGCCGCGGAAGATCTTCATGGTCGGGGTGGTATTTTTTTGATAGCGTGTTGCGCTTGCCAGTCAAGCGCCCGGACGCAAAAACGTCATGAAAACGGAGTATATTGTCTGGCTGACATGGGCCTGCCCATGCCTAGGGGTGGCCAGCACTGGCGCCGCCGGCCACAGACGATGGTTTCTTCCAGCAAGAGGAGTCGTTTTGTGAAGGTGCTCAAGCTGTCGGCACAAGGGTTGCCGCAATCCTGGATATCGCTGCAGCAGGCGGTGATCCACTACGCCGCCGAGGAGGTGCGCTGGGAGGTGGGCCAGCGCGTGGCCACGTTCCGCGGCGGGCACAACGCCGTGACGGGCGAGCAGTCCATCATCACCGTCAACAGCATCATTGGCACCAAGGGCGTGCCGGGCATCAACCCGTTCGACCTGCGCCCGGGCCTGACCAACGACAAGCTGTTCGCGCGCGACCGCAATGTGTGCGCCTACTGCGGCGGCCACTTTCACGAAACCGAGCTGACGCGCGAGCACATCATTCCCCTGGCGCAGAGGGGCCGCAACGGCTGGATGAACGTGGTCACCGCCTGCCGCGGCTGCAACCACCGCAAGCGCGACCGCACGCCCGAGCAGGCGCGCATGCCGCTGCTGTACGCGCCCTATGTGCCCAGCCTGTGGGAAGACTTCATCCTGCGCAACCGCCGCATCCTGGCGGACCAGATGGAGTTCCTGATGGCGCACCTGCCCAAGAGTTCGCGGCTGCACGGCTGAGCACCGCCGCCAGCGCGGGTATGCTGCGGCCATGCCCCGACTGATCTTCTTCTGCGGCCACGCCGGCACCGGCAAGACCACGCTGGCGCGCCGCACCATCGCCGCGCTGATGGCCGAGGCGCACGTGCAGTGCACCGGCGAATCGTTCTGCCTGCTCGACAAGGACACGCTGTACGGCGACTACAGCTCGGCCGTGATGGGCGTGCTGACGGGCGACCCGAACGACCGCGACAGCCCGCCCTACCTGCAGCACCTGCGCAACCCCGAGTACCACGGCCTGATGAAGACCGCGCGCGAGAACCTGGGCCTGGGCGTCAGCACCATCGTGGTCGGGCCGCTGTCGCGCGAGGTCAAGGCCCACCAGCTGGCCGACCGCGCATGGCTGGGCGTGGCCGACGACGTGCAGGTGCGCATCGTCTGGGTGACGCTGCAGGAGGCCGAGGCGCGCCGCCGCATCGCCGCGCGCGGCAACGCCAACGATGCGTGGAAGCTGGCGCACTGGGACGACTACCGCACGCGCCTGTTCACGCTGGATCCGGCCGAGTACCCTGAACTGCTGATGTTCGACAACACGGCCGCCGGCGCGCCCGAGTTCGATGCGCTGATGCAGGCGCTGGCCAAGGGTTCGGAATGAAATGAGCCGGCGCCCCATGGGGGGCGCGAGCAGCTGTGTCTTTTGTAGGAGCGGCCGTGGCCGCGATAGGCGCCTCTGCCATCGACGCGCCGCCATCGCGGCCAAGGCCGCTCCCACATCGGAATGGGCTGCATACTCCCCTGCATGCTGGACGCTAGCGCCCGACCTGTAAGCGCTGGAGGTGGATACTCCCCTTTATTTTTGCGAGGTGGCTGAGGGCGCTCGCCCGCCGCCCACCGCATGCGCTCAAGCCGGATCCGGCGATTCCGGCGGCACCGGCCGCCTGGGCAGCCCGCGGTCCAGCTGCCAGAAGATGGCGGCCGACAGCATCGTCATCAGCCCGATCACCACGAAGGCGGCGCGGAACGCCGGCAGCGCGCTGAGGCCCGCGCCGGTGTCCAGCCAGTCGGCAAAGGCGTGCAGCAGCGCGGCGGCACAGGTCACGCCCAGGCTCATGCCCAGCATCTGCACCATCGAGAACAGGCTGTTGCCGCTGGCCGCTCGCGCCGGCTCCAGGTCTTTCAGCGTCACCGCGTTCATCGCGGTGAACTGCATCGAGTTGACGCCGCCGAACACCGCCATCTGCAGCACGCGCAGCCACAGCGGCTGCTCGGGCGTCATCAGCGCAAAGGCGGCGATCAGCGCGCCCAGCAGCAGCGTGTTGCCCACCAGCACCGGCCGATAGCCCCAGCGGGTGATGATGCGGGTGACCAGGCGCTTGGTGGCCATGGCGGCCAGCGCCACCGGCAGCATCAGCATGCCGGCCTGCGCCGGCGAGAAGCCCATGGCCAGCTGCATCAGCAGCGGAATCAGGTAGGGCATGGCACCCGAGCCGATGCGCGCGAAAAGGTTGCCCAGCACGCCCACGCGGTAGCTGTGCACACCGAACAGCGCCGGTGTGAACAGCGGCGCCGGGCTGCGCATGGCGTGCAGCCAGTAGGCGGCCAGCGCCGCCAGCCCCGCCACCAGCAGCAGCACCACCAGCGTGCGCGCCCAGCCCAGCCCGCTCATGCCATCCAGCGCCAGCGAGATGGCCACCATGGCCAGCACCAGCAGCGCGTAGCCGCCCAGGTCGAACCGGCCGGGGTCGGCATGGCGCAGGTTGGGCATGAAGCGCAGCGTGGCCAGCGCGCCGACGATGCCGACGGGGATATTGATGAGGAAGATCCAGTGCCACGAGGCCGCCTCCACCAGCCAGCCGCCGAGGGTGGGGCCGATCAGCGGGCCCATCAGGCCGGGGATGGCGACGAAGCTCATGGCAGCGACGAACTGGTCCTTCGGAAACTGCCGCAGCACGGTGAGCCGCCCCACCGGCAGCAACATGGCGCCGCCCACGCCCTGCAGCACGCGCGCCGCCACCAGCGCGTTATAGCTGGGCGCCGCCGCGCAGGCCGCCGAACCGGCGGTGAACAGCACGATGGCCAGCAGGAAGATGTGCCGCGTGCCGAAGCGGTCCGCCAGCCAGCCGGTGGCCGGGATGATGACCGCCATCGTCAGCGCATAGGCCACCACCACGGCCTGCATGCGCAGCGGCGATTCGCCCAGGCTGCGCGCCATGGCGGGCAATGCGGTGTTGACGATGGTCGAATCCAGCGTCTGCATGAAGAAGCCGATGGCCACCAGCCACAGCAGGATGCGTGGGTTGGCGGTGGGCGTGGGGGCGGCGGCGGGCACGGCGCGGGGCAGAAAAAAAGCGTGGCGCCTTGCGGGGCACCACGCTCGGGATGATAGGCGGCGCCGGTGCGCCGCGCTGTCAGGCAAAGACGCCAGCGGTCTCCGTCATGCGCTCGCTCACCTCGCCCAGGTGGTGCAGCGTGTCGCCGTAGGTCATCTCCATCTGCGTCAGCTTCTTGAAGTAGTGGCTGCCGGCGTACTCGTCCGTCACGCCGATGCCGCCGTGCAGCTGCACCGACTGCTGGCCGACGAAGCGCATCGACTGGCCCAGCTGCACCTTGGCGCGCGACAGCGCCTGGCGGCGCTCGGCCTCGGGCGCGTTCAGCTTCAGCGTGCCGTAGTAGCTCATGCTGCGCGCCAGCTCCAGCTGCATCTTCATGTCGGCCACGCGGTGGCGCAGCGCCTGGAAGGTGGAGATGGTGACGCCGAACTGCTTGCGCTGGTTCATGTATTCGGTTGTCAGCTTCAGCGTCTGCTCCATCGCGCCCACGCCTTCGGCGCACAGGCAGGCGATGCCGATGTCGACCGCGTGCGTCAGCGCCGTCAGGCCGTCGGTGGTGATCAGTGTGGCGGGGGCGTTGTCGAGCTTGACGTCGGCGGCGCGCGCCTCGTCCTGCGTCAGGTAGCCGCGCGTGCTTACGCCGCTGGCCGAGCGTGCGACCAGGAACAGGGACAGCTTGCCGCCCAGCTGCGCGGGCACCACGAAGGCGTCGGCCTGGTCGCCCGCGGGCACGATGTTCTTCAGGCCGGTGACGGTGTAGCCATCGCCGCTCTTGGCTGCAGTGGCCTCGCACACGTCGAGCTTGTAGCGCGCCTTGCGCTCCTGATGCGCCAGCACCACCAGCGCCTCGCCGCTGGCGATCTTGGGCAGCCAGGCGGATTTCACGTCATCACCGCCGTAGGCATGGATCACCGCGCTGGTGATGAAGGCCTGCGTCAGCGGCTCGGTGACGATGCCGCGGCCCAATTCTTCCATCACCACCATGGCCTCCACGGGCCCCATGCCCATGCCGCCGTGGTCTTCGTCCACGTAGATGCCGGTCAGGCCGAGCTCGGCCAGTTCGTTGTAGATGCCGCGGTCGAAGCCGCCGGCCTTGACGGTGGCTTGACGACGCTCGAAGTCGTAGCTTTTCTCGACCCATTTGGCGACGGCGTCGCGCAGGGCCTGCTGGTCGTCTGAGAAATCGAAGTCCATGTTTGTCTTCCTTTGTCTGTCCTGGCTCCCTCGCCCACTTGTGGGAGAGGGCAGGGGCGAGGGTGCGGCGTGTCCTGTCGATGCGCGATCCGCCCTCACCCCAACCCTCTCCCCGAGGGGAGAGGGAGAAATGCATGCTCAGCCGAGAACGGTTTGCGCGACGATGTTGCGCTGCACTTCGTTCGAGCCGCCGTAGATGGTGGTCTTGCGGTAGTTGAAGTAGCTCGGCGCCAGCGTGGCGTTGGCCACGTCGCCGCCCGGAAAGCCCTGCAGCCCGGCAGCCGCGGCTTGGTCGCCCTGCCAGCCGGCTTCCATGGCCTCGAAGATGTAGGGCATGGCGTAGGGGCCGGCGGCCAGCATCATCAGCTCGGTGTAGCGCTGCTGGATCTCGCTGCCCTTGATCTTCAGCAGGCCCGCGATGTCGAGCGCGTTGCGGCCGGACTTCTCGGCAGACAGCACGCGCAGCACCAGCATCTCGAGTGCCACGATGTCGACTTCGAGCAGCGCGATCTGGTCGCGGAAGCGCAGGTCGTCGTACACGCCTTCGGCCTTGGCGATGCGCTTCAAGCGCTCCAGCTCGCGCTTGGCACGGTTCACGTCGGCGATGTTGGTCCGCTCGTGGCTCAGCAGGTGCTTGGCGTAGGTCCAGCCCTTGTTTTCCTCGCCGATCAGGTTCTCGGCCGGCACCTCGACGTTGTCGAAGAACACGTCGTTGACCTCGCACTCGCCGTCCAGCAGCTTGATCGGCCGCACGCTCACGCCGGGCGACTTCATGTCGATCAGCAGGAAGGAGATGCCGGTCTGCGGCTTGCCCTCGTTGCTGGTGCGCACCAGGTTGAACATCCACTCGCCGTGCTGGCCCAGCGTGGTCCAGGTCTTCTGGCCGTTGACGATGTACTTGTCGCCCTGACGCTCGGCCTTGGTGCGCACCGAGGCCAGGTCGGACCCCGAGCCCGGCTCGCTGTAGCCCTGGCTCCACCACACGTCGCCGCTGGCGATGCCGGGCAAGAAGCGCTCCTGCTGCTCCTTGTTGCCGTAGGCCATGATCACCGGCGCCACCATGACGGGGCCGAAGGGCACGATGCGCGGCGCGCCGGCCATGGCCAGTTCTTCCTCGAACAGGTGCTTCTGCACCGCCGTCCAGCCCGGGCCGCCGAACTGCTGGGGCCAGCCGTAGCCGTGCCAGCCTTTCTTGCCCAGGATGCGCGCCCAGCGCTGCATGTCGTCGCGGCTCAGGCGTTGTGCCTTGTGCACTTTCTCCGAGATTTCCTTGGGCAGGGCGCCCTTGACCCACTCGCGGATCTCGTCGCGGAATTTCAGTTCTTCGGGGGTGAATGCCAGATCCATCAGATCGTCTCCTTGTCAGCTGGCTGATTTTTATCACGCTCGTCGCCGTTGTCGCGTCCGCCCGGCGACACGATGCCCAGCTCGGCGCACAGGCGTTGCACCGTGGCGCGCAGCGCGGCCACTTCGGCTTCCAGCGCGGATATGCGGTCATTTTGGCCTGCAGCGCCCGTTGGTAGGGCGCGAGCAGCTATCGAATCGGAAGTGGCTGCGATCTCGACCGGCCCGCACAGCAGCTGCGCCCATCGCGCCTCGCGTTCGCCTGGCGCACGCGGCAGGTGCACCACCAGCGGGCCGCCCTTGTCGTCGGGGCGCTCGGCCAGCTCGTGCAGAAAGCCTTCCACCGACGAGATGTCGGCAAAGCGGTGCCAGCGCTCGGCGTTGATGCGGAGCTCGCCCGCCGTCTGCGGGCCGCGCAGCATCAGCAGGCCCAGCAGTGCGGCGGACTGGTCGGGCACGCCATAGACGCGCTGGAAGTTGTGCTCGTACTTCGCCACCCGGCTGCCGTGCGATTCGACCACCAGGCTGAGCGCCTTCAAATCATCCAGCGCCTCCTGCGCCTGCGCGTCGGTCACGGTCATCACCGGCTCGCGGCTGGTCTTCTGGTTGCAGCCGGTGACGACGAGGTTGAGCGACAGCGGATAGGTGTCGGGCACCGTGCGCGCTTTTTCCATCAGCGTGGCCAGCACGCGGGCTTCTAGCGGGGTCAGGGGGCGGATCGGGTTCAAGCGGGCAAGGATAATCCGCGCGCCATGAAGCACATCGTCATCCTCATCTCCGGCACCGGTTCCAACATGGCCGCCATCGTGCGCGCGGCGGAGCGCGAGCGCTGGGGCGTGCGCCTGGGGGCGCGCGTGGCGGCAGTCATCAGCAACCGTCCGGGCGCCAAGGGGCTCGACTTTGCGCGCGAGCAGGGCATTGCCACCGGCGTGGTGGATCACAAGGCTTTCGACAGCCGTGAAACCTTCGACGCCGCGCTGCAGGCCGAGATCGACCGCCACCAGCCCGCGCTGGTGGTGCTGGCGGGCTTCATGCGCATCCTCACGCCGGGGTTCGTGGCCCATTACGCGGGGCGGCTGGTCAACATCCACCCCAGCCTGCTGCCAGCCTTTCCGGGCCTGCACACGCACCAGCGCGCCATCGACGAAGGCTGCAAGCTGGCGGGGGCCACGGTGCACCAGGTGACGGCCGAGCTGGACCATGGCCACATCCTGGCGCAGGCGGCGGTGCCGGTGCTGCCGGGCGACACGGCCGATGCGCTGGCCGCGCGGGTGCTGACGCAGGAGCACATCATCTACCCGCGTGCCGTGGCTGGTTTGCTTCAAACAATGTAGCTGCTGGCGCTTGCTGCACAAGCGCTGAAGCCAGTTTTCATTCGAAACGCACCGCCCAAGGTGCGACAATGCCGCCATGCACCCCAAAGCCCTGCTCGACGCCGCCACCGAACTGGTGCGGCGTGTTCTGTTGCTGGACCACCCGGCCGATACCGTGGTGTCGCGTTTCTTCCGCGAACACCGCGCGCTGGGCCCGCGCGAGCGCGCCACGCTGGCCGAGACGGCCTACGCCGTGCTGCGCCGCAAGCCGCTGTACGAGCACCTGGCGCGCGCAGGCTCGGGGTCGCGCGAGCGGCGGCTGGCCATCCTGGGCTTTCATGCGCCGCGCGACTTTCTCAAGCAGGCGCTGAGCGAGCCCGAGAAAGCCTGGCTCGACGCCTGCGATGCCGTGCCGCCGGCCGAGCTGGCGCCCGAGTACCGCCACAACCTGCCAAGCTGGCTGGTGGCGCCGCTGCGCGCGCAGGTGGGCGACGAGTTCGACACCCTGGCTGCGGCGCTGCTGGAGCCCGCGCCGCTCGACCTGCGTGTCAATACCTTGAAGGAAAAACGTGCCGCAGCGCAGGCAGAGCTTGCGCAGGCAGCTATCAAAGCCATAGAGACGCCGTATTCGCCCTGGGGCCTGCGCATCGACGGCAAGCCGGCGCTGCAGAAGCTCGACGCCTTCACGCGCGGCGCCGTCGAGGTGCAGGACGAAGGCTCGCAACTGCTGGCGCTGCTGCTGGATGCGCGGCGCGGCGAGATGGTGGCCGACTTCTGCGCTGGCGCCGGCGGCAAGACGCTGGCCATTGGCGCCACCATGCGCAACACCGGCCGGCTTTATGCGTTCGACGTGTCGGCGCACCGGCTGGATGCGCTGAAACCCCGGCTGGCGCGCAGCGGGCTGAGCAACGTGCACCCCGTCGCCATCGCGCACGAGCGCGACGAGCGCGTGAAGCGCCTGAAGGGCAAGATGGACCGCGTGCTGGTCGATGCGCCGTGCTCGGGCCTGGGCACGCTGCGCCGCAACCCCGACCTGAAGTGGCGCCAACAGCCGAAGGACGTGGCCGAGTTGCAGGCCAGGCAGCTCGCCATCCTGACCAGTGCGGCGCGCCTGGTGAAGCCCGGTGGCCGGCTGGTGTACGCCACCTGCAGCGTGCTGCCCGACGAGAACGAGGCCATCGCCGCCGCCTTCGGCGCCGAGCACGCGGACTTCGAGCCGCTGAACGTGGCCGAACTGCTGCAGGCGCTGAAGCTGCCCGACGCCGCGGCGCTGTGCACCACCGATGCGGCGCAGCCCGGCCAGTACCTGCGCCTGTGGCCGCACCGGCACGGCACCGACGGCTTCTTTGCCGCCGCGTGGCAGCGCAAGGGCTGAACGCGATCCGGGCAAACCGCACGAAAGCCGGGGTCGATCCCCTTGATCGGGGGGCGCAGCGCCCCTTTGCGCGGGGCCATCCCTAGAATCGGATGAGGGTGCCAGGGTTGCGGTGCCCCGGTCGGCGTTATGGGCGCCGCAACCGTTGTATTCCTTGAGCCGCCGGCCTTTGCCGCGCGCTCCATCCGCGAAAGACTCCCCGCTTCATGACGCTGCTTTTCGATTCCCCGGCCCTGAGCGCAGCCGCCGGCTGGCTGGCCCATGGCCTGCTGGGCCTGGCCTGGTGGCAGGTGGTGCTGATCGGCCTGGTACTGACGCACATCACCATCGTCAGCGTCACCCTGTACCTGCACCGCCATTCGGCGCACCGCGCGCTCGATCTGCACCCGGCCGTGCAGCACTTCTTCCGCTTCTGGCTGTGGATGACCACGGGCATGACGACCAAGCAGTGGACTGCCATCCACCGCAAGCACCACGCCAAGTGCGAGCAGGCCGAAGACCCGCACAGCCCGCAGGTGTACGGCCTGCGCAAGGTGCTGTGGCAGGGCGCCGAGCTGTACCGCGCCGAAGCCGCGAACGAGGAAACCCTGCGCCGCTACGGCCACGGCACGCCCGACGACTGGATCGAGCGCAAGCTGTACAGCCGCTGGTCCATGCTCGGCATCAGCCTGATGCTGGTGATCGACCTGCTGCTGTTCGGCGCCCTGGGCGCGGCGCTGTGGGCCCTGCAGATGGCGTGGATTCCGTTCTGGGCCGCGGGCGTGGTCAACGGCGTGGGCCACTTCTGGGGCTACCGCAACTTCGAGGCCCACGACGCCAGCACCAACCTGATCCCCTGGGGCATCGTGATCGGCGGTGAGGAGCTGCACAACAACCACCACACCTATCCCACGTCGGCCAAGTTCTCGGTCAAGCCGTACGAGTTCGACATCGGCTGGGTCTACATCAGCATTCTTGCCAAACTGGGACTGGCCAGCCCCAAGAAGACCCCGCCGCGCCTGGCCTATGGCGCCGTGCGCCCGGTGGCCGACGACCAGACACTGGAGGCGCTGATCGCCCACCGCTACGAGGTCATGGCCAGCTACGCGCGCCAGATGCGTGCCGTGTTCCGCCAGCAGACCGCCAGCGCCGGCCAGCCCACGGGCGCGCTGCGTTCGGCCCGCCGCTGGCTGCACCGCGATGCCGAGAAAGTGCCCGCCGCCGCCGTGCCGCAACTGGCCGAGGCGCGCGCCGCCTACCCGGTGCTCGACCAGATGGTGACCATGCGCGAAGAGCTGCGCCAGCTGTGGCTGAACACCGGCCGCACGCGCGAGCAGCTGGTGGCCGACCTGCAGGCCTGGTGCAGGCGTGCCGAAGACAGCGGCATCGCGGCGCTGCGCGACTTTTCGCTGAAGCTGCGCGCGGCACGGTAACCTCCCTGAGGCGCTGGCGCGCCTTCGCCCCTGAGGGGGGACGACGCTGGTGGCCGGGGGGACACCGGCCACGGCGTCCGCGCGTGGCCTGCTCCGCGGCCTTTTGCGGGCTTGCTGCGCAGCCCTGCTGGCGCTTTCTCCCTCTCCCTGCAGGGAGAGGGTTGGGGTGAGGGCGGCGTGCCTTGAATGGCGGGTTCCCCCGAGTGTGAGCGGCGTGTCTCCGCGTGAAAGAATGCCCCCATGCAGACCTGTGACGTGCTCATCATCGGCGCCGGCATCGCCGGCGCTTCGCTGGCCTGGCGGCTGTCGCGCGCGGGCCGTTCGGTGCTGCTGCTGGAGCGCGAGGCGCAGCCCGGCACGCACAGCACCGGCCGTTCGGCGGCGATGTTCATGGAGAGCTACGGCCCGCCCGGCGTGCGCGCGCTCACCCGGGCCAGCCGCGCCTTCTACCTGAACCCGCCCGCCGGCTTTGCCGAGCAGCCGCTGCTGCACCCGCGCCACGCGCTGTTCGTGGCCACGCCCGCGCAGCGCAGCGCACTGGCCGCGCTGCGCGACGAGCTGGCCGCCACCGGCACCGCGCTGAAGCTATTGAATGCAGAGCAGCTGGCGCAGGCGGCACCTGCGCTGAAGCCCGATTTGTTTGAACAAGCTATGCTCGACGTGGATGGCTACGACATCGAGGTCGACGCGCTGCTGCAGGGCTTTCTGCGCGGCGCACGGCAGGCCGGCACGCGCGTGCTGACGAGCGCTGTGCCCACGCAGGCCGGGCGCATGGGCGATGCCTGGCGCGTGGCGTTGTCGAGCGGCGAGACGGTGCAGGCGCGCACCGTGGTCAACGCCGCCGGCGCCTGGGCCGACGAGGTGGCGGCGCTGTTCGGCGCCGCGCCGCTGGGCATCGAGCCGCGCCGCCGCAGCGCCTTCACCTTCCGCCCGCCCGAAGGCGTGGACGTGTCCAACTGGCCGATGGTGGCCGATGTCGACGAGACCTGGTACTTCAAGCCCGACGCCGGCCAGCTGCTCGGCTCGCCCGCCAACGCCGACCCGGTGGCGCCGCACGACGTGCAGCCGGAAGAGTTCGACATCGCGCTGGGCATCCACCAGATCCAGGAAGCCACCACGCTGGAAATCCGCCGCCCCACCGCCACCTGGGCCGGCCTGCGCAGCTTCGTGCGCGACGGCGAAATCGTCATCGGCTTCGACGGCGCACTGCCCGGCTTCTTCTGGCTGTGCGCACAGGGCGGCTATGGCATCCAGAGCGCCGCCGGCGCCAGCCTGCTGGCGGCCAGCCTGATCGCCGGCGATGCGCTGCCCGATGAACTCACGCGACATGGCGTCAACCCCGCTGTGGTGTCGCCATCCCGCCTGCGTTGACAGCCATCAAATCATGAGCAATCTCGACCAAGCCCTGGGCCAGGCCATCGACCGCTACCGCCACGCTCGCCCGGCCAGCGAGCGCATCTTCAACGACGCCACGCTGGTGCTGCCCGGCGGCAACACGCGCAGCGTGCTGTTCTTCGCGCCGTTTCCGCCCGCCATGGTGCGCGGCGAAGGCTGCTGGCTGTGGGACGCCGACGGCCACCGCTACCTCGACGCGCTGGGCGAGTTCACCGCGGGGCTGTACGGCCATTCCGAGCCCGCCATCCGCGCCGCCATCGCCGAGGCGCTGGAAGACGGCCTCAGCCTGTCGTCGCACACCGCGCGCGAAGGTGCGCTGGCGCGCGAGGTGCAGCGGCGCTTTCCGGCCATGGAGCTGCTGCGCTTCACCAACTCGGGCACCGAGGCCAACCTGATGGCGCTGGCCTCGGCCTGCGCACACACCGGGCGGCGCAAGGTGCTGGTGTTCAAGGGCGGCTACCACGGCGGCGTGCTGGCCTTTGCCGGCGGCGGCTCGCCGGTCAACGTGCCACACGAGTGGATCGTGGCGCGCTACAACGACCTGGCCGACGTGCTCCAGCGCGTGGCGCCGCACCGGGGCGAGCTGGCCGCCATCCTGGTCGAGCCCATGCTGGGCTCGGGCGGCTGCATCCCCGGCGAAGTCGATTTTCTGCACGGCCTGCGCATGCTGGCCGACGAGTGCGGCGCGCTGCTGGTCTTCGACGAGGTGATGACCTCGCGACTGTCCTTCGGCGGCCGCCAGGCGCTGCTCGGCATCCGGCCCGACATGACCACGCTGGGCAAGTACTTCGGCGGCGGCCTGTCCTTCGGCGCCTTCGGCGGGGGCGCCGACGTGATGCAGCGCTACGACCCGCGCCACAGCGGCGCGCTGCAGCACGCCGGCACCTTCAACAACAACGTGCTCACCATGGCCGCCGGCCTGGCCGGGCTGACGCAGGTGCTGACGGCCGAGGCGCTGGATGCGCTGAACGCCCGCGGCGAGGCGCTGCGCGCGCGGCTCAACGCGCTGCTGGCCGAACGCGGCGTGGCCATGCAGTTCACCGGCCTGGGGTCGCTGATGCAGATGCAGTCGCTGGCCGGCCCGCTGCGCAGCGCCGACGACCTGGCCGCGGGCGACGACCGCGCGCGGGCGCTGGTGTTCTTCGAGCTGCTGGCGCGCGGCGTGTTCATGGCGCGGCGCGGCTTCATGGCGCTGTCGCTGCCGTTCGACGAGGCGGCATGCGACCGCTTTGCGCAGGCGCTGGAGGAAGTCGTCAGCGCGCAGCAGGCGGTGCTGCCAAGGCGGTGAACGATGCGCCGCTGCCGGCTTGATGGTTCATCAATGGTCTAAAAAAGGGGGAGTATGTGTCTCCAGCGCCCGTCTGCCGGGCGCTGGCGGCCTGTATGGTGGGGAGTATATGCTGGTGATGCGCGGCATCACCGGTTCGCGCGGCAGCGCGCCGGACCAGCTCAGGCGCCGGCCAGCGCCCGCAGCCCGTTCAGATCCAGCAGGTTCAGCACGCGGCCCGAGCCGCTGATCAGGCTGCGTTCGCGCAGGTGGCGCAGCACGCGCGACAGGGTTTCGGGCGCGATGCCCAGTTGCGCGGCGATCATGCGCTTGCGCTGGCGCAGCATCACGGCCAGCGTGCCCGGCGCGTCCTGAGCCGGCTCGGCGTGGCGCAGCAGCCATTCGGCGCAGCGCGCCTCGGCGTCCTTGGCCAGGCGGCTGACGGCCAGCTCGGTCTGCTGGCGGTGCGCGCGGGCCACGTCGCGCAGCACGCTGCGGGCGGCCTCGGGCAGGGCGCGCACACCGGCTTCGAAGTCGGCCAGCGGCATGCGGCGCAGCTTCACCTCGGAATCGGCGATGGCGTCGACCAGCGGCGCCAGACCCAGCACGGCGCAGGTGGCGTCGAGCCAGCAGGGGCCTTCGATCATGCCCAGCTGGTGCGTCAGCGCGCCGTTCTCGGCAATCCCCAGGGCCACGCGGCCGCGCTCGATGTGGATCACGTGCGCGGCAGGCTCAGCGCGGCGCATCAGCGCGGTGCCGGGCTGCAGGATGCACGGCTCACCCGGCCAGTCGATGGAGGTGGGAGTCAGCATGCGGCCACTTTGCCCGGCGGCCGTGCCCCGGGCATTGACCCATGTCAACCGGCGGGCAATCGGCCCGGCGCGGCTGGTTGGGGCACGTTTCCAGGGTTACAGCACCAGCAGGGCGCGAAAGTCGTTGACGTTGGTGTGCGTCGGCCCGGTGACGACCAGGTCGCCCAGCGCCTGGAAGAAGCCGTAGGCGTCGTGCCGGGCGATGTGTTCGGGCAGGCTGATGCCGGCGGCCTGCGCGCGCGCCAGCGTGTCGGGCGCCACCAGCGCGCCGGCGTTGTCTTCCACGCCGTCGATGCCGTCGGTGTCGGCGGCCAGGCCCCACACGCGCGGCTGCGCCTGCAGCGCGGCGGCCAGGCCCAGGCAGAACTCGCCCGCGCGCCCGCCGCGGCCGGGGGCGGCGCCTTCGGGCCGGGGCCCCAGCGTGACGGTGGTTTCGCCGCCGCTCAGGATCACGCAGGGCGGGCTGAAGGCGCCATGCCCCTGCGCCACGGCGCGGGCCAGCGCGCCGTGCATGCCGCCGATGTCGCGCGATTCGCCTTCGATCTCGTCGCTGAGGATGTGCGCCGCCAGACCCATGGCACGCGCTGCTTCGGCTGCCGCCGCCAGCGATTGCCGCGGCGTGGCGATGAGCCGGGTTTCGTGGCGGGCGAACACCGGATCGCCGGGCTTGGGTGTTTCCAGCGCGCCGCGCTCCAGCGCCTGCAGCACGGCGGGCGGCAGGGCGATGCGGTGGCGCCGCGCCACGGCCAGCGCATCGGCGCAGGTGCTCTCGTCGGGCAACGTGGGGCCGCTGGCGATGACGGACAAGTCGTCGCCGGGCACGTCGCTGATGGCCAGCGTGAGCACGCGCGCCGGCCCGCAGGCCGCTGCCAGCCGCCCGCCCTTGATGCGCGACAGGTGCTTGCGCAGCACGTTCATGTCGTGGATGCCGGCGCCGCTGGCCAGCAGTTCGCGGTTGATGCGCTGCTTGTCGGCCAGCGTCAGCCCCTCGGCCGGCAGTGTCAGCAGGGCCGAGCCGCCGCCGGAGATCAGGCACAGCACCAGGTCGTCGGCGGTCAGGCCCTCGGCGAGCGCCAGCAGGCGCGCGGCGGCTTGCGTGCCGGCGGCGTCGGGCACCGGGTGCGCGGCCTCGGCGATCTCGACGCGCTGCGGCACCCCCGCCGGGCGCGGCGGCACGTGGCCGTAGCGCGTGATGACCAGTCCGCCCAGCGGCGCATCGGCCGGCCAGGCGGCCTCCAGTGCGTGGGCCATGGCGCCGGCCGCCTTGCCGGCGCCCAGCACCACGGTGCGGCCGCGTGGCGGGGGCGGCAGAAAGCCGGCCAGCACCTGCGCCGGCTGTGCGCGCGCCACGGCGGCCTGGAACAGGTGCAGCAGGAAGTCGCGCGGTTGCGTGGCCGGGTCGGGGGCGAGCATGGGCGGTGCGGATCGGGTGGCGCCTACAGTTTGTAGAACGCGCGGATAACTTCCCAGGCCTCCTCGGGCGTGTCCACCACCTCGTACAGCGCCAGGTCTTCCGGCGCGATGGCGCCTTCTTCCACCAGCATGTCCAGGTTCAGCAGGCGGCTCCAGTAGTCGCGGCCGAACAGCACGATGGGCACGGGGCGCGCCTTGCGCGTCTGCACCAGGGTCAGCACCTCGAACAGCTCGTCCAGCGTGCCGAAGCCGCCGGGGAAGGCCACCAGCGCCCGCGCGCGCATCAGGAAGTGCATCTTGCGCAGCGCGAAGTAGTGGAACTTGAAGGTCAGCTCGGGCGTGACGTAGGGGTTGGCCGACTGCTCGTGCGGCAGGGCGATGTTCAGGCCCACCGAGGGCACGTCGACGTCGGCTGCGCCGCGGTTGGCCGCCTCCATCACGCCGGGGCCGCCGCCGGTGCAGATGAACAGCTTTTCCTCCTGCGGCTGGCGCAGGCTGTAGGTGGCCACGATGCGGGCGAAGTCGCGCGAGGCCTGGTAGTAGCGCGACGTGCGCACGGCGCGCTCGGCCAGCGCCAGGGCCTGGGTGTCGCCGCTGGCCTGGGCGGCGGCCAGTTGCTCCTGCGCGATCTCGGGCGCGACGAAGCGGGCGCCGCCGTACACCACCACGGTGCTGTGCACGCCGGCGGCCGTCAGCGCCAGTTCGGGCTTGAGCAGTTCGAGCTGGAAGCGGATGCCGCGCGTTTCGGGGCGCAGCAGGAACTCGGGGTCGGCAAAGGCCAGGCGGTACGAATCGGGTTGCAGCGGCTCGCCGCGGTCGGCATGCGCCTGCAGTTCGGCCCAGGCATCGGCCAGGGGCGAGCGGGTGGAATCCTTGATGTCTTGGGTGCTGTCCATCATTTGCTATTGTTATTGAAGCTGCTGGCGCAATATACACGCCCGCCCATATGAAAAAAGCCCCGAAACGGGGCTTGGGCGTGCGTTGGCGGATGGGCCGCGCGCGTCAGACGCGCTTGCGGTATTCGCCGGTGCGGGTGTCGATCTCGATCTTGTCGCCCTGGCTGACGAACAGCGGCACGGCCACTTCGAAGCCGGTGGCTATTTTTGCCGGCTTCAGCACCTTGCCCGAGGTGTCGCCCTTGACGGCTGGCTCGGTCCAGGTGATCTCGCGCTCGACGGCGGTGGGCAGCTCGACCGAGATGGCCTTGCCGTCGTAGAACACCACCTCCACGGCCATGCCGTCTTCCAGGTAGTTCAGGGCGTCGCCCATGTTCTCGGCCTCGACCTCGTACTGGTTGTACTCGGTGTCCATGAACACGTACATCGGGTCGGCGAAGTAGGAGTAGGTGCACTCCTTGTGGTCCAGGATGACCTGGTCCATCTTGTCGTCGGCCTTGAACACGACCTCGGTGCCCATGTTGCTGAGCAGGGCCTTGAGCTTCATGCGCACGGTGGCGGCGCCGCGGCCGCCGCGGGCGTATTCGGTCTTCAGGACGATCATCGGGTCCTTGCCGTGCATGATGACGTTGCCGGCGCGGATTTCCTGGGCGATTTTCATGGTGGTTCCAGTGTGAGAGGTGAGCGGGTGCCGCTCGTGCACCGGACTGAAGCCGCCGTGTGCGCTGCGGCGTGAGAGCGAAGGTGTCGGCGCGTGTGGCGGGGCTTGCGTGCCCGCTTTTCGCCCGCGCCGGGCGTGTTTCGCGAAGCCTTGGATTCTAACCCTTCCGGGCGACGAAGCGGAGCAGTTGGGTGGCCAGGTCGTCCTGTGCCTGCGGCCGCTCGCGCGCGGCCTGCACGCAGGCGCGCCAGGCGGACAGGTCAGGCAAGGGCAGGGCGCCGGGGGTGACGCCGTTCCACACGTGGTGAAACCGGCGCAGCGACGCGGGCGCCTGCAGCCAGTCGAGGAAGGCGTCGAGCTTGGCGTGGTGCGCGTTGTCCTCGGGCTGCGGGTAGATGTGCCAGACAAAGGGCGCGCCGGCCCACAGGGCCCGCACCAGCGAATCCTCGCCGCGTACGAAGTTCACATCGCTCGCCCACAGCAGCTCGTCGTAGGCCGTTTGCGGCAAGTGCGGAAGGTATGAAATTGATAGCTGCTTGCGCTCGTCAATCCAGCGCTGCAGGCCATTTTCATGCTGAATCACCTGCTGCACTGCATCGGTGGCACGGCCTGCGGCGACCAGCAGGCGGGTGGGCTCGTCGCCCTCCGCCCAGGCACGCAGCAACTGGCCCAGCGCGGGCGGTTCGTAGCAGAACAGCGAGACCAGACGCTCGCCGCGCCAGTCGACGCCGTGGGTGCGCAGCCAGTCGGCACGGTTGAATGCGGCCTGCCGCGCGGGCAGATTGGCTTCGCGCAACAGGCCGCCGGTGGCGGGCGTGAAGCCTGGGTAGAAGAACCATTTGGTCCAGCCCGCCGCCGGCCCGTGCAGCACGGGCGAGGGCAGGGTGTGCATGCGCTCCACATAGGATTCGGCGCTCAGGTATTCGAGGTTGATCCACACCGGCGGTTTCCAGCCATTTTGGCCTTCAGCGCCTGTCTGGACTGCGCCGGCAGCTACGAATTCAGGAGGAATCTCGCAACCAAAGGCTTCGACCCACACGTCGGCGCGCGGCAGGTTCAACAGGCCGGGGGCGATGGGCTGCGTCCACGGCAGCACGCGCACGCTGGGCACGGCGCCTTCTGTGGCACCGGGTGCCATCCAGGCCAGGGCGCGGGCGTCGTCCACCCACAGCCGCACCTGTTGCCCGCGCGTCGCCAGCTCGCGCGACAGGCGCCAGCACACGCCGAGGTCACCGTGGTTGTCCACGACCTGGCAGAAGATGTCCCACAGGGGCGGCGAAGCAGGCACGCGGCGATTGTGCCTTTGCATAGGCGAGCCAAGGGCGTGCGGCGCCCCTCCGTACACTCGCACGCATGAGCGAACCCGCACCGCCCACCGGCGATCTGCCTGCCGCCAACACGCCCCCGCGCCACAGCCCCGAGCTGCTGGCGCAGGTGGCCGCGCTGCCTGGCCTGCCGGGCGTGTACCGCTATTACGACGCGGGCGGCAACGTGTTGTACGTGGGCAAGGCGCGGCACCTGAAGAAGCGCGTGTCGAGCTACTTCGCGCGCGACCACGGCGGCACGCGCATCGGCCACATGGTGAGCAAGATCGCGCGGCTGGACACCACGGTGGTGCGCTCCGAGGCCGAGGCGCTGATACTTGAAAACAACCTCATCAAGCAGCTCGGGCCCAAGTACAACATCCTGTTCAGGGACGACAAGAGCTACCCCTACTTGAAGATCACGGGCACCGGCCACGCCCACGATTCGGCCGACGGCGCGCCGCGCCCCGAGGCCTATGCCCGCATGGCCTATTACCGCGGCGCCACCGACAAGCGCCACCGCTACTTCGGCCCCTACCCCGGCGCCTGGGCGGTGAAGGAAACCATCCAGCTGATGCAGAAGGTGTTCCGCCTGCGCACGTGCGAGGACACGGTGTTCGCCAACCGCACGCGGCCCTGCCTGCTGTACCAGATCAAGCGCTGCACGGCACCATGCGTGCGCTACATCAGCCAGGAGGACTACGCTGCCGACGTGGCGCATGCCGAGCAGTTTCTGCGCGGCGAAACACAGGACCTGCTGCACCGGCTGGAGCAGCGCATGATGGCGCACGCTTCAGACTTGGAGTTCGAGCAGGCGGCCGACATCCGCAACCAGATCGCGGCGCTGTCGCGCGTGCTGCACCAGCAGGCGGTGGAGGTGGGGGGCGATGCCGATGTCGACATCCTGGCCGTCAAGGTGCAGGGCGGGCGCGCCTGCGTCAACCTGGCCATGGTGCGTGGCGGGCGGCACCTGGGCGATCGGGCCTACTTCCCGTCGCACGTCGAGGACGCGCATGCCATTGCCACCGAGCGCGACGACGACGAACTGCCCACGGTGGAGGCGCAGGTGCTCGACGCCTTCATCGCCCAGCACTACCTGGGCGTACCAGCGCCGGCGCAGCTGATCACCAGCGAGCCGGTGTCGAAGTCGCTGCTGCAGGCGCTGTGCGACAAGGAAGAGTTGAAGATCACCGCCACCCACGCGCCGCGCGGCCAGCGCCGCGTGTGGCTGGAGATGGCGCAGCAGAACGCCGCGCTGCAACTGGCGCGTCTGCTGGCCGAGGAGGGCTCGCAGCAAGCCCGCACCCGCGCGCTGGCCGAGGCACTGGATCTGCCGGTGGAGAACCTCGACGACCTGCGCATCGAATGCTTCGACATCAGCCACACGGCGGGCGAGGCCACGCAGGCCAGCTGCGTCGTCTTTCAGGGCCACCGCATGGTGAGCGGCGAATACCGCCGGTACAAGATCGAGGGCATCACCGGCGGCGACGACTACGCCGCCATGCGCCAGGTGCTGGAGCGCCGCTACGGCAAGATCGCCGAGGCATTGCACGAGCAGGGCGACGCCGAGGCGCTGACGCGCGCCGCGCGCATGCCCGACTTGGTGCTGGTCGACGGCGGCAAGGGCCAGGTGGCGATGGCGCGCGAGGTGTTCGAAAAGCTGGGATTGAACCTGTCGCTGATCGTCGGCGTCGAGAAGGGCGAGGGCCGCAAGGTGGGGCTGGAAGAGCTGGTGTTCGCCGACGGGCGCGAGAAGGTGTACCTGGGCCACGATTCGGCGGCGCTGATGCTGGTGGCGCAGATCCGCGACGAGGCGCACCGCTTTGCCATCACCGGCATGCGCGCGCAGCGCGCCAAGGTGCGCGTGGGCGGCAGCCGCATCGAGGAGATTCCAGGCGTCGGGCCGAAGAAGCGCGCGCGCCTGCTGCAGCGCTTCGGCGGCGTGCGCGGGGTGGAGGCGGCCAGCGTGGACGACCTGATGACGGTGGACGGCATCTCGCGCGCCCTGGCGGAAGAGATTTACCGGGCGCTGCATTGACGCGGTAGCGCCGCTGCCACGGCACACCGGCGCACCGGCGCGCGCGTCAAGCCGTCATGCGCTCTTGTCCGTCATATCCGCCAGCAGCGCGCTCATGGATTCGGCGTTGATCTTGGTCTTGAACGCCACCGGCACGCCCTGCGCCTGTAGCGCGCTGAAAAAATGTCGTGCGCTGGCAATCTTCCACTGCTCGCGCTGCGGAATCTCGCCGCGTTGCGCGTAGCCCTTGGTCTCCACCACCAGATACAGCGCCTGCGCCTTGCCGCCCCGATGCAGCACGTAGCCGAAGTCGGGGTTGTATGCGCCCAGCGGGGTTGGAATGTCGATGCGCGGCAGCTTGGCGAACACGGTCACCGCCGGCTGCGCCGATTCGTCCACTGTGTCGCGCTCGATCTGGCTGTCCACCGGCATCAGCGACTCGGCGTAAAGCGAGCGCTCATGCACCGCCGGATTGGCGATGGCGTGCGTCTCCGCCCCGCACAGTGCCAGTGGAATCGTCTTCAGCAGATGACCGCTGTTGTCGGTCAGCGCGGTTTTCACCCGCACCTCGCGCAACTCGTAGCTGATCTTGTTGATCACCAGCTCATGAATGCAGCGCGTGAACAGCTCGCGCAGCGTCACCAGCGCGCGGTTCTCGTTCAGGCGAATCTGCGCGAACTTGTCCGCTGGCATGCGCGCCAGGATCGTGCTCACCGTCTGCACCGACAGTCGCGTGCTGTTGGCCAGCTCGCGGACAAAACCCGCCAGCGTCATGACCGAGTGCGTCAGCACCTGGTAGTCGGCCACTTCGCTGCGCACGCCGTCCAGCCGCTGCACGCCCGCCGTGCGTGTGGTCGAAACGGCCAGCGGCTTTACCTCGAAATGCGCAGCGATGGCGGCCAGCGCGTGCTCGATCAGCTCTGGCGTGTCCACCTCGTAGCGCAGCACCGCATCGCGGTTCAGGCTCTCCCACAGCGCCTTGAAATGCGCGTACTGGTCGGCGCGCGGCGTCAACACGGCCGGCGTGCGGTCTTGCTTGTGCCTCACCTGGCCGCTGCCTTCGTAATACAAGTCCAGGTAGCGCAGCATGGCCTGCGCGCTCTCGGGCGGCAGGTTCGGCACCGTGGCCAGCGCCGCCACGATGCGCTCGCGCTGCGCCTGGTACTGCGCGCGCGGCCACAGCAGCGTGGCCTGGCCGCTGTCGTCGTCCAGCTCGATCAGCCCGATGGCGGCCAGCGCGTCCAGCACTTTGTTGGCCTGGCGCGTGCTGGTGGCCACGCCGTATTCGGCCAGCACCGCGTCGTCGAACACCGCCGACACCCGCCGCACGCTGGCCGCGCTGATCTCGCCCTGGATCGCGCGCACGAAATCGCCTTCGCTGGCCGGCACCACCACCGCCAGGTCGTTGATGGTGTCGAACTGCGGGTCGTCCGCCGGCAGGCGCTGCAACCGCTGGTCCACCGCCAGCCGCAGCCCGCGCCCAATCTGTTGCAGCCGTGTGATGCGCGAATGGCCCGGCGCCAGCTTGCACAGCGTGAACACGTTCGGGTTGTCCCAGCCCTCTTGCAGCGCCCACATGCTGAAGATGAAGCGCAGGTCGGTATCGAACGACAGCAGCCGCTCCTTGTCCTGCAAGATGAGCTTGATCGCCTCCTCCTCGCCCTTTTCGCTGTGCGACCGGGCAAAGTAGCCCCGGTGCACGCGCGCCACATCATGCGCGCTGCGCGCCAGATAGGCGCGGTAGTCGGGCGTCAGATCCTCGCGCGCCAGCATGGCGGCCAGTTGCGCGCTGTAGTGCCGCTCGAACAGCTCGCGCAACACCGGCGCGCGCTGGCCGTCGGGCAGGTACTTGCCCACCGAATCAATGAAGAACAGGCTGATCGCCTTGATGCCGCGTGCGAACAGCATCGCCTCGCGCTCGAAATGGTTGGCAATGGCGCGCGCGATCAACTGTGACTGCACCTCGTCGGCCAGCATGCCGTAACCCACCGGCACCTCCAGCGGCAGCGCCAGCCCATTGGTGAACAGCAGCTCGCCCTTGGTGATCTTCTCCACCACGTGCCCGTCCAGATACGGCAGCCCCGTGCGCTCGCCCAGGTTGTCGCGCGCCTGCAAGGTCACCGTGGCGTTCTGCCCGCCCGCCCGCTGGTAGCGCACCTGCGCCGCGCGCTCCTTGGCCGTGCCGCTCACCTGCGTCAGCGTCAGCGCCTCGGCCATGTCGGCGCCCGTGCCCACCGTGTCCACCGTGATGCCTTTCACCAGCCGCTGGCGAAACGCCTCCAGGCTGTCCAGCGTGTAGATCAGGTTGATGAACTCGTCGCGGCGAAACGTGGCGCCAAAGCGCAGCGTCAGCAGCGGGCGAAAGCGCGTCAGATACTCCTGCGTCTGCTTGCCCTCGAAGCGGTGCGGCTCGTCGATGATCAGCACCGGGCGCATCGCCGCCAGCGCCTCCATGTAGCTCTTGGCATGGCCGAACAGATTGGCCTCCACCCCGCGCCGGTTGATCAGCTTGCTATCGCCTGCGAACGACTGGTAGGTGGCCACCAGCACCGAAATGCCCCGGTTCGGCGCGTGAATGAAACCCGCCACCGCCTTGTCCGAATAATTGGTCACGCGAATGTGCTGATTGCCGTATTCACGCGCGAAAAACGCCGCCGTCGTTTGCAGGCTGCGCAGCGTGCCCTGGCGAATGGCGTTGCTGGGCACCAGCACGATGAACTTGGCCAGACCGTGTTTCTGGTACAGCCGGTGCATCGTCTCGATGAAAGTAAACGTCTTGCCCGTGCCGGTTTCCATCAGCACGTCCAGTTGCAACGCGGGCGTGGGCAGCGCGGGCGTGGCCGTGCTGGCCACCTGCACCGTGCCCGCGTCAATCTGGTTGTCGGCGCGAATGCGCTCGATATTGGCGCGCAGCGTGGCCGCTGCCTCGTGCGGCGCAAACGTGGGGTTGGCGTGTACATCGGCCGGCGCGATAAAGCGCACGTCGGCAAACACCTGCTCCACGCTGTCCACCGCGCGCGCCTGGTAAGCCAGGCGGGTGTATTGAAATTGGGGCTGAATCATCGTGCGCTCCGGTCTGCCTCAGCCGCGCAGGCGCAGCTTGTCCTCGGACAGGTGCAGCACCTCCAGCAGCGTTTTCAGCCCCAGCAGGAAGTTGTCGTCATGCACCCAGGGCGCGTACACGCTCAGCGCGCGAATGGGCGCGCCCGCCGCCTGCGCGTCCTCCACCAGGGCGCGCAGCGCCTCGGTGTCCACCGCCCGCAGAATGAACAGCACGTCGTCCGCGCGCCACGCCGCGCCGTCCAGCAGCGGCGCCAGCCGTGCCGTCAGCGGCAGCCCTTCGGCCAACAGCAGGTTGTAAAGAACTTTGGCCTCCAGCCCTTGTGTGGCGGGCGCAAGCAGCTCCTGAAAGCGCAGCAAATCGGCCTGCGCCGCATCTGCCAGCGGCTGGTGCAGCACCAGCGCGTCGGGGTCATCCACCAGCTCGAACACGCGAAAACCCGTGTCCACGGCGGTCGCGTGGGCGTTGGTGGTATCGGCCTTGATCTTCGCGCCCGCGCGGCGCAGCCGCTCGGCGGTGATCTCGAAAATCGTCGCCTCGGGCTTGCCCAGCGTCTGGGTCACGAAGTGGTGTGCGTCTTTCTGCTTCTTGGCTTCGATGGGCTGCGGAATCTGCACCAGGATGAAGCGGCGCTGGCCGCCGTCCTCGGCATTCAGCCGCATCACCGCCTCGCCGGTGGTGCCGGAGCCGGCGAAGAAGTCGAGGATGAGGTCGTCGTCGCCCGTGCTCGTTTGCGCAAGTGTCTTGATCAGGAAGGGTGACTTCGGGGAGGGGAAGATTTTCGATTTCGTGCCGAATAGCTGGTTCAATTCCCTCTGTCCCTTTTCCGTATAGAACAGCTTGTCTTGCAGAATCGTTTTCAGCATCTTGCTGGAGCCGCTCGCATAACTCTTTCGGAAAATCTTCCAACGACCTTTCACTTCCTTGCCGAGCAACAGGTCGATTTCCTTGGCTGCTTTCGTTCGATCCCAAGTCCAGCACCCCTCGAATCCGTCATCCCAGTCAGGGACAACTTCCACATCGCCATTCGTGCGATACAGCGAGACATCACCATCCGGGTTGACGAAAAGCGGGTAGTGCAAATTCCTGCGGTTGTGCTTGCCGAACTCTCGGTGCGTGTTCCGGAGCTCGAGCAACCGGTAGCGTTCGCCTTCGTCATCCACCAAGTCGTAGTCGGCCTCGATTTCTTCCGCGTCCTTCTCGATGGCAAGGGCACCCTTTTCGAGTGTCGTCCGACTGTAGGCAAGAATGAAATCGTGGTTTGAGGCGAAGAACTTGTCCTGTGAGCGCCCTTTTGGATTGGAGAGCAGGGTCAACTGCCCGACAAAATTCTCCTGGCCGAACACCTCATCGCACAGCAGCTTCAACTGCGCCTGCTCGTGGTCGTCGATGCTGATGAAGATGACACCATCCTCGCGCAGCAGATCCTTCGCCAGCAGCAGCCGCGGGTACATGAAACTGAGCCAGCCGCTATGGGTGCGCGCACCGTAGATGTTCTGGATGTATTCGAGCGCATCGGCCTTGTAGCCAAGCGTCTTGAGGATTTCCGTCTGGCGCGCGCTGAAGTCGTCGCGGTAGATGAAGGCGTCGCTCTGCGTGTTGTAGGGCGGGTCGATGTAGATGAGCTTGACGGCGCCAAAGTAGCTTTGCCGCAGCAGGCGCAGCGCGTCGAGGTTGTCGCCCTTGATGAGCAGGTTGCCGGTGTCGTCCCATCTCTCGCTGTCTTCAGGCCGGGGCTGCACGATTTTGGACGTGGGCACGAAGGCGCTGTGGTAGGCCTCGCGCTTGCCGGCCCAGCGCAGTTCGTAGCCGTCTTCTTCCACACGCACGCCGGCGGGGTTGGCCGGGTCCAGCGCCTGCTGGATGGCGGCCGCGCTGACGCTGACGTGGCCGTGCTCGTCGGTCTGCACGGCGGCGGGAAACAGCTCGCGCAGCAGCTCCAGTTTTTGCGCGGCGGGGCTGGGGGCGGTGAAGAAGGGGCGGGGTTGGGGCTGGGTCATGGCGCGCGAGGGGGAGTGGGGCCGGGCAGGGCGGGCAATGTTAGCCCGGCTGGCCCAGCGCCCTCACCGATGGCAACGAGGGGCGTGCTGCGCGACGAGGCGGCTTTGGCCTTGTCGTGGCGCATGTGCTTCTGCGCCAGGCGCCGCCTGGTGCGGCGCGCTGTTATCGGCTTGCAAAGAGTTTGCCGCGTGCGGCATCGATCACGCGCGCTGCCTGCGATAAGGTGTTCGGGTTGGTATATGGGGGTATATGTATGAAATCATTTATTGATAGGCGCTAAAAGACATATAGTTAGGGAGTATATGGTTTGCTAGCAGGCTATTACCAAGGTCCGCGGTCATGGGCGGGTGCGGGCGTTCGGGCGCGAGGCGCCGCGCTTGCACAGGGCCGCGCAGCAGGCGGGCGGGGCGGCAGGCACTGGGGTGGGCGCGGCGTTGGGGCGTGACACAATCGCCGCCATGTTCTTCACCGTGCCCACGCTGCTGACCTGGACGCGCATCGTCGCCATCCCGCTCATCGTCGGCGTGTTCTACCTGCAGTGGCAGCCGGCCACGGCCAACCTGGTGGCCACGGTGATGTTCATCGTCTTCGCCTGGACCGACTGGCTCGACGGCTACCTGGCACGAAAGCTCAACCAGACCTCGTCGTTCGGCGCCTTCCTCGATCCGGTGGCCGATAAGTTCCTCGTCTGTGCCAGCCTGCTGGTGCTGGTGCACCTGCAGCGCACCGACGTGTTCGTGGCGCTCATCATCATCGGGCGCGAGATCGCCATCTCGGCCCTGCGCGAGTGGATGGCCAAGATCGGCGCCAGCAAGAGCGTGGCCGTGCACATGCTGGGCAAGCTCAAGACCACGGTGCAGATGGTGGCCATCCCGTTCCTGCTGTACGACGGCACGGTGCTGGGTAGCATCGACACGCGCTGGTGGGGCAATGTGCTGATCTGGGTGGCGGCGGTGCTGACGGTGTGGTCGATGGTGTACTACCTGCAGAAAGCCCTGCCCGAGATCCGTGCGCGGGTGAAATGAGTTCCCCCCTGAGTCGCCTTCGGCGCCATCCCCCCGGAGGGGGGACAACGCCAGCGGCCGGGCCAAGCCCACTCCGCGGCGTTCGCTGGCCTGGCTTGCTCCGCGGCCTTTTGACGTGGTCTGCTGCGCGGCCACTGGTGGGGCGCCCGATGGGCGCACGGCTTCCGGGCGCTGCCTCGTGATGACGGATCGGGACACGTCCGCGCTGATCCGCTGGATGCCGGCGGTGTTCGTGCTGATCTGGGCCACCGGCTTCATCGTGGCGCGCTACGGCATGCCGCATGCGCCGCCGTTCACCTTTCTGCTGATCCGCTACCTGCTGTCGATCGTCTGCTTCGGCGTCTGGATCGCCATCGCCCGCGTGCGCTGGCCGCAGACCGGCATGGAATGGATTCACCTGGGCGTGACCGGCGCGCTGATGCACGGCGGCTACCTGGGCGGCGTGTGGGCGGCGGTGAAGGGCGGCATGGGCTCGGGCCTGTCGGCGCTCATCGTCGGCATCCAGCCCGTGTTGACGGCCATCTGGCTGTCGGCCACCGGCACGGCGATGAGCCGCGTCAGCGCGCGCCAGTGGCTGGGCCTGCTGCTGGGCTTTGCCGGCCTGGTGCTGGTGGTGTGGCGCAAGCTCACGCAGGGGCAGGCGGGCGACCATGTGACGCTGGTCAACTTCTCGTGGGCGGTGTTCGCGCTGCTGTGCATCACCGCCGGCACGCTGTACCAGAAGCGCTTCGTCAAGCCTTGCGACGTGCGCACCGCCAACACCGTGCAGCTGCTGGCGGCGGCGCTGGTCACCGCGCCGCTGGCGCTGCTGGAACCGGAGGCCTTCCGCTGGAACGCGCAGTCGGCCGGCGCCATGGCCTGGTCGGTGCTGGGGCTCACGCTGGGCGGCAGCTCGCTGCTGTATTTGCTGATCCAGCGCGGCGCGGCAGCGTCGGTCACCAGCCTGATGTACCTGGTGCCACCCACCACGGCGGTGATGGCCTGGCTGCTGTTCGGCGAGCCGATCACGCTGACCACCGTCATCGGCATCGCCGTCACCGCCTTCGGCGTCGCTTTGGTGGTGCGACCGGCGGCCGTGTCAAGCCTCGGCAGGTGAACAAGCGCTTTTGCAGGCCGCCGGAATTAATGTGTCACAAGTTGGCGCGGCAAAACGCGGGCGGTTGTTGCGCTGGCGCACATGCAGGGTAGATACCGCCTTGGCAGTAGACAACTACGTCTAGAATGCATCGCTCGCTGACCGGGGTTATCGAGGGTGGCCGGGCGTTCAAAGCGCCGATCCATTCACCATCCGCCCTGTCGCGGGTATGCTGGCAAGGCAGGTTGGTTACACCGCCAACCCCGACTGAAGTCACAATCCGAATTCTTGAATCTTCTTGAGAGAGGGCACTTACGTGAACAAGACCGAGCTGATCGAGCACATCGCCAAGAACGCTGATATTTCCAAGGCTGCGGCCACCCGTGCCCTCGAGGCCACCATCGGCGCCGTGAAGACCACGCTGCGCAAGGGCGGCACCGTGTCGCTGGTGGGTTTCGGCACCTTCGCCGTCGGCAAGCGTGCCGCTCGCTCGGGCCGCAACCCCCGCACCGGCGCAACGATTAAAATCAAGGCCGCCAAGGTGCCCAAGTTCCGTCCCGGCAAGGCGCTGAAGGACGCGTTGAACTGATCTGCTCAGGCCAGTTCAGGTGGGGTGCTTAGCTCAGTTGGTAGAGCGGCGCCCTTACAAGGCGTAGGTCGGCGGTTCGACCCCGTCAGCACCCACCAGATCTCTACCGATCACGGCAAAGGCGAACCCCGGTTCGCCTTTTTCATTTCTCGACCGACTACACGAAGAGTCTCGCGCATGTTCGAATTCATCCGCCGGCACACCAAGCTCATCATGGGGGTGTTGTTCCTTCTGATCATCCCGTCCTTCGTGCTGTTCGGTGTGGGTGATTACACGCGCTTCAACGAAGGCGCGAGCAAGGTCGCCACGGTGGACGGCCACGCCATCACGCAGATGGAGTGGGACAACGCGCACCGCATGGAAACCGATCGCCTGCGCGCCAGCAACCCGTCGCTGGACGGCAGCCTGCTGGATTCGCCGGCGCTCAAGTACGCCACGCTGGAGCGTCTGGTGCGCGATCGCGTGCTGATCGCCGCGGCCAACCACGGCCACCTGATCGCCACCGACGCGCGCCTGGCCGCCGAATTGCAGCAGGACCCGACCATCAGCGCCCTGCGCCGCGCCGACGGCACGCTGGACATGGACCGCTACCGCCAGCTGCTGGCCCAGCAGGGGCTCACGCCCGAGGGCTTCGAGGCCAACGTGCGGCACGACCTGTCTTCGCGGCAGGTGCTGGGCGGCGTGGTGGAAACCGGCTTTGCCAGCCAGGCGCAGGCGGATGTGGCCATGAACGCCTTCCTTGAGCGGCGCGAAGCCCGCGTGGTGCGCTTCGCCCCGGCCGAATTCGCCGCCAAGCTGAACCCGACGGACGCCGAGCTGGAGGCCTTCTACAAGACCCATGCGGCGCGTTACCAGGCGCCGGAATCGGCCAGGATCGAATACGTGGTGCTCGATCTCGACGGCGTCAAGAAAGCCGTCAACGTGAGCGAGCAGGACCTGCGCACCTACTACGAACAGAACGCCGCCACCTTCGGCACGCCCGAAGAGCGCCGCGCCAGCCACATCCTGATCGTGGCACCCAAGGACGCACCAGCCGCCGAGCGCGAAAAGGCCAGGGCGACGGCCACCGAACTGCTGGCCCAGCTGCGGCAGGCGCCCGGCAGCTTCGCCGACGTGGCGCGCAAGTCCTCGCAGGACGACACCAGCGCCGCCAGCGGCGGCGATCTGGGCAGCTTCCAGCGCGACAAGGGCATCGACCCCGTGATCTCGCAGGCCACCTACGCGTTGGCCAAGCAGGGCGACATCAGCGATGTGGTCGAAAGCGACTTCGGCTACCACATCGTCCAGCTGACCGGCGTCAAGGCCGCCGCCGTGCCGCCGTTCGAGACCATGCGCGCGCAACTCGAGGAGCAACTGCGCACGCAGGAGGCGCAGAAGCACTTCAGCGAACTGGCCGAAGAATTCCGCAACGCCGTCTACGAACAGTCCGACAGCCTGCAGCCCGTGGCCGACAAGCTGAAGCTGCAGATCCACACGGCCGACAACGTCACCCGCACACCCGCCGCGGGCGCGACGGGTGTGCTGGCCAACCAGCGCTTCCTGGACGCGCTGTTCAGCGCCGACGCGCTCGACAAGAAACGCAACACCGAGGCGCTGGACGCCGGCGGCAACCAGCTCGTGTCCGGCCGCATCGTGTCGCACAGCGCAGCGCACGCCCGTCCGTTCACCGAGGTGCGCGACGAAGTGCGTGCGGCCTTCCTCTCCCAGCGCGGCGCCGAGCAGGCCCGCCAGGAGGGCCAGGCCCGCCTGAAGGCGTGGACGGAGCAGCCGGCGACGGCCACCTCGCTGCCCGCGCCGGTGGCGCTGTCGCGCGACGAGGCCCAGGGCCAGCCGGCTGCGCTCGTCGAGGCCGTGTTGCGCGCCGACCCCGCCAAGCTGCCCACCTTTGTCGGCGTCGATCTGGGGGCCGATGGCTATGCCGTGGCGCGTGTCGACAAGGTGCTGCCGCACGCCGAGCAGACCGCGGAGCTCGCATCGCAGAGCCGCCTGCGCTACGAGCAGCTGTGGGGCATGGCCGAGGCGCTCAGCTACTACGAATCGCTCAAGGCACGCTACAAGGCGCAAATCCTGGTGCCCAGGCCCGAAGCGCCGTCGGCCCTGACGATGGGGGCTGCGCCGGCTTCCCGTTGAGCGGTGCGATCCAGCAACAAAGGCGCCTTGGGCGCCTTTGTCATGGATGGTGGGGCGCTGTGGCAGCGGACAGCCCGCCGGGCACACCACGCGGGCGGCCAGCGTGGTGCAGACGTTGTGGCGCGCCAGTTAATAAGCATACATATCGTATTGACAATCGATAGTAAGCGTAGATAGCATTCGCCGGCGCGCCGGCAGGGTGCCTGCGGCGCTTTTCAATCCGAGGAGACGACAGGAATGCAGTTCTACAAAGATGGCTTCCGGGGTGGCAATCCCGACATCAAGCAGGCCGCGCCCAACCGCCGCAACCGGGGTACCAACGAGCCGCTGCCGGAGAAGGTGGACGTGCTGATCGCCGGCACCGGCCCGGCCGGCCTGTGCCTGGCGGCGCAGCTGGCACGCTTCCCCGAGATCGACACCATGATCGTCGAGCGCATGCCCAGCAACATCATCAAGGGCAAGGCCGACGGCATCAACACGCGCACCATGGAGATGTTCCAGGCCTTCGGCTTCGCCGACAAGGTCAAGCGCGAGACCTACTGGGTCAACCAGACCGCGTTCTGGATGCCCGACCCGGCCAACCCCGCGCACATCAAGCGCGTCGGCCGCGTGCAGGACGTGGCCGACGACAGCTCGGAGATGCCGCACATCCTCATCAACCAGGCGCGGCTGCACGAGCTGTTCCTGGAGGTGATGCAGAACTCGCCCTCGCGCCTGGCGCCCGACTACGGCTGGGAACTGGTCAGCGTGGCCGTGGACGAAACCACCGACGACCACCCCGTGACGGTGACGCTGAAGGACGCCAGTGGCATCAACTGGTGGGCCACCCGCACCGTGCGCGCCAACTACGTGGTGGGCTGCGACGGCGCGCACTCGGCGGTGCGCAAGTCCATCGGCGGCGTGCTGCACGGCGACGCCGCCAACCAGGCCTGGGGCGTGATGGACATCCTGGCCAACACCGACTTCCCCGACGTGCGGCAAAAGTGCCTGATCTCCTCGGCCAACGAGGGCAACGTGCTGATCCTGCCGCGCGAGGGCGGCTACGTGTTCCGCATGTATGTCGAGCTGGACAAGCTGAAAGACGGCGAGAAGGCTGCCAGCCGCAAGTTCACGCAGGACGACATGATCGCGGCGGCCAACCGCATCATCGCGCCCTATTCGCTGGACGTGAAGGAGGTGGTGTGGTGGTCCATCTACGACATCGGCCACAGCATCACCGACAAGTTCGACGACGTGGCCGAGGGCTCCAGCCGCAACCCGCGCGTGTTCACCGCCGGCGACGCCTGCCACACCCATTCGCCCAAGGCCGGGCAGGGCATGAATGTGTCGATGCAGGACACCTTCAACCTGGGCTGGAAGCTGGTGCACGTGCTGCAGGGCCGCGCCGACGCCAGCCTGCTGCGCAGTTACTCGAAGGAGCGTCTGACCGAGGCCAAGCGCCTGGTCGAGACCGACCACGAGTGGGCGCGCATCATGTCGGCCCCCACCACTCAGGCCGAGCGCGACGGCAGCGAGGAGCCGCGCATCATCCGCCAGTTCAAGGCCAACCTGGAATTCACCGGCGGCACCGCGGTGAAGTACGACCCCTCCACGCTGTTCGCCACCGGCACGCACCAGGCGCTGGCCAAGGGGCTGGAGATCGGGCGGCGCTTCCATTCGGCGCCGGTGGTGCGCCTGTCCGACGCCAAGCAGATGCAGCTGGGCCACGTGGCCGAGGCCGATGCGCGCTGGCGCCTCTACGCCTTTGCGGGCAAGGCCGACAGCTCCAAGCCGGGCTCGGCCATCCACAAGCTGGCCGACTGGCTGCAGAACGACCCGAAATCGCCTGTAGTCAAGCACACCCGCCCCGGCGAGGACGTGGACGCGGTGATCGACTTCCGCGCCGTGTTCCAGCAGACCTTCGACCAGCTCGCCTACGAGGACATGCCGTCGCTGCTCAAGCCCAGAACGGGCAAGCTGGGCCTGCAGGACCACGAGAAAGTCTTCTGCGTCGACCACAAGGGTCTGGGCGACATCTTCGACATGCGCGGCATCGACCGCGAGCGCGGCTGCATGGTGGTGGTGCGCCCCGACCAGTACACGGCCCATGTGCTGCCGCTGGACGCGTTCGACGAGCTGTCGGCGTTCTTTGCCGGCATCCTGCGCTGAGCCGAGGAGGCTGGTAGCGCGGGTGGGCAGGCCACAGGCCCGGCCATGGCGCGAAAGGCTTTCGCGCCGTCGTCGGGGGATTGATCAACAAAAAAGCCTGCTGCCGTGGTCGGCAGCAGGCTTTGCGCAATTTTTGGGGTGGCTGATGGGACTCGAACCCACGACGACCAGAATCACAATCTGGGACTCTACCAACTGAGCTACAGCCACCGTCGGAAACCGCAGATTATAGCGCGCATCCGTGCGTTGATGCCGGGCACGCCGACGGCGGCGTTGCGGGCAGAAAAAACAAGGGGCCTTGTTCAGGCCCCTTGTGCTTGGGTTTCACGGGGCGGGCTGCGCCGCCGTGAGGTGGCGCGTCAGTCGCTGCTGCCGCCCAGGCCCAGCAGGGCGAGCAGGCCCTGGAACACGTTGAAGATGTCCAGGTACAGGGCCAGCGTGGCGCTGATGTAGTTGGTTTCGCCGCCGTCGATGATGCGCTTCAGGTCGTACAGCATGTACAGGCTGAACACGCCGATGACCAGGGTGCTGATGACCAGCATGCCGACGGTGGAGCCGACGAACACGTTGACGATGGCGCCCACGAACACCACCATGGCGCCGACGAACAGCCATTTGCCCATGCCCGAGATGTCGCGCTTGATGACGCTGGCCAGGCTGGCCATGACGAAGAACACGCCGGCGGTGCCGCCCATGGCGGTCATGACCAGTTCCGAGCCGTTCTTGAAGCCCAGCACCATGCCGATGATGCGCGACAGCATCAGGCCCATGAAGAAGGTGAAGGCCAGCAGCACGGGCACGCCGGCGGCGGAGTTCTTGGTCTTCTCGATGGCGTACATGAAGCCGAACGCGCCGCCCAGGAACACGATCAGGCCCAGGCCGCCGCTCAGGCCGCGGGTGATGCCGGTGGACACGCCCAACCAGGCGCCGGCCACGGTGGGCAGCAGGCTCAGGGCCAGCAGCCAGTAGGTGTTGCGCAATACCTTGTTGCGCTGCTCCTGGGAGACGATGGCGCCGGCGTCGGCGTAGTTCAGTGTGCGGTCATTCATGCGAGAGGATCTCCTTGTGAATCAATGGTTGGGCGACCTTGCGGCCGCCACCACGGCGACCATGCGGAACATTTTACGTAGAGTGTGTGACGCGGCGAAAAATTCCCTTCAAAATCAAATGGATGCGCGATGGGCGCACAGTGCGACTGGCGCAGCCGGATGGGATGGCCGCCACGGCCGGTGCCGGCGCCGTTCAGGCCGCCCTGTTTTCTTCAGCATGTTCAGTTGAGGACCCGCACATGAAAACCAAGTCCTTTCTTGAAGCCGCCGACGCCCGCGCCATCGTGGCCGCCGCCGAAGCCGCGGCGCTGAAGCAGCACTGGGCGGTGACGATCGCGGTGACGGACGACGGCGGCCACCTGCTGCACCTGCACCGCATGGACGGGGCGCCGCCGGTCAGCGCCCACATCGCGCCGGGCAAGGCGCGCACGGCGGCGCTGGGGCGGCGCGAGAGCAAGGTGTACGAGGACATGGTCAACGGCGGGCGCACGGCGTTCCTGTCGGCGCCGGGGCTCGACGGCCTGCTGGAGGGCGGCGTGCCGATCATGAAGGACGGCCAGTGCATCGGCGCCGTGGGGGTGAGCGGCGTGAAGTCGGCCGAGGATTCGCAGGTGGCGCGCGCCGGCATCGCGGCGCTGGGCGACGGGTTCTATTGAGAATTCCGTAATACATGACACGCTGCCGGCCCTCACCCCAGCCCTCTCCCAGAGGGAGAGGGAGCTTTCTTTGGCGCGGCACGCGCTGTCATGCTTTTAGAAAACGTCAATAAGTTGGCCGCTGCGCGGTCGCTATCAATAATCATAGCTGCTTGCGCTGGATACAAAAGGATTTCAGGTATAAAAGTATCTGAAATCCTTGTATATTAAGCGCAAGAAGCTATGAAAAATGATGTAGTCGTGGCGCTGTGGCGCGCTTGAGCCCCTCGGTAGTTCAGTAACTCAACCGCTCCGGCCGCACTTCCTGCAGGATGGTGGTGGCGATTTCCTCAATGCTCTTGGTGGTCGTCGACAGCCAGCGGATGCCCGAGCGGCGCATCATGGCCTCGGCCTCGCTGATCTCCATGCGGCAGTTCTCGATGCTGGCGTAGCGCGAGCCGGGCCGCCGCTCGGAGCGGATCTCCGACAGCCGCTCGGGCGCGATGGTCAGGCCGAAGATCTTCTTCTTGTGCGGTACCAGCGCGGGCGGCAGCTGCCGGCGCTCGAAATCCTCGGGGATCAGCGGGTAGTTGGCCGCCTTCAGGCCGTGCTGCATGGCCAGGTACAGGCTGGTGGGCGTCTTGCCGCTGCGGCTGACGCCGATCAGGATCACGTCCGCCCCTTCCAGGTCGCGGTTGCTTTGCCCGTCGTCGTGCGCCAGGCTGAAGTTGATGGCCTCGATGCGGTCGTGGTAGGCCTGGCTCTTGCTCACGTCCGAAAAGCGCCCCACGCGGTGGTGGCTGGTGATGCCGACCTCCTGCTCGATCGGCGCCACGAAGGTGCCGAACATGTCCAGCATCATGGCCTTGCAGCCACCCTGGATGATGCCCAGCACCTCGCGGTCGACCAGCGTGGTGAAGACGATGGGGCGCTTGCCCTCCAGCTCGCCCGTGTGGTTGACCTGGCGCACCGCCTGGTGCGCCTTGTCGGGCGTGTCGACGAAGGGCAGGCGCACGCGGCGCGGGGCAAAGTCGAACTGCGCCAGGATGGCGTTGCCAAAGGTCTCGGCGGTGATGCCGGTGCCGTCGGAGATGAAGAACACGGTGCGGTCGGGCATGGCGGGGGCTCGCTCCTTACAATCGGTGCCCATTATGCGAACGTGCTTCGCGCCGGCCACGAACAAGCACCACAAAGGCCCGTTCGACCCGCGTTCGCCCCGGTTTTCAAACTTAGGAGCTTTCCCATGTCTGCACTGTTCGAGCCGACCGCCCTGGTCGTGCCTTTCGAGAAACTGAGGATGACCGACGTCGAGGCCGTTGGCGGCAAGAACGCCAGCCTCGGCGAGATGATCAGCCAGCTGCCGCAGGGCGTGCGCGTGCCCACCGGCTTCGCCACCACGGCGCATGCGTTCCGCCAGTTCCTGGCGCACGACGGCCTGGCCGAGCGCATCAGCCAGCGCCTGGCCACGCTCGACATCGACGACGTGCGCGCCCTGGCCGAAGCCGGCGCCGAAATCCGCGGCTGGATGGAGGCGCAGCCCTTCCCGGCCGATCTGGAGCAGGCCATCCGCGATGCCTTCGCCACGCTGCAGGGCGGCAACGCCGAGGCCAGCTTCGCCGTACGCTCGTCCGCCACGGCCGAGGACCTGCCCGACGCCTCCTTCGCCGGCCAGCAGGAGACCTTTCTCAACGTCGTCGGCATCGAGCAGGTGCTGCACAAGATGAAAGAGGTGTTCGCCAGCCTGTACAACGACCGCGCCATCAGCTACCGCGTGCACAAGGGCTTCGCGCACGACGTGGTGGCCCTGTCGGCGGGCGTGCAGCGCATGGTGCGCTCCGACCTGGGCGCGGCCGGCGTCATGTTCACCATCGACACCGAGAGCGGGTTCGACCAGGTGGTCTTCATCACCAGCAGCTACGGCCTGGGCGAGACGGTGGTGCAGGGCGCCGTGAACCCCGACGAGTTCTACGTGCACAAGCCCATGCTGCAGGCCGGCAAGAAGGCGCTGATCCGCCGCAACCTCGGCAGCAAGCTGATTCAGATGGTGTTCGCTACGCCCGAGGAGAAAGCCGCCGATGGCAAGCTGGTCAAGACCATCGACGTGCCCACCGAGCAGCGCAACCGCTATTCGCTGACCGACGACGACGTGCTGGAGCTGGCGCGCTACGCCCTGGTGATCGAGCAGCACTACGGCCGCCCCATGGACATCGAATGGGGCAAGGACGGCGGCGACGGCCAGCTCTACATCCTGCAGGCGCGCCCCGAGACGGTGAAGAGCCAGCAGCAGGGCAAGACCGAGCACCGCTACAAGCTCAAGAGCAGCGGTGCCGTGCTGGCCGAGGGTCGGGCCATCGGCCAGAAGATCGGCACCGGCCCGGTGCGGCTGGTCAACGACATCAGCCAGATGGACAGCGTGCAGCCCGGCGACGTGCTGGTCACCGACATGACCGACCCCAACTGGGAGCCGGTGATGAAGCGCGCCAGCGCCATCGTCACCAACCGCGGCGGGCGCACCTGCCACGCCGCCATCATCGCGCGCGAGCTGGGTATCCCCGCCGTGGTGGGCTGCGGCGATGCCACCCACAAGCTGAAGGACGGCACCCTGGTCACCGTCAGCTGCGCCGAGGGCGACACCGGCCACATCTACGACGGCCTGCTGGAAACCGAAGTCACCGAGGTGCAGCGCGGCGCCATGCCGCCCATCGGCGTGAAGATCATGATGAACGTGGGCAACCCGCAACTGGCCTTCGACTTCGCCCAGCTGCCCAACGAGGGCGTGGGCCTGGCGCGGCTGGAGTTCATCATCAACAACAACATCGGCGTGCACCCCAAGGCCATCCTCGACTACCCGAATGTGGATGCCGACCTGAAGAAAGCGGTGGAGAGCGTGGCCCGTGGCCACGCCAGTCCCCGCGCCTTCTATGTCGACAAGGTGGCCGAGGGCGTGGCCACCATTGCCGCCGCCTTCTGGCCCAAGCCGGTCATCGTGCGCCTGTCCGACTTCAAGAGCAACGAATACCGCAAGCTGATCGGTGGCAGCCGCTACGAGCCGGAAGAAGAAAACCCCATGCTGGGCTTTCGCGGTGCCGCGCGCTACATCAGCGACGACTTCCGCGAAGCCTTCGCCATGGAATGCGAGGCCCTCAAGCGCGTGCGCGACGAGATGGGCCTGACCAATGTGCAGGTCATGGTGCCCTTCGTGCGCACCCTGGGCCAGGCCGAGCGCGTCACGCAGCTGCTGGCCGACCAGGGCCTGGCGCGCGGCCAGAACGACCTCAAGGTGGTGATGATGTGCGAGGTGCCCAGCAACGCCATCCTGGCCGACGAGTTCCTGCAGTTCTTCGACGGCTTCTCCATCGGCTCCAACGACCTGACCCAGCTCACCCTGGGCCTCGACCGCGACAGCGGCATGGAGCTGCTGGCCGCCGACTTCGACGAGCGCGACCCCGCCGTCAAGGCCATGCTGAAGCGCGCCATCTCGGCCTGCAAGGCGCAGGGCAAGTACGTCGGCATCTGCGGCCAGGGCCCCAGCGACCACCCCGACTTCGCGCGCTGGCTGGCCGACGAGGGCATCGCCTCGATCTCGCTCAACCCCGACAGCGTGATCGAGACCTGGACCCTGCTCGCGCAGTGAACGCCCGCCGCTGACCATGCCCGAGCCGCCGGTTGCCATCGAGAAGGAAGCCGGCGGCGCGTGGCGCATGCGTGCCGCGCTGCTGGTGGTGTGGGCGCTGGCGTCGTTCGGCGTGGCGTTCTTCGCCCGCGACCTGGACCAGGTGCTGGCCGGCTGGCCGCTCAACTACTGGCTGGCGGCGCAGGGCGCGGTGCTGGTGTTCATGGGCATCGTGGTGCTCTACGCCTGGTGGATGAACCGCGTCGAGGCCCGGCAAGCCGCGGCCGAGCGAAAGGACGGCTGAATTGGCCGACCCGACGCGCGCCTACGAGTGGCGGCTGCACCGCCACCTGGGGCTGTTCGTGGTCGGCTTCGTCGCCTTCCTGCTGCTGATGGCCTGGGCCGAGCGTGCCGGCCTGTCGCGCGGCTGGATCGGGCCGATCTTCCTATTCCTGTCGGTCATGGTGTATGCCGTCATCGGCATCTACGCGCGCACCACCGACCCGGAGGACTTCTACGTCGCCGGCCGCCGCGTGCCCGCCATGTACAACGGCATGGCCACCGCGGCCGACTGGATGAGCGCCGCCTCCTTCATCAGCCTGGCCGGCGCGCTGTACCTGCAGGGCTTCGGCGGCACCGCGGCGCAGCCGGGCGGGCTGGCCTACGTGCTGGGGTGGACGGGCGGCTTCTGCCTCGTCGGCCTGCTGATCGCGCCGCGCCTGCGCGCCATGCAGCTCTACACCGTGCCCGATTTCTTCGCCGTGCGCTTCGGCGGCCGCTGGCCGCGCCTGCTGGCGGCGCTGGGCGCCGTGGCGTGCTCGTTCATGTACGTGGTGGCGCAGATCTACGGCGTCGGCCTCATCGCCTCGCGCCTGACCGGCGTGCAGTTCGAGATCGGCATCCTGCTCGGCCTGGGCGGCATTCTGCTGTGCAGCTTTCTGGGCGGCATGCGCGCCATCACCTGGACGCAGGTGGTGCAGTACATCGTGCTGCTGCTGGCCTTCCTGATCCCGGTGTCGTGGCTGGCCTACAAGCAGCTCGGCACGCCGATGGCGCCGCTGGCCTTCGGCGAGCAGCTGCTCAAGATCGAGCGGCTGGAGACCCAGCTCATCGCCTCGCCGGCCGAGCAGCAGGTGCGCGCCATCCACCTGCAGCGCGCCAGCGAGTTCGCCGCGCGCCTGCAGAACCCCGCCGAATCGCTGGCGCGCGAGCGCGACCTGCTGGAAGAACGCATCCGCCTGCTGCGCGCGCAGGGGGCCGACTTCACCCTGGTGATGCAGGCGCGGCGCGAACTGGCGCACCTGCCGCGCGACGAAGCCAGCGCGCGCGAGCAGTGGACCCGAGCCATGCACGAGTCGCTGGAGCGCACCGAGCCGCTGGGCGGCCTGCCACGGCACACCCAGGCCTTCGCGGGAGACCCGCGCGGCACGTCGGAAGAGCGGGCCGAGTTCCAGCAGTCGCGGCTCAACTTCCTGGCGCTGATGTTCTGCCTGATGGTCGGCACCGCCAGCCTGCCGCACCTGCTCACGCGCTTCTACACCACGCCCAGCGTGGCCGACACGCGGCGCTCGGTGGCGTGGTCGCTGGGCTTCATCTCGCTGCTGTACCTCACCACGCCGGCGCTGGCCGCGCTGGTGAAGTACGAGGTCATGCAAGGCCTGGTCGGCAGCAGCTTCGACCAGCTGCCGCACTGGATCGCGCAGTGGGCGCGCGTCGACCCCGGCCTGATCTCGGTGCAGGACATCAATGGCGACGGCGTGCTGCAGTTCGGCGAAATCCGCCTGGCCGCCGACATGATCATGCTGGCCACGCCCGAACTGGGCGGGTTGCCCTACGTGGTGTCGGGCCTGGTGGCGGCCGGCGGGCTGGCGGCGGCGCTGTCCACCGCCGATGGCCTGCTGCTCACCATCAGCAACGCGCTGGTGCACGACACGGCGCCCATCCGCAACGGCGTGGTGCGCGTGTCCGACAACCGCGTCATCCTGACCAAGTTCGCCCTGCTGGCCGTGGCCATGCTGGCGGCGGCGGTGGCGGCGCTCAAGCCGGCCGAGATCATCTGGCTGGTCACCGCCTCGTTCTCGCTGGCCGCGGCCACCTTCTTCCCGGCGCTGGTCATGGGCCTGTTCTGGTGCGGCACCACGCGGCGCGGCGTGGTGGCCGGCATGCTGGCGGGCGCCGGGCTCACCCTGGGCTACATGCTGCTGGCCAGCCCCGCCTGGCGCGCCTGGTGGGGCCTGCCACCGGGCGGGCTGTGGTGGGGCATCCACCCGGTGTCGGCCGGCTTCTTCGGCGTGCCGGCGGGCTTCGCGGCGATTGCGCTGGTGTCGTGGTTCGACCGTGGGGCGCGGGTAAGGGGCGAGCGGGGCGATGCCGGCGTGGCGGGTGGCTCGCTTTAACTGGGAGTATCGGTTGTTAGCGCTTGTTTGACGGGCGCTAGCGGGTATCTATAAGGGGAGTATATGGCGGCGCCGTGGCTGCCGGGGCGCCGCGCTGCTCCATCCCTGTGGGAGCGGGCTTGCCCGCGATGGCGGCGTTCCTGCCCCCAGCCATCGCCCTATCGCGGGCAAGCCCGCTACTACAAAGAGAGGGGAGCCGGGCCGCGGGATGGCCGATGCGGCCGAGGTGGCGTCCGCGCCAGCATCCGTCGCAGGGTTTTGACTCCCTCCCCCGCTGGGGGAGGGCAGGGGTGGGGGCGCGGCGGTGGTTTGCAGGCTGCGGTGCGCTGGCCCCCATCCCAACCTTCCCCCAGCGGGGGAAGGGGCTTTCACGCGCCATCTGTCAGATCGTTCTCTCCATGCGGGCTTGTGTGGGAGCGGGCTTGCCCGCGATGACGGCGTTCCTGCCCCCAGCCATCGCCCTATCGCGGGCAAGCCCGCTCCTACAAAGAGAGGGGAACAGCGCCGCGCAATGACCGATGCGGCCAAGGTGCCGCCCGCGCCCAGCGCTCACCCCGGCACCGCGTCGTCCACCTGTTCGCCCAGAAAGCCGCCGCTTTGCCGCGCCCACAGCCCGGCGTACAGGCCGCCGCGCGCCAGCAGTTCGGCGTGCGTGCCCTGCTCCACGATGCGGCCGCGGTCCAGCACGATCAGCCGGTCGAGCGCGGCGATGGTCGACAGCCGGTGCGCGATGGCGATCACCGTCTTGCCCTTCATCAGCTCGTACAGGCTGGCCTGGATGGCCGCCTCCACCTCGCTGTCGAGCGCGCTGGTGGCCTCGTCCAGCAGCAGGATGGGCGCGTCCTTCAGCATCACGCGGGCAATCGCCACGCGCTGGCGCTGGCCGCCGCTCAGCTTCACGCCGCGCTCACCCACATGGGCGTCGTAGCCGGTGCGGCCCTGCAGGTCGGTCAGGTGCTGGATGAAATCGTGCGCCTCGGCGCGCGTGGCGGCGGCCACCAGTTCGGCCTCGCTCGCATCGGGGCGGCCGTACAGGATGTTGTCGCGCATCGCCCGGTGCAGCAGTGAGGTGTCCTGCGTCACCATGCCGATGTGCTGGCGCAGGCTGTCCTGCGTGACCCGCGCGATGTCCTGCCCGTCGATCAAGATGCGCCCGCCCTGCACGTCGTGAAAGCGCAGCAGCAGGTTCACCAGCGTGGATTTGCCCGCGCCGCTGCGGCCAATCAGGCCGATCTTCTCGCCAGGGCGAATCGTCAGGTTCAGCTTGTCGATCACCGCCTGGCTGCCGTCGCGGTACAGAAAGGTCACGTCCTCGAACCGCACCTCGCCGCGCGTCACCACCAGCGGCTTCGCATCGGGCGCGTCCACCACCGCGCGCGGGCGCGCCAGCGTGTTGATGCCGTCCTGGATGGTGCCCACGCTCTCGAACAGGCTGGTCATCTCCCACATCACCCAGTGGCTCATGCCCGACAGGCGCAGCGCCATCGCCGTCACCGCCGCCACCGCGCCCGTGCCCACCTGGCCGATGGACCACAGCCACAGCGCCGTGCCGCAGGCGCCCATGATCAGCGCCACGATCAGCGCGTGGTTCAGCGTCTCGAACAGGCTCACCAGCCGCATCTGCGCGTAGCCCGTGGCGCGAAAGTCCTCCATCGCCGCGCGGGCAAAGTGCGCCTCGCGCCGCGTGTGCGAGAACAGCTTCACGGTGGCGATGTTGGTGTAGGCGTCGGTGATGCGCCCCGTCATCACGCTGCGCGCATCGGCCTGCGCGCGGCTCACCGCGCCCAGGCGCGGCACGAACCACCAGCACGCCAGCCCGTAGGCAATGGCCCACAGCCCGAACGGCAGCATCAGCCAGCCGTCGAAACCCGCCGCCAGCACCAGGATGGTGAGCATGTACACGCCCATGCCGATCACCACGTCGGTGGTGGTGAAGATCATGTCGCGCACCGCCAGCGCCGTCTGCATGATCTTGGTGGTGATGCGGCCGGCAAACTCGTCGGCGTAGAAGGCCATGCTCTGGCCCAGCATCAGGCGGTGAAAGTTCCAGCGCAGCCGCAGCGGAAAGTTGATCGCCAGCACCTGGTGCTTGACGATGGTTTGCAGCGCCACCAGCCCGATCGACGCCACCAGCACCCCCGCCAGCAGCCACAGCGTGCCGCCGCGCGCCGCCCACAGCTGGCCCGGCGCCACGCTGCCCAGCCAGTCCACCACGTGGCCCAGCAGGGCGAACAGCAGCGCGTCGTAAACCGACGTGCCCGCCGACAGCAGCGCCATCAGCGCCACATGGCCGCGCAGGCCCGTGGTAGCGCTCCACACGAAAGCCAGGAAGCCCTTGGGGGGCAGTCCTGGCTCCGGGTCGGGGTAGGGCGGAAGAAGTTTTTCGAAATAGCCGAGCAAGGCCGCTGCGCGCAATCAAAGGACGCCGGCGCGCGCGCCGTGCGGGCGCTGCGCGCGTGGGTTCCTTATTTCTGGATGACGATCTTGCCCGTCTTCAGGTACTCGTCGAACTCCACCACCGGAATGGCGGCGTTCATTGGCTGGCCGTCCTCCTGCCAGCTCATCACCAGGCTTTGCGGCGCGCGCTCCAGCGTCAGCTGGTAATCGGGCTCGATGGTGATCAGCGGGCCGTCGCCGGCGCGAAACTCCAGCCGCCCCGGCGCCTTGGCGCGCGCCGTCTGGCCCGGCTGCAGGCCGTCCTGGCCGGGCACGTAGTCCAGCTTGTCGGGGTTGGTCACTGTGGTCATGCGTGTGCTCCAGAGGTTGCGGCCCCGCAAAAGGGCGATCCCGCCCATTGTGCCTGCGCGCGTGGCGCCGCCGTGTAGGACGGTGCTGCGGCCGCCCGCGGGCGCTGCCCAGTCACGTCCAAGCGCAGGGCATCGGGCGCAGATGATGGTGGAGTATGCATGCTCAGCGCCCGACGGACGGGCGCTAGCGGCCAGGTAGTTGGGGAGTATATGGTCTTGCCAACCCCGCTCAAGCCCCGCTGCCAGCCCGCGCCAGGTTCAGCGCCAGCAGGCGGCGCAGGATTTCGTCGTCGGGCATCTGCGGCGTGTAGTCGGCCCAGCCGTAGGCGGCGGCCACGGCGGCGTCGAGCTGCTCGTGCGCCTGCGCCAGCCAGGCGGGGCGCTGGTTGTAGAGGTTGGTCAGGGTGCGTTTTTGCAGCGCCTTGGCGTCGGCCTCGGGCAGGCCGGGGCGCGGCTCGATGCGGTCGGGGTAGGGCGAAGCGGCCAGGCCCAGCGGCACCACCTCGGGCACCTTCACCGTCCACTCGGGCGGGTTCAGCCAGTTCTGGCGCAGCGCATCCAGCCGGTGCGCGGCCTCGGCAATGGCGCTGGCGTGGGCCTTGCTTGCTTTGGTTTCGATAGCCGCCGGCGCTTGCCCTGCCGGGGCTGGCGCCGTTTTTGGCTTGGAATCCGCAGCCGCCGCCGGCGCCCCCAGCCCGGCCGGAATGCGGGCGCCGCTGGGCAGCGCCTCGGTCTGCTGGTGCGCCGTGTCGGCGGGCGTCAGGCCGGCGGGGAAGGGGAAGGTTTCGAAGCAGGTGGTGGGGGTGTAGCGCGGGTCGTTGCCCACGCCCAGCCAGGTGCACATGCGCAGCGACCAGAGTTCGTGGAAGCGGCTGTGCAGGATGCCGAAGGTGGTGTCGTCGGCGCGGGCGACTATGCACGTCGCATGACTCGGCAGAACATTGCAACTGAACCATACCCACACGCGATGCTTTGCGACGATCGATGTTGCGAAGAAGCGCGAGACAGATGTCAGGGCCGTACGCATATCTGGCGCTGCGCGCGCGTGAAGCCACCAGCGCCGACGTTCGGCCTCATTGCGTACTGCCGCCTTTTCAGGCTTAACTATCCGCAAGATGTGTTCGTAAGGCAGTTCAAACAGTGCAGCGTCACTCTCTTTCGTGTCGACACCAAAATCAACGATCCAAGTATCTGACGGCCGTCGCACGATGTCGGCGCCGTTGATCCATTGTTTGACGACTTCAGCGTTGCTTCGGCCGTTTGGATTGGGTTTCCCGAGCCACGATCTCGCAAGTTCACCCGGAACGTCGAACGAAGCTTTCTTGGACGTGCCGACGAAGCAGGCGTTCAAGTTGGGCAGTAGCGTCTTTGCAGATGTCAAATCCACTGCGGATTTGGCCGACTGATAACCAGTCAAGTCCGAGTGAATGGCTTCAGATGGTTGGCCGTTCAGTTGGACCGGTTGCCCAGCCTCCCCAAACGCCACCAACGACACCCGCACCGCCGCGCCGTCGTTCACCCACGGCTCGTCGCTCCACGCATCGAAGATGCGGCTGCTCTTGACGATGGCGTCGAGCACGGCGCGGTTCTTGCCGCCTCGGATGGAGTTGGTTGCTACAAATCCCGCAGCAGTCAGCGCTTGACTGACAAGCGCTGCACGCGCTTTTTCGAACCAGTAGCAGACGAAGTCGGCGCCGCCGGGCACGCGGCCGGCGTAGGTCTTGCGCAGCGTTTCGGTATAGGCATCGCCCAGCTCGCCGCGCATCTTCTTGTCGCCAATGAAGGGCGGGTTGCCGATGACGACGCTGGCGGCGGGCCAGGGGGCTTCGGTGGCGGGCTGGCTCCCTCGCCCCTCTGGGGAGAGGGTGGGGGTGAGGGGCGGGGCGGTGGCTGGCTGGGCGGGCGTGCCCCCACCCCGGCCCTCCCCCAGCGGGGGAGGGAGGAATTGCAGCAGCGCATCGCGGCATTCGATCTGCTCCAGCGGCTCGAGCACGGGGTTGGTCTTGGGCGGGTAGCCGTGGGCGATGCGCCATTGAATCTCGCCGATCCAGATGCTGACGCGGGCCAGTTCGGCGGCGTATTCGTTCAGCTCGATGCCGAGCACGTTGTGCGGGCCGGTGACCAGATCCTGCTCGCGGTCGAGGCCCAGGTCGGCGGCCTGGGTGATGGTGAGCAGTTCGACGTCTTTCAGCGCCTTCAGGCCCAGGAACAGGAAGTTGCCGCTGCCGCAGGCGGGGTCGAGGATGCGGAAGGCGCGCAGTTCTTCGAGCCACAGCACGAAGCGGGCGTGGGCCTTGCGGTGGGCGGCGTCGCCGTGTTTCTTGATTTTGGCCGTTTGCGCCCGCAGCTCCTGCGCGGTCAGCTCCCATTTTTGCAGCAAGGGGCGGGTGACGACGGGCTCGACGATGCGGGCGATGGTGGCCGGGTCGGTGTAGTGGGCGCCCAGCTGGCTGCGCTTGGCGGGGTCGAGCCCGCGCTCGAACAGGGTGCCGAAGATGGAGACGTCGATGGCGGACCAGTTGAGGGCGGCGGCGTTGCGCAGCTCGGTGATGTCGACGATTTCGAGCCGGGGCACGTCGATGCGCTGGAACAGGCCGCCGTTGAACCAGGGGATGTCGTCCGGCCCGTACAGGCCGCCGCCCTGCATGGTGGCGAACAGGCTTTGCAGGCCGGTGGTGAGGCGGCCTGAGGTGAGCTGGCGGTTGCCGACGAGGCGCTCGAACATGCGGCCGGGCAGCAGGCCCACGTCTTCGGCGAAGAAGCAGAACAGGCACTGGGTGAGGAAGTGGGCCACGGTTTCGGCATCGTTGCCGCGGCTGCGCAGTTGCTCGGCCAGGGTGGCAAAGCTGCGGGCGGCGGCTTCGGTGATGTCGCGCGTGGTTTTCTGCGGGCGAAAGCTTTCGGGGTCGAGCCAGACGCGGCGCAGCAGGCTTTGGGTGGCGGGCTGGTCGAGCTGGTCGATGCGGACGGTGTGCTGCTCGCTGGGGTGGCCGTTGAACTGGGTGTGGATGCGGATGACGAGGCGGTCGCACACCACCAGCAGGGGCGGGTTGCTGAGGGCCAGGCTGTATTGCTGCAGCTGGCGCAGGGCGGCGTCGAGGTTCTTGGCCGGCGCCTTGTTCTCCCACGCGAAGCGGTTGCGCCAGTACACGTCGGCGTAGCCGCGCGCTTCGCCCAGCAGCAGGGTGTGCTGTTCGAACACGTAGTCTTCGCCGGGCACGGCGCCGGGCTCGGGCACGCCGAGCAGGCGACACAGGTCGATGAAGTGGGGCTGGGCGCCGGCGCGTTCGCTTAAGGAGTGGGCGGGGCCGCCGGGGCCCCATTTGGCGATGAAGTCGGCGGGGGTCATGCGGGGCCTTGCTGCATGGCGGGGCATGGTAGCAAAGGGGCGGCGCGGGGCGCTCGCCGTGCAACAGGCCTCAGAACCGGCGGCTGAGGTAGCGCGAACCGGCCAGGCCGAAGCGCCAGGGCGTGTCGACGGCCTTGCTGATGCCGATGCGCGGGCCGGTGAGCACGTCGACCGGGGTGCCGGGCGGGGCGCCGAGCACGCTGAAGGGCGGCGCATCGAGCGGCAGGCCGTAGTGCGCCAGCGTGATGCCCAGCGCCTGGCCCACGCGGCCGGGGCCGGCGCACAGCAGGCGCTCGTCGTGCAGCCCGCGGCGCGCGCGCATGGCGGGCAGTCCGTGGGTGGGCTGCAGGGCGCGGATCAGCACGCCGGCGCCGTGGCCGGCCTCGCGGCAGACGAAGTTGAGGCACCAGTGGATGCCATAGCTGCGGTACACGTAGGCGTGGCCGGGCGGGCCGAACATGGCGCGGTTGCGCGCGGTGGGGCCGCCGAAGGTGTGCGAGGCGGCGTCGGCCATGTCGTAGGCCTCGGTCTCGACGATGGTGCCGCCCACGCCGTCGACCAGCAGCGTGGCGCCGATGAGCGCGTGCGCCACGGCGGGGGCGTCGGCGGCGAAATCGGCAGGGCGCAGGGGGCGGGGCATGACGCCTTGGAGTCTAGGCCCGTCGGGTGCGCGGCTTATAGTCGTTCGCAATTCACCGCACTGACGAGGAGACCACTGATGTTCAAAGCCCTGCTGCTGACCAAGACCGAACCCGGCGCGCCGCACTGCGCCGTGACCGAGCTGGACGACGCCCAACTGCCCGCCGGCGAGGTGCTGGTGCAGGTGAGCCATTCCACCCTGAACTACAAGGACGGCCTGGCCATTACCGGCAAGGCGCCGGTGGTGCGCACCTGGCCCATGGTGCCGGGCATCGACTTTGCGGGTACGGTGCTGGAATCGAGCGACGCGCGCTACCGCGTGGGCGACGGCGTGGTGCTGAACGGCTGGGGCGTGGGCGAGGCGCACTGGGGCGGGCTGGCGCAGAAGGCGCGCGTGAAGGCCGACTGGCTGGTGCCGCTGCCGGCGGGCATGGCGCCCAGCCAGGCCATGGCCATCGGCACCGCCGGCTACACCGCCATGCTGTGCGTGATGGCGCTGCAGCAACACGGCGTGACGCCCGAGCAAGGCCCGGTGCTGGTGACGGGCGGCAACGGCGGCGTGGGCAGCATCGCCATTGCGCTGCTGTCGCGCCTGGGCTTCACGGTGCATGCATCGACGGGGCGGCTGCACGAGGCCGAGCATTTGAAGGCGCTGGGCGCCACTGAGCTGGTGGACCGCGCCACGCTGAACGCGCCCGGCAAGCCGCTGCAGAAGGAGCGCTGGGCCGCCGCCGTGGACAGCGTGGGCAGCCACACGCTTGCCAACGTGTGCGCCAGCATCCAGTACGGCGGCGTGGTGGCGGCCTGCGGGCTGGCGCAGGGCATGGATTTTCCGGCCACGGTGGCGCCGTTCATCCTGCGCGGGGTGACGCTGGCGGGCGTGGACAGCGTGATGGCGCCCTACGTGCGCCGCGCCAAGGCGTGGGAGCGCCTGGCGCGCGAACTGCCGGCCGAGGCGCTGGCCGCCAACACCGAAACCATCGCCCTGGCCGACGCGCCCGCCGTGGCCGCCCGCCTGCTGGCCGGGCAGGTGCGCGGGCGGGTGGTGGTGGATGTGAACGCCTGATGCTGCTGCGCGTGCAAAAGAGGGCTTGATCCTCGAGCCGTCCCGGATGCCGCGCGGACCGCATCCGCGGTGTGGGAGCGGGCTTGCCCGCGATGGCGGCGTCCGCGCTCCCGGTCATCGCCCTATCGCGGGCAAGCCCGCTCCCACAACGCTGGCTGAGAGGGGCGGCCAGTCACGAAAGACAGCAGCTTGCGCGATGCGATGACGAAACGACCTCGCTGCGCTTTGATGACGGGGGCTGCGCCGCCATGACGCCAGTCGCGTGCGAGGCATTCCGCCATTACTGCTGTCGTTTGGTCGTTTCGTCATTTATCGACGTTTTCTAAAAGCATGACAGCGCGTGCCGCGCCAAAGAAAGCTCCCTCTCCCTCTGGGAGAGGGCTGGGGTGAGGGCCGGCAGCGTGTCATGTATTACGGAATTTTCGATAGTCATTTCGTCATCACCCCGCGCAGCGGCAAAGTCATGGCGTCATCCGTCTAAAGCCAACGTTTGGACCGCGAAACGGCATGAGTGCGGCGCACGACTCGCCGTGTGGGCGCGCATGATCGGCGCTCGATTCGCTATCGTATAAATAGCTATTGGCGCTTGGCTGGCAAGCGCTGGGGGCTGATTTGGCCTGAAAATCTCTCAGGCGGGGTACCGTGCGGCTCGGTATTGAAGTCGCGCGTTGCGTGACGGAATGCGCGCGCCGCACTGGCTGCCGGGCGCCTGACACGCGCCCGTCACGGCCGGCTTCTAGAAACCGGGCCATGCCCACCATTCGACTCATCGCCGTCCTCAACCACCTTGGCCCGCAGGCCCGCTTCGCGCTAGCCGAGGCGCTGGACCAGGTGGCGCCCGGCCACGACATCGACAGCGAGGCGCTGTTCGAGCAGTTCGTGCGCGAACTGGACAACATCTCGCCGCTCTGGCAGCGCGTGCCGGAGAACATGGTGATGCCGGATTGACGGGGGGAGGGAATGGACCACAGCAGACATGCTCCTTAACTTCGTCATGGCGATGATGTTCATCGTGCTACCGGGTTTCTGGGTAGCTGCGCTCGCGTGGGTTGGTGTCCGCGTAGGCAACATTTCGCAGATGCTCTCAGCAGCCACCGATGGCGCCAAATCTGCGGGAGGCAAAGGCGCTGACCTTGCAATCAAAGCAGCGAAGGCGAAGTAGCGCCGAGAGTGGCGAGCTACTCGTCGTCCGCGCTGCCGCCGTCGATGCGTACCTCGCCCCGGTAGAGACCGTATCCGTCCAGGCCGTTTCGCCATTGAGGCTCGTCATCATCACTGCTTTCGTCGGCATCAGCGTTGCGTACCATCCAGGCAGCGATCGCTGCAAAGGCCAGCAGCAGCGCCAGCCAGAACGCGGAGTAGAGCAGCGCACCGAGCACGGCCAGCTTGACGACCCAGAGCACCGCCGTCGCCGCGCCCGCTGGCACCCCGCGCGTCACCAGCCGGCCGGCGACACGCTGCTCGCGGCGCTGGTATCCACGCCAGGCACGGCCAGCCCCCCGGCCCAGCCGGTGGCTCCAGCTCCCGTTGTGCGTGTTGGTGGTCATGCTCATGTGCCTCGGCTTCAGTGGTACCTCACCTCATGGAGCGGCCGGTCGGGGCCTGCCCTCCAGCATAGACCGCGATCAGGAGGGCGGGTTGCGGCTGGCAGAGCCGGTCGGCCTGGGTCGCAGGTCGATTAGATTCTGCGATGGAAATCAAACCTTATGCTACTTTCCCTGCGCGTTCCTGCAATGGCTCTAGGGTCGATTGGATTCTGTGTTATTTTTATAACATGGATGGAAATTCTAGGCACCAGGTAATCAAGCGGCTGCAGGCGGGACTTCCCCGCGGGGCGCCGTTCGACCTTGCCACCCTGAGCCAGTTCGGGGTGTCGCCCCAGCTCGCCGCCCACTATGCCGACGGCGGGTGGCTCGTGCGCCTGGCCCATGGCGTCTATGCCTTCCCGAACGATGAATTCGGGGTCTACGGTGCGCTGAAGTTCCTGCAACAGCGCGTGCCCGGCCTGCACGTCGGCGGCAAGAGCGCCCTGGCCCTGCAGGGTGTGCGGCACAACCTGGGCAGCCGGGAGGCGCTGGTGCTGTGGGGCGACGGTCGTTTCGTGTTGCCAGCCTGGTTCACCTCGCGCTTTCCGGCCCGCTACGTCCACGCCCGCCTGTTCGACTGGCCGGACACGGCGCTGGCCGGCAAGACCCTGACCACGCCGCCTGGCCTGCCCGAGGATCTGCGGGTGGCTGCCTCCGAGCGTGCCGTTCTGGAGCTGCTGTACGAAGCCGGCGTCAAGCAGAGCCTCGAAGAGGCCCGCAACATCTTCGATGGACTGCGTTCCCCCCGCAAGGACTTGCTCGGACAACTGCTGTCCTGCTGCGCCAGCGTGAAGGCCGTGCGCCTGTTCCTCACCTGGGCACGCGAGACCAGCCTCGTGGATGTGGATGCCCTGCTGGAGCAGTACCCGGTTCGCACCGGCAGCAACACGCGCTGGATGAGCCGGCTCGATGACGGCACCTTGCTGAGCCTGAGACCTCATGGATAAGACCTACGCGGACACCGTTCGCCTGCTGCTGGCCGTCGCGCCCGACGTGTTCGCCAACGACATCTTCGCCATGAAGGGCGGCACGGCCATCAACCTCTTCGTGCGGGACATGCCGCGCCTGTCGGTGGACATCGACGTGGTATACCTCCCGTGGCAGACGCCGCGCGACGAAGCGCTGCAAGCCATCAACCAGGAGCTGGCCGCCATCGCCGCGCGCCTTGCACCGCTGGGCGTGCAGACACGCCTGGTTCGCGCCAAGGACCTGGGGGACACCAAGCTGATCGTCGAGAACGATGCCAGCCAGGTGAAGATCGAGGTCAACGTCGTGTTCCGAGGCAGCGTGCTGCCCGTCGAGCGGCGGCCGCTGAGTGCCAAGACCAGCGATTTGTTCGGCGTCGAGTTCGAGCTGCCGGTTCTGGCACCGGACGAGCTGTACGCCAGCAAGCTGGTGGCCGCGCTGGATCGGCAGCACCCCCGCGACCTGTTCGACGTGTGGCAGCTCTACGAATCGGGCGACATCAGCGACGGCATGGTCGAGTGCTTCGTGATCTATCTGGCGGGCCACAACCGGCCGCCCCACGAAGTGCTGTTCGGCAACGACAAGGACATCGCCGGCGAGTACGAGCGGGCCTTTGTCGGCATGACCGAAGTGGACTGCTCCCTGGAGACACTGCTCGATGCTCGCGCCAGGATGCGGCGCGAGCTGCCACAGCGACTGAGCACCGCGCACAAGCAGTTTCTGAGCGGGCTGGCGCGCGCAGAACCGGACTGGTCGCTGGTGCAGTGCCAGCACGCCGCGCAACTGCCGGCACTGCGCTGGAAGCTCGCCAATCTGGAGACCTTCCGCAAGCGCCGTCCCGACGACTTCGCAGCGCAATCCGCCGCCCTCGACACCGGCTTGGGCCAGAGCTGACGAGCGTCCCGCAGCGCCCCACTTGCCGGGATTGCCCCATGCCGCATTCATCGTGGCGCCCCGCGCAGCAGCGGCCCTATACCCAAAGGCTTCCGATAAAGGCCAAAGGGCTGGGAAGGGGCAAAGGAAGGGCGCCAAGGGGAAAGGCCCTATCCTGAAAAGGCCAAAAGGCGCCCCGAGCAGCCCGTCATCCGGGGTTCGCCATGCTCTCGCTGTTCCAGCGCAAAAGGGTGCCACCCACCGCCGGCACGCCGCCCACCTCCGCCATCGAAACTCCGAAAGGGTCGATGCGGCCGGAGTCGGCCGCATCGCTGCTGGCCACGCCGCGCCGGCAGAAACTGCTGGAACACATCTGGCAGCGCACATCGCTCTCGCGCCGGCAGTTCGCCACGCTCTACCTCGCCCCACTGGAGCGCTACGCCGAGTTGGTCCAGCAGTTCCCGGCCTCCGAGAACCACCACCACGCCTATCCGGGCGGCATGCTGGACCACGGCCTGGAGATCGTCGCCTATGCGCTGAAGCTGCGGCAGTCATACCTGCTGCCTGCGGGCGTCACGCCGGAAGCACAGGCGGCCCAGGCCGAAGCCTGGACCGCAGGCACGGCCTACGCGGCCCTGCTGCACGACATCGGCAAGATTGCCGTCGATCTGCACGTCGAACATGCCGACGGCAGCGTCTGGCATCCCTGGCACGGCCCGCTGCGAAAGCCCTACCGCTTCCGTTACCGAAAGGAGCGTGAGTACCGCCTGCACAGCGCCGCCACCGGGCTGCTCTACGCGCGCCTTCTCGATCGGGACATCTTCGACTGGCTCTGCGGCTATCCCGACCTCTGGGCAGCGCTGCTGTACGTGTTGGCCGGCCAGTACGAGCACGCCGGCACGCTCGGCGAGTTGGTCGTGCAGGCCGACCAGGCATCGGTCGCCCAGGAACTCGGCGGCGATCCCAGCAAGGCGCTGGCGGCGCCCAAGCATGCGCTGCAACGCAAATTGCTCGACGGCTTGCGCTACCTGCTCAAGGAAGAATTCAAATTGAACCAGGCCGGTCCGGCGGACGGTTGGCTGACCCAGGACGCCTTGTGGCTGGTGAGCAAGACCGTCTCCGACAAGCTGCGCGCACATCTGCTATCGCAAGGCATCGACGGCATTCCGGCGAGCAATACGGCGGTGTTCAACGTACTGCAGGATCACGGCATCGTGCAACCGACGCCGGATGGCAAGGCGATCTGGAAGGCTTCTGTCACCAGCGACGCCGGCTGGTCGCACGCCTTCACCTTCCTGAAACTCTCGCCGGCGATGATCTGGGATGCCGCCGACCGGCCGGCGCCGTTCGCAGGCCGTGTGCAGGTCGAAGAGGAACAGGCGGAGCCGACGCCGCAGGCGACAACGGTGGCCGATGGGCCGCGCGCCGAAGGCATCGAAGCTGCATCCGCGAGCACGGCGCCGATCGCATCCGCAGCCATGGACACCGGCGTGGCCGCGCTGCTCGACCTGCTGGGCGACGCCGCTCCACCCACGGCACCGGAGATCCCGAGTTCCCCTGTTGCCGAGCCCGAGCCGGCCCCTTCGACCGTGCCCCCGCCGCAGATGAGCCTCGCGCCTTCCCAGGATCGCGCGGAGCCCTCCGGGGCGCACTTCATGGCCTGGCTGCGTCAGAGCATCCAGACGCGCAAGCTCATCATCAACGACGCCAAGGCCCTGGTGCATACCGTCGCCGGTACGAGCTACCTCGTCAGCCCCGGTGTGTTCCAGCGCTACGCGCAGGAGTACCTTCAAGTCGCCGCGCTGGCCAAGCAGGAGAAGCTGGAGGGGTGGCAGTGGGTACAGAAACGCTTCGAGAAGCTGGGACAGCACCGCAAGCAGCCGAGCGGGCTGAACATCTGGACCTGCGAAGTCACGGGGCCGCGCAAGTCGCGCCGGCTGCACGGCTAGGCCTGGCTTGATGCAAACACGCCGCCCATGAGAGCAATGGTCAAAATGCTCAGGCGATGTACCCGGGGGCCGCACGAGATCGCACGCATTGCGCCATGACTAGGCGCGGGGCGGCGCTCGCCGGGAGCACCGGAGGAAGAGATAAGCATGATGGTCCTCGAAATTGATATCCACGAAGTCACGTGTTCTGCCGCGTCAATACACGGCGGGCGCGACTTGGTGTTTCAATTCCGCAGAACCTGGAGCGCGAGATAGATCGGAGGGAAACCCGCTCGAGGGTCGGGCTGAACGTAGCCAGCCATAGGGCCGGCCGTTGGCTGCGTTTCGAATATTTCCGGAAGCAGATAAGTGATGCAGACCGCATGGGCTGCAATGGATTGGGTATCCAGTCCCTGCAGCGAAGACACGAGTTGCCCGTCGCTGTCGCAATGGGCACGGCACAACTGTGGCGCCTCATCATCCATCGTACCTGACATGGCATGGCAGTCGGGCAGGGATGGCATGTCTACCGGATCCTCCATAGCCATGCCTGCAGCCTGCATGGAGGCGATATGTCCCGCAGAGTCCGGTTTGGGGCAGGCATACATCGCCAGCGCCATCTGCGAGAACAGCAAGGCCAAGATGAGGCCGCCGGCAATCCGGCGGCCCCATTGCGTGACGATGCGTCGGATGGAAGCCATGGTGGGATGTTCTTTGCGCTGGATGTGTGACGAATTGACGTGGATCAAAATCCAGTCACGGGGTGGAAGCGTCAAAGGATCCACCCGTGACTACCTGATCGCTGTGCATGAAAGATCACCGAGGGCTCAGCTTCGTTTCTCCAGGATCCAGCTTGTCGGCGCGCCTCGAACTCGGCCAGTCTGAAAACGCGAGCACATACAGCACGATCAGGTTAATCATGGGGATGATCATCAATAGACCGAGCCAGCCCGAAAAGCCCGCCTTGACAAAGATCTTCCAGAATGGAAACACGATTACCACCGCACCCAGCAGCATCGTCAGCCAGTGGGCGCCAAACCACCAGGCCATGTCGTTCATATACATTCCGTTCATCATGATCGATATCCTTTCTTTGATTGTCTCGATGCGGGTTAGCCTCGTGCGCGCCGCAGCCGCAGCGCGTTGAAGATGACAGAGGCCGAGCTCAGGCTCATGGCCAGCGCTGCAATCAATGGAGACAGCAACCAGCCCGTGATGGGATAAAGCACGCCGGCGGCGATGGGCACGCCGATACCGTTGTAGATGAAGGCGAACAACAGGTTCTGGCGCATGTTGCGCACGGTGTCGATGGAGATGTCGCGCGCGGCGGCGATGCCGCGCAGATCGCCCTTGACCAGGGTGATCTGTCCGCTGTTCATCGCCACGTCGGTGCCGGTGCCCATGGCAATGCCCACGTCGGCCTTGGCCAGTGCCGGCGCATCATTGATGCCGTCGCCGGCCATGGCGACGACGTGCCCCTCCTTCTGCAGCCGCTCCACCAAGGCCAGTTTGTCGGCCGGCTTGACTTCGCCATGCACTTCGTCGATGCGGAGCTTGGCGCCCACCGCCCGGGCCGTGGTCAGGCCGTCGCCCGTCGCCATGACGATGCGCAGGCCACTGTCGTGCAGCGTCTTGATGGCGTCGGCCGTGGTTGCCTTGATCGGGTCGGTGACGGCCAGGATGCCGGCCAACCGGCCATCCACGGCCAGGTGCATCACACTACCGCCCTCGCCGCGCAAGCGCTCGGCGTCCGTCTTGAGCGCATCGGTCGCGACGTTCTCCTGCTGCATCAAGGCGGTGTTGCCCAGCACCAGATGCTTGCCTTCGACCGTGCCGCGCACGCCGATGCCGCTGCCCGATTCGAAGTCGTCGGCCTTGGTCAGGCTCAGCCCTTTGTCCCGCGCGGCGCGGACGATGGCATCCGCCAGCGGGTGCTCGCTGCCCTGATCCAGACTGGCCGCCAGGCGCAGCACCTCATCCGGCGTGTAGCCCGAGTCGGCGACGGCGGTGTCGAAGGCCGGCTTGCCTTCGGTCAGGGTGCCGGTCTTGTCCACGATCAGCGTATCCACTTCGCGCATTTTTTCGATGGCGCCGGCATCGCGGAATAGAATCCCCTGCGTGGCCGCGCGGCCGGTGGCGACCATCACGGACATCGGGGTCGCCAGGCCCAGCGCACACGGGCACGCAATGATCAGCACCGCCACGGCGTTGATCAGGCCGAACACCCAGCTCGGCTCGGGGCCGAAGAATCCCCAGACGAAGAAAGTCGCGATTGCGATCAACACCACCACGACCACGAACTTGCCGGCCACCACGTCGGCCATGCGCTGCATCGGCGCCTTGGAGCGCTGGGCATTGGCCACCATCTGCACGATCTGCGACAGCATGGTGGCGGCGCCGACCTTCTCCGAGCGCATCACCAGTGCGCCGCTGGTGTTCATCGTGGCGCCGATCAGGCCATCGCCGGCGCGCTTGGTCACCGGCACGGGCTCGCCGGTGAGCATGGATTCATCGACGGCACTGCTGCCCTCGGTCACCACGCCATCGACGGGCACTTTCTCGCCGGGCCGCACGCGCAGCAGGTCGCCGACGTGAACATGGTTCAAAGGCACGTCCTCCTCGCTGCCGTCGGTATTGATGCGGCGCGCCGTCTTGGGGGCCAGGCCGAGCAGAGCCTTGATGGCCGCCGAAGTCTGCGAGCGCGCCTTCAATTCGATGATCTGACCCAGCATGGTCAGCGAGATGATGACGACCGCCGCCTCGAAATAGACGGCGACGCGGCCGTGGGCGATGAACGAGTCGGGAAACACGCCGGGCGCGAGGGTGGCGACCACGCTGTAAACAAAGGCGGCGCCGGTGCCTAGGCCGATCAGCGTCCACATATTGGGGCTGCGGTTGACGATGGACTGCCAGCAGCGGACAAAGAATGGCCATCCCGTCCACAACACTACCGGCAGCGACAGCACCAGCTCGACCCAGGTCTGGGTCTTCATGTCGAACCAGCCGAGGCGGTGGCCGAACATGGCCAGGATGGTGACCACCACGGTCAGCGGCAGCGTCCACCAGAAGCGGTGCTGGAAATCGATTAGTTCGCTGTTGTCCTCCTCATCCAGCGGAATCACCGCTTCGAGCGACATGCCGCATTTCGGGCAATTGCCGGGATGATCCTGCTGCACTTCCGGGTGCATGGGGCAGGTGTAGATGGTGCCCGCCGGGGCCTCCATGGGCACCGCGGCAGAAGTTGCCGGGGTCTGTTCGTCTGCGGTATGGCCGTGGTGATGCAGGTGTTGGTTCATGCCCATGCCTTTGTTGAGTTATCTCGATTCTTGACCTTGCCATCGCGGCAAGGTCAAGTCCCTTTCCTTGTGGACGCATTCGGTCCGCATTGGCCCATGCCCCGATGGCTATCGGGACAAAGACTGGCGGTACTGGACATTGATTTCGTCGTGGCGGCGCCGTATCTCTGGCGGCCATTGCGCCTTGATCCATGACAGCACGGCCACGATCTCGTCGTCGCTCAATACTCCACCATAGATGGGCATCGCCGTACGGTAGTCGGGCTGATTGATCAATTGGGCCAGTCCCTGCTTAGTGATGGCGAACAGTTGCTCGTCGGGATGGTGCCAAGTGTGGCCGCTGGGATCGTGCGGCGGCGCAGGAAGCAAGTCATCCGATCCACGATCACGCCAGTTGGGCTGGCCCTCGCCCTTGGCCCCATGGCAAGCCGCACACTGCTGCGCGTAGATGCGGGCGCCGACGCGCAGCACCTGGGGATCATCGGGACGCAGGCTGTGCGGCGTCGCCTGCCGCTCACCGGCGCGCAGGGAAAAGTAACCCGCCCCTGCCACCAGCAGCAGGGCCAGCAGTCCTGCGGCCCACAAGGCCGGCGGTTTCAACGTCATTGCAACTTCCTTGATTTCATGCCCATGGCCACATTCTGGTCAGCGGATGCGTCGCTCAAGACCGCGTCCTTGCGCCCCTGCGCGGAATGAAGCGTGGCACGCGCTGCGCATACTCCTGCCAGGCCTGTCCAAAACGGCGTGCACTTTCCTGTTCCTCGTTGTGCGCCAGCCGGGCGTACATCGCCACGAGGATCGGGAACATCAGCAGCGTCAGCAGGGTCGGCCATTGCAGGAGAAAGCCGAACATGATCAGGACGAAGGCGATGTACTGCGGATGCCGCACCCGCGCATAAACGCCGGTTTCAGCCAGCCGCCCCTGCCGCTGGGCCTGGTAGAGCACGGGCCAGGCCGTGGCCAGCAGCCAGAAGCCGCCGCCAATGAACAGGTAGCTGAGAATGTGGAACGGCCCAAGGTGCGGGTCGCCGCCCCAGCCGAACAACAGTTCCAGCAGGTGGCCGGCGTTGTGGTTCAGCAGATCCACGCCCGGAAACTTCTGGCCCAGCCAGCCCGACAGGAAGTAGATGGTCAGCGGGAAGCCATACATCTCCACGAACAGCGCCACGATGAACGCTGTGAACGCCCCGAAACTGCGCCAGTCGCGCGCGCTGGCCGGCTTGAAGAAGCTGAAGGCGAACATGACGAAGATCGCCACGTTGAGCACCACCAGAGTCCACAGGCCATACGACGATCCCGTGTGCTCCATGGCGTCAGCCCCTGTCGGAGTTTTGTCCAGTGCCCTGGCCAGTGGCTCCGGAGCCACCACCGTGGCCGCCATGACCACCATGGCCTTTGTGCATGAAGACATGCATCAGCGGGCAGGCCAGCAGGAAGGCATAGGGCCACCATTGCGCCAGGTGGGCACGGTGTTCGGTCCATAGGAAGTACCCGGCGACGGCGCCGAACACGAGCAGGCCGATGGCATAGCGCGAGCGCCAGAACCCGCCGGTCTGCACACTCTGCGGATGGGATGCATGGTCATGGGTCATGACGGCCTCCTCACTTTGTGCCGGGAGTGGGGGTTTGCGGCATGGACATTCGATCCATCATCATCTGCATCATCGACTCCATCATGGCCATGCGCTTTTCCATCATCTGCGGGTCGTGCTGCATGCCAGCCATACCGGCGGGTGGGTTGCCCGATGCCATCTGGCCGTGCATCGACTTCATCATGCGCATGCCGTCCTGCATGGTCTTCATGTGTTCGGCCATCAACGCCTGGCGCTCCTGGGGCGTCTTGGCGGCTGCCATCTTCTCGTGCATGGCCTGCATGGCCCGCATGTGCCGATCCATGGCGGCCATGTCGCCCGAGCCCATGGCCTGGCCGGGCGATGGCAATGCCGCCGAAGGAGCCGGTGCCGCGGTAGCTGCTGGGGCGGCAGCGTCCGCCGGGTGGTGGTCCTTGTGCTCGTCGGAGCCTTGTGCCAGCACACCCATGGAGGCGGCGGCGACACAGAAACCGATCAGGGAATGGCGAATGTGAATCATGATGCTTCCTTCTGGCCGTGGATGGACTCGGGCAGCCGCGTCCGGCGGCATGGTGCGGTTGTGACCTTGCTCAGCGCACGGGCTGGATGTCGGTGACGATCATCTTCCCGCCTTCCTGGATGACCATGAATTTGACCTTGTCGCCGGGCTTAAGGTTGGTGAGCTGGCCCTTGTCACGAACGGTAAAGACCATGGTCATTCCGGGCATGTCCAGATTCTTGATGTCCCCATGCTTGAGGGTGATCTTGCTGTTGTCCAGATCGACCTTCTTGACCTCGCCATCGGTCATGGAGTCCGATGCAGGCGCCGCGACCTGACCTGTACTGGGACTGACCTGGGCATGGCCCGCCATCGGCAGGGCAACGCCCATAGCCAGGGCGGAGATGGTGAGCAGACGTTGGATGGTTTTCATGGTGACCTCTGGGTAAATGGATGGATCTATGGCTGGGCCGGCTGTAGTCGGCGTTTCAGGCCATCACTTGCGGCCCACCTTGATGGCGCCCTTCATACCGGCCTCATAGTGGCCAGGCATCAGGCAGGCGAAGTTCACGGCTCCCGCCTTGGTGAACTGCCAGACGATTTCACCCTGCTTTCCCGGTGCGAGCGTGACCTTGCCGGGTTCGTCGTGCTCCATGTCCGGGAACTTCTTCATCTGTTCCAGGTGCTCCAGCAGTTCCTTCTCAGTGCCCAGGCTGAGTTCGTGCTTGACCTGGCCGACATTCTTGACAACGAAGCGTACGGTTTCGCCCTGTTTGACCTGAATGTTTGAGGGCGTGTAACGCATGTTGTCGCTCATTTCGATGGTGATGCTGCGACTGGCCTTGGTGGCGACGCCGGGTTTGCCAATGGCTGTCTCCCCCCCGTCACCGTGGCCACCTGCATGGGTGCCGCTAGCGAAGGCTGCCCCCGATGTGGCCAGTGCAGCCATGGCGAAGAATTGCGAGATGGTGGTTCGTGTGAATTTCATGGGTGGTCTCTCGTTGAAAATGGAAGGGGAAACTCAATGCTCGCCATGCGAAGTGGGCTTGCGTACCTTGACTTCGGTCGGCGTTGCCGGCTTGCGTGCGCGCGGCATGGATTGGCCGCCCTCGGCGCTGAAGCGCGCCGGCTCGGCCATGAGGCCGGTGTACTCATGCGCCACCGTGCCTGCCGGATGCTTGTACCAGCCCGGATCCTTGTAGTCGCCCGGCTTCTGGTCACGGCGTACCTTGAGCACGCTGAACATGCCGCCCATCTCCACCGAGCCGAACGGCCCCTGGCCGGTCATCATCGGGATGGTGTTGTCGGGAATCGGCATTTCCATCTCCGTCATGTCGGCCATGCCGCGCTCGCCCATGACCATGTAGTCCGGAATCAGCTTGTTGACTTTCTTGGCAAGGCCGCTGTGATCCACGCCGATCATGGTTGGCACGTCGTGGCCCATGGCGTTCATGGTGTGGTGGCTCTTGTGGCAGTGGAAGGCCCAATCGCCTTCCTCGTCGGCGACGAACTCGATCTGGCGCATCTGCCCCACTGCCACGTCGGTGGTCACCTCGGGCCAGCGTGCGCTTTTGGGCGTCGGGCCGCCATCGGTACCCGTGACCACAAACTCGTGGCCATGCACGTGCATCGGGTGATTGGTCATAGTGAGATTGCCCATGCGAATGCGCACCTTGTCGTTGAGGCGCACGTTCAGAGAGTCAATGCCGGGAAAGACACGGCTGTTCCATGTCCACAGGTTGAAGTCCGTCATTTCCGCGACCTTGGGCGTCGCGGCCCCGGGCTCGATGTCATACGCACTGAGCAGGAAGCAGAAGTCCCGTTGCACCTCGTCGATCATCGGGTGCCTGGCTTTCGGGTGCGTGACCCAGAAGCCCATCATCCCCATGGCCATTTGCACCATTTCGTCGCCGTGCGGGTGGTACATGAACGTGCCGGGGCGGCGCGCCACGAACTCGTAGACAAAGGTCTTGCCGGCCGGAATGGCCGGCTGCGTCAGACCGGTTACGCCATCCATGCCGTTGGGCAGGCGCTGGCCGTGCCAGTGAACACTGGTGTGCTCGGGCAGCCTATTGGTCACGAAGATGCGCACACGGTCGCCTTCGACGACCTCGATGGTCGGGCCGGGACTCTGCCCGTTGTAGCCCCACAGGTGAGCCTTCATCCCTGGGGCCACTTCGCGCACCACCGGTTCGGCCACCAGGTGGAACTCCTTGACGCCCTGGTTCATACGCCACGGCAGCGTCCAGCCGTTGAGCGTCACCACTGGGTTGTACGGCCGTCCAGAATTGGGCATCAGCGGGGCCATGGTGTTTGGGCTAGTCTGAATCACCGGCTCGGGCAATGCCGCCATGGCGACACGGCTGACCGCGCCGGCCGCAACGGCGCCGCCAGCAATACCGGCAAATTTGAAAAAATCTCTTCTGGATGTCATGGCAATCGTCTCTGCATCAGTGTCCGGCACCCGCGTCGCTGGGGGCGCTGGTGGTGACCGACAAGGTGGTGTTGGTGGGGCGTCCGATCACGGATGCCTGCAATGCGGCATCGGCCAGCCAGAATTGCTGCTGCGCGTCCAGGGCCGCCGTGACGGCACCGACCTGGTCGCGCGCATCGGCCAGCAGTTCGAAGGCGCTGATCAGCATGCCGTTGTAGCGAAGCTGGTTCTCCTCCGCGATCACCTTGCGCACCGGAACCACTTCGTCCCTGTAGTGCCGCGCCACGTCGTAGGCCGTCCGATAGGCCGAATAGCTTTCCCGCAGGCTGGAGCCAGCGGCGCGGGCCGCGGCTTCGAGCTGGTTGGCGGCCGCCAGCGTTCGAGCGTTCATCGCATCACGCTGCATTCCACCCCAGTCAAAGATGGGCAGGCGCACATCGATTTCCCAGCCGCGTGCGTTGGAGCGGGTGCCCTCGGCATTGTCGAAGGTGGTATTGCGACGCCCGGTGAGCTCGATATCAGTGAAGCTGGTCACCATATTCAGCCCTTGGGCCTTGGCGGCACCATCCAACGCGGTTTGCGCCAGACGGATGTCCAGGCGTGCCTTGGTCGCCAGCGAGCCAACCGCCTGCGGATCTAGTGCTTGCTTGGGGAGATCGGGCAGACGTTCTGGAAGCTTCAGCGCTTGCGCTTGGCTCTCATCCAGTCCCAACAAACGCACCAGCTCTTCCCGGCTGGCCGTGACCTGGTGTTGGGCCGTGCTCAGTCGAGTGGCGGCATCTGCATAAAAAGCCTGCTCGCGCGCACGGGTGATACGGTTGAAGTTGCCCACGCCCTGCATGCGCCGGGCCAATTCGGCGCCCGCTTCGGCGCTGTCATAGACCTGCTTGGCATACTGGAGCGTCTGCTGTGCGGCCACGGCCCGCACCCAGGCCTGGCGCACGCGCGTGACCTGATCCAGCACGTTGCCTGTCAGGCGCAACTGGGACAGTTCGATCTGCCGGGTGGCGACACCGTACCGGGTCGGCAGGGTCAGCAGATCCAACAGGCCAAAGGAAAGCGCACGCCCCAAGTCCAGCTCAGTTCCGGCCCTCATGCGCTCAAAACTGAAGATGGGGTTGGCAATCCGCCCCACCTGCGCGGCATCGGCCGACTCTGCCCAGCCTTGCGCCAGCAGGGCCTGCAAAGACGGACTGTTCACCAAGGCCAACTGGACAGCATCTTTTTGACCCAGAGGCTGCGCCAGCAAGCTTTGAGCTGCCTGTGCTTGCTGGTCGCGCTCCTCCTGGGTACGCGCCAGGGCGAGCTTGCCTTCGGTGAAACCGCCCGCTTCGACGTTGACACGATTGATGTTCTGATCCAGGCTGACGCTGGCACATCCGGTCAGCACCGCCAGTCCAAGGGCGGACAGGGTCAGCTTGGCATGCGTGGCACGCAAACGCATCATGGCTTGCCTCCCCCATGATGGCCAGAATGCGGATCGCTGGCGGGGGCAGTGTCCTTGGCGGACGCGGGCTGGCCCGTCTTGATTTCCTTGGCATAGGCGCGCCAACCGCCGATTTGGCCCACGCGATCATTGGCCTCTCGCCAGGATTGCACCTGTTGATCCGCATAGGCCTGGTATGCATCGATGGCGGACGAATACTGCAGCCTCGTCGGCAGCGGAGGCTGGGGAGCTTCGGGATCTGCTGGGGCTTGTGCAAAAGCCGCCCCTGCGAACAACGCCAGTGCCAAAGGCAACAAGACCCTGAAGGATGGCAGGTGATGGGAATGGGCCATGGTCTCCTCTGAAAGCATCTCTGATCTCACGTCGAAGATTCTGGAGAGCCCGCCCTTTCAGCAAGATGTTTGGAACATTACATTCTTGTTAGCTTCGTGTCGGCAGCCATCCAACGCGGCACACTTGCGTGGGGACCTTTAACGGAGCATGCGGGTGAAGATACTGATCGTCGAAGACGAGCCCAAGACTGGTGAATATTTGCGCCAGGGCTTGAGCGAGGCCGGGTATGTCGCGGACCTGGTGCCCCATGGCACCGATGGGCTGCATATGGCCTTGCACGGTGCCTACGACCTCGTGATCCTGGATGTCATGCTGCCCGGGCTGAACGGCTGGCAGGTGCTGCAATCGTTGCGCGAGCGCGGCCTGCAGATGCCAGTGCTGTTCCTGACCGCACGCGACCAGGTGGAGGATCGCGTCAAGGGGCTGGAGCTTGGTGCCGACGATTATCTGGTCAAGCCGTTCTCGTTCGCGGAGCTGTTGGCCCGCGTGCGCATCATCTTGCGCCGCAGCCCGGCGGGCAACGAAAGCACCATGTTGCGGGTTGCCGATCTGGAGCTGGATCTGCGGCGCCGCCGGGTCTCGCGCAACGGCAAGCGCGTGGACCTGACGGCCAAGGAGTTCGGTCTGCTGGAACTCTTGATGCGGCGCCACGGTGAGGTGTTGCCACGCTCCCTGATCGCATCGCAGGTGTGGGATATGAACTTCGACAGCGACACCAACGTGATCGAAGTGGCGATGCGCCGATTGCGCGTGAAGATCGACGAGGGCCACCCGGTCAAGCTGATCCAGACCGTGCGCGGCATGGGTTATGTGCTCGACGTACCGCAGGAGGAATAGGTGTTGATTCGCGCTCGTTGGGGTCGGTTGCCGCTGACGCAGCGCCTGACCCTGCTCTTCACTGCGGTAGCGGCTTCGGTGGTGCTGGGTCTTGGCGCCTTGTTCCTGGTGGAGACCGAGCGGCACTTCGTGGAGCTGGATCAGATAACACTGGAAGACAAGCGGCATCTGATCGAGGAAATACTGCGCAATGCAAGCTCGGCAGACGACACGCGCTGGCGCCTGGGTGAGGCGCTGAGCTATCACCATGACCTTTTCGCCCTGGTGCAAGATGGGCGGGGTGCGGTGATCTTTCAGTCCCCGGGGTTCATTTCCCCCATGCGCGGCGACAAGCCCCTGCGCGTCGGTGAAAACAAGGTGTTCGGGGTGTGGCGGCACGGCGATGCCAGGTTTCATACACTGGCCTTTCAGGCAGCTACTGCCTACTCCAGCCCCCCCCTGACGGTCTGGATCGCTGCGGATACGGATCACCACACGCAGTTTCTCGACCGCCTGCGGCGCAGCTTGACCCTGTATGTGCTCGCCGCCATCACCCTCTGCGGCTTGCTCTCATGGTTCGCCGCGCGCCAGGGGCTGGCGCCCTTGCGCGACATGAAGTCACGGGCCGCCAGGGTGACGGGCCAGAAGCTCGGCGAGCGCATGCCCGTGCAGGCCGTGCCGGTAGAAATGGCCGACCTGGCGCAAGAGCTGAACCGCATGCTGGATCGGCTGCAGGAGGACTTCCAGCGCCTGACCGATTTCGCGTCAGACCTCGCGCACGAGCTGCGCACCCCCATCAGCAATCTGTTGACGCAAACCCAGGTGGCGCTGGCGACCAAGCGCGATGCTGCAACCTACCGCGACATCCTGGCCTCGAACGCCGAGGAATTTCAGCGTTTGGCGCGCATGGTGTCCGACATGCTGCTGCTGGCCAAGACCGCGCGTGGCGTAGACCTGCCGCACAAGGAGCGGTTCTCCGCCCGCCTGGACGGGCTGGCGCTACTCGACTTCTACGAGGCCGTGGCCGAGGAAAAGCACATCCGGCTGCGGCTGGAAGGCGATGGCGAGATCGAAGGTGACCGCCTGATGTTCCGCCGCGCGGTCAGCAACCTGCTGTCCAACGCCCTGCGCCACGCGCCCGAAGCCGGCGACGTCACCATCCGCATCGCTGCCACAGCACAGGCCACGACGGTGGCCGTGGAAAACACCGGCGCCGACATCGATGCCAAGATCCTGCCCCGGCTATTTGACCGTTTCTACCGCGCCGATGCGTCCAGGACCCATCTGGACACTGACGGATCGGGCTTGGGTTTGGCCATCACGCGCGCCATCGCCGAGGCCCACGGCGGCCGCGTCACCGTCACATCATCCAATGGACGTACATGCTTTGCCCTGGTGTTTCCGCATCGTGCGATCCAAGCATGACGCTGACCACGAGGAAAGCTGTCGGAAATGTCATTCGGCTGTCTAGGTTTTGTTGGGTAGGGGTTTCTACCATGAACACATCTCCTCAGCGCCTAACCAAGGCATGAGAGATGCAAGTTTCATCCACCTTCGTCAGGAGCTTCAATCATGACCCAACAACGCCTCTCCCTTTCTTCCATGATCGCCGCCGCGGCCGCAGTGGCTGCCCTGGGCCTTCCAGGGATGGCTTCGGCAGCGTACGAGCATCCCGCCAACAACGAAAAGGGCGTCATCGTTCATCCAGAACACTTCAAGAGCGAGAAAACCCGCGCCCAAGTCAAGGCGGAGGCCGAAGCTCCGATGCGGGAAGGCCGCCTTTCTTATGGTGAGAGCAACTACCCGATCCGCACGCCCGATGCAGGTCCTGGCAAGACGCGTGAGCAAGTGATCAACGAACTGCGCAGCGAGTCGCCTGTCGAACGCGACGCGCGTCTGCGCCTCTACTACCGGGGTTGATGGCCCCCAGTTGGGGTGGCAGCGGATTACGTTGAATCCATTCTGTGGGATCGTTGACATCAGCCTGACTAACTTGGGGACAGCCCAGGCCGGCGTCCAACTTCCCAAGACACCCCACCGCCGCGTCCCGTCGCGGCGAGCTGCTGCCCCAGCCGGTGCTCGATCACCGGCTTCCAAGGCACCAGGCTGAACCCCATGCCATCATCGAGCATCGCGTAGCGCCCGCTGGCGAGCATGACGCTGCGCCTGTAGATGCCGGACACGCGCTGCCCGTCTGCCGTTGGGCGATGCTCCAGGCCGGTGTCGGCGGCAATGTCCTTGGCAGCCTGCGCCACCTCACGGTTGCGCAGTGTGCCCGGCAGGTTGCGCGCCAGGATCACCTGCTGCCCGCGCCGCTCAGCCAATCCCAGTTCGGCCAGGAAGTCGGCGCGCTGCTGCAACGCCTGCTTGACCTCACTGCCAAAGCCCAGGTCGCCCAACCCCTTGCCTCCGCCGATCAATTGCTGATCCAGCCAGGTGGCGCCGATGATGCGCGCTTGTCGCTCGATGGGCAGGTGCGATTTCAACTCCACGGCCACGCCGCCCAGGCGCTGGGCGTCGTACTGGCGACCACGTTCGGCCAAGTCGTCCGGCACCTTCCACAGCCCTTCGGCCACGCGCTCCACGATGCCCGCCCGACGCAGGGCTTTGAGCCGCCGAATATGGGCCGCCACGACTTCCTGCGGATCGCGGCCGGGCACGGCCTGGCCCTGCGCGATGGCAAGGTGATGGTCGGTGCGGTACAGGCCACCGCTCGCCAGCGCGGTGATGTTCTTGTCGGCCGCGCGCACGTCGGCCGAACCCTTCACCTCCACCACGGCTCCGGCCGGGTAGTTCGCCAGCTCGTCACGGGCATTGAGCGCGACGTAGTGGGCCTTGCCGTCCACGCCGTCGATGACCAGATAGCCCCGGTCGTGCAGTTCGTCGGCCAGCCCTTTCGCGGCGACACGCCCGATGATCGTGCGGCCATCGTCGCCCGGCTCGAACACCGCCAGCTCGCGCGGCTGGCCGCTCATGGCACGCTGCATGGTGCGGATGATGTCGCCGCGCTCGCCCAGGGCGCGCAAGGTCTTCTCGGCATCGGCATGAATGGCCCAGGTGCCGGGCTGCACTTCATCGGCCAGGCCCAGGCGCTGCAAGCGCTGCAGGCGGCCGATCAGCAGCAGGCGCTGGCGGTGCAGTCGTGGCTCGTTGAAGCGTTCAATCTGCACTTGCGCTCTCCGAGAGCTGCGGCGTGTCCGGTCGTGCGAAGCACGCGGACATGCCTGCATTGGCGCGGGGCTCGCGCCCCACGCGGCACGGCGGCGAAGCCGCTCCGTGCCGCGCCACTCCCACGTGCAGACTGGCTTTGCGGGCCGACAGGTGCCGCACCCTTTTGTCTTGCCTTCCGCATTTGCCTCCCGCATCCGCTCCCGGCAATTGCGGCCCGGTGGCGCGGCTGTACCGACAGCCAGCGCCCCGGCGAACGCAGCGATGGCCGAAGGCCAGCCGCGTTCGAGGCAAGACGCCTGCACGTTGGACGGCTGCGCCGGAGGCAGCGCGAAGTGCGGTGTCCAATGCGAAGTATTGGCACCGGCACTGCACGCGCGACGACACGGCGACGGCCAGCCGCTCGATCAGGATCGCCTGTCCAGTTTCCATGGTGATGAAAGGATGCGCCATGCGTTCGCCACGGCTGAACAGGAATCCTGGCCGGTGCTCGGGATAGTGGGTGCGCATCCAGCGCTTCAGATCGACATGGCGAACGGTCAAGTCTGGCGACTGCAGCAGCTTCGGGTCATTGAGCGTGATCCCGTTGTGGCCGTAGGGCAGCTCCCCGTTGAGGATGCCGTCATAGATGCGCTCCGAGTACAGCCGGCACTCATTCCATCGCGGGCAATTCAACGATGGAGGCAGGAAGCGCGGTGATGCGATCGCGGCCAGGATCATCGGCAGGTACCGCAGCAACCCGGCCCACCGTATGGCGGCTTCGATGGGACGATAGAACACCTTCGATGTTGGAATGTCCTTGTGCATGTCTTCGTCTCCTTTCGGAAGCGCTACATCACCGGCTCCTTTCTTGCCCTGCCAAGGGCTGTTGTGTCGTTATGACCTGCGGCGGTTGCCTGGAACGATGCCCTGATAGTAGGCGGGCGAGATGATTGGCATCCGCCGCAGGTGGCCTCGTCTTGCTCGATGTGCAAGAATCGATCGGGTGCCGGCCCATCGAGCGATGAGGACGCAGGCTCGATATTGGCGCTCACGGTACCAGCGTCATGGGTGGCGCAAAGCCCATCAAGACCGATTCGATATGGCTTGATATTCGCACGGTTTCACGAAGAACGCGGATAGGAATTTGATGCCTAATGTCCACGATTGGCTGGGTGAATCCGGGGCGCTCATGCCTACTCGGAATGCTGATATAGCCATATAGCATCACGTGACATCGAGCTGTGCTGGTCAACGGCCTGACATTGGATAGCCCCAGCGCCTACTGGCTGCGTTGATCGACATTGCCGCTTAGCCGGCAGGACGACGGGGCCGCCCAGCCTACTCACTTAGGGCGCGGCCAAGTCTTCGGGCGCATCGACCATCATGGCCTTTTGCACCAACTGCTGCACGGTCTGCCTGGCGTGCATCGGCAAGTCCGCATGCGCGGCAAGCTCATCGGCCTCAATGCTCTGCGCGGCTACCAGGCGAGCTGCAAGGTGTAGGTTTGTCGGGCCGACCGCCTCGATGGCAGGGAGTTTGCCCAAGGCGTCGTATGGCCGCAGAAGCGCGTGGTAAATGTGCCAGGTATCGATGCTTCTCGGCACCTGCTTCAAGATGGCCTGAATCAGCTTGCGTTTGAGGGGGTCGAGCTGCCAGTCCGGAACACGCTGCCCGCGGTTTCCCATCTGAATCGACAGCAAATTGCCTGCCTGAATTTCGTAGGAGATCCAGCGGCGCGACTTGCCCACCAGCTTGGCGTACTCGGGCACCGGCAGATTGTGCGGCGCCTCGAACGTTTCCAGCAACTGCAACCGCTCGCGCTGTACTTCCGAGAGCCTGGGCCGCGCGTATTCGGGCAGATGCACGGCAGACAGCCGGTGCACGGAAGCCGGAACCGCTGGCGCATCGGGTATCGGAGCAACGATCAACTGGGGAGCGTTGGGGTTCAGGACAGGCGGATGCGCGGCCGCATGCCCGGCAATAGTGGGCAGGCCCTGCAGCGTGATGGTCAGGTGCGTGCTGGCAACTTCGACCTGATTTTGCTCGAACAAATCCAGACGGTCCGCCCAGTCCTGCATCATGACGCGACGCTGCTCCACGTACTCGGCGTGGTTGTAGGTCGCGCTGGTCTTGTCCGGGTCAGCATGTGAGAGTTGTGCATCCACCCACTTTGGCGGATATCCCAATTCATTGAGCGCGGTCGAGATGGTGGCACGGATGCCATGCCCGGTGAGTTGGTCTTCGTATCCCATGCGTTTGAGCCCGCCGTTGAACGTGTTCTCGCTGATGCGGCTCTTGAGGTCCCAGTCGCCGGGAATGAGGTAAACCTGCGCTGGCTTGAATTTCTCCAGCAGATGCCGAACGATTTCCTGCGCCTGCAACGACAACGGCACGATGTACGGCGGAATGTCAGTGAAGCGCTGGCGCTTCTTCTTGGTGAGCTGCTTGCGTTGCTTGAGCCTGACGACGGGGATGATCCACAGGCCCCGATCCAGATCGAACTGGTCTGGCGTGGCGTAGCGCAGCTCGCCGGTGCGCACGCCCGTGAGCAGCAGCAACCGCAGACCCAGTTGCGTGTTGAGGCGGCCACGGTACTTGCGCAGCGTCTGCAGCATCGCCGGCAGTTCGGGCATGCGCAGGAAGGGATTGTTTTCGACCGGCGGCAGCGGCATCGCCACCACATCCAGATCCTTGGACGGGTTGTCGCCCATGTTGGGCACCATCACCGAGGCGTAGGTGAATAGCTGGGTGAACCAAGTGCGCAGCTTCTCGGCCACCGAAAAAGACCCACGCTTTTCCACTCTGCCGATGATGTCCAGCAGATGCGCACGGGTGACGTCGTAGATGGTCAGGTGCCGGAGAACCGGAAATACGTCCTTCTTGAAAACGCGCTCGATCTGCTTCGGTGTGCTTTGCCGTCCTTCATCTTCCAGAGACAGGCTACGGTGGGCCAGCCATTTGTCATAGATGGCCTTGAAGGTGTGCTCGCCCGCCAGAACGATGGCGTGGCGCTTGCGCTTGCGGTCGGAGTGCGGGTTGACACCCTTGGCCAGAAGTGCCCGGGCCTCGTCGCGCAGATCACGGGCGTCTTTCAGGGAAAGGGCGGGATAGCCGCCGAAGGACATGCGCTCGCGCTTGCCGCCCCAGGTGAAGCGGAAGTGCCACGCCTTGAAGCCGTTGGCTGAAATGTGGAGGTAAAGGCCATCGAAATCGGCAAGCGCATACGCCTTGCCGCTCGTCTTGGCCTGTCGTACCTGGAGGTCTGAAAGCATGAACCAACTCCTGCGAAGCGAGTTGGATGCCATGTTCCCGAGCGGACCCCGGCTCCTCCAGAAACAATGCGGAACTGAGAACCTCCGCATTGCCGATGTACCACTCAATGTACCGTTTCGATGCGGCTGGGAGTGGATTTCGCTGGAAGTCAGCAGATCGAGATCAGCTAAAAAATCTCAATCCTGACAAGCACTTACGATGTTCCTTGGCGTTCGGCGGAAGGCCCTGGAAAGTCGAAGTGGAGCGGGCGATGGGAATCGAACCCACGTCTTGAGCTTGGGAAGCTCAGGTCCTGCCATTGAACGACGCCCGCGCGATGGCTGAGCGGCGATTCTAGCGGAGCGCCTCGGCCGCCTGCAGGCCGCTGCGCACGGCGCCTTCCAGCGTGGCGGGGTAGGGGCCGGCGATGTAGTCGCCGGAGGCCAGCAGGCCCGGCGCGATGGCGCTGGCGGGGCGCTGCAGGCCGGGCGTGCAGGCGAAGGTGGCGCGCTTTTCGGTGATGGTGAGCAGCGGCGTGACCTGCACCTTCAAGTGCCGCGCGGCCTGCGCGGTGATGGCGGCCTGCAGCGTGGCGCGCTCGCCCTGGCTGTCGCTGACGACGAAGGCGAGCAGGCGCGTGGGCTGCGCGGCAGGCGTGATGGCGTCGCGGTCGAACACGAACTGGGCCGGCGCATCCACACCGGGGCGCAGCGCCAGCATGGGCGCGCGCAGGCGCGGGGCGGGCGCGGCGGCCTGGGCGTACACGGTGGTGATGGCCTGGTGCCGCAATTGGGCGGCGCCATGGGCCCAGGCGTGGAGCTGGTTTGCTATCGAAGGCGCAGCTGCCTGCGCAGACTGGACGGCGATTTGCACCGCATTCGATGCGGAAGTAGCGACGAGCACGCGGTCGAACGGCTGGCCGTCGATGTGCCAGTGCGGGGCCTCCCAGTGCAGCGCGTCGACGCGCTGGCCGGCGACGACGCGGGCGCCGCGTGCGCTGATCCAGCGCGCCGCGGACTGCGGAAACAGCGCGCTCAGGTCCACGCGCGGCAGCAGCAGGTTGGACCCGCCGCGCTGGCTGAACAGTGCGTCGTGCAGCACGCGCAGGAATACCTGCGCGCTGGATTGGGCGATGGGCGTGTTGAGCGCGGACACGCACAGCGGCTCGATGAATTCATCGCGCAGGCGCTGCGGCAAGGCGGCGCACAGGTCGGCCACGCTGAGCTGCTCGTCGCACTGAAAGCCCGCACGCTGCCAGCCCAGCGCCGCGCGCAGCAGCGCCAGCCGCTCGCGCCAGGCCCAGCCGCGCGCGGCCAGGATGCCGGCGGCGGCGTCCAGCGGGGCGGGCCAGTCGGGCAGGGCGAGGCCGCTGCCGTCGGGGTATTGCAGCGCCAGCGGGCGGCGCAGCAGGGCGGTGTCGGGGTCGACGCCGACGGTGCGCATGAGGCGCAGGCTGTCGCTGTAGGCGCCGATCAGGATGTGCTGGCCGTTGTCGACCATGACTTCGCGTCCGTCGGGCAGCGCCAGCGCCACGCCGCGCGCGCGGCCGCCCAGGGTGCGGGCGGCCTCGAACACCGTGACGTGGTGCCCCAGTTCCACCGCGCGCACGGCCGCGGCCATGCCGGCCCAACCGGCGCCGAGGATGGCAAGGCGCAAGGGCGCGGTGGACGGTGCGGGTGGGGAAGGCTTCATCATCCAGAACGCTGGGTCAGCAACAAGTCTTGGAAAGCGCTGTGGGAGCGGGTTTGCCCGCGATTAAGCGCTGGTTGCCACGAGTCGCTTGATCGCGGGCAAGCCCGCTCCCACACAGCGGATACGGGCGGCGCGTCATCCAGAGCATCTTGATGAGCTATGAAAAACGATAGCTGGTCGCGCCCGCCAGCAAACAGTTTCAGAACATTTTCGCTTCAAATCATTGCTGTACGGGCGCAAGACACTATCAATTCATGAGTCGCCGCAGAGCGGACTGAGCGCCTGGCCCGGTTCAGAAGCGCCCTAAAGCCTGCATCTTCCACGCCAGCCACAGCTTGCGCAGCGGTGTCAGGGCGATGCGCTGGTGCAGTACCTGGAAGTCGCTGGCCTCGACTTCGCGCAGCAGCGTGCGGTAGATGCTGGCCATCATCAGGCCGGGCTTCTGGCTGCGGCGGTCGGCGGCGGGCAGCAGGGCCAGGGCCTCGTCGTACAGGGCGTGCGCGCGCTCGGCCTGGAACTTCATCAGCGCCGTGAAGCGCTCGGAATACACGCCTTTCAGGATCTCGTGCGCCTTCACGTCGAATTGCTGCAGCTCGTTCACCGGCAGGTAGATGCGGTCGCGCCGCGCGTCTTCGCCGACGTCGCGGATGATGTTGGTGAGCTGGAAGGCCAGGCCCAGTTTGTGCGCATATTCGGTGGTTTTGGCGTCGACTTGGCCGAAGATGCGTGCAGATACCTCCCCCACGATGCCGGCGACGAGGTGGCAATACTTTTCAAGCGCGGCAAAGTCGAGGTAGCGCGTCTGCGTCAGGTCCATTTGGCAGCCTTCGATGATGGCCAGCAGATGCCGCGCCTCGATGCCGAATTCGGCCGCGTGCGGCATCAGCGCCTGCATCACCGGGTGCGAGGGCTGGCCGGCGTAGGCGCGGCCCACCTCGGACTGCCACCACGCCAATTTTGTGGCGGCCACGCCGGGGTCGCTGACTTCGTCCACCACGTCATCGACCTCGCGGCAGAAGGCGTAGAACGCCGTGATGGCGGCGCGGCGCGGCGGCGGCAGAAACAGAAAGGCGTAATAGAAGCTGCTGCCCGAGGCGGCGGCTTTCTGCTGGACGTAGTCCTGCGGGGATTGGACGGCGGAAGTCACGCGGGGGATTGTCCCATCGGCTTGCGGGGCGGCGGCCTCACATCCACAACATGCGCCACAGGATGACGGGCGCATCGGCCGTGCCGACGGTGGGGCGGTGCTCGAGCGTGCGGTGGTTGAGTGCGGCGATCTTGTCGAGGATGCGCAGGCCGCCTTGCACCACGGCGCGCAGCTCCCACCCGGCGCGGCCGGGGATGCGGTGCACGAGTTTCAAGCCTTTTTGCATGCTGGCCCTTGCGTGGCGGGCGCAGGCAGCTATCAATTGCGTAGTATTCTCGTCAGAGCGCAGGGCGGCGAACTGCGTGGCGGGGTGGGTGATGGCGATGCCGTGGGCCGCGCAGTCGGCGAGCGGCAGGTAGTAGCGGCCGCGCGGGATGTCGACGCTGAGGTCCTGCCAGAAATTGATGAGCTGCAGCGCGGTGCAGATGGCGTCGCTTTCGGCCAGCGCTTCGTCGCCCGTCACGCCGTACAGGTGCAGCAGCAGGCGGCCCACGGGGTTGGCGCTGCGGCGGCAGTAGTCGAGCAGCTCGGCCATGTCGGCGTAGGCGGCGCCGTCGCGGGTCTTGGCCACGTCCTGCGCGAAGGCGCTGAGCAGGTCGTCCAGCGGCTGCAGGGGCAGGGCGAAGGCCCGCATCTGCGCCGCCAGCGGCGTGAACACGGCGGGCCAGCGCGGCGAGGGGTGCGCGCCGCGGGCGATGGCGTGCAGATCGGCACGGTAGGCGGCCAGGTCGGCCAGGCGCTGGGCGGGCGCGGCGTCGCCCTCGTCGGCGATATCGTCGGCCGTGCGCGCGAAGTGGTAGATGGCCGCGATGGGCGGGCGCAGCCGCGGCGGGCACAGCCAGCTGGCGACGGGGAAGTTCTCGTAATGGTCGATGGCGGCGGGGGTTGTCACGCGGCGATTGTCGCTGGCGGCCGTGACGATGCCGCTGCTAAGCTGGCGCGGCCACTTCGTCAGGACACACGCCATGCAGGCCTTTGCCGGAACCTCGTTCGATTCGCTGGACAGCTACGCGCTGACCGAGTTGCCCGTGCCCGAACCGGGGCCGGGCCAGGTGCGCCTGCGCGTGGCCGCCACGGCGCTGGGCTACGTGGATGGCCTGATGGCGCAGGGGCGCTACCAGATCAAACCCCCGCTGCCCTACGTGCCGGGCGGCGAGATCGCGGGTGTGTTGGAGGCGGTGGGCGCGGGCGTCAGCACGCTGGCGGTGGGCGACCGGGTGGTGACCTGGCAGCTGGGCGGCGGCATGGCGGACTGCGTGGTGGTGGATGCGGCCGACGTGGACGGGGTGCCCGGCGATCTGCCCCTGCCGGTGGCGGCGGCGATGCTGGTGGATTACCAGACCGCCCATTTCACGCTGTTCGAGCGCGGGCGCCTGACCGCCACCGACCGTGTGCTGGTGCTGGGCGCCGCCGGTGGCGTGGGCGCGGCGGCGGTGGCGCTGGCGGCGCGCGCGGGGGCGTTCGTGATCGCCGCCGCCGGGGCCGACGACAAGCGCCAGGCCGCGCGGGCGCTGGGCGCGCAGGCCACGGTGGATTACCGCCAGCCCGACTGGCGCGAGGCGCTGAAGGCCTGTGCGCCGGGCGGCGCGGTGGACGTGGTGGTCGATCCGGTGGGCGGCGACGCGTTCGAGCCGGCCTTCCGCTCGCTGGCCAAGGACGGGCGCCACCTGGTGCTGGGCTTTGCCGGCGGCGCCATCGGGCGGCTGCCGGCCAACCTGGCGCTGCTGAAGAACGCCGATCTGCTGGGCGTGGACGTGCGGCACTTTCTGGCCACGCAGCCCGAGCGGGCGCGGCAGGTGCGCGGCTCGCTGTTCCGGCGCGTGCGCGACGGCGTGCTGCCGCCGCCCGGGATGACCCGCTTCACGCTGGCGCAGGCCGCCGATGCGCTGCGCGCCACGCTGTCGCGCGAGCGGCGCGGCAAGGTGGTGGTGGTGCCGCAGGGCGGGGTGGCGGATACAGGCCGGCTGGCCTGAACTTGGTCGGCGGGGCGGCTGAGATCGTTTGGCGCTCCAACGATGACCCATGACCGCGGCTGCCGCCGCATGACCCCTGACGAATGGCGTCTTGGTCACGGAAGCGCAGCGAAGTCAGTTGTCTTTCTTGCTGGATGACTCAACAGTCTCAGACAGCGTTGTGGGAGCGGGCTTGCCCGCGATCAAGCGGCGGTTGCGACGAGATGCCGCATCGCGGGCAAGCCCGCTCCCACACAGCGGATGCGGTCCGCGCGGCATCCGAGACTGCTGGATGGCCAAGCACAAGCATTTTTGAAAGCCCATTCGCACGAAGCGGCGGCCAGGGCGCGCTGCAGGGCCGGCCCACGCGCGGCGCGGCCCTGTTCGGCGGCCGGTTTCTTGACAGCCCCCAAGCGGCTCCAGTAGATTACTAACCAGTCAGTCATTAATTCTTCACACGGCCCGACCGGGCCATCAAGGACCTTATGCCGCTCGTTTCTCCGCCCTGGCGCGCCCTGGGTGGCGCCTTGCTGGTCGCGTTGCTGGCCGCCTGCGGCAAGGCGCCGCCGCCCGAGGAGCCGGTGCGCGCCGTCAAGCTGGTGACGGTGGGCGAAACGGCCTACGAAGCCGGCCACGAATACGCCGCCGAGGTGCGGGCGCGGGTGGAGTCGCGCCTGGGCTTTCGCGTGGCGGGCAAGATCGTGCGCCGCGCGGTGGAGCCGGGCCAGCGCGTGCAGGCCGGGCAGTTGCTGGCGCAGCTGGATGCACGCGACTACCAGCTGGCCGCCGACGCGGCACGCGCACAGGTGGCGTCGGCCACCACGCAGCGCGACCTGGCGGCGGCGGATTTGAAGCGCTTTCAGTCCCTGCGCGACCAGGGTTTCATCAGCGGCGCCGAGATGGAGCGCCGCAGCGCCCAGCTGAAGGCCGCGCAGGCCACGCTGGACCAGGCGCGGGCGCAGCAGTCGTCGCAGGGCAACCAGGCGGCCTACACGCAGCTGTTGGCCGATGCCGGCGGCGTGGTGACGGGCGTGGACGCCGAGGTCGGCCAGGTGGTGGCCGCCGGCACGCCGGTGGTGCGGCTGGCGCAGGACGGCCCGCGCGACGTGGTGTTTGCCGTGCCCGAAGACCGCGTGGCCGCCGTGCGCGTGGGCCAGCCGGTGACGGTGCGGGCCTGGGCCAGCGATGGCCAATGGCACGGCAGCGTGCGCGAGGTGGCCGCCGCCGCCGACCCGGTGACGCGCACCTACGCCGTGAAGGTGGCGCTGGCGGGCGAGGCGCCGCCACTGGGCGCCACCGTGACGGTGGTGCCGCAGCAAAGCGGCGCGCAGGGCGCGGCGGTGATCAAGCTGCCGACCTCGGCGCTGCGCCGCGAAGGGGCGGGCACGGCGGTGTGGGTGTTCGATGAGGCCAGCAGCAGCGTGCGCTCGCAGCCGGTGCAGGTGGCCGGCGCCGACGGCAACGAGGCTGTGATAGCGGACGGCCTGACGCCGGGCATGCGCGTGGTGGCCAGCGGCGTGCACGTGCTGGCACCGGGGCAGAAGGTCTCGGTTTATCAGTCAAAAACGGCTACAGCACCCGCCAAGACTGCGCAGGCAGCTACCAATAATGTAGCTAACGAGCCCGCGCCGCCGGCCGTTGCCGCGTCGCGCTGAGGGCCCGCATGAGCGAACAAGCCTCGCCCATCGACGGCGCTGCCGCGCCGGAGCAGCCCAAGCCGGGCTTCAACCTGTCGCGCTGGGCGCTGCAGCACCAGGCGCTGGTGCGCTACCTGATGGTGGTGCTGATGCTGCTGGGCGTGGCGGCCTACTTCCAGCTCGGGCAGGACGAGGACCCGCCCTTCACCTTCCGCGTGATGGTGGTGCGCAGCTTCTGGCCCGGCGCCACGGCGGCGCAGGTGGCCGAGCAGGTGACCGACAAGATCGAGCGCACGCTGCAGGAGGTGCCGTATGCCGACAGGATCCGCAGCTACAGCAAGCCGGGCGAGTCGCTGATCATCTTCCAGCTCAAGGACAACTCGCCCCCGCGCGAGGTGCCGCAGGTCTGGTACACGGTGCGCAAGAAGGTGGGCGACATGCGCTTCACCCTGCCGCAGGGCGTGCAGGGGCCGTTCTTCAACGACGACTTCGGCGACGTGTACGGCGTGATCTACGCGCTGTCGGGCGAGGGCTTCAGCTACGCCGAGATCAAGACCTTCGCCGACGACGTGCGCCAGCGCCTGCTGCGCGTGAAGGACGTGGCCAAGGTCGAGCTGTTCGGCGTGCAGGACGAGAAGCTCTACATCGAGATCTCGCAGCGGCGCCTGGCCCAGCTGGGGCTGGACATGAACCAGGTGATCGGCCAGCTGGGCGCGCAGAACGCGGTGGAATCGGCCGGCGCGGTGCAGACGCCGCTGGACGTGATCCAGGTGCGCGTGGGCGGGCAGTTCAACGACGTCGAGCAACTGCGCGCCATGCCGATACGGGGCGCCACGGGCACGCAGCTGCGGCTGGGCGACATGGCCGAGATCACGCGCGGCTACGTCGATCCGCCGCAGGTGAAGGTGCGCCACAACGGGCGCGAGGTGGTGGCGCTGGGCGTGTCGATGGCCAAGGGCGGCGACGTGATCGCGCTGGGCAAGGCGCTGAAGGAAGCCAGCGCGCGCATCGAGCAGTCGCTGCCGCTGGGCGTGGAGCTGGCGCAGATCCAGGACCAGCCGCGCGCGGTGGCCAGCTCGGTGAACGAGTTCGTCAAGGTGCTGATCGAGGCGGTGGTGATCGTGCTGGCGGTGAGCTTTCTCAGCCTGGGGCTGCACAGGCGCGCGGGCCGGCAGCCGCTGTGGCGCCGCTGGACGCTGGACATGCGCCCCGGCCTGGTGGTGGGCATCACCATTCCGCTGGTGCTGGCGGTGACATTCCTGTTCATGCAGTACTGGGGCATCGGGCTGCACAAGATCTCGCTCGGCTCGCTCATCATCGCCCTGGGCCTGCTGGTGGACGACGCCATCATCGCCATCGAGATGATGGTGCGCAAGATGGAGGAGGGCTACGACAAGTTCCGCGCCGCCACCTTCGCCTACGAGATCACCGCCATCCCCATGCTGACGGGCACGCTGATCACGGCGGTGGGCTTTCTGCCCATCGGGCTGGCCAAGTCGATGACGGGCGAATACACCTTCGCCATCTTCGCCGTCACGGTGATCGCGCTGCTGGTGAGCTGGGTGGCATCGGTGGTGTTCGTGCCGCTCTTGGGCGCCTGGCTGTTGCGCGTGCCGCCGCACGTGGCCGCGGCGCGCGCGCAGGCGCTGAACAGCGGCGAGCCGGCGGTCCATCAGCCGCACGAGGTGTTCGACACGCCGTTCTACAACAGCTTCCGGCGCCTGGTGCGCTGGTGCGTGGTGCACCGCTGGCTCACCATCGGCGCCACGGCGGCGCTGTTCGGCCTGGGCGTGTTCGGCATGACCAAGGTGCAGCAGCAGTTCTTCCCGGATTCGGTGCGGCCGGAAATCCTGGTCGACCTGTGGTCGCCCGAGGGCACCTCGTTCGCCGCCACCGAGGATGTCGCCAGGCGCGCGGAGGCCCGGTTGCTGGCCGAGCCCGGCGTGACCGGCGTGACGCAGTGGATCGGCGCCGGCGTGCCGCGCTTCTACCTGCCGCTGGACCAGATCTTTCCGCAGACCAACGTGTCGCAGTTGATCGTGATGCCGCATGACCTGGCCACGCGAGCGCAACTGCTCAAGCAGATTCCGGCGGTGCTGGCACAGGAATTTCCCGAGGTGCGCGGCCGCGTCAAGCTGCTGCCCAACGGGCCGCCGGTGGCCTACCCGGTGCAGTTCCGCGTGATCGGCCCCGACCCGGCGCGCCTGCGCGCGCACGCCGACGAGGTGGTGGCCGCGCTGCGCGAAAGCCCCAACACGCGCGGCGTGAACGACAACTGGAACGAGTCGGTCAAGACCATGCGGCTGGAGGTGGACCAGGACAAGGCGCGCGCCCTGGGCGTGACCAGCCAGTCCATCGCCCAGGCCGGCCGCGTGATGCTGAGCGGCAGCACCGTGGGCCAGTACCGCGAGGGGGACAAGCTGATCGACATCGTGCTGCGCCAGCCGCTCGCCGAGCGCGACGCCATCACCGACATCGCCAACGCCTACCTGCCCACGGCCAGCGGCAAATCGATCCCACTGACGCAGATCGCCAAACCCATGTTCGCCTGGGAGCCCGGCGTGCTGTGGCGCGAGAACCGCGACTACGCCATCACCGTGAACGCCGACGTGGTGGAGGGCCTGCAGGGCGCCACGGTGACCAACCAGCTGCTGCCCGGCCTGCGCGCGCTGGAGGCCGGGTGGGCGCGCGCGGGCGACACGGGCTACCGCATCGAGGTGGCCGGCGCGGTGGAGGAAACCAGCAAGGGCTCGGCCTCGATCGCCGCCGGCGTGCCCGTTATGCTGTTCATCACCTTCACGCTGTTGATGCTGCAGTTGCACAGCTTCAGCCGCGCCATGCTGGTGTTCCTGACCGGGCCGCTGGGGCTGGCCGGCGTGGCGGCGGCGCTGCTGGTGCTGAACCGGCCGTTCGGCTTCGTGGCGCTGCTGGGCGTGATCGCGCTGATGGGCATGATCCAGCGCAACTCGGTGATCCTGATCGACCAGATCGAGCTGGACCGTGCACGCGGCGTGCCCACGTGGGACGCCATCGTCGAAGCCGCCGTGCGGCGCCTGCGCCCCATCGTGCTGACGGCTGCCGCGGCGGTGCTGGCCATGATCCCGCTGTCGCGCAGCGTGTTCTGGGGGCCGATGGCAGTGGCCATCATGGGCGGGCTGATCGTGGCCACGGCGCTGACGCTGCTGGCGTTGCCGGCGATGTACGCCGCATGGTTCCGGGTGAAACCCGGAACACCGGCGTTCCATGAATCCGCCCCGGCGGGGCCCGCGCGCAGCGCGTGACCCGCATGGTTCCGGGTCAGGCCCCCGCAGCCCACGCTGGCCTGAGCGGGCGGCCCGTGTCCGGGTAAAATGCTCGGTTCGCCAGATTCCGTCGGGCGGTTGCAGCCCTGCGACCGCCTGCCTTGTTTCAGCTCGTCGCGCGGGTGGCGAAATTGGTAGACGCACCAGGTTTAGGTCCTGACGCCCGCAAGGGTGTGGGGGTTCGAGTCCCCCCCCGCGCACCACGATATCAACCTTGAGAGAGAACACCATGGCCGTGAATGTCGAAACCCTTGAAAAGCTCGAGCGCAAGATGACGCTGACGCTGCCCGTCGAATCCATCCAGAGCGAGGTCGACGCGCGCCTGCGCAAGCTGGCCCGCACCGTGAAGATGGACGGCTTCCGCCCCGGCAAGGTGCCGATGAGCGTGGTGGCGCGCCAGTACGGCTACTCGGTGCAGTACGAGGTGATGAACGACAAGGTGGGCGAGGCTTTCTTCAACGCCGCCAACGAAGCGAACCTGCGCGTGGCCGGCCAGCCCACCATCACCGAGAAGGAAGGCGCGCCCGAGGGCCAGATGGCGTTCGACGCGGTGTTCGAGGTGTTCCCCGAGGTGAAGATCGCTGACCTGGCGACGGCCGAGATCGAGAAGGTGGCCGCCGACGTGAGCGACGAGGCCATCGAGCGCACCATCGACATCCTGCGCAAGCAGCGCCGCAGCTTTGCCCAGCGCGCCAAGGACGCCGCCGCCGAGGACGGCGACCGCGTGACCATCGACTTCGCCGGCAAGATCGACGGCGAGCCGTTCGAGGGCGGCAAGGCCGAGGACTTCCAGTTCGTGGTCGGCGAGGGCCAGATGCTGAAGGAGTTCGAGGACGCTGTGCGCGGCATGAAGGTGGGCGAAAGCAAGACCTTCCCGCTGGCCTTCCCCGAGGACTACCACGGCAAGGACGTGGCCGGCAAGACCGCCGACTTCATGGTCACCGTGAGCAAGATCGAGGCATCGCACCTGCCCGAGGTGAACGAGCAGCTGGCCAAGTCGCTGGGCGTGGCCGACGGCACCGTCGAGGGCCTGCGCAGCGACATCCGCAAGAACCTGGAGCGCGAGGTCAAGTTCCGCCTGAACCAGCGCAACAAGCAGGCCGTGATGGATGCGCTGGTGGCCAAGGCCGAGCTGGACATCCCCAAGTCCAGCGTGCAGGCCGAGATCGACCGCATGACGCAGGCCACCCGCGCCGACCTGAAGGCGCGCGGCATCAAGGATGTCGAGAAGCTGCCGATCCCCGAGGACACCTTCCGCCCGCAGGCCGAGCAGCGCGTGCGTCTGGGCCTGGTGGTGGCCGAACTGGTGAAGACGCAGAACCTGCAGGCCACGCCCGAGCAGCTGAAGGCCCAGGTCGAGGAGCTGGCCGCCAGCTACGAGAAGCCCGACGAGGTGGTGCGCTACTACTACGCCGACAACCGCCGCCTGGCCGACGTCGAGGCCATGGTGATCGAGAACAATGTGACCGACTACGTGCTGAAGCAGGCCAAGGTGACCGACAAGGCGCTGGGCTTTGACGAGCTGATGGGGCAATAACTGACGTACCCCCTGAGAGGCGCTGACGCGCCTTCCCCCAAGGTGGACAACGCTGGTGGCAGGGGAAACCCCGGCCACGGCGTTTCTGCATGGCCTGCTCCGCGGCCACCTGGTGCGGGCTTGCTGCGCAGCCCGCCGAGTGAGGCGATCCCTGAAATGGGAGATTGCTACGTATAAGATAGCTGTTGGCGCTGAATTGGCGGGCGCTCAAGGCCAATTTGGCATTGAACCTGCAGGCCACGGCGGAGCGGCGACAATGGGGCTTGGAATCGGCCGGTTCCGGCCCCATTTGCCTTTCCAGACACCCTTCCCGGAGCTTTCTTTCATGAGCGAATACGAAACGCAGAAAAACCTCGGCCTCATCCCCATGGTCATCGAGCAGTCCGGCCGCGGCGAGCGCTCGTACGACATCTACTCGCGCCTGCTGAAAGAGCGCGTGATCTTCCTGGTGGGCGAGGTGAACGACCAGACCGCCAACCTGGTGGTGGCGCAGTTGCTGTTCCTGGAAAGCGAAAACCCCGACAAGGACATCTCGCTCTACATCAACAGCCCCGGCGGCAGTGTGACGGCCGGCATGTCGATCTACGACACCATGCAGTTCATCAAGCCCGACGTGTCGACCATGTGCCTGGGCTTCGCGGCCAGCATGGGCGCCTTCCTGCTGGCGGCCGGTGCCAAGGGCAAGCGCTACAGCCTGCCCAACAGCAAGGTCATGATCCACCAGGTGCTGGGCGGCGCGCGCGGCCAGGCGACCGACATCGAGATCCAGGCGCGCGACATCCTGCGCACCAAGGCGCAGATGAACCGCATCCTGGCCGAGCGCACCGGCCAGACGCTGGAGAAGATCCAGCAGGACACCGAGCGCGACTACTACATGACCGCCGACGAGGCCAAGGACTACGGCCTGGTCGACCAGGTCATCGCCAACCGGCCATGACCGGGAGGGGCTTGCCCCCTCTTGAATTCATAGCTGCTTGCGCTTGTCAGCAGGCGATTTCAGGCCGATTTTCATCTGAAATCAAGGCACATCAAGCGCCAGCAGCTATTGTTTTTTTACAATCCAGCACCGCTGGCCCGTTGCGGATGACCCACGCCGCGCCCCGTGGCGCGCTGTCAATTTGGTTATCATGCCCCGATCCATCATGAAACTGACACGCAATGGCCGATAAGAAGGGCGCATCCTCCAGCGAAAAGACGCTTTACTGCTCGTTCTGCGGCAAGAGCCAGCACGAGGTGAAGAAGCTGATCGCCGGCCCGTCGGTGTTCATCTGCGACGAGTGCATCGACCTGTGCAACGACATCATCCGCGAGGAAGTGCCCGCCGATGATGCCGCGGGCGAGGCCCGGGGCGACCTGCCCACGCCCGCCGACATCAAGGCCAACCTCGACAACTACGTGATCGGCCAGGAAAAGGCCAAGCGCACCCTGTCGGTGGCCGTCTACAACCACTACAAGCGCCTGAAGCACAAGGAAGAGGCCAAGGGCGGCGATGTGGAACTGGCCAAGAGCAACATCCTGCTGATCGGCCCCACCGGCAGCGGCAAGACGCTGCTGGCGCAGACGCTGGCGCGCCAGCTTGACGTGCCCTTCGTCATGGCCGACGCCACCACGCTGACCGAAGCCGGCTACGTGGGCGAGGACGTCGAGAACATCATCAGCAAGCTGCTGCAGAGCTGCAACTACGACGTCGAGCGCGCCCAGCGCGGCATCATTTACATTGACGAGATCGACAAGATCAGCCGCAAGGCCGACAACCCCAGCATCACGCGCGACGTGTCGGGCGAGGGCGTGCAGCAGGCCCTGCTCAAGATGATCGAGGGCACCATGGCCAGCATCCCGCCGCAGGGCGGGCGCAAGCACCCGAACCAGGACTTCCTGCAGATCGACACCACCAACATCCTGTTCATCTGCGGCGGCGCCTTCGCGGGGCTGGAGAAGGTGATCGAGGCGCGCACCGAGGCCAGCGGCATCGGCTTTGGCGCCACCGTGCGCAGCAAGCAGCAGCGCTCGATCAGCGAATCGTTCCAGGACGTCGAGCCCGAGGATCTGATCAAGTTCGGCATCATCCCCGAACTGGTCGGCCGCATGCCGGTGGTGGCCACGCTGGCCGAGCTGACGGAGGACGCGCTGGTGCAGATCCTCACCGAGCCGAAGAACGCGCTGGTCAAGCAGTTCAGCCGCCTGCTGCAGATGGAAGGCGTCGAGCTGGAAATCCGCCCCAGCGCGCTCAAGGCCATCGCCCGCAAGGCGCTGGCGCGCAAGACCGGCGCGCGCGGCCTGCGCTCCATTCTGGAAGGGGCGCTGATCGACACCATGTTCGAGCTGCCGCACACGGCGAACGTCGACAAGGTGGTCGTCGACGAGAACACCATCGAAGAAAACCAGCCGCCGCTGCTGGTTTATCGTGAAGCGGCGAAGAAAGCCTGATTTCAAGGCTTTTCGGGCTTCAGGCCAGGCGGAGCAAGCGCGAGCAGCTATTCAATGAATAGCGAATCTCGCTGGCGCCCGCGCTGGCCCTGACGATTTACCCCTGCTTTGCACGCCCAGCCCGCTGCTGGGTTGAAAATGACACCTGAGCAGCCATTTGCAGGCTGATCACCTGAGGATTCTTCATGTCCGGAACCACCCCCCTGCCACCCACCCCGATCGACCTGCCGCTGCTGCCGCTGCGCGACGTGGTGGTGTTTCCCCACATGGTCATCCCGCTGTTCGTGGGGCGGCCCAAGAGCATCAAGGCGCTCGAGACCGCCATGGCCGCCGACCGCCGCATCATGCTGGTGGCACAGAAGACCGCCGCCAAGGACGAACCGCTGGTGGGCGACATGTTCGAGGTTGGTTGCGTCTCCACCATCCTTCAGATGCTGAAGCTGCCCGACGGCACCGTGAAGGTGCTGGTCGAGGGCCAGCAGCGCGCCACCGTGACCCACATCGAGGATGGCGACGAAACGCATTTCGTCGCTACCGTCACGCCGCTGGAGGTGTCGGACGCCGACAAGGACAACGCCGAGGTCGAGGCGCTGCGCCGCGCCGTGATGCAGCAGTTCGACCAGTACGTCAAGCTGAACAAGAAGATTCCGCCCGAGATCCTGACCTCGATCGCCAGCATCGACGAGCCGGGCCGCCTGGCCGACACCATCGCCGCGCACCTGCCGCTCAAGCTGGAGAACAAGCAACTCGTGCTGGATCTGGCCAGCGTGAAGGAGCGGCTGGAAAACCTGTTCGAGCAACTCGAGCGCGAGGTCGACATCCTCAACGTCGACAAGAAAATCCGTGGCCGCGTCAAGCGCCAGATGGAGAAGAACCAACGCGACTTCTACCTTAACGAGCAGGTCAAGGCGATCCAGAAGGAGCTGGGCGAAGGCGAGGAAGGCGCCGACATCGAGGAGATCGAGCGCAAGATCAAGGCCGCGCGCATGCCCAAGGAGGCGCGCAAGAAGGCCGACGGCGAGCTGAAGAAACTGAAGCTGATGTCGCCCATGTCGGCCGAGGCCACCGTGGTGCGCAACTACATCGACGTGCTGGTCGGCCTGCCCTGGGCCAAGAAGACCAAGATCAAGCACGACCTGGCCTATGCCGAAGAGGTGCTGAACGAGGACCACTATGGCCTGGAGAAGGTCAAGGACCGCATCCTCGAATACCTGGCGGTGCAGCAGCGCGTGGACAAGGTCAAGGCGCCGATCCTTTGCCTGGTCGGGCCGCCCGGCGTGGGCAAGACCTCGCTCGGCCAGTCGGTCGCCAAGGCCACCGGCCGCAAGTACGTTCGCATGGCGCTGGGCGGCATGCGCGACGAGGCCGAGATCCGCGGCCACCGCCGCACCTACATCGGCGCCATGCCGGGCAAGGTGCTGCAGAGCCTGAACAAGGTCGGCACGCGCAATCCGCTGTTCCTGCTGGACGAGATCGACAAGCTGGGCATGGACTTCCGCGGCGATCCGTCGAGCGCGCTGCTGGAAGTGCTCGACCCTGAGCAGAACCACACCTTCTCTGACCACTATGTCGAGGTCGACTTCGACCTGTCGGACGTGATGTTCGTGGCCACCAGCAACTCGATGAACATCCCGCCGGCGCTGCTGGACCGGATGGAGGTGATCCGCCTTTCGGGCTACACCGAGGACGAGAAGACCAACATCGCCATCAAGTACCTGCTGCCCAAGCAGATGAAGAACAACGGCGTGAAGGATGAGGAGCTGTCGATCTCCGAAGACGCCGTGCGCGACATCGTGCGCTACTACACGCGCGAGGCCGGCGTGCGCTCGCTGGAGCGCGAGCTGTCCAAGATCTGCCGCAAGGTGGTGAAGGCACTGCAGCTCAAGCAGATGGAACCGCAGGTCAAGGTCACATCCGAGAACCTCAACGAATTCCTGGGTGTGCGCAAGTTCAACTACGGCCGCGCCGAACAGCAGAACCAGGTCGGCCAGGTGGTCGGCCTGGCGTGGACGGAAGTCGGCGGTGACCTGCTCACCATCGAAGCCGCCACCATGCCGGGCAAGGGCGTTATCCAGCGCACCGGCCAGCTGGGCGAGGTGATGAAGGAGTCGGTCGAGGCCGCGCGCACCGTCGTGCGCTCGCGCGCCCGCGGGCTCGGCATCAAGGAGGAGGCGTTCGAGAAGCGCGACATCCACATCCACGTGCCCGACGGCGCCACGCCCAAGGACGGCCCCAGTGCCGGCATCGCCATGACCACCGCCATCGTCTCGGCCCTCACCGGTATTCCGGTGCGCGGCGAAGTGGCGATGACGGGCGAGATCACGCTGCGCGGCGAGGTCACCGCCATCGGTGGCCTGAAGGAGAAGCTGCTGGCCGCGCTGCGCGGTGGCATCAAGACGGTGATCATTCCGGAAGAGAACGTGAAGGACTTGCAGGAGATTCCGGCCAACGTGAAAGAGGGTCTGAAGATCGTGCCGGTCAAGTGGATCGACAAGGTGCTGGAAGTGGCGCTGGAGCGCCTGCCCGTGCCGCTGACCGATGACGACGCCGTGGCGCCGCCCGAGGCCGCTGCGGCACCGGCAGCCGCCAAGAAGTCGACCCGCGGCGCGGCGGTGAAACACTGAAGGAACACGCCTTGCAGGCACCGCCTAAAAATTTTTCGGGCACTTGCCAAGCGCGAGAATTTCAGGCTACAATGCAAGGCTTGCAACGCGGGAATAGCTCAGTTGGTAGAGCGCAACCTTGCCAAGGTTGAGGTCGCGAGTTCGAGCCTCGTTTCCCGCTCCAGATTCGCAGCCGGTCCACCAAGCCGGCCGCTGCAACAAAAGGAAGCTTGGCTTCCTTTTTTTGTATCGACACTGGCGCGTTAGCAAAGCGGTTATGCAACGGATTGCAAATCCGTCCAGGGCGGTTCGACTCCGCCACGCGCCTCCACTTCTTTCCCCTTGTCTCCTATCCCACGTGCGGCACATCCGGCCGCCGAGCCTGCGACAATGCACGTTTGGCCCCGGTGGTGAAATTGGTAGACACAGCGGACTTAAAATCTGTTTTGTCAAGTCCTTTCTGCTAGAACTACCGAGCCAGAAGGTCAATAGTGACAACAGTTTGCGGGCATCCGAGCTGTAGCTTTGCAGCTAGGCTTGACGGCCAGGGGCCAGCTAGGCGCCAGTAGATGGAGGTAGGTGTTTTCAGTGCGTTGAGCACTACGCCCGAGTGGTGAAATCGGTAGACACAAGGGACTTGAACAATTTGAGCCTTCGGGGGGAAACGCCCGAAGTGAAGCCCGTCAAAGTCGGCGAACGCCCTGGATGCTCTTGCACCCGAGCCAACGCCGAGCCAAGCCCAAGCTGCCGCTTGGGAAGGTGTAGAGAGCAGACGGCGGGCACCTACGGCCGCAAGGCTATGGTGAAGGCGTGCTCCAGACCACGAACGCCCTGCGTTGAGCAGGGCGGCGGCGAAAGTCGAAGTGGTAAGAAAATCCCTCGCCGAAAGGCGTGCCGGTTCGATTCCGGCCTCGGGCACCAATCCAGAGCCGCCCCTGTTCACGCAGGGGCGGCTTTTCCGTTCTTGGGCTGTGTGCGCTTGAATCCCCGATCCCCCGCCATGAACGCCTCCAGCATGTGCGGGATCAGCGTCACGGCATCGATCGCCTCGCCATATGCCTGCGCGTGCAGCGCGGCGTAGCGGTCAAGGTCGGCTTTCAAGCTGGCCGGGCAGGCAAATGTCAGCTTGACGTTCTCGATCTTGGGCAGTGGCCCGAGCCGCAGCTTCTTGGTCGTGCTCATTGCGAAGTTCCCCGATTGAAGAACAGCGGCTGGTACGGTCGCAGCACCAGATCCCGGTTGACGATGATGCGAACCGGCAGGCCGGGCCGGCTGGTCAGCGTCGGCTGGATATTCATATTGCGCCGGGTGATCTCCTGCCCGACCTGATTGATGCTGTCCTGGGCGCTGTCACGTCCGGCGATGACGATGCGGTTGCCGTCCTGGCGGTTCTCCGGCGCGGCCAGCTCTGCGCCGACGCCAAGCAGCGTCGTCAGCACCGCACCGGCAAAGATGCGGTTCCAGTGCCAGTCCACGTCATCCTCCAAGCCCGCGTAGCCGGCCGGGTCGGTGCCGACAAGGTTGTCGAGCGTTAGCGAGGACGTGTCGGGCAGGATGATCCGGTTCCACACCACCTGCACGCGGCTCTGTCCGTAGCTGACCTGGCTGTTGTAGCGCCCGAGGATGCGTGACCCCTGGGGAATCAGCAGGAACTTGCCGGTGGCCGTGTCATAGACCGGCTCCGTCACAGTGCCGATCACGTCGCCCGGCAAGTCCGACTTGATGCCTGTCACCAGCGCGCCGGCGATCACCGTTCCGGCCATCACCTGATAAGGCGACGCGGGCAGCGCCAGATTGCCGGAATTGCGGGTTTCCGTAGAACCGGCTTTCAGGAACGCCTCCTTCTGGTCTTGCCGGTTCTGCACGGCGGTCGGGTCGGCGGGCTGGGCCGCCGTCGAGGCAGGCCCAGCAGCGAGCGGATCGAAGGCCGCAAGCGTGCTTGCAGTCCCCGGCGCTGCCTGCGCGACCGTGGCGGCGGTCTGCCCTTGGCCGCCCGAGCGGAAGAACACCGACGAGGCCGCCGCCGCGTCCGCCTCCTTGCGCAAGGCATCTTCAGGATCATGGCCTGGCGGCGAATAGCCCGGTGTCACCGGCTGCTGCGAAGCGACGATGGCCGGGCCAAGGTCGCCGGGCAACGGCGGCCCCAGCTCGGGCACATCGGGCGGCAAGGCTGGTGGCAGCTTCGAGTAGTCCGTCGGCAGCGCATCCAGCCCTTCGGACTTCGAGACGCGATCGACGTTGTAAAGCTCGGCCTGCTCGCTGGTCCCGCGCCGCTGCGGCTGCAATGACCAGATCGTGGCCCCGAGCACGGCGACCGACAGGCCGCCGGCGAGGATGGCCAGCGTGCGCCGGTTCAGGCGCGTGACCGGGCGCGGCTGGGCGCGCAGCGCCACCGCCTCGGGCGCTACCTTGCCCGTCTGCGGCGTGGCGAGGTCGGGGGTGTCGTCCTGGCTCATGGTCAGTTCCTCCGTGCAACGCCGTCCGTGCGCTCGATTCGCACCACGTCGCCCTTGTCCCCGCCCAGGCGCAGTTCGGCGGCACCGAACAGCCGATCCACGATGTAGTACGGCGAGCGGAAGCGGTAGTTGACCAGTTGCCCGTCGCCTTCTGGCCCGATCACGAACAGCGGCGGCAGCTCGCCTTGCGCGATGCCGGCGGGGAACTGGATATAGACCTTCTGCCCGTCGTCGAAGGCGCGCAGCGGCTTCCACGGCGGGTTGCTACCGCTGACCGCGTAGCGGAAGCGCAGGTTTTCCAGCGACAAGCCGGAGTCCACCGGCGCGGCGGCGCTGGCCGCCTGCGCCTGGCGCTGCAAGGCCAGTATCCGGTCACGCGGATACTCCCAAGAAGCCGACGCCATCCACGTCTTTTCCGTCGAAGCCAACTCCAGCAGGTACGTCCTGCGGTTGGTGGTGATGACGAGATTGGTCTTGAGGCCCGAGCGGATCGGCTTGACCAGCACATTGACGCGCAGGTCAGCACCGCTGCCGCTCGACGTATCGCCCACGATCCAGCGCACGGTATCGCCAGCGGCCACCGTCACCAGCTCCTCGCCCGACTGGAGCGAAATCACGGTCACGCGGCCCACGGCTGCATAGACTTGGTAGAGCGCGCCATCGGTGAACGGCCACACCTGAATCGCGTTGACGTATCCCTCGCGCGTGGGTGCGACGCGCGCCTCGGCATTGGCCCGAGAGACGCGCACCTTCTCGTCGGCTGGCTCCGGCGTGGGCTTGGCGTCCTCGGCTTCGGGCAATGGCTTCAACTGCGCCGGCATCGGCAGCACCTCGGGCACCGCCACCACCTCCACCGGCGCGGGTGGCTCGGGTAGCTGCTGGGCCTGCACTGGCTCATCGAGCGAGATGGTCGGCGGTGGCTTGCCCTGCGTGGCGCAGCCCGCCAGGGCAAGCAAGATCACCGGCAAGGCGGATTTACGGAAAAGATCATTCATGGCTTGGCTCCTTCGGAAGAATCCAGTTCGCGGCTCCACGACAGGCCGTTGACGTAGATGCCCAGGGGGTTCTTGCGCAGGCGTTCTTCGGTGCGCGGCGGCTGGAGCACGATGGACACCACGGCCGTCCACCTCTCCAGGCCCGCCGCGGCGCCGTTGACGTAGCGGCGTTCCGTCCAGCGCACGTTGAAAGACGTATCGCTGGCGCGCACGACGCTGGTGATCTGCACCGTCACCGACTCCTTGCCGATGCGCGCGAACGGATCGTTCACACGCGCGTAGTCGTTGAGCACGGCTGCACCCTTGTCTGTGGTGTGGTCGTAGGCGTCCAGCCAGTTCTGCCGCACCACGATCGGGTCGATGGACAGCGACCGAACCAGCGTGACAAAGCGCGCGATGTGGTGCGCCGTCTGCGCATCGCTGGGCCGGTACGGCGTGGCGGCTTCGCCCACGGCGCGCACTTGGCCCGCGTTGTCCACCTCTACGACGTAGGGCGTCACGAAGGACTGCGCCGAGCGCCACACCAGGCCGCCGGCCATCAACAGCGCGAGCGTGAGGCAGCCGAAGGCCATCAGCCGCCAGTTCTTCGCCTGCACGCGCGGCGTTCCGATACGGTCGTCCCACACCTGGCCGGCAGCTTGGTACGGCGTGGCAGGCTGCGGCGTGTCGGCGTAGCGCACCTGCGGTTTTCTGAATCGCATGGTCAGTTCTCCTTGTGAATCGCTTTAGTCGTCGGAGCCGCGCAGGCTCGGGCCTTGCCCCGAGCCGCCACCGTCGCCGCCGCGCAGCGTGTGCGCGGCGGTGGTCGCGGCGTGGGTGAGTTGCTGGCGGCGATGCAGCCGCTTGGCCCAGGCGGGTTGTTCCGGCTTCTGTGCAGCGGCGCCGCCTGCGGGGGCTTCTCCTGCGGAGGCTTGGCCGACTGACGCGCCAGTGTCGGCCGTCGAGCCATTCCAGCCAGCACGGAACGGAGCGGCCATCCGCTGCCCGGCAGCGGAAGCACGGGATGCTGCGGCGCGTCCGGCGGATTGCGCGCCGGTCTTGGCGACGTTGCCCAAGCCCGCCATCGCGCCCTTTGCGCCGCCGCCAGCGGCGGCGGAACCGGCCTGAAACGTCGACTTCGCACTGCTGGCCGCCGACGTTGCGGCGCGCGCACCGCTACCGGCCAGCTTTGCGGCAGCCGGGGCCATGCGCGCGCCAGCAGCCACGGCGCCACCCACGCCCGTCGCGGCGGCACCGATGACAACGGCCGTGCCGGCAGCGCCGACAGCAGCACCGGCCATTGCGCCCGCTCCGAGCTGCGGCGCACCGGACACGAGGCCCGTGGCGATGCCGGGGCCGAAGATCCCGAGCGCCAGCAAGGTGAGCGAGGCCAGCATGATGACCAGCGCGTGGTCGATAGACGGCTCGGCGGGATGGACTTGGAACTGAGCGAACAAGCCCGAGCCGATACCGACGATCACGGCCAGCACGAGAACCTTGACGCCGGAGGCCACCACGTTGCCCAAGACCTTTTCGGCGAGGAACGCGGTCTTGTTCCAGAGCGCGAACGGCACCAGCACGAATCCGGCGAGCGTGGTCAGCTTGAACTCGATCAGCGTGATGAACAGTTGGATCGCCAGCACGAAGAAGCACAAGACCACGACCAGCCACGCGAGGAACATCACCACGATGGGGTCGAGGTTCACGAACACTTCGGGAAAGCCCGCCATCTCGCCGATCTGCTCCAGAATCGGCGCCCCGGCGTCGATGCCGGTTTTCGCCAGCCGGCCCGGCTGCAAGAAGTTCTCCATCGTGATGGCCGAGCCGGTGGCGGTGATGCCCAATCCCGCAAACGAGCGGAACACGATGCTGGCCAGCCAGTTGAAGTTATTGATGATGTAGGCGAAGGCACCGACGTAGAGCACCTTGCGCAGCAGCTTGGCGATCACGTCCTCGCCCTGGCCGGTGGCATGGCTCATGGCCCAATACAGTCCGGCGATCGTCATGTCGATGACGATCAACGTGGCAGTGAGGAACGCCACTTCGCCCCGCAGCAGCCCGAAACCCGAGTCGATATAAGCGGCAAAGGTGTTGAGGAATTGGTCGATGATGGTCACGTCATTCATGGCGTGTCCTCCGGTTCGGCGGGAACGGCCGGCGCCATGCCATCGGCCGGTTCCTCGAAGCTCGGCGGGATCGGCGGCAGGTCGGCCAGCGTCCGGTATTCGTCTGGCCCGGCCTCGCCGGAAAAGAAGCGCCGCCGGAAGGCTTCGGCGGCGGCGCGGCAAGCGTCCTCGCCCGTGGCCTGCATGACCTGTCGTGGATGGGCCGTGCATTGTTCGCGCAACGCCTTGAGCCGCACTGGATCGGCGGCCAGGGCATCTGCAAGGTGGCCGACCGGCTGCTCGCCGCAAGCGGCCAGCAGCGCGGTACATAGGACGAGGACGCATCGCATGGCGGCCTCCGTCAGTTGCCGTAGAAGTTTACGGACTGCGGTGTGTACGGCGTGCCGTCACCCAGGAAGCGCCGCCGCACCTCGCGGGCGCGCTCCGTGGCCGCCGCCTGCCGCGCCAGCTCCAGCGAGGCAGCCCGGTCTTGCGTGATCTGAAGCCGCTGCGCTTGGATCGACTGCTTGGCCTGCAAGGCCAGCAACTGGTTCATGGCCTGCATCGCCTGCAGCGCGCCCTCGGCCGACTGGCTCTTGCCCACGAGGTCGGCCAGCACGCTTTCGTCTTCGCCCAGGTTCTGCGACACCTGCGCCTGCATCTGCATGGTGGTCTGCAAGCCGTTGAGCGTGTTCTTCCAACGCTCCTGCGCATCGCGGACCATCTGGTCGCCGGTCACGGTGGCGGCGTACTGCTCCGGATACAGGCGCCGGAACTCCCGATCCAGGTTCGTTACGTCGTAGGCTAATCCCCTGGCCTGGGCGATCAGCCGATCGGTCGTCGCCAGATTGGCGCGCAACTGGCCGACCACGCTGGACGGCAGGCTGGCGAGGTTGCGCGCCTGATTCATCAGCATCTGCGCCTCGTTCTGGAGCTGGCGAATCTGGTTGTTGATCTGCTCCAGCGTGCGGATCGCGGTCAGCGTGTTCTGCACATAGTTGGTCGGATCAAAGACGATGCGCCAGGCCAACGCTGGTGACGAGGTCAACAGCGAGAGCGACAACGCGGCGGCGAGCGAAATGGAAAGCGCATGGGTCTTCATGGCTGGTTCTCCTATGGGTGGTCAGCGGTACGAGAGGAACCCGGCGCAAGTCCGGGGAGTGAGGGCAGCAGGTCGGCCGCCCAATCGAGGCTGCGATGGCGCAGCCAGGCGCCCGCGAAGCCGGTTACGCCGGCATCCAGCAGCACGCGATCCATGTCGCGCTGGTCCTGCGGCGTGGAAGCGCCCGCAAAGGCCAGCGTGGCCGGCCCCAGGTCGAGGTCGAACAGGCGATTGCCGAGGCGGGACTGGTAGTAGTAGTCGCGCTTGGGCTGCGCGGTCGCCACGATCTCGATCTGGCGCGAGTTCAACCCGAAGCCCTCGTAGATCGTGCGAATCTGCGGCTCGGTGGCCTGCGGGTTGGGCAGGAAGATGCGGCTGGCGCAGCTTTCGATGATCGCGGGCGCAATGCTCGAATCCTTGATGTCGGCTAGGCTCTGCGTGGCGAAGATGACGCTGACGTTCTTCTTCCTGAGCGTCTTGAGCCACTGCCGGATACGCGCGGCAAACACCGGGTCATCCAGGAACAGCCACGCTTCATCGAGGATCAGCAGCGTGGGCGCACCGTCGAAGCGTTCATCGAAACGCGCAAAGAGGTAATGCAGCACGGCCATGACGGCGGCCTTGCTGTGCATCAACTCCTCCATCTCGAAGCACTGCACGTCGGCCATGCCCATCCGATCGTGATCGGCGTCCAGCAGCTTGCCGTGGGCGCCGCCGAGCACGTAAGGCGACAGCGCCTGCCGCAGCGCGTTCGATTGCAGCAGCACGGAAAGCCCCGTCATCGTGCGCTGCTCCAGCGGCGCACCGGCGAGACTTCCCAGCGCCGACCAGATGGCCGCTTTCTCATCGGGGCCGACCGCCACGCCTTCGTGCAGCAAGCGGCCTTCGATCCATTCAGCGGCCCAGGTGCGGTAGCCCTCGCGGTCGATGCGCGCGAGCGGCTGGAAGGCGATTTCGCCATCCGTGCCCAGGTCGTAGTGTTCGCCGCCCAGGCCGAGGATGGCGGCCCGCATGGAGCGGCCCATGTCGAAGGCGAAGATGCGCGAGCCGCGATAGCGGCGGAACTGCATCGCCAGCGTGGCGAGCAAGACCGACTTGCCCATGCCGGTCGGGCCTGCGACCAGCGTGTGGCCCACGTCGCCGATGTGCGTCACGAGGCGAAACGGCGTGGCGCCATCGGTGCGTGTGACGATCAGCGGCGGGCCGTCGAGGTGGTCGTTCTTCTCTGGCCCGGCCCATACCGCCGACACCGGCATCATGTGCGCCAGGTTCAGCGTCGAGACGATGGGCTGGCGCACGTTCGCATAGGCGTTGCCAGGGATCGAAGACAGCCAGGCATCCACGGCATTGAGCGTTTCGGGGATGGTGACGAAGCCCCGGCCCTGGATGGCGCGCTCCACCATGCGCAGCTTCTCGTCTGCGACGGCGGCGTCCTCGTCCGTGACGGTGACGGTCGCCGTCAGATAGCCGAAGGCAACTTGATCGCTGCCCAGCTCCTGCAAGGCAGCGTCGGCGTCGGCGGCCTTGTTGTTGGCGTCGGTATCGACCAGCGGGCTTTCCTGCTGGAAGATCGTTTCGCGTAGCAGCGCGATGACGTTCTTGCGCTTGGCGAACCACTGGCGGCGCAGGCGGGCGAGTTCTCTTTCCGCCTCGGCTTTGTCGAGGCAGAGAAAGCGCGTGCTCCAGCGGTACGCAAAGCCAAGGCGGTTGAGGTCGTCCAGAATCCCCGGCCAGGTCGAGGTCGGGAAGCCCCGCACCGACACCACGCGCAGGTGCTGGTCGCCCAGCATGGGCGCCAGGCCACCGACCAGCGGCGAGTCGGTCAGCAGCGCGTCGATGTGGAACGGCACTTCGGGCACGCCGACGCGATAGCGCCGCGTCGAGATGGTCGCGTGCAGGTAGGTCAGCGTCTGCGCGTCATCGAGCCAGTCAATCTCCGGCATCACGCCGTCGAGCAGGTCAAAGACGCGATCCGTTTCCGCGACGAAGGCTTGCAGCCGCTCGCGCCAGTCCACGCCATTCGTCGGCGTGTTCTCGTAGAGCATCTTGGCTGCACGGGCGCGGGATTCTTCCGGCGGCAGGTAAAGCAGCGTCAGGTGATAGCCGCTCTCGAAGTGATTGCCCGATTCCTCGAAGGCGGCCCGGCGTTCTTCCTCCACCACCCAGGAAAGCGGCTCGGGAAACTCCGAGTGCGGATAATCGGCCGCAGGCCGACGCTCGGCTTCGATGAACAGCGCCCAGCCCGATCCCATGCGGCGCAGCGCGTTGTTCAGTCGCGCCGACGTGGCGATCAGCTCGCCTTGCGTCGCGCTGTCGAGGTCAGGCCCGCGAAACCGGGCTGTGCGCTGGAAACTGCCGTCCTTGTTCAAGACGACGCCCGGCGCGACCAGCCCGGCCCAGGGCAGCCAGTCGGCAAGCAAGGCCGGCCGCTGGCGGTATTCGGCAAGGTTCAGCATGTCGGCATCCCCTCACACGTCCAGCAGCGGCTTGTGCTTGATGTGCCGGGCGAAGACCTGCATGAACTGCGGATCGACGCGAGCGCCCCACACGGCCAGCGAATGGCCGACGATCCAGAACACCACGCCGGGAATCCACAGTTGCAGGCCCAGGCCGACAGCGGCGGCCAGCGTGCCGTTGGCGATCGCCACGGTTCGCGGCGCACCGCCCAGCAGAATCGGCTCGGTCAGCGAGCGATGCAGCGGTACCTCGAAGCCGTCCGCGAAGGTGTCGGGGGCACTCATACGACGGCCCCGCCGGAGAAGCTGAAGAACGACAGGAAGAAGCTCGAAGCCGCGAAGGCGATGGACAGACCGAAGACGATCTGGATCAGCTTGCGGAATCCGCCGGACGTGTCGCCGAAGGCGAGCGCGAGGCCCGTGGCGATGATGATGATGACCGCGACGATGCGCGCCACCGGCCCTTGAATCGACTCCAAGATCGACTGCAAGGGGCCTTCCCACGGCATCGAGGAACCGGCGGCCTGCGCGGTTCCGGCCAGGAACAGCAGCAGCGCGGCCAGCAGCAGCCCTTGCCCCGCAGGGCGGGCCAGGCAGCGCAGCCGCGCAAGACGCAAAGCCGGATTTGCAGAAAAACGGAAAGCAGGAACGTACATCTGCGTCATGGCAGTTCTCCAAGTGAGTGAGGGGATGGGGAAGTCGCCGCAGCGGGTGCGGCATCGGGAAGTGGCGGCAGCTCGGGAAACGGCGTTTCCAGCGCGTCCGCCAGTTGGTAGCCCACGCCGTCGAAGCCGACGACGCGGGCGATGCTCTCGATGCGGCGCTTGCGCCCGCGCCCGGCGATGTGGATCACCACGTTGACCGCCTCTGCGATCAGCGCACGCGGCGGGTTCACCGCCACTTCGAGAATCAGTTGCTCCAAGCGCAGCAGCGCGCCGAGCGCGGAGCCGGCATGGATCGTGGCGATTCCGCCGGGATGGCCGGTGCCCCACACCTTGATGAGATCCAGCGCCTCGGCGCCGCGCACTTCGCCAACGACGACGCGATCAGGCCGCAGGCGCATGGACGAGCGAACCAGCTCCGTCATCGACACCACGCCTGCGCGGGTGCGCAGGGGAACGTGGTCGCGGGCGGCGCATTGCAGCTCCACCGTGTCTTCGAGCACCAGCACGCGGTCGCCCGTGGCGGCGATCTCGGCCAGCAGCGCGTTGGCCAAGGTCGTCTTACCGCTGCTGGTGGCGCCGGCGATCAAGACGTTCTGCCGCTCGCGCACGGCGCGAACGAGAAAGCCCGCTTGCGCGCTGGTCATCATCCCGTCGATGACGTACCGCTCCAGCGGAATCACGCCGATGGCGCGCTTGCGCAGCGCGAAGGCCGGCCCCGGCGCTGCCGGCGGCAAGATGCCCTCGAAGCGCTCCCCGGTTTCGGGCAGCTCGGCGGATAAGAGCGGCTGGCCGCGATGGACTTCTGCGCCGACGTGGGCCGCGACGAGGCGGATGATTCGCTCGCCGTCCGCCTCGGGCAGTTCCACGCTCATCGGCGCGCGCCCGCTGGAAAGCCGATCCACCCAAAGGGTGCGATCAGGATTCAGCATCACCTCCACCACGTCCGGGTCTTCGAGCGCGGCGGCGATCAGCGGCCCCATCGCCGTGCGCAGCATCTGGATGCGGCGGTCGAGCGACGTGGCACTCATGGACTGCGGAACGGCGCTCATGACGCACGCTCCTGCGCTTGCGCGGCTGCCGCCGCGTCATCCATCCGCATCGGGTCGGGATGCAGTTCCTCCACCACGTCGCGCACCAGGCTGCGCCCGCGCAGCAGGTGGCGGCCAAGCTGCTCGGTGAACTGCTCGAAGCGCGCCTTGCCCTGGGCACGCGCGGCCTCTTGATGGGCCTCGGGCACGGGCGTGCTGACCGTGAGGTAGTAGCGGATGAACAGCGCCAGCGTTTCGATGGCGATGTTCTGGTCTCGCTCCATGCGCTCGGCATGGCGCGACAGGCGATCAAGCCGCTTCGCGATGGCCGCTTCGCGCTGGTCGGCCGCATCGGGCGACAGCCACGATGCGAGCGCCGCCGCGACGATGGACGACTTGGACACGCCTTTCTTGGCGGCCAGTTCGTCCAGGCGCTTGGCGTGCTCCGGCTGGATGAACAGGTTGAGGCGGTAGTGGCTCATAGCTCGATTCCGTCGTTGGGGTCGAGAGAAGCCAGCCGGGCCGTGCGCTGTATGGCCGGATCAAGCTGGCGCGGAAGGGGAAGCGGCAAGTCGTCGTCGTCATCGAGCAACCCGAGGTCGGCTGCGGGCGCGGCCAGCTCGGGGTCGTAGGCGACGGTTTCGGAGAGTTCGGGCTGACGGCGCGGGCCGCCGTCGTCGGCGGCGTTGCCCAGGCCATCAGCGGACGCAGTGGTCGGAGCGACAGGCACGGTGGGAATCGCCAGCCCGCTCCAGTCGTCGGGCCGCGATGGCGGCACATCGGCGTACTGACCGCCTGCGAGCACAGGCGGCGGCAATACGCGGCGCTTGAAATTGCTGTCCGCGTAATAGCGCAGCTTTTTGGCCTTGATCGGCGCCACGCTGGACACCATCACCACGGCTTCATCGGGCGGTAGCTGCATCACTTCGCCCGGCGTCAGCAGTGGGCGCGCGGTCTCCTGGCGCGACACCATGAGATGCCCCAACCACGGGGCGAGCCGGTGGCCCGCGTAGTTGCGCTGCGCGCGCAGTTCGGTGGCGGTGCCCAGCGTCTCGGAGATCCTTTTGGCGGTACGCTCGTCGTTGGTGGCGAACGTCACGCGTACATGGCAGTTGTCCAGAATCGAATGGTTCTGCCCATACGCCTTGTCGATCTGGTTGAGCGACTGCGCGATGAGGAAGCTGCGAATGCCGTAGCCCGCCATGAAGGCCAGCGCCGTCTCGAAGAAGTCGAGCCGCCCGAGTGCGGGAAACTCATCGAGCATCAGCAGCAGCTTGTGGCGGCGGGCAATGCCATCGCTGCCATCCAGCGATTCCGTGAGCCGCCGCCCGATCTGGTTGAGGATCAAACGGATCAGCGGCTTCGTGCGGCTGATGTCCGATGGCGGAACCACCAGATACAGCGACACCGGATGTTCGGCCGCGATCAGGTCGGCGATGCGCCAGTCGCAGCGCGAGGTGACTTCGGCCACAGTGGGGTCGCGGTACAGGCCGAGGAAGGACATAGCCGTGGACAGCACGCCCGAGCGCTCGTTGTCGCTCTTGTTGAGCACTTCGCGCGCGGCCGAAGCGACTACGGGATGCGGTGCATCGCCGAGGTGCCGCGTCGTCATCATCCGGTGCAGCGTCAGCTCGAACGGACATGCCGGATCGGACAGGAAGTTGGCAACGCCGCGCAGCGTCTTGTCCTCACCCGCATAGAGCACATGCAGGATGGCGCCGACCAGTAGTGCGTGCGAAGTCTTTTCCCAATGGTTGCGCCGCTCCAGCGCGCCTTCGGGATCGACCAGGATGTCGGCGATGTTCTGCACGTCGCGCACTTCATGCGCACCGCGCCGAACCTCCAGCAGCGGGTTGTAGGCCGCTGACTTCGGATCGGTCGGGTTGAACAGCAAGCAGTGCGAGAAGCGCGAGCGCCAGCCGGCGGTGATCTGCCAGTTTTCGCCCTTGATGTCGTGGATCACGGTGGACGCGGGCCAGGAGAGCAGCGTTGGGACCACCAGGCCAACGCCTTTGCCGGAGCGCGTCGGCGCGAAGGTCAGGACGTGTTCAGGGCCTTCGTGACGAAGGTATTGCCCGTCATGCAGACCGAGGAACACGCCGGCTGGTTGCGTGAGGCCCGCCTTGCGAATGTCCTGCGTGTTAGCCCACCGCGCCGAGCCGTAGGTGGTGACCAGGCGCGCTTGGCGCGAGCGCCATACCGACATGGCGATGGCGACGCCCACGGCGACCATGCCGCTGGCACCGGCAATGGCGCCGCCGGTGTCGAAGACTTCCGGCGCATAAGCGCCGAAGAAGAACCACCACTCAAACAGCTTCCACGGGTGGTAGATCGACGTGCCAAGAAAATCGAACCAGGGCGAGCCAAGGCGTACTTGGTAGCCAAGGGCCGCTGCTGTCCATTGTGTGGCGCCCCACACTCCGGCGATCACGATGCCGAATACCACGGCAATCTGACCGAACAGCACGTTCGTCCCTTGCATGACCTGGCCTCCGATTTCTCCTGCGCTGATTCCTCGCTTGAAAGCAGCACGCATTCGTGCCGCACAGGCGAGGATCAGAGCTGGGTTCGGTGCCGGTCAAAGACCTTTATCGGGAGAAAGGTCGAGCAAAAAGCAAGAGTTCGCGCAATAGCGAAGGAAGAAGAAACGCCGCAAGCGCGAGCGCATTGCGGCGTGTAGAGAAATCTTTTTGAGTTTGTGGCGCGGAAACTGCGATCAGAACTTCGGCGGTGTCTCAGGCGGCGTGTAGGGCACGGTTCCATCTCCATAGAACCGCTTGCGCGTGGCCTCGGCCACGCGGTTGCACAACTCGTCACCCAGCTTGGCGCGATCGAGCTTGCACTGTTGGCGAAGCTCCTTGAGCCGTTCAGGGTTGGTCGCAAGTTCCTCAACCGTCGGCACGGCCACCGACGTCGGTGTCTCGGACTGGCCGCAAGCGGCCAGCACCACGGTCAGCAGGAACGATGTGATCTTGTTCATGGCTCACTGTCCTCCGAAATATGAGGTTGAGGCGGGGGCCTGGTCCTGGCGCCGCTGGGCGATTCGATGGAATGCACGCGTTCAATGAATCGCGCCAGGGTTCTCGATGGCTCGCCGGCTGGGCGCAGCAGGTAGGTGGTCAGCACAGGCGAACGGCCTTCGAGGGGACGGGCGACCACGCCAGGCTCGCGGCTGGCCGCAATGTGTGCTGCCCCGGTCAGGCCCAAGGCAAAGCCGGCCGAAACCAGTGCCATCATCAGGTCGCAGGATGCCACTCGCTCGGCAATCAGCGGCTCCGTCTCCGCCCGTCGCAACACCCGCTCGATCTGCTTTGCATGGCCCTCGCACACCTGCGGATCACACAGCACCAGCGGATGACGCAGGACTTCGTCCAAGGGGATGCGCTTGTATTTGAGCAGCGTATGCCGAGCCGGCACGGCCACCATCAGCGAATCGCTCCACACCGGCTCGGCGACAAGCGCTTCACCCACTTCATCCGATTGGGCGAATCCTACGTCGTACAAGTCCTCCTGCAAGCCCTTGATCTGCTGCGACAGCGGAACCTCGAACAAGCGAATCTCTATCTCGGGCTCCTCCTGGCGGCACAACGCCAGCAGGGTTGGCAGGCGCGACGGTGTAATGCCATCGGACAGCGCGATGCGTATTTGGGCGTGAAAGCCGTTGGCCGCAGCCTTCACGCTGTCCCGCGCCTGCTGCAAGGCGGCGAAGACACGTGGCACATGCTCCAGAAACAACTTGCCCGCACGGGTCAGTCGGGTGCTGCGCGTGGTACGCGCGAACAGTCGCGCGCCCAATTCGTCTTCCAGCTCCTTGATGGTTCGTGATAGCGGAGACTGCTCTATGTGCAACCGCTCGGCCGCGCGAGCGAAGTGGAGTTCTTCTGCGACTGCGAGAAAACAACGAAGATGACGTAGCTCCATTCTCTTTATCTCATCACGCTGCATTGCCAGCCGAAGTCGCGCCCCCGCCAGAGAGGCTGACTGTTGCCTCCTTACGAAATACTATTTTTCGTGTGCGCCTTCTCGGCGCCTGCTGTGTGACGATGGCTTTCTAAAGTGATTCTCGAACCACTTTGCGACTCCTTCGGATACGCGAAAGAGTGCGAGAAAGGCGATCACGACAACAGCAACGAAGATGATGTCCTGCAATACCGAGGGCATCGACATCTCCAAGCATACAAATCAAAAACCATATCCGAGCTGCGGATGGCTCGCCGTAAATTCGACGTAAATTCCTGCCCGGCGTCCTCGTCCGAGGATCGGTCCACGCCCTTGCAGTGCGGCGTGTCTTCATCGTGCTTGGAAGGCTCAATGCCTCCTCAAAGTTTACGCAGAATTTATGTGCGAACCCTTTCCCTGAATGGAGAATTTACGGGCCTCTATCGAATACTTGAGTCTGGCTATTTCGCCATTGATTTGCGAAGCAAAACATGCCTCTCAAGAATATTCACCCGACCGCCAAGGTCGTCGCCGTCGCTGGGCTGTTGCTGGGAATGGCGAGCAGCGCGCAAGCGCAGGTTTCAGGCAACGCCACATTGACGTCGGACTACGTTTGGCGCGGGTCCTCTCAAACGCGCGAAGACCCCGCCATCCAGGCGGGGGTCAAGTACGCCCATGAGTCGGGGCTGTATGCCTCCGTATGGGGCTCGAACGTCAAGTTCAAGCCAGACAACGGCGCACGCAGCGAGTTCGACCTTGCCGTGGGATGGAGCGGAAAGATCGCCACGGATTGGGCGCTGGATGTCTATCTCCTGCGCTACCAGTACCCCTCGGCGAATACCAACCTGAACTGGAACGAGATCAACGCGAGCATCACGTGGCGCGACAACTACTGGTTGGCGGTGGGCCACTCGAACAATGCGATGGCCACGGACACGACCGGCACGTATGCGCTGCTCGGCGCCCGCTATCCGATCAACGACCAGTGGCGCATCGAAGGCAGCGTGGCCCGCTACGTCCTCGATAGCGCCTATGCCGACAGCTACACGCACGGCGCGCTCGGTGTCGTTTGGACATTCAAGGCGCCGTTCGAGGCCCGGCTCACGCTGCATGGCTCCGATTCGGCGGCCAAGCGACTGTTTCCCGGCATGGCCGGCTCGCGCGCCGAGTTCGCCATCCAGGCTTCTTTCTGACCGGGGGCGTGATGGCCACAAGCCCCCCAAGCAACACGTTGATGGAGTCCGATCATGACTGAGTTTCTTCTCGTATTTGCCCTGGCGATCGGTCTCGGATGGCCGCTCGGTCGCTACCTGGCCGCGGTGATGCGCGGCGCCCCGATGCGCGGCGACAGGCTGTTTCTGTGGCTGGAGCGGCCCCTGTATGCGCTGATCGGCACCAATCCCGAGCGCGGCATGAGCTGGCGCGGGTACGCCGGCGCGTTCCTGCTGAGCAACCTGGTGCTGGCGGTCATCGTGTGGCTGATCCTGATGACCCAGGCGTGGCTACCGCTCAACCCCAACGGCGCGCTCAACATGAGCTGGGACCTGGCGCTGCACACGATGGTGTCCTTCTTGACTAACACCAACCAGCAGCACTACTCCGGGCAGGCCCAACTCTCGTACCTGGCCCACATGACGGGCATCGTGACCTTGCAGGTCATCACGCCCATGATGGGATTGGCGCTGGTCGTAGCGACGCTGCGCGGGTTCTTCGGTGGACGCAATGCGCAAGAGCGCAAGAGCGATGGACAGGAACAGGCCCCGGTGGATGTCGGTAACTATTGGGCCGATGTGATCCGTCCCACGCTGCGCTTCATGCTGCCGCTGTGCCTGCTGTGGTCGGTGCTGCTGACCAGCCAGGGGGTGCCGGCCACGCTGGAGGGTGGCCCCGTGGTCGCTCCCGTGGATGCGACGGTAGAAATGAAGGAGCAGAAGATCCCGCTGGGTCCGGTGTCGCCGATGGTCGCCATCAAGCAGCTCGGCACCAATGGCGGTGGCTGGTACGGCCCCAACAGCTCGGTGCCGCTGGAGAACCCCACGCCGCTATCGAATCTGCTTGAAACCTTGGCACTTATTCTGGTCCCAGTCGCGGTAGTGTTCATGATCGGTGGACTGACCGGACGGCGTAAGTTCGCCGGGTTGGTGTTCGGCACGATGTTGACCATGTCCGTCGTGTCGGCGGGATTCGCCATCTGGTCGGAAGGATTCTCCTCGACCTCGCAGGACATCGCGTTGATGGAAGGCAAGGAAGTCCGCTTCGGCGCCGAGCCTTCCGCACTGTGGGCCGCATTGACGACGCAGACATCCAATGGCTCGGTCAACGCCATGCACGACTCGCTGGCACCGCTGACCGGCCTGGTCACGATCAGCGACATGCTGATCAACGCCATTTGGGGCGGCATCGGTAGCGGCTTGCAGCAGTTCCTGACCTATCTCCTGCTGGGCGTGTTCCTGGCCGGCCTGATGACGGGGCGCACGCCGGAACTTTTCGGGCGCAAGATCGAAGCGCCCGAGGTTCGCCTGCTCGCAGTACTCGTGCTGCTGCAACCGCTGATCCTGCTAGGCCTGACCGCCATCACGCTGGCCGTGCCGAGCCTGACGGGGAACTCGAATCCCGGCTTCCATGCCATCAGCCAGGTCTTCTACGAATACACGTCGTCCTTCGCCAACAACGGTTCGGGCTTCGAGGGGTTGGGTGATGCCAGCGTCTGGTGGAACGTCACTGCCAGCTTCGTGCTCGCCGCGGGTCGCTATCCGGCCCTCATCATTCCGCTGGTGATCGCGGCCATGCTCGCGCGCAAGCGCCAAGCACCGGAAAGCGCGGGAAGCCTGCACATCGAAACCCCCACTTTTGCGCTCACGCTGATCGCGGTGATCGCCATCCTGACACTGCTTCAGTTCATGCCCGTGCTGGTGCTCGGCCCCGTGGCCGATCACCTGAGCCTGGTCGCGCGTTGAGGAAAACACCATGAACCATACAACCTCGAAAGAACACGCGGGCCGCCGCTCGCGCCTGGATGAGCGCGGCTTCGCGCCTGCCGTGGTCAACGCCTTCATCAAGCTGGCGCCGCAGCACATCATCAAGAACCCCGTGATGGCCGTGGTCTGGCTCGGCACGCTGGTTACGGCGGTCGCCACCCTCGCGGGTTGGGCGCAACCCGGCTTCGGCTGGGCCGTGACCGCGATCCTGCTGATTACCGTGCTGTTCGGCAACTTCGCCGAAGCGGTGGCCGAGTCCCGCGGACGCGGACAGGCGGCGTCGCTGCGCCGAGCCCGCAAGGATTTGATGGCCCGGCGGCTGGACGCCGCCGGCGGCGAGAAGACGGTGCCGGCCGCCGAGCTGCGCCCCGGCGATCATGTCGTGATCGAAGAAGGCCAGTTGGTGCCTGCCGACGGCGAGATCGTCGAAGGTCTGGCGACGATCAACGAGGCCGCCGTGACCGGCGAGTCAGCGCCTGTGCTGCGCGAGGCCGGCACCGACCGTTCCGGCGTGATCGGCGGCACCAAGGTGCTGTCCGACCGCATCGTGGTGCGCGTCACCGCCGAGCCGGGCAACAGCTTCCTCGACCGCATGATCGCGCTGGTGGAAGGCTCCAACCGGCAGAAGACGCCCAACGAAATCGCCCTGGGCATCCTGCTCGGCGTGATGACGCTGACCTTCCTGATCGTCGTCGTGACGCTGCCCTTCATCGGTGGCTTCGTCGGCGTGAACGTCAACGTCGTGCTGCTGGTCGCCCTGCTGGTGTGCCTGATCCCAACCACCATCGGCGGGTTGCTGCCGGCCATCGGCATTGCCGGCATGAACCGCGCGCTACAGGCCAACGTGCTGGCCAAGTCGGGCAAGGCCGTGGAGGTCGCAGGCGACGTGGACGTGCTGCTGCTGGACAAGACCGGCACTATTACCCACGGCGATCGGCAGGCCACTGCGTTCCACGCGCTGGCCGGGGTGGACGCTGCGCAACTGCGTCAGGCGGCGCTGCTGGCCTCGCTGGCGGATCCGACGCCGGAAGGCAAGTCCATCGTCAAGCTGGCACGCGGCAAGAACGAGAAGCTCGATGAACCCGAAGGCGCGCATTTCGTGCCGTTCTCCGCGCAATCGCGCATGTCGGGCGTGGACCTGCCTGGCGAGCGCGTCATCCGCAAGGGTGCGATGGACGCGATCGCGCGGCATGTGCAGATGCTGGGCGGCGTCATCCCCGCAGAACTCGAAGCGCGTGTCGCGGATGTGGCTCGCAAGGGTGCCACGCCGCTCGTGGTCAGCGATGGCCGGCACGTGTTGGGCGTCATCGAACTGTCCGACGTGATCAAGCACGGCATCAAGGAGAGGTTCGCCCGCCTGCGCGAGATGGGCGTCAAGACCGTGATGATTACGGGCGACAACCCGCTCACGGCGGCGAACATCGCGGCCGAGGCCGGTGTCGATGACTACATCGCCGAGGCGCGCCCGGAAGACAAGCTCGCGCGTATCCGTGCCGAACAGACTGGCGGTCGCCTGGTGGCGATGGTGGGCGACGGCACCAACGATGCGCCGGCGCTGGCCCAAGCCGACGTGGGCCTGGCGATGAACTCGGGCACGCAGGCGGCCAAAGAGGCCGGCAACATGGTCGATCTCGACTCCGATCCGGCCAAGTTGCTCGCCGTGGTGGAGATCGGTAAGCAGCAGCTCATCACGCGCGGCGCGCTGACTACCTTCTCGCTTGCCAACGACGTGTCCAAGTATTTCGCCATCCTGCCGGCGCTGTTCGCCGCAACGATCCCGCAGATGGCGGCGCTCAATGTCATGAACCTGTCGAGCCCGAACAGCGCCGTGCTGTCGGCGCTGATCTTCAACGCCATCATCATCCCGCTGCTGATTCCGCTGGCCCTGCGTGGCGTGCGCTTCAAGCCCGCGAGCGCGACGCAACTGCTGCGCAACAACATGCTGGTCTATGGCGTTGGTGGCGTCCTGCTGCCCTTCATCGCGATCAAGGTGATCGACGTTGCGATCTCCGCCATGTTCTCTCTCTGAGGATTCGATCATGTCTCATAACGCAATTACCACTCTCCGCACACCGGGTAATGTGTCCCCGACCATCTCCGACAAGGGCCTGCTCCGCGGCTCCATCGGCCTGGCGATCATTTCGCTGGTCGGTTTCGGTCTGCTGTATCCGCTGGCCGGAGTCGGGCTCGGCCAGGCGCTGTTCCCGAGCACGGCCAATGGCAGCCTGATCGAGCGCGATGGCAAGGTCCTCGGCTCCTCATTGGTGGCGCAGCCGTTCTCGGACGATCGCTACTTCCAGTCGCGCCCCTCCGCGGCCAACTACGATGTGATGGCGGTGGCTGGGAGCAACCAGGCCCGTACCAATCCAGACTTGCGCAAGCGTGTCGATGAGACGCGAGCTGCCCTGGCGCAAAGGTATGGTGTCGAACCTTCCGCCATACCCAGCGATCTGGTCACTCAATCCGGCGGCGGCATCGACCCGCACATCAGTTCGCAAGCCGCCGCCATCCAGATTGATCGCGTGGCACATGCGCGCGGTGTTTCACGCGATGTCATCGAAGGCTTGGTGTCCCAGCATACGGAGGGAAAGCAACTCGGTTTGCTGGGCCAGCCTCGCGTGAATGTGTTGGAGTTGAATCTGGCGCTGGATGCGGTCGCCAAGACGCCTGTGGCCAAGCAATGACTGCACTGAGTCGCTATGTTCAGACCGAAGACCTGCTGCTCGGCTTGGAGGTCGCTGACAAGCGGCAATTGTTCCAGACCATTGGCCTGCATACTGAACGCATCGGCAATTTGCCTGCGGATGCCGTCGCCTCCGCTCTGATGCGACGAGAAATGGCAGGATCGACGGCGTTGGGTCTAGGCGTTGCCATTCCCCATGCCAGGGTAAGCGGTCTGAATCATATTCGCGCTCTGTACGTGCGTCTCGTGCCAGGACTGGACTTCGATGCCCCGGACGCGGCGCTCGTATCCGACGCCCTGGTGCTGCTGGTTCCCAGTCCGGCAAATCAGGAGCATCTTGAGCTTTTGGCTCATGCGGCCTCGCTGTTCTCGGATCGAGCATTTCGAGGGGCCTTGCAAGCCTGCAAGAAACCTATTGAAATCAAAGCATTATTTGATGGATGGACGCCGGAGGCACTTGCGCGATGTGATCCATCACGGATCGGAAACGCAAGGTAAGACGATATGCAGGCAATGACAACACGTTGAGGATTGGGTCTGTCATGGGAACCGAACATGCGGGACAGGCCGACGCCCTATTGGGTGAACTCCGGCGCCAGACGGCGGGACGCCTGACGGTGTTCCTGGGCGCTGCCCCTGGCGTCGGCAAGACCTACGCCATGCTGGCACGCGCACGCGAACTCCACCGCCAGGGGGTGGATGTCGTCATTGGTATCGTCGAGACGCATGGTCGCAGCGAGACGCAGACGATGGTCGAGGGATTGCCGTTGCTGCCTCGCAAGAAGGTGGATTACCAAGGGCGGCAACTGGAGGAAATGGATCTGGATGGGCTGCTGGCACGCAAGCCGGCCATCGCCCTGGTCGATGAACTGGCCCATCGCAACGCCCCCGGAAGCCGCCATGAGCGACGCTGGCAGGACGTGGAGGAATTGCTCAACGCTGGTATCGACGTTTACACCACGGTCAATATCCAGCATCTGGAAAGCCTGAACGACGTGGTGCATCAGATCACCGGCGTTCGGGTGAGCGAGACCGTCCCAGACGCCGTCTTCGAGCGCCTGCGCGATATCCGCCTGGTCGATCTGCCCGCACGCGAACTGATCGAACGCCTGAACCAAGGCAAGGTGTACCTGCCCGAGCAGGCCGCCCAGGCGCTGCAAGCGTTCTTCTCTCCGTCGAATCTCACCGCGCTGCGCGAACTGGCGATGCAGACCGTGGCTGAGCACGTCGATGCTGACTTGCGCGAGACACGCGCTGCGCGCGGCCTGGAGGGCATTTCCATCCAGCGCCATGTGCTGATCGCCATTGACGGCCGGGGGCAGTCGGAATACCTCGTGAGAGCGGGCGCCCGAATTGCCGAGCGCCGGGGCGCTCCCTGGTCGGTGGTCACGGTGGAGACCGGGCGCTCGGCCGATGCCGCCTTGCACACTGACGACCTTGACCGGACGGCCCCCACGCTCAACATGGTTGCGCGTGCGGAGCAGGAGCGCTTGACCGAGATCGACAAGGCATTCGCGCTGGCGCGCAACCTGGGGGGCGAGACGGAAGTGCTACACAACACCGACGTCACCCAGGCACTGCTCGATGCCGCCGAGGCGCGCGGCGCACGATCCATCGTGATCGGCCGCTCGCGCGAGCGCCCCATCGCCCGCATCTTCAATCGCACGCTGACGCAGCAACTGTTGCAGCGCGGCGCACGCTACGAGCTGACGATCGTCAGCACGCCGCAGGCCCGGCAGCGGGCGATGCAGTTGCCAGGTCTTGCTGGCGGTGGCCTGACGAAGCGGGAGGCCTTGCTGATCCTGCTGGCCAGCGTCGGCGCCGTCGGCGCGGCGGCCTTGGCCGAGCGCACGCTGGGCTTGCAGGATCTGTCCCTGATCTTTCTCGTGGCGGTCATGCTGGTCGCCTCACGGACCCGCATGCTCTCGGCCGTCATTACTGCCGGGCTGTGTTTCTTGGCATACAACTTTTTCTTCATCGAACCGCGCTACACCTTCCTGATCAGTGCTCATCGTGGTGTGGCCACCGTGTTGCTGTTCTTGGCGGCGGCTCTGATTGCCGGGCGACTAGCTTCGCAACTGCGCATGCAAGTCGTGGCGTTGCGAGCGGCGAACACGCACGCGACGGCCATGCAGAACCTGGGACGCCATCTCGCCAAGGCAGCCGATCTCGGGCAGGTCATCGCAGCAGGCTCATCGGTTCTGCAATCGACCTTGCACGCCGAGGCGTGGATACGCATCAACGGCGAGTTCGGGCCGTCTATGGCCGCAAGCCATCTGACCGAGAAGGACCTGATGGCGGCCGACTGGACGCAGCAGCACGGGCAGGCGAGTGGGCGCTACACGGACACCCTGACCCATTCGTCCTGGTTGTTTCTGCCGGTGCGCTCGGACAAAAACACGCTGGGCGTGGCCGGCTTGAGGTTCCCGTCGGGCATGGGGCGTCTTTCGTTCGAGCAGCGCCGCCTGGCGGAAAGCATGGTGGAGGACATTGGCCAGGCCGCCCAGCGCACGCGGCTGGTGTCGGAACTGGAGGAAGCGCGCGTCACCGGAGAAACGGAGCGCCTGCGGTCTGCGCTGCTGTCGTCGGTGTCGCACGACCTGCGTTCGCCCCTGTCGTCGATGATCGGAGCGGCGGACAGCCTGGCTCGCTACGGCAAGGATATGGGGCCGGAAGATCAGCAAAGCCTGCTGGAGACCATCCATGTGGAAGGCGAGCGCCTGGATCGGTACATCCAGAACCTGCTCGACATGACCCGGCTCGGGCAGCAGGGACTGACGCTGACACGCGACTGGATCGGCATCGACGAACTGGTGGGCTCGGCGTCGCGGCGCCTGCAACGGTACGAGCCCGATGTCCGCATCGAACACGACATTCCACCGGATCTGCCTCCGATCCATGTCCACCCCGCGCTCATCGAGCAGGCTTTGTTCAACGTCATGGAGAACGCGGCGAAGTTCTCCCCTCCGGGGGTGCCTCTCAAGGTGCAGATTCGACGGACAGAGGACGATCAAGTGCAGATCGACATCTCGGATCGCGGGCCGGGCATTCCAGAGGAAGAACGACGGCGTATCTTCGATATGTTCTACAGCGTCGAACGTGGCGACCGAGGCAAGCAGGGAACCGGCCTGGGGTTGACGATCGTCCAAGGTATCGTAGGTGCCCACATGGGTAGCGTCGAGGCGCTGCCTGGCCCGGAAGGCCAAGGAACCACCATCCGCCTGACCCTGCCTTGGGGCGGATACGCGAATCAGGAGACGAAAGAGCATGATGGGACTTCCCAATGAATCGACTCCGGGTGCGTCGTCCGCCCGGATTCTTGTCGTCGATGACGAACCCCAGATCCGCAAGTTCATCGACATCAGCTTGCGGTCGCAGGGCTACGCGACCCTGCTGGCGGGAACAGGCCGGGAGGGCCTGACGCTGCTGGCCAGCAAAGGGGCCGACCTCGTCGTCCTGGACCTGGGGTTGCCGGATATGGACGGGAAGGACGTGCTCAAGGAACTGCGGCAATGGTCGCGCGTGCCCGTCATCGTGCTGACGGTACGCTCCGGCGAGGACGAAAAGGTGGCCCTGCTGGACGCAGGGGCCAACGACTACGTGACCAAGCCGTTCGGTGTCGAGGAACTGATGGCACGCATTCGCGCATTCCTGCGCACGGTGGCGACAGGAACGGAAGATGGCCCGATCTACGACGACGGGATGCTCCGAATCGACCTGGCGCAACGGGAAGTGGCCGTTCATGGAGAAGCCGTCACGCTGAGCCGCAAGGAGTTCTCTCTGCTGGCCTTGCTGGTCAGGCAACCGGGACGGCTGGTGACGCAGGCACAGATACTGCGGGAGATGTGGGGGCCGACGCACGAGGAAGATACCCACTACCTGCGCATTCTCGTGGGCAAGTTGCGCCACAAGCTGGGGGACGATGCCTCCGCTCCTCGCTACATCGTCACCGAACCTGGGGTCGGGTTGAGATTCGTCTCGAAGGAACAACAGCCGGCCTGACTCGTTCGCCGGGGATGTCCAAAGTGGCGTTGCGGGTGCGGCTCACCCCAGGGCCGGTCCACGCTGCCGTCCGATCTCCCAGGACACACCGCCGCCGCGCACCGTCGCGGCGAGCTGCTGCCCAAGCCGCTGTTCGATGATGGGCTTCCACGGCACGAGGCTGAACCCTTTGCCGTCATCGAGCATCGCATAGCGCTCGCTGGCGAGCATGACCGAGCGCCGGTAGATACCGGCCACACGCTGCCCATCCGTGACTGGGCGATGCTCCAGGCCGGTCTCGGCGGCAATGTCCCTCGCTGCTTGCGTCAGTTCCCGATTGTGCAGGGTCGCCAGCAGATTGCGGGCGAGGATCACACGCTGCCCGCGCCGCTCGGCCAGCCCCTGTTCGGCCAGGAAGTCGGCGCGCTGTTGCAGGGCGTTCTTCACCTCGCCGCCAAAGCCCAGGTCGCCCAGCCCCTTGCCGCCGCCGATCAACTGCTGATCCAGCCAGGTCGCGCCGACGACGCGGGCCTGCCGCTCGATGGGCAGGTGCGATTTCAGCTCCACCGCCACGCCGCCCAGCCGCTGCGCGTCGTACTGGCGGCCACGCTCGGCCAGGTCGTCCGGCACCTTCCATAGCCCGTCGGCTACACGCTCCACGATGCCGGCCCGGCGCAGGGCTTCCAGCCGGCGGACGTGGGCCGCGACGACCTCCTGCGGGTCGCGGCCGGGCTTGGCCCGGCCTTGCTCGATCGCCAGGTGATGATCGGTGCGGTACAGGCCATCGCTCGCCAGTGTGGCGATGTTCTTGTCGGCCGCCCGCACCTCGGCGGAACCGCGTACCTCCACCAGCGCGCCGGCGGGATAGTTCGCCAGCTCGTCGCGGGTGTTCAACGCGACGTAGTGGGCCTTGCCATCCACGCCGTCGATGACCAGATAGCCGCGGTCGTACAGCTCGTCGGCCAGCCCCTTGCCGGCCACGCGGCCGACGATGGTGCGGCCGCTTCCATCTGCATTCTGGCCCGGCTCGAACACCGCCAGCTCGCGCGGCTGGCCGCTCATGGCCCGCTGCATGGTGCGGATGATGTCGCCGCGCTCGCCCAGGGCGCGCAAGGTCTTCTCCGCGTCCGCATGGACGGCCCAAGTGCCGGGCTGCGTCTCGTCGGCCAGGCCCAGGCGCTGCAAGCGTTGCAGGCGGCCGATCAGCAGCAGGCGCTGGCGTTGCAGCCGGGGTTCGTTGAAGCGTTCGATCTGCACCCGGCCATCCTCGCCGGCCTCGCGCTGCAATGTGCGGTCGAGGCTTGTCCACCGCTCCTGTTCCACCTCGCGCTGCAAGGTCTGCTGGATCTCCAGCTCGGTGCGCGGGCCGAGCCACTCGGTCGCCAGCTCGGCGGCCCGATGGCGGAAGCCGTCGGCGATGTAGTCGCCAGCGATGATGAGGTCTTTGCCGGTATCGTCGCGCCCGCGCACGATCAGGTGGGTGTGCGGGTTGTCGGTGTTCCAGTGATCGACCGCGACCCAATCCAGCCGCGTGCCCAGGTCGGCTTCCATCCGGTTCACCAGATGCCGGGTGTAGGCGCGCAGGTCTTCCAGCTCGGCGCCGTCCTCGGGCGAGAGGATGAAGCGGAAATGGTGCCGGTCATCGGCGCAGCGTTCCTTGAAGGTGTCGAGGTCGGCGGCATCGGTCTGCGGCCCGTAGGCTTGGCCCGGCTCGCCATCGCGGCCCACGCCATCGCGCTCGATGTAGCGCAGGTGCTTGGCGAGCGACTGCGGGCTGACCTGGCGCTGGTTGACCAGCAGGGTCTTGATGGTCACGCGCCGCGACATGGGCGTCAGCTTCGCCCCGGCGAAGCGCGCCGCCGTGTGGCCGCGCCCCAGACGCGAGCCGGGCCGCTGGCCAGTGCCCCTCCCGGTGCCCCCAGCCGTCCCAGGACGGCGCACCGAGGACTTGCCGCTGCTGGCCTTGCCTGCCTGCTGGAGCACCTTGGAAACGAAGCCCTGGCCTCGGTTCTTCGGGGCATTGGGGCGGATGCGGAAATCGTCGTCGCGGCGGTCGGTCATGGCTGCGCTCCCTGCAAGCTCTGGCGCGCCCGGTCGTGCGAAGCACGCGGATATGCCTGCATTGGCGCGGGCCTCGCGCCCCACACGGCACGGTGGCGAAGCCGCTCCGTGCCGCGCCACCCCCATGTGCAGACAGGCTTTCGACGCGGCCCGGTGCCGCGTCCTTTTGTCTTGCCTTCCGCTTTTGCCCTTCGCTGGCGCTCCGGGCAGCGGCGGCCCGGCGGCGCTGCGCGAGCAGCCAGCGCGCCGGCGAACGCGCGAACAAGCGCGATGAGGGCCGCAGGCCGGGCGCGTTCGAGGCAAGACGCCTGCACATGGGACGGCTGCGCCGGAGGCAGCGTGAAGTGCGGTAAGAATGCACCCGCACTGCACGCGCGACGACACGCCGACGAACAGCAGAACGTCACGCCCGATGGCACGACAAGATGCACGGCAACGTGCAGCGAGTCGGCGGCCATCATGGGCGTGACTCCAGCCAGACCGGATGCGCCACGCCGATCACGGCGGATGCGCTGACTGGGCCGAAATAGCGGCTGTCGAACGACGCCGGATTGGTCACACTCAAGAGGAACAGTTCGCCGGGTTCAAGGCGGCGGCATTGCTGCCAGGATGGCAGCGGCCGGCGCCAGCGGTCAGCGGGCAGCACGGCGGCCGAAGGCACGCTGTCGATGCGGACAACGCGGCCAGTGATGCACACCTCCTGCGGCGCGACGGCGCCCACACGCTTGAGCAGCGGCACGCGCGCCGGCAGGTAGCCGCGCTGCGCAGCCAGCGCGGCGGCATCTGGCGGCAGCGTGGTCAGGACGATGCTGCCTACGGACAAAGGACGTGGCAGCGAGCCGGTGCCGTGCTCCTGTGGATCGACGCGATACCAGCCTACCGCCACGCTGTCGGACGGGTTGTAGATCAGACGCGGCATCGGATGCACGAAGGACGCCCAGGCCAGCGCCGCGAGGCCACAGGCGGACAGACCCGCCAGTACGAGGCGGGCGCGCAGGCGCGAGCGAGGACGCGGCGCGGTGCCGGCAGTCGAAACAGCGGTCATGGCATCGCCCTCACGGTCAGCCAGGCGGCGTGCCGTTCGGCCGTGTATTCGGGCAGAGACAAGCGCGCAGCGAGCCGGTTGGCGAGCGTGCGCCAGTACGCGGGCGAGACAGCGGCGGGTGCGATGCCCAGCACCTCGATGGCGTCGATGCGCTCCAGCACGGCGCGCACCTGGTTCTCGCCCTCGGCGTGCAGCAGCAGGCGCGCGCCCGGCTGGACGCCGGGGATGCGCTGCGCCGCGTCCAGCGGCGTGCATGCCTGCATCACCATGAGCTGCCAGCGCACGGTGCCGTAGTCGTTGGCCTGCCAGCGGATGCGGCAGAACATGGCGCCCGGCAGGAACACGGCGCAGCGCCGCCAGCGGTCGAGCTGGTGCGTGCGCGCAGGTTCGCCGAAGCGCAAGTAGAGCTTGAAGCGTGGTTCGATGTAGGCCAGCGCCACGCGCGTCAGCGGCGCGCTGGCCGGCCGGCCGGAAGGTGCTGCGAGCGCAGCCGTGGCCGCGATGGCAACAGGCGCGAGGGCAGACGAAGCGGATGCAGTCATGGCGTGTTCTCCCTGCGGTGTTCTGGAAACTCGCGCTCCAGCAGGCCGCGCAGCAGATCGGCCACGGTCACGCCTTGCGTGAAGGCCGACACCTTGATGCGCGCCCGCATGGCGGGCGTGATGTCGAGGGTCAGGCGAGCCGTGTAGAGGTCGCCCTTGCCCAGCGCATCGGCGTCGCCTTGGCGAATCCACGCCTCGGCGTGCGGATTCGCGGGCGGACGCGCGCCGATGCCGACGCGCTTGGCCGTGCGTTTGCTGTTCGGTGGCGGCTTCGTTGTCATGCCGGCCACCACAGCAGTTCGTCCACCAGCGCGGTGATTTCGCGCGCGGCGGCGCTGTCCGGCGCCGTCTCGCGTGCAAGCCGGCCAGCGGCAACGCTGTCGGCGAACACGATGCGCTGATGCACTTCCGCGTGCAGCGCAGGAAGCGGCTGGTCGGCCAGCGCCTGGCGCGCTTCGCGCCCGATCACGGTGGTACTGACGCGCCGATTGATGACGAAGGCCGCGCGCAGCGCAGGCCGGAACACCTGCGCCTCGCGGATCAGCGCCACCATCTCGGCGCTGGCCCACAGGTCGTAGGGGCTGGGCTGCACGGGGATCAGCACGTGCTCAGCCGCCAGCAGCGCGGAGCGCGCCAAGGCGGCGATGCGCGGCGGGCCGTCGATGACGACGTGATCGGCCCGTCTGGCGAGTTCTGGTGCTTCCTGATGCAGCGTTTCGCGCGCGAGGCCCACGGCGCTGAACAGCCGTGGCAAGCCTTGCTGGCTTCTGCGCTGCGTCCAGTCCAGCGATGAACCCTGCGGGTCGGCGTCCAGCAGGACGACGTGCTGGCCGCGCATCGCAAGCTCCCCGGCGATGTGCGTGGCGAGCGTGGTCTTGCCCACGCCGCCTTTTTGATTGAGCAGAGCGACGATCATGGCACGGCCCCCCATGCTGGAAAGCCGGACTTTTGCTGCTGCGCTTGGAGCCGAGTGATGGTTGTCCACCGCAGCGGCGTTTCTCTACTAAAAGTTAGAGAAATTAAGTTAGGGAAGTTAGAGCGCGCGCAAACCCAATGCTGGCGCGGATTTGCGGCCGATCGGCACGCCTGATAGCACGATAGGCCCACGCCTGATAGCACGATACCCCGCACGCCTGATAGCACGACGCCATCCACAGGCTTTCCCGGAGTTATTCCCGTGCCGTATGCGGCACGGGCCGGAAGGTCAGCAGCTCCATGCCGTTGTCCGGCATCCGCTCGATGCCCAGGACGTAGCCGGGCAGCGACTGCCGCGCTACAAGCGCGCGCAGGTCGCAGGCGAAGTCGTAGGGCTTCGCGGTACTGCCCGATTTCCGGTGCAGGTAGCGAAAGTCGAACTGCCAGCCGTATGCCTGCTTGCCGCCGTGCTTGCGCACTAAGCGGTACAGCCACCGCTCGATGCCGCCCGTGAGCCGGAAATACGCCGGGTCGATGGTCAGCACTAGGGCGGCGTCGAGCACGCCCGCATAGAACCAGTCCGGCAGGATCAGCTCGATGCCCAGCGGCGTGCCATTGGCATCGGCCAGTTCCTTCCATTCGTTGATCCACGAGAAACGGTGCAGGCGCCGTCCGGTCGTCTCGCGGATGGACGTGGCCACCGTGGTCGATTGCAGCCGGTCGAGTGCGGCCTTGAGCCGCTGGTAGTCGCGCAGCGACTTGCCGCGCCCGATGAAGCGCAGGATCTCGTAGGGCGTCGCGCGCATCAGCCGCGACGGGCGCAAGCCTGCGTCCTTCGCCTCCACGATCTGCGAGGCCGCCCATATCAGCACGTCCGCATCCCAAATCGTGGCGATGCCGTGCTCCTGCGTGCCTTCCACGCGGATCGTCACGTTGCCCGCACGGAAGTCGATGGGCTTGACCCGCTTGGACTTGCCGAGCGAGAAGAACGGATAGGCCATCAAGTCCTGGCTGTCGCGCGGCGCCATGCAGCCAGGCAAGGCGTGGAACAAGTCGAGCTGTTCGCGCTCCTGCGACGGTTTGGACACGGCGGAGGCCACCCGCGCGCCGCCGATCAGCGCGCACGGCTGTCGGCCGAGTGGTGCTCGGCGTATTCGGGATCGGAAGTCGTCTCGAAACTGCGGTCGGCGGCCCAGGCATCGAGGTCGGCCACGGCGTACATGACGCGCCGCCCGAACTTGCGAAAGCGCGGGCCGCCGCCAATTACGCGCTGCTTTTCCAGCGTGCGCGGCGACAGGCGCAGGTATTCGGCGGCTTCGTCGTTGGTGAGATAGCGTTGGGGCTGCGCGGCAGTGGTCGAGACAGTGGCGGCAGGCCGCAAGGGAGCGGGACGCATGGTGTGAACCTCCATCGGTTGAAAGCGCCCGGCCACACAGCGCGACCGGATGGAGGCAGTCTCAAGAAGCGAGGGGTTTCCGATCAGGGTCGTTTTGCGTCCGCATCAAAACGACCCTTCTCAAGCGGCGGAAGCCGTGCTAGGCGGCGATAGCCGCCGCGCATCAGCGCATCGCCGCGCCGCACCAGGCGGCGCACCTTCGAGCGCAGGCCGCCGTCGCTGTACCAGTCGGCCACGGCGTCGGCACCGAACAGTCCTTCGCCCACATCGCGCAAGGACGCACCCGCGAGGGTCGCGTCGAGCGCCTGCAAGGTGTGCAGTTCCAGCAGCGCGGAAGGTGTTGGCCTGGGCGTGGTGGCAGCGAAGGTCGCCCCGCGTGCATGACCGCGCACAGGGGCGGCAGTGCCGCTCCGTTGGGCATAGGCCACGGCCATGCCGTCTTCCAGGCCGGGCGCCAGCGCAAAGCGCAGGCAATGGCCTGGGCTGCGCGCGATCAGCGCCAGCTTCTTGCCGTCGTGGAACAGTTGCTTGTGGCCGGGGATGCGCCAGAACGCGAAGGCGGTGGCATCCTGCGGCGGATCAGCGTCGGGGTAGAGCTGCACCACGGCAGCATGACCAGGCAGCCAAGCTGGATGCGCGTCACGCGCATCCAGTGCCGGGTCTTCCAGCAGACGCAAACCCCAGCGATGCGCTGCATCAGGCCGGCGATGACGGCGTAGCCAGTCGAGCCGGTAGTCGGGATGCCTGCGCAGGTACTCCCAAGCGAGCGCGAGCGCATCCAGCCAAAAGACATACAGGTATGCGGCAGTGGGATACCAATGCGCGAGGTGATGAGGATTGACCATGACGCCTCCTCCTGCGAACAGGACTCGCCGCCACGGAAGAACTACGCGCTACATCGCCCTCGTCGGAACGTCATGGGTTAAAAAGGCGGATGGGGCTGTCAAGACCGATTGGCTCCGATGTGTTGCGGTATTCGTCTCAATGCTGCGGCGGCAGCGCCACGACCGGGGACACTGCACAAGCCAGCCTGCCGCAATCCGCGCCAAGCATCCTGTCTATTTGGGTCAGACTGGTGGGGCTACGCCGCAAGAATCTCGATTGAGACTTACCCGGTATGACACCAGACTGAAAAAGTCACAGTAGGCCGTATTCAGTCCGGGATCGCTCCGTCGCGCTCGGCCAGCCGGGTGTACTCCGACAGCGTGCGGGTGGGGCGGAAATAGAGGTCGCGCATCACGGGCTGCCGGCGCGGCCCGACGATGCCGGCCAGCTCGGACAGCTTGACGGTTCCTTGCGCCGGCATTCCGATTCCCAGGTCGATGAGGCCCCAGGCGGTGTCGCCATCGGCGGGATCGAGTGCGGCCAGCAGCCAGGTCACATGCGCGTCCGGCGTGAACAGCCGCACCACGGGCACCGGGTCGATGGCCCGGCCAGCGGCGCGGGCCTCGCCGTTGGCGAGCAGTTGCGCGCGTTCCGGGGCGGTGGTGAGCGGCTGCGGCATGGTCGGCAATCCCACAAATCCAATGGTGCACGAACGCGGTTCCACGTCGAAGCGCAGAACCGCGAAACCGGATTTGCGCCTTCGTGCGCAAGCACGGATGCGGTTCCGTGGCTCTACAGGAACCCGCCGATACGGATTTCCGTAAAAGCACAGGCATTGAATGAACACTATAGATTGTAGCTCTATAGGATGCAATGGGGTGTCATCTTGGTATTTGTGGGGAACCCAAGGTGGCAACAACTTACTCGCTGGCGAAGGCATTGAAGACGGTCAGGAAGGCGCGCGGCTTGAGCCAGGAAGCGTTCTCTGACGTGTCTAGCCGCACCTACATGAGTACCCTGGAGCGCGACCTGAAAAGCCCGACCTTGCACAAGCTGGCCGAACTGTGCGAAGTGATGAAGATCCACCCGCTCACGTTGCTGACCTTGGCGTACTCCGGCGACAGCGAACAGAAAGCCGATCACCTTTTAATGTTAGTTCGACAGGAACTCAAAGAATTGGCTGTGGATGATTCCGGCCAAAGATAGGTTTCTTCAAGGGACTTAAAAACAAACTCCGCACACCATGCCTAAGACTCAACTAAAAAAGCTAACAATCGAGAAATTCCGCGCATTGAACGATGTGGCGGTTGAGTTCGGCGATTACATCACTGTTGTTTGCGGGAAAAATGGCACATCAAAGTCCTCGATACTGGGCATAGCTGCGCAAATTTTTAGCTTTGAAAAAGATTACGTCAAGGATGAGTCCCTTGCATTCCGGCAGATTGCAGGAGGGATGTTCAAGTCTCAATACAGTGACCATTTCAGGATATCCGAAAAGTTTGATGTCCCCGGCTCCATGTCCGTGAACATTGATTTGCTTGATGGATATACAAATCAGGCTGCGACCGCCAAACTTGAGCTGATGAAAAGAGGGAAGTCACCCAGGCCTGTGGTTAGGAATAATAGTACAGCGGCCGGAAGCAGCAACACGAGCAGGAATTTTACTCATCCGGTGATTTTTCTTAGCTTGAAGCGTCTTTACCCTATCGCGGCCAGAGACTACAAGCTAGGCGACTTTGATTATCTAGAGCAACACAAGAAAGATTTCATTGCGCTAACGAACGAACTTCTCAATCGCAACGCATCGCTTGCAACAGGGACTGATGGAACAATCAGTTCTGCGGTGGCGCACGGGGAGAACTACGACCAAGACTCTGTTTCGGCGGGTGAGGACAATGCAGGCCAGATCATATTGGCCTTGATGTCTTTCAGAAAGCTGAAGGAAGATTATGCTGACTATAAAGGCGGTTTGCTTTTAATCGACGAGGCTGATGCTGGGCTATTTCCGACTGCACAAGTAAATCTACTGAAGATGCTTGATCGCGAGTGCAAGAACTTGGATCTTCAAGTTGTCATGACTTCGCATTCGCCAGTTCTGATTGAGTATGCATATGAGCAAAGTCGCCAGTTCAGAAGAAAGTACAAGACCATTTATTTGAGCAACACCTATGGCAATGTCCAGGTGATGCAAGACTGGTCATGGGCGCAGATTAGTGCAGACATCAACACAAAGACCATCGATACATCGTCTGGAGTTTCACTGCCTCGCATCAATATCTATTTCGAAGATAAAGAGGCTGAAGACTTTTTTGCAACTTTGCTGTACAGGCAGCCAATAAAGAAGTTCACAAACCCGATGTCGGAAGTGTCACTCGGATGCTCCAACTATCTTCAGTTGATCCAGAAGAAAATCCCTGAGTTCTCGGAAAGAAGCATCGTCTGTCTGGATGCAGATCAAGGCTCTCAAGTTACAGGGAAGAGCTATAAGACAGTGACTCTCTTGCCCGGGCATCTCCCGCCTGACCAACTTGTATTCGAGCACTTGTACAATCTCCCTGCCGCACATCCATTTTGGAAAAATGACTTGCAGTTCACAAGAGATGTTTTCACCAATGCAGCTCGCGAGGTTTTGAACGAGTTTTCAATCAACGGGGATTCTGTTGAGGTGAAGGAGCGGGTGGCTGCATACACTGGAACCAAGAAGCCGAGAGAGGTTTTTAAGCGTTTTTATAAGAGTGTCGAATTTCAGAAATTGCTCACCTCTGGAGCCAAGCCCTACAATCCTTGGAAGCATTGGGCAGATAACAATCCAGTGCTTATTAACGAATTCTTGGAAAATTTCAAGACGGCTGTTCACGGTGTGATGAGCATAGGGTATGCTGTGGACGTCACCAAGTTGGCCGCCTTGGAAGTTAAGCCAAGAAAGGTATAACGATGTTCTCAAACAGACTGTATAGCCCTCTGCGCTACCCTGGCGGGAAGGCGCCATTTGCTCCATTCATTGCAAAAATAATGGAAACGAATGGTGTCACGGGAGGGCATTACTTGGAGCCATACGCTGGCGGGGCAGGCGTTGCACTTGATCTACTCTTTCATGGGCACGCAAGTCATATCCATATCAACGATGCTGATCCTGCCGTATACGCTTTTTGGGTTGCTGTAACAAAGCATTCAACTGAGCTTCTTGATTTACTCGAATCCACCCCTATTACCATTGAAGAATGGTTTAGATGGCGAACCATTTTGCGCGAAGATTGCGTTGCCAGCCTAGTCGAGAAAGGATTTGCGACTTTATTCATGAATCGGACGAATCGATCTGGAATTCTCAAGGCAGGCGTCATTGGCGGAAAGAGTCAGAACGGGAACTACAAGCTGGATGCTAGATTTAAGAAGGACGTTGTTGCTTCACGCATTCGTGAAATCGCCCGGCGACAGAGTGACATATCGGTGTATCGTGAAGATTCATTGCGCCTTCTGAATCGCTGCTCGGATTTTCTGCCAAAACAATCTCTGATATACCTCGACCCCCCATACTACGTTAAGGGAAAGGGGTTGTATCGAAATTACTACGAGCATGATGACCACGCGGCCATTGCCAAAGTCATTCAACAGAAGAAGTTCAAATGGCCTTGGGTTGTTTCTTATGACAACGCGGAAGAAATTTGTGCCATGTATCGCATGAGCCAATCGTTGAGCTATGGTCTGAACTACACCGCACAAAGACGATATGTTGGTAATGAGGTAATGTTCTTCAGTCAGAACTTGACAGTGCCTGATGAAGCCATTTCTCAAACTAGGGCCGTGAGCTAAAAACGCCCCGCCGCAATGGGCGGGGCGCTGCGGCGGTCACGCCGCTTGGGGCTTGCTGCGCGACCAGATCAGGTCGTGCGTGCCGTCCTCGCCTTCAATCAGGCGGGCATAGACCGGAGCCGGGAACGAAGGGTCATCGAGGGTCACGGACAGGTAGTCCCGCCCGGCCTCGCTGGTCTTCTTCCACGCCGCGCCGATATCGTGGCTGGCGGCCTGAACGCGGAAGTCCGGGGCTTTCTCGCTGTCCCCCTTGTCGTTGGGAACCAGCTTGACCTTGACGTTGAGCGTCAGGGTGCGAAGCGTGCCGGTGAAGCCGTCTTTGTCTGCGGTGAAGGTGCCGATGTTGGCCATGATGATTTCTCCTTTCGGTTGAACAAGGTTCGCGCCCATCGCGTCCTTGTTGTGATCCGGCCGGCGGGGGACGGGCTGGCTGCACCGCTTGCGGTCGAAACGCAGTGGAGAGCCGGGAGGCGAAAAGAATTTGCTGCGCGAGGAAGCCGCGCAGCGGCGGGGAAATTGTTTTCGCCGGACGGTTGCAGCCATGAAGCCCGAGGCGCAGCCGCGCCCCCGCCAGGATTCATAACGAGACAAGGACGCCTTGGGCCGAACCGCTCCGAAAGGAGATGGGGCCAACTCGGCATCCCCGCCCGAAGGCTTCTCCGGCTCGCCCGCTGACGCGGGCCAGGTCAGCCCCGCAACGACAGGCGAGAACGCCTCCGCCACATCTTGCGGTGCCGGTCTTGAGGCGTGGCGTGGAAGTTCCATAGCGATGCCGGGCGGGTTGTCCGTGAACCGTCCATCGTGACGTGATGGGCAGGAACCGCCAGCGTTGAGGACGGCACGCACCTGCACAACCTGCCGCAGCAAGCGCCAGCGTGGTCGCCAGCGCTCCGTTCATCGCGGCGGGGCGCTGGCCGGGCCGATCCGGCGCAGCCGGTTTGGCCGCATCGAGAGGCGCCAAGCTGCGCGCGGCGGGGATAGCCCGCAGGGCTTTCCCTTGGAGGCAAGCGCAGCGCCGCAGGCGCGAAGGCGTGAGGGATTGAAGCCGAATGGCCGTGACAGCGAAGTCGGCACGGGGCGCAGCCCGAAAGCCCGGCGGCGCAGTGCGCCGACACGCCCAGGCAGTTCCAGATTTCCAAACAGGAAACGCGGACATGCCTCTGATGAAATGGGCGCGGCCTACGCTGCGGGGTATGCACGCGGCAAGCCGAAAACTGCTGGTGATTCCTGCGCACCGCGGGCGCTTCGGCTTGCAGGTCCATGCGGGCCTGGTATTGCCGGGCGGGAAGCCCGGTCACGTCAACGCCGCCGCCTGAACTGTGGTGATGGCGACGGCGTTCCGATTCGGCTGTGCGCTTGGAACACCGGGCGCGGCCACTGCCGCGCCCGGATTTTGCGTCCACCGCGTCCAGGTCGGAACGGCCTGGACGCGGTGCTGAACGCGATTATTACTTCGTCTCGATGAGCCACCACACGGCACGCGGCAAGGCGTGGCCCGTGATGGGATGAATGTCGGTGAGGTCGGCGCAAGCCGACCAGCCCGAGGGCGGGCGGTAGCCGCGCACGTCGCCTGCGCCGTGCCAGCGGCGGGCGCGTGCCTTGCCGGGGGCGTAGATCGCCGCCATGCGCGGGCGGCTGTTGGTGATGTGGGTCATGGGGCCTCTCCTTCCAGCGAAGCGCCCCGGTCGAGGCCGGGGCGCTTGCCTTCGGCGCGGGTCAAGCGGCCAGCGCCTCGGCGGGTTCATCCGCCCTTGCTTCGGCATCCTCCGGTGCGTCCTGCTCCGGGCCTGCCTCCTGCGCGCTTTCCCGTACTGCCTGCTGCGGGCCTTCGGCCTTGAAGATGGCGGGCATCCAGCCCGTACCATCGGCCAGCCGCTCGGCTTCGCTGGCAATGTCGGCCTTCTTGCGTTTCGCCAGTCGGGTGACGGATTCCGGTGCAAATGCGCCCACGGCATCCAGAATCACGGCCTTGGAAACGTGCTTGAAGTAGCCTTCTGCGGTCGGCTTCCACCATGCGGCCATGTCGAGGCCCACGGCCTGCGCCAGTTCCTCGCCGGGCTGGTATGGCGTGGCGCGGGGCGTTACCACGTCCACCGTGGAAGCCACGCACACGGCCAGCAGCCGCACCAGTTCGTCTTGCGACTTCGCCAGCAGCGCGGCGAACAGTTCGGCGCTGTCCTGCGGCAAGGCTTCGCCCGCCAACTCTTGCAGTTCGCGCAGCGCCACGGCGGCGGGCGATTCCGGCCAGTCCGGGGCCCTGCCTTCTAGCCGGTCTTGCGCCGTGAGGCGCACGCCCAGCGGCAGGCCGTCGCCGTAGGCGTCGGGTTGCAAGACGCTCTGCACCATGCCATGCACCAGCGCGGCCAGCGCGACGTGCGGATGCCGCGCGACTTCGATTTGCAGCGCCGCCGTGCGGTGGGCGCTCAACCGCTGCGCCAGCCGGTCGGACAGGCTCGCGGCCTTGGGCGCGTCGTCGGCGTCCTCGTGCTCGTCGTTGGCGGCTTCGCCTTCGGCACTGCCGAAACCGCGCCGCAGCTTTTCCAGCGTGCGCAGCGCCTTGGCCTCGGCTTCGCGCAGCAGGCCGCGATGAATGACGGCCTCGCCGTTGCGGTCGATGGTGACGATGGCACCGGCCACCTCGCGCACCTCGGGGGCGTAGCCTTGCAAGGCGTCCTCCGCGTCTTGCAGTTCCCCGACCACCTGATCGCGCCGCTGTTCCAGCTTCTCGGCCTTGGCCTCGTCCTCGCTGCTTTCACCTTGGTAGGCCTCTTCCAGTTCGGCGTCGATCTTTTCGAGGCGGGTTTCCAGCGAGGCGATGCGGCGGGCCTCGCGGGTGGTCGGCTCGCGGCGGTGGCGCGGGGCGTTTTGGAACGCCTGCCGTTCCTCATAGGCCAGATGCGGCACGGCCTCCACCCATGCCCAGCCCTCGGCGCGCACGTCCTCGGTCAGCGTTGCCAGCTTGTCGCGCACCAGCGTTTCCAGCACTGCGGTATCGGTGAGGTAGGTTCCGGCATCGCCTTCGGCGAACAGGTCGCGGCGGACGCCGCCGCCTGCCTGCCGGTAGGTGTCCAGCCCGACGAAGCGCACCAGCGCGTGCGTGGCGTCGATTTCACGCTCGGTCAGGCGCTCGCGCAGCTTGGACGGGCTGCGCTGCCATTCCGGCGCACCATAGAACGCGGCTTCCTGCGCGGCGTGGTCATCGGTGATGGTCAAGGCCATCAACTGTTCCAGCGTCACGCCACCGGCCCGGTAGTCGGCCATCAGGCGCGGCGAGACGTTCGCCAGCTTCAAGCGGCGCTGCACCACCAGCGGGGACACGCCGAAGTCGGCGGCAATGTCTTCGACGGGCCGGCCTTCCTTGACCAGCGCGGCGAAGGCCGCGAACTGGTCGGCGGGGTGCATGTTCTCGCGCTGCACGTTCTCCGCGAGGCTGACGGTACGGGCGGAAGCATCGGCCACCAGCAGGCACGGCACTTCGTAGTCGGCGGGGATGCGCTTCTTCTTCGCCAGCAGCTTCAAGGCGGTCAGGCGGCGGTCGCCTGCGACGACTTCGTATTGCTCGCCATCGGCGGCGAGGATGACAATCAGGTTTTGCAGCAGGCCGATGCGGGCAATGCTCGCGGCCAGTTCGGGGATGGACAGGCGCGGCATCTTGCGGGCGTTGCGCTTGGAGCGGCGCGGCAGCAACTGCGAGAGCGGAACCAGAATCAGGTTCTTGGACGGGTCGGCCATTTCCAGCGGGGCGGCGGCTTCGATGGCGACGGCTTCGGTTTTGAGTACGGCGTTCATGGTGATAACTCCTTGCGGTTAGGGATGCAGCAGCGAGAGAAGCGGCAAGGGCTGCTGCCTGCCCCTGCCGCGTGGGGATTCAGGCTTTCAACTGGCGCAGGCCATCGGCCAGCAGCCACAGGGCGCGATTGAGGCGCACGCTTTGGTCGATGCCCTGCACGGGCCGGGTGGTCTGGCGGCGGCCATTCGCGGCGCGGGCGGACAGGCCGCCTTTGGTCAAGTTCTCCTGCGTGCGGTTGAACACGCTCCACAGGTCGCGGCGGTCGTCGTCGTGGCGGCGCGGCATCAGGATTTGCGATTCCGTGATGGGCGCGGGCTTGTCCTCGTCGTACTTCAACGCCAGCGCAGCGCGGGCGAACACTTCCGATTCCCCGGCGTCCAGCGTGATGGCGCGCATGGCATCGCGGGATTCATGCGCCCGGTCGAAGCCGTGCAGGACTTCGTAAGCGCCTTCGATCACATGCGCCGCCACGTCGCCCTTGTGCGGCACGCGCACGTCGGCCACGGTGTCGCCGCAGACAAGGCCATTGCTGCAAACGAAGCGGAACATCCCGGCCAGCATCTGATAGCTGCTGGTGCCGTCATGGGAGTTCAGCAGGATGATTTCGTTGGCCTCGCGGCCGTTGATCTGGCTGGAGTGGCGCAGCCGGATCATGTGCTTGGTGTAGTCGCGGCGGTCGTCGTTGCGCACGCGGGTTTGCGTCACCATGAAAGGCTCGAAGCCTTCCCCGCGCAGTTCTTGCAGCACGGTCGCGGTGGGGATGTAGCTGTACCGCTCGGAGCGGCTTTCGTGCGGCGCGTCCGCGAAGATGGACGGGGCCACGGCCCGGATTTGGTCGTCGGACAAGGGACGTTCCGAACGCAGCACCGGGGAACGGGAAGCGAAGCGGGATGCGAGTTGCATGGCATTTCTCCTGACAAAGAAAAAAGGGTTTGCTGTTCACCGCACACCGGATTCCTAGATTCGGAAGCCCAGCCTTTCGGCTGTTCGGTGCGGTCGGCACGAGGAACCCGGTTGGCCCTGTTGCCACCGTCTTTCCTGAGTTCATCGCCCGCGACGGTCAGGAGCGCGCGGACGGGGGTCGTCAAGGAGGCAAGCGCAGGGTTGGTGCGGCCCGCAGCGAAGCGAGGACACGGCCCTGCGCGCCTTGACGGCACACGGCCGCGGGCTACAGTCGCGGACAAGGTGATGGAGTCAGGGAAGACGGCTGGACAAGGCAACGGCCTTCCCCACACGCCGACCGCACGGCAAGCGAAGCGCGCAGGCCCGGATCTAGCCCGGATATTTCACCGTAGTAGAGCCACAAACGAGTACGGCATTGCCCTTGTGTGCCCGAA
>NZ_JBHUEP010000006.1:0-274261 GCF_042680925.1 Ottowia beijingensis
GCCCCGGCCGCCGTCCCGCGGCCCGGCGCCGCGCCCACCCCGGGCGCGGCCGGCGCCGCCGCCGCGCCGGCCGGCCTGGGCGAAGGCAGCCCCCTGTTCGGCGCCCTGCGCATCCTGCCCATCGAGCGCATCAACGCCGTCATGGTCGTCACCCCGCGCGCCGCCTATCTGGACGAAGTGCGCTACTGGATCGAGCAGTTCGACCGCCCCAACCTCAACAGCGCCGAGCCGCAGCTCTTCGTCTACAAGGTGCAGAACGGCTCCTCCACCCACTTGGCCGAGCTGCTCAACGGCATCTACGGCGGCACCACCACCCAGCAGGCCGGCGGCGCCACCGGCATCGCCCCCGGCCTCAGCGGGGCCAGCGGCACCAGCGGCAGCGGCGGCAACGTCAACAGCAGCTTCGCCGGCCAGTACGCCGGCAACCGCAACAGCCCGTTCGGCGGCGGCAGCAGCTTCGGCGGCCTGGGCGGCAACAGCTTCGGCAGCGGCAGCGGCCTGGGGGGCGGCCTGGGCGGTGGCCTCGGTGGCGGCATCGGCGGCGGCCTGGGGGGCGGCATCGGCGGCATGTCGGGCGGCCTGGGCGGCCTCGGCGGCGCACAAGGGCAGCAGGCCCAGCAAGGCCCCAACGTCGTCACCACCGTGCTCGGCCAGAACGTGCGCGTCATGGCCGACCGCATCAACAACACCTTGCTCATCCACGCCACGGCGGCCGAATACGAGCGCATCGAAGCCACCCTCAAGCGCCTCGACGTCCAGCGCGCCCAGGTGCTCATCGAGGCCTCCATCGTCGAAGTCACCCTGGGCGACGGCCTGCAGTACGGCCTGCAATGGGCCTTCCGCGGCGGCATCGGCGGCGGCTCGGGCCGCGGCGTCATCGGCGCCAGCGATGCCGACGGCGCGCTGGCCGCCACCGGCGCCTCCGACGGCGGCTTCACCTACACCTTCCGCAACGGCGCCGGCATCTCCGCCGTGCTCAGCGCGCTGGCCAACAAGTCGCTGCTCAAGGTCATCTCCAGCCCCTCGCTGATGGTCATGGACAACCACACTGCCGCCATCCAGGTCGGCAACCAGGAGCCCGTCAACACCGGCACCATCCTCTACACCAACAGCAACACCAGCAGCACCTCCATCCAGTACAAGGACACCGGCGTCATGCTCGGCGTCACGCCCTCGGTCAGCGCCGGCGACCTGGTCACGCTCGACGTCGACCAGATCGTCACCACGCTGGGCAACGACTCCACTTCCGCCCAGACCCGCGGCTACCCCACCTTCATGCAGCGCCAGATCAACTCCAAGGTCGCCGTGCGCTCGGGCGAAACCCTGGTGCTCGGCGGCCTGATCCAGGACAACGTCAACAACAGCAAGTCGGGCGTGCCCGTTCTTTCGGCCATCCCGGTGGTCGGCGCCCTGTTCGGCACCCACAGAAGCAGCGCCAGCCGCACCGAGCTGCTGGTCATCCTCACCCCGCGCGTGCTGCGCGCCGACGACGACGTGCGCGCCATCAGCCGCGAACTGCGCGACCGCATGAAGGGCCTGGTCGAGCCCGCCACCGTGCCGGGTCAGCGTTTGGTGCCGTAATCAGCCTCCAGCGCCCGCCCAGCCTGCGGCAGGCGCTATTGTTTTTGCATGATCAACCGCCTGCCTCAGCACACCGCTCTCACTCCCTCCCCCGCTGGGGGAGGGCCGGGGTGGGGGCCTGCAGCGCATCCCGCTCGCCGGCCTTGTCCAGCGCCGCCAGCCCCTCACCCCAGCCCTCTCCCCAGAGGGGCGAGGGAGCAACAGCCGCCTGCGCTGCGCAGAGGCCCTCTCTCCCGCCTGCGGGAGAGGGCAGGGCTGAGGGTGACTCGCTCCCTCCCCCGCTGGGGGAGGGTTGGGGTGGGGGCCGGCAGCGCATCACCATCCGCCGGCCTTGGCCAGCGCCGCCAGCCCCTCACCCCAGCCCTCTCACCAGAGGGGCAGGGGGCAACAGCCCGAGCCAGCTTGCCGACTCCGTTTTTTGAATCAACCTGAAAGGAAGCCTTCCCCATGACCCACCCCCTTCCGTCGCCCACCCCCCGCCGCGCCGCGCTGGCCGCCCTGCTGGGCGCCGCCGCGCTGGCGCTGGCCGGCTGCGCCGCGCTGCAGCCCAAGACACCCGAGCAGCAAGTGCAGCAGCGCGCCGAAGCGCGCTGGGCCGCGCTGGTCGCCGGCGACTTCGACAAGGCCTGGACCTACACCCAGCCCGGCTACCGCGCCATCGTCCAGCAAAAGGACTACCGCAAGCGCTTCAACAGCGCCGGCCAGTGGCGCGGCGCGCAAATCCACCAGGCCACTTGCGAGGCCGAGCGCTGCACCGTGCGCATCCGCCTCACCACCCGGGTGATCGTCCCGCCCTTTGCCGGGCAGGACATCGTGGGCGCCATCGACGAGCAGTGGGTGCGCGAAGACGGCCAGTGGTGGTTCTACCAGGCCCTGTAAACCCCGGTGCGCCAGGCCAGCCGGGCGCCCTGTTTAAAAAATACAACAAACGACTGCGCAAAAAATCGGTGCCCCCCCGTGGCGCATTGAGTTTCCGCGGGGCGCCGTGGTAGCATCTACACGCATTTCCAAGATTCGCTTGGGTCTTGCAATCTTTTCTATCAATGGAGTCATAGCTATGAAAAAGAGCATTCTGGCGCTGGGTGCAGCAGTCGCCCTGGGCGGTCTTGGCGTTGCCGGCTCGGCGCACGCCGTGGCCTACTTCGGTGCCGGTAACACCGTCGGCCACACCACGCTGGCGGCCAGCACCGCCCTGAGCCTGAACCCCGGCGCCACCGGCCACATGCTGTTCACGCCCTACTTCACGGCGCAGGGCAACATGGGCACGCTGTTCAACATCACCAACACCGACCTGGTGCGCGGCAAGGCCGTGAAGGTGCGTTTCCGCGGCGCCGCCAACTCCGACGACGTGCTGGACTTCACCGTCTTCCTGTCGCCCGGCGACGTGTGGACCGGCTCCGTGGCCAAGGACGCCGCCACCGGCCGCGCCGCCATCAGCACCAGCGACAAGTCCTGCACCATCCCTGACGCCACCGCCTTCCCCGGCGTGTTCAAGACCGACCGCCTGGCTTCCTACCTGGCTGCCGACGTCAAGAACGCCAACGTCAACGAGGGCTACATCGAAGTCCTGAACATGGCCGACATCCCGCCGTTCCTCGACATGGTGGCCGGCGAGGGCGGCACCAAGGCCAACCCGCTGTTCACCAACATCAAGCACAAGGCCGGCGTCGCCCCCTGCGACAACCTGGCCTTCCAGACCGTGCTGAGCACCGACATCGTCGACGCCGCTGGCGCCGAAGCCGCTGGCCTGTTCGAACCCACCGGTGGCCTGATGGGCAGCTGGGCCGTGTTCAACCAGTCCGAGCTGGCCGTCTACAGCGGCAACCAGACCGCTGTCGTGGCCCACGCTGGCTGGGGCCAGGATAACGCCCAGACCCCGCTGAGCGCCCGTGGCCGCATTATCTTCGCGCCTCAGGTCGGCTCGCCGGTCGGTGTCGTGGTGGACGGCGTGACGGCCGACCCGCTGCTGCGCGGCGCCGCGCCGCTCATCCAGCCGCTGTGGTTCGACCTGCCCGACATGTCGACCCCGCTGGACCAGGCCGTCGCCGGCGCGATCGACCAGGCCCGGAACCTGTCGACCGCCCTGTGGCGCTCCGCCGTGTACAACGACTACGTGGCCACGGCCGCCGGCGCTGCGGTGCCGATGTCGACCGACTGGGTGGTGTCGCAGCCGACCCGCCGCTACCACGCCGCCGTCAACTACGGTGCCTCCGCCTCCGCCTCGGCCCTGGTGTGGAACGCCGACATGGCCAACAACGCCACGCCGACGACGACCACGGCGCCTACCCTGGCGCAGAACATGTACGCGCCGCTGTCGCTGAACAAGACGCTGGCCATGGGCCCGCAGGCCTGCATCATGCTCAACTTCTCGTCCGCTGGCCGTGAAGAGCAGTTCCAGGTCGCCGGTGGTGGCTTCTCGCCCGGCGTGAGCCTGCCGAACTGCGGCGAAGTGTTCACCGTCAGCTTCGGCGCCACCTCGGTGCTGCAGGGCGCGGTCACCAACACCCGCGTCAACCCGGTGTCCACCGAAGGCTGGGCGCGCCTGGCCCTGGGCGCTGGCCGTCTGCCGATGGTCGGCTTCGCCGCCACCTCGATCGTCAACACGGCGACCAACGGCAACTACGGTCTGACCCTGCCGCACCGCTGGGTCGACTGATCGAAGCCGGCCTGCGGGCCGGGCCGGCGCGCTGGTACAGGCGCTGGCCCGATGCACCAGGTCCTTCGCCAAGGGCGGGTTTTCGAACCCGCCCTTTTTTTTCGCCCGCGTTTTTTCGTCCTTGCTTCCGTCGCCGTTTTTTGGCCCTCGCGTTCGCTCTCGCTTGCGCTGCATGCCCATCCGACATTTGCTCCTGAATAAAACCCGTGGGAGCGGCCTTGGCCGCGATGGCCCAACCCGTGGGAGCGGCCTTGGCCGCGATGGGGCGCCTCGCTCGCCGGTCAGGCCGATCGCGGGCAAGCCCGCTCCCACCAGGGGGGTTGGCGCCCCGGGCCACGCCAACCCGTGGGAGCGGCCTTGGCCGCGATGGCCCAACCCGTGGGAGCGGCCTTGGCCGCGATGGGGCGCCTCGCTCGCCGACCAGGCCGATCGCGGGCAAGCCCGCTCCCACCAGGGGGTCGGCGCGCTGTGTTTCATGCCGGTATGATGGGCGCTTTTTTCCGGCCGCCGACGCGCGGCCCCGCACACCCCATGAATGATTCGATGTCTGGCCCCCGCTTTTCGCGCCTGGCGGCGCTGGCGCTCGGCGCGGCCCTGCTGAGCGGCCCGCTGGCCGCCGCCGCGCAGTCGGCCGCCCCCGCCCCCGCGGCCGCTGCCCAGCCGGCGCCGCGCTTCGGCGCGCCCGCCGACGTGCTGGCCTCCGGCCCGGCCGGCGCCGTGACGCGCGCCGAGATGGAGCAGCTGGTGGAGCAGCTGGTGCCGGCCGAGAACCGCGCCATGTTCTGGGTCTCGCCCGACGAGGTGCGCCGCTTTGCGCGCGGCCAGTACGTGCAGCGCGCCCTGGCCGCGCAGGCCCGCCAGGCCGGCCTGGCGCTGGACGCGTCGGCGGCGGCCGAGCCCGCACTGGCGCGCGAGCGCGCGTTGGTCGAGCACTACATGCAGCAGCGCGTGGCCGCCGAGATGCCCGACGCGCAGGCGCAGGAGGCCTATGCCCGCTCGGCCTACCGCGCGCAGCCGCAGCGTTTTGTCGTGCCCGAGGAGGTGCGGGTGCGCCACATTCTGCTGACGGTGGAGAGTGGCGGCAGCGACGACGCGGCGGTGAAGGCCGAGGCCGAGCGCCTGGTCGGGCAGCTGCGCGGCGGCGCCGATTTTGCCGCCCTGGCGCGCGCGCATTCGGCCGACCCGGGCAGCGCCCAGCGCGGCGGCGAGCTGGACTGGTTCGCCCGCGGCCGCATGGTGCCGCCCTTCGAGGCCGCGGCTTTCGAGCTGAAGCAGCCGGGCGACGTGAGCGCGCCCGTGAAGACGCCCTACGGCTACCACGTCATCGAGCTGCTGGGGCGCAAGCCGGCCGAGCAGAAGTCCTTCGAGCAGGCGCTGCCCGAGCTGCGCCAGGAGATCGCGGCGCAGATCAACCAGCGCGTGCGCCGCGGCCTGTGGGAGCAGGCCGAGGCCGACGCGCAGCTGGACGAGGCGGCGCTGAAGAACCTGATGGCCGATCACTTCACCCCGATCACGCCGACCCTGCCCAGGCCTTGAACCGTCGCCGCCTGCGGCCGGCGTGCCACCCGCCCCCCCGGACATAGATGCTGCTGTCGCCCCTGCGCGCCGAATGCCGCCAGCTGTGGCGCCTGCGCGGCCTGCTGGCGGTGCTGACGCGGCGCGAGATCGCCGCGCGCGTGGCCGGCTCGGCCGGCGGCCTGCTGTGGGTGTGGCTGCCGCCGCTGCTGACGGTGGCGGCGTATTACCTGGTGTTCGACCTGGTGTTCGGCATGCGCCTGGGCGCGGCGGCGCCGACGGCGCGCGTGGGCACCTACCTGATCGTCGGCATGCTGGCCTGGATGGCCTTTGCCGACGCCGTGCAGCGCGGCATGGGCAGCCTGCTGGAGGCCGGCGGCATGCTGCAGAAGAACCCGCTGCCGGCCGGGCTGTTCCCGGCGCGCGCGGTGCTGGCCAGCGGTGCGGTGTTTGCGCCGCTGATGCTGGCGCTGATCCCGCTGTACGCCGGCGTGCACCACTTCAGGCCCGGCGTGTGGGCGCTGCTGCCGCTGCTGGCGCTGCAGGGCGTGCTGGCGCTGTTGGCCGGCTACCTGCTGGCGATTCTGGCGGCGGCGCTGCGCGACGTGCTGCAGCTGGTGGCGGTGCTGCTGTCGCTGGGGGTGTTCTTGTCGCCGGTGCTGTTTCCGGTCGAGCTGTTTCCGGCCGGCTGGCGCTGGCTGCTGTGGCTGAACCCGATGACGGGGCCGATCCTGGGCTACCAGTCGGCGCTGCTGCAGGGCGCCTGGCCGGGCCGCGAAGTGTGGCTGGCCCTGGCCGTGTGGCTGGTCTTGCTGGCCGGCCTGTTGTCGCTGGCGCTGGCGCGCAGCCGCGACCAGCTGGCGGACTGGTTGTGAGGGCGCGGCCCGGTTTCGACGATGATGCACCGGGGCATCGCGATGGCTGTGTATGGCTTTATAGCCATACCCGTGATATGCTGAGAGCGTGCGTGAACCGAGCTTTGAGTGGGACGAGGCCAAGAATACTGCGAACCAGCGAACGCATGGCGTGTCGTTCCACGAAGCGCAGCATGCGTTTCTGGACCCGCGGCGCGTCATTGCCGAAGACTTGGCGCACAGCCAGCTGGAGCAGCGCTACTACTGTTTTGGCGTCAATAGCGATGGAACAGGTGTCCTCACCGTCCGGTTCACTTATCGCTCGGGCCGCATCCGGATCATCGGTGCGGGCTACTGGCGCAAGGGAAAAGCTGTCTATGAACAAGCGAATTCAATACCGTGACGAGCCGCTGGGCCCGATCCGGCTGGTGCCGGACTTCCTGCCGTCGCCCGAGGAACTGGCGCTCAAGAACGAGCAGACGAAGGTGACGATCGCCCTGAGTTCGGAGAGCGTCGATTTTTTCAAGGAAGCCGCGCGCAAGCACCACATGCAGTATCAGAAGATGATCCGGCAACTGCTCGATGAATACGTTGCGCGGCACAAGCGGTCTTGATTGCGTGGCGCAAAGCGCACCAGGACGGTCGGCGCGGTGACCGAAGCCGCCCCCCATCACACCCACCCGCTGCCGCTGCGCCTGGCCGGCGTGGGCAAGGAGTACAAGCTGTACGACTCGCCGCGCGCGCGCCTGAAGTCGCTGCTGACGGGCCGCGCGCTGCACCGCAGCCACTGGGCGCTGCAAGGCGTGTCGCTGGAGCTGGCGCGCGGCCAGTGCCTGGGCGTGGTGGGCAGCAACGGCGCCGGCAAGAGCACGCTGCTGAAGCTGATCACCGGCACGCTGCAGCCGAGCTGCGGGCAACTGGCGCGCAGCGGGCGGGTGACGGCGATTCTGGAGCTGGGGGCGGGCTTTCACCCCGAGTTCACGGGGCGGCAGAACCTGTACTTCGGCGGCAGCCTGATCGGCATCCCGGCCGAGCAGATGCGCGCGCTGGAGCCCGAGGTGCTGGCCTTCGCCGAGATCGGCGAGGCGATCGACCGGCCGGTGAAGACCTATTCGTCGGGCATGACGGTGCGGCTGGCGTTCGCGCTGGTGACGGCGGTGGAGCCCGACCTGCTGATCATCGACGAGGCGCTGGCCGTGGGCGACCAGCATTTCCAGAAGAAGTGCGTGGAGCGGATCGAGCAGTTCCGGCGCAATGGCTGCACGATCCTGTTCTGCTCGCACAGCCCGTACCACATTCGCCATCTGTGCGACGTGGCGCTGTGGCTGGACGCGGGGCGGGTGATGGAGTTCGGGCCGACCGAGTCGGTGCTGGGGGCGTACGAGAAGCATTCGCGCCTGCTGGACACGGCCGGCAGCGCGGCGCCGGCGGCAGCGTCTGCCACGCCCTCACCAGCCGTGCCGCCGCTGCCGTACGAGCGCGGCCCCGAGTCGGCCATGATCCTGTCGTGTGAACTGGCCGGGCTGACCGAGCCGGATGCGGACGATGCGCCCGGCGCGCCGCGCGTGCTGCAGGCGCGTGACCTGGTGGCGACCATCGTGGTGCGTGGCCAGGGCGAGGAGCGGCCCAACATCGGCTTCATGATCGAGCAGGATCGCGGGGTGGGCATCACGTCGCTGGCGACGCACGAGGAGGGCGCGGCGCCCACGCCGCTGGGCGATAGGACGTGGCGCTCGGTGCTGACGTTTCCGGACCTGCCGTTGCACACGGGCGACTACGTGATCAGCGTGTTCCTGTTCGACGAGAGCGGCCTGGTGACCTACGACCTGTGGTTCAAGTTCATGACCTTCCGCTTCGTGTCGCCGACCTTGATGCCGGGGCTGGTGCGCCTGCCCCATACCTGGAGTTGAATCGTGAGCATGGTGTTGCAGCAATTGCTGGCGGCGACGGCGGCGGGGCCGGTGCCCGAGGCCGATGCGCGGGAGGCGCTGGCCCGCGGCCAGGCGCTGCTGGCGGCGGGCGACCGCGACGGCGCGGCCGTGGCGCTGCGCGTGGCGGCGATGGTGCCGGGCACCCAGCTGGCGGCGCACAACCTGATCGAAACGCATGGCCTGCCGGGTGCGTTTGCGCCCTGGATGGGGCTGGATGCCCACATCGACCCGGCCGATGACGTGTTCGGCTTCTTCACCGGGCATGGCACCTGGTCGAGCCCGCTGCGCGACTACCTGGCCGACGGCTGGCGCACGCTGTCCGAACTGCTGCTGCTGCTGGAGGGGGCCGGCCACCGCCTGTCGGGGTGCAGGCAGGTGCTGGAGTTCGCCAGCGGGCACGGCCGCTTCACCCGCCATCTGGTGAAGGCGCTGGGGCACGAGCGGGTGACGGTGTCGGACGTGGTGCCGGGGGCGGTGGCGTTTTCGACGGCGCAGTTCGGGGTGCGGGGCTTTGTGTCGACATCGGAGCCTGCAGCGTTGGCGTGGCCGGGGCGTTACGACCTTGTGTTCGTGCTGTCGCTGTTCAGCCACCTGCCACGCGCCACCTGGGCCGCATGGCTGCGCAGGCTGTGGGACGCGGTGGCGCCGGGCGGTGTGCTGGTGTTCACCACGCACGGCGACTTTGCCGCACAGCGGGCCGGGGTGACGCTGGACGAGCAGGGCTTTCAATTCGTGGCGGCGAGCGAGTCGACGGCGATCGATGTGCAGGAGTACGGCACGGCGTTCACGTCGCCGGGGTTCGTGCAGGCGCAGATCGAGGCGCTGGTGCCGGTGCCTGCGCGCTGGTCGGTGGAGCCGGCATGGTTCTGGGCGCACCAGGATGCCTTCGTGCTGCAACGGCCGGACGCCGAAGGAGCGGGGGCATGGGCGGTCTGACAGCGGATTTCGATGACCGGCAGGCAGCGCTTTATCTGGCGCAGGGGCAGGCGGCATTGCAGGCCGGCGATGCGCCGGCGGCGACCGCGGCGCTGACGGCGGCGCGCGGTCACCCCGTCACCCGGTTGGAAGCGCACAACCTGATGGAGCGCCACCAGCTGCCGGGAGCGTTCAGCGAGTGGGTAGGGGTGAACTGCGAGGTGTCGCCGCAGGATGACATCTTTCGCTTCTTTGCGGGGCATCCGACGTCTGTGAACCCGCTGCGCGACTACTTCGCCGATGGCTGGCGCACGCTGTCGGAACTGATGCTGTTGCTGGAATCGGTGCAGCGGCCGTTGCTGGGCGCCGGGAGCTTTCTGGAGTTTGCCAGCGGCCACGGGCGCTTCACGCGGCACTTGGTGAAGGCGCTGGGCGCCGAGCGGGTCACGGTGTCGGATGTGGTGCCGGACGCGGTGGCCTTCGCCCGCGACACGCTGGGCGTGCCGGGCTTCCTGTCGGCCGCCCGGCCCGAGGACGTGGCTTGGCCCCGGCGCTATGGCGTGGTGTTCGTGCTGTCGCTGTTCAGCCACCTGCCGCGCTCCAGCTGGGGCCGCTGGCTGGCGCGCCTGGTCGATGCGGTGGAGCCTGGCGGGCTGCTGGTGTTCACCACGCACGGCACCGAGGCGGCGCGGCGCGCCCGGGTGACGCTGGATGCCGAGGGCTACTTCTTCGCGCCATCGAGCGAATCGACGGCGATCGACGCGCAGGAGTACGGCACGGCGTTCACCGACGAGCGTTTCGTGCAGGCGCGCATGGCCGAGCTGGCTGGGCCGGTCGAGGTGCTGCGCTGGGCGCCCATGTGGTTCTGGCACCATCAGGATGCTTGGGTGGTGCGGCGTCGCTGATTATCAATGAAAAACGGCCGCGGCGCTTGTCTGGCAAGCGCTGACAGCTATTAGTGTAATAGCGAATCGGCAGCGTCAGCGTTGCAGCCAGTTCTTGACGCGCCGCTGCCAATGCGCCGGGATGGCCCTGGCCACGCCAGAGAGGACGGGCAGCGAACGCAGGCGCGCCAGCGCTGCCACCAGCGGCCCACCCCCCCCTGCTGCGGCAAGGGTGCCTTCGCCCGGGCCGGGCAGATGCGCGGCCAGCGTGGCGCGGTCGGGCAGGGTGGCGCTGGCGCCCGCTGACGGCAGTTGCCGCAGGTAGTCGCTGCGGTACCAGTCGTGTGAAACCACCGCCGGCGGCACGTGGCCGTCGGTGGGCACGATGGTGAAGACCGGGGCGGGCGACTGCCCAGCGGCGAAATGGCGCTGGCGGATGTCGGTGAAGAAGGCCAGCCAGTCGGCGGCGGGGGTGTCCCAGGGCTGGACCCAGGTCCAGCGGCGGCCCTGCAGGCGTTCGGCGAAGGCGCCGATGTCGGGCGCCACCACCGGCCAGCCGCCCAGCAGGCAGGCGCTGAGGGTGTAGCTGTAGGTTTCGGGCCACAGGGCGGGGAACCACACCACGTCGGGCTGCAGCCAGTGCAGCAGGTCGGGCAGGTCTTTTTCGTCGTAGCGGCCGTGCACGGTGAGGTGCGCGTGCGGCTGGGTCTTGAGCGCGCGGTAGCCGTAGCCGATGAGGTGGAATTCGACCGGCGCGCCCTGCCTGCGGGCGGCGATGGCGACGTCTTCCAGCAGGTCGGCGCCCTTGATGGTGCTGAGCGCGCCGATGACGACGATCTTGAGCGGGCGATCACCGGCCAGCGGCGGCGGGTTGGGCGCGGGCAGGGGCGCGGCCGGGTCGATGTCGGTGTGGGGCACCAGCCGCAGCGCGGCGCCGGGCACGTGGCTGGCCAGGCGCAGCAGCACGTCGCGCGCCGGGCCCATGACGAAGCGGGCGCCGTTCAGGAACTCGGCGTGGCGGGTGCGCCAGGTGAGGATGTCGAGCCCTTCGGGCGCCGGCGATTTGGCCAGGCAGTCGGTGCATTGCTGCACGCCGAGCTCGCCGCAGTAGCGGCTGTCGCGCTGGGTGAGCGAGATCTGCGGGCAGATGGTGAAGTAGTCGTGCGCGGTGAAGTCGTAGCCGACGCCCAGGCGCGCGGGCAGGCGGGCGATGTGCTCGCCGTGGCCGAGCAGGTGGTGGTAGTGGATGTGGACGACGCCCAGCTGGCGCAGCAGGGTGATGAGCTGCTCGTATTCGTCGGCCAGAGAGAAGACCAGCTCGAAGCTGTCGCCGGCATCGGGCAGGCGCAGGCTGACACGCTGGCCGGGCAGGGGGCGCAGCACCAGGAACCGGGCGCGCTGGCGCAGGGTGGCGGCGAGTTCCTGCACGTGGCGTTCGGTGCCGCCCTGGCGGTCGTGCAGCACGGCCAGGATGAGGGGGCCGCTGCCGGCTTGCACGCGGGCGATGTCGACCATGGTGCGGGCGAGCCGTGCCGGGTCGGCCTGCACGAAGGCGAGCACCTCGCTTTCGTAGCGGGGGTGCAGGCGGCGCAGGGTTTCCATGGCGGCGCGCTCGCGCGGGCTTTTGCTGTCGCCAAAGCTGACGCCGCCGAAGTGGCGCACGAAGGCGTCGAGCAGGTGCAGGTTGCGCCAGCCGGCCTTGGCGGCGCGGATGCAGAAGTCGTTCTCCTCGCCGTAGCCCTTGCCGAAGTTCTCGACGTCGAACAGGCCGACGTCGGCCAGCGCGGCGCGGCGGATGTACATGCAGAAACCGACGCCGGTGGGCACGTCGACCACCTGGCCGGGGTTGGTGCGGGCGAACAGGGCGTCGAGCCGGGCGGTGTCCCAGCCGTCGGGCAGGTCGTTGTCGTGGCAGAAGCGCGGGTAGCTGCAGATGGTGGCGTTGTTGGAAAACGGGGTGACGCTGGCCACCTTCTGGTCGCCGTAGGCGGCGGCGCGGATGCGGTCGAGCCAGTCGTTGGCCACCTCGGTGTCGCTGTTGAGCAGCAGCACGTCGTGCTCGCCCGACAGCGCCATGCCGCGGTTGACGGTGCCGACGAAGCCCAGGTTCTCGGGGTTTTCGAGCAGGGTGATGCGCTCGTCGCCGGGGGCGAAGGCGCGCAGCCAGTCGGTGACTTCGGGCTCGGGGCTGGCGTCGTTGATGACGATCAGGCGCCAGGGCGTGGCGCAGCGGGCGGCCAGCACCGATTCGAGGCAGCGGCGCGTGTCGGCCAGGCCCTTGTAGACGGGCACGATGATGTCCACCGGCTGCGGCGGCGGGGTCAGCGGCTGCGGCGCGGGCCGTTCGGCCGCGGCGGGGCGGGCGGAGCCGGTGCCGAGCAGGCGGTCGAGGCGCATCTTGGCGTGCACGATGGGGCGGGTGGCGCGGAACACGGTGGAGTTCTCGATGTCGTGCACCAGCTGGCGGGCCTCGTCGCGCTCCTGGGCCAGGCTGCGGGTGGTGCTCAGCAGCGCCTGCTTCTGCTGGCGCAGGTGATCGTTCTGCTGGCGCAGGTGATCGTTCTGCTCACTGAGGCCGTGTGACTGCTGGGTGAGCGTGTCGATGGTTCGCAGCATTTCCTCGCGTGAGCGATTGAAATCCTGTTGCTTTGCGCGTTCGGCGTGCAAGGCCATCTCCGCCTGGGCGATGCGCTGCTGCGCCAGACCGGCCAGCGCCAGGTAATCCGCCGACATGGGCCAGCCGAGATCGATTTCCAGTTGCCCGCCCCCAGCCTGCGCCAGAGCCGCAGGGGGAATCGGCAGTTCGATCCACGGATCGCTGCCGTGGAGCAGCAGCGAAAACGGCGCACCCGGCCAGGCCGGCGGATGGGCGACGATGCCGCTGTTCGGTGCGCCCAGCAGCAGCGCCGCATCGGCGGGTGACCATTGCCAAACGGTCTTGCCGTCTGCGCCAAGCAATGCGATGCCGTGGAGGTGGAGGAAGCCGGGGCGGTCGGCCGGGTCAAGCTTGAGCGCGTCGGGCGCCGGCTCCGGCAGCGTGAAGGCCAATGTCTGGCGTACCTGACCGATGGTGCCGGCGGCAGTGAACTTGCGCGCTTCGTCGAACTGCCCGTTGAAGCCCAGATACAACTCGGCGGTGAACAGCGCCTGCGCCGGCAGGGCACTGGCGGCAGCTTCTGCGGCCGGTGCCGCTGTGACAGCCTCTTTGGCCGAAGCGGGGCGCGCGACGACGATGAACTGGTAGGTCAGCGCGTCCGGCAGGGCCAGCAGATGGCGCGCCACGGCCGGGGGCAGGGCGTCGAACGCGACGTTGAACTCGGAATCCGGCAGCTGCCGCGTGATGACATCGGCCTGCACATCGATCCAGCCGTGCTCGCGCAGAAAGCGCATCAGCGTGCGCCGGGTGAAGAAGCGCACATGCGTTTCGTCCAGCAGGCCTTCCTGGCGGTAGCGGAACTCGCCGGCCATCAGCTCGGCCACCAGGCCGGCATAGCCGGCGTTCGGGATGGACAGCAGCAGGCGGCCTTCGGGCGCCAGCAGCTGGCGGCATTCGGCCAGCACGCGGGGCGACTGGCGGATGTGCTCCAGCACGTCGGCGCAGACGATGGCGTCGTAGCTCTGGGCGGGGAACAGGTCGCTCAGGCGGGCGTTGTCGAGGTCGGCCACCTCGACGCGGCGGTAATGCGGGGAGGCCAGGCGGGCCTCGTCGGCGCTGATGGTGAGGCCGTCGATGACGGTGGTGCCGGCGCCGTCGCGCTGGGCCAGGTAGCGCCCGATGGCACCGCTGCCGCAGCCCAGGTCGAGCACCCGTGCGCCGGGCGCGATGTGGCTGGTGAGCACGGAAAGGGAGGTGCGTTCGCTGCTGTCGATCTCGCGGTCGTAGATGTGCAGCGCGGAGGAAGAATCGACCATGAAATCGGACAGAGCGTGGAGGCCGGTAGCCAAGCGCCCAGCGGGCCTGGCAGGTGAGCGGATGCTACCATGCGGGGCTTTTCGCACGCTTTCGGGGCATCCGTTCCGGGAGCCTTGGGCGGACCGCCTTTTCTTGCACGAATGATCTCGCTGGCGCTGCTTGCCTTTGTGGTGTCCCTGGTGGCGACACTGTGGGTGCGCCGGCTGTTCCGCCGCCGCGCGGCGCGCTATGCCGACGACGCGCCGCAGCGCTTTCACTGGGGCGAGACGCCGCGCCTGGGCGGGCTGGGCCTGCTGGCGGGCTGGGCCATCGCCCTGGCCGCGCTGCCGCTGCTGCAGCGCGCCCACATGGCGGGCAACATCGACAGCGTGAAGCTGCACCTGGGCACCTGGCTGCTGATGCTGCTGCCAGCCTTCGTGGGCGGCGTGCTGGAGGACATGACCCAGCGCCTGCGGGTGAGCTGGCGCCTGCTGCTGACGCTGACCTCGGGCCTGCTGGCCTGGGGCGTGCTGGGCGTGTCGGTGCCGCACCTGGGCTTCGGCTGGATCGACCCGTACTGGGGTGCCTGGCCCTGGCTGGGCGTGGGCGTGGCGGTGCTGGCGGTGACGGGGCTGCCGCACGCCTTCAACATCATCGACGGCTACAACGGGCTGGCGGGCGCGGTGGCGCTGGTGGTGTGCCTGGCGCTGGCGCACGTGGCGCTGCAGGTGGGCGACCGCGAACTGGCGGCGGTGGCGATCGCCCTGGCGGCGGCCACGGCCGGCTTTCTGGTGTGGAACTACCCGCGCGGGCTGATCTTTGCCGGCGATGCGGGTGCCTACTTGTGGGGCCTGCTGATCGCCGTCATCAGCCTGCTGCTGGTGCAGCGCCACCCGGTGGTATCGCCGTGGTTCCCGCTGCTGCTGCTCATCTACCCGGTGTGGGAGACGGTGTTCTCGATCTACCGCAAGCTGTGGCGCGGCGATTCGCCCGGCATGGCCGACGCGCTGCACCTGCACCAGCTGGTGTACCGGCGCCTGGTGCGCAGCGTGCTGCACGAGGACGAGGCCAGGAACATGCTGGCGCGCAACAACCGCACGGCGCCCTATCTGTGGAGCTTCATCGTGCTGACGGTGGTGCCGGCGGTGCTGTTCTGGCGCTACAGCGGCGTGCTGCTGGGCTTTTGCGTGCTGTTCGCCATCAGCTACGTGGCGGCCTACGTGATGCTGGTGCGCTTCAAGGTGCCGCGCATCCTGCAGCGCCCGCGCGAGTGACTGCAGCGCCCGTGCGAGTGACGCGGCCGCTTCACTATCATTGCCATCGTCTCAACCTCCAACCGGCCCATCCGACATGAGCACTGATCTCTCCGCCCTGGCCCCGCGCGACAAGGCCCAGATCCTGGCCCAGGCGCTGCCGTACATCCGCAAGTTCCACGGCAAGACCATGGTCATCAAATATGGCGGCAACGCCATGACCGACCCGGCGCTGCAGGCCGCCTTTGCCGAGGACGTGGTGCTGCTCAAGCTGGTGGGCATCAACCCGGTGGTGGTGCACGGCGGCGGGCCGCAGATCGAGACCGCGCTCAAGCGCCTGGGCAAGGAGGGCAAGTTCATCCAGGGCATGCGCGTGACCGACGCCGAGACCATGGAAGTGGTCGAGTGGGTGCTGGGCGGCGAGGTGCAGCAGGACATCGTCGGCCTGATCAACCAGGCCGGCGGCAAGGCGGTGGGCCTGACGGGGCGCGACGGCGGGCTGATCCATGCCCGCAAGCTCAAGATGCTGGACCAGAAGGACCCGAGCGTCGAGCACGACGTCGGCCAGGTGGGCGACATCGAGCAGATCGACCCGTCGGTGGTGAAGGCGCTGCAGGACGACCAGTTCATCCCCGTGGTCAGCCCCATCGGCTACGGTGCACAGAACGAGAGCTACAACATCAACGCCGACGTGGTGGCCGCCAAGCTGGCCACCGTGCTGCAGGCCGAGAAGCTGCTGATGCTGACCAACATCCCCGGCGTGCTCGACAAACAAAGCCAGCTGCTGCCCGAGCTGACGCCGCGCCGCATCGACGAGCTGGTGGCCGACGGCACCATCTCCGGCGGCATGCTGCCCAAGATCGCCGGCGCGCTGGACGCCGCCAAGAGCGGCGTGAACGCGGTGCACATCATCGACGGCCGGGTGCCGCACGCGCTGCTGCTGGAAGTGCTGGGCAACGAGCCGTTCGGCACCATGATCCGCTCGCACTGACGAGGGCAGCCGCTCGACGGGCGGAAAAAGCTTGATCAGCAACAAGTCTCACACAGCGTTGTAGGAGCGGGCTTGCCCGCGATGAGGCGCCTCGTCGCAACCACCGCTTGATCGCGGGCACGCCCGCTCCCACACAGCGGGATGCGGTCGGCGCATCATCTGATTTCCGTTTCCGCCTCGAGACGTCAACCATCGTCATCCCGGCGAAAGCCGGGATCCATGCGCTGCTCACGCGCGTCGTCTGGATTCCGGCTTTCGCTGGAATGATGAGATTCATGTCGTTTCGATCTGGGAATGGAATGAGATATCTTGATGATGAATCAAAAAAGATAGCTGCTGACGCCCGCTGATAAAGGTTTTCATGTCGATTTCTCTTGAAAACGTTGCAGGGCAAGCGCAAGCCACTATAAAAAATATACCGATGCAGCGCGTCCCGCGCTGGCGCGTGGCCGTCGGGCAAGCGCTCACTTGCATGCGGCGCGGGCGCGACAGGGCCGCACTTGTCATTGGTCCATCCTGTGGCAGAATCATTTGGAAACATTTGAGCCCGCCATGCAGCCTGCCACCGACCCTTCCGCCGCACCTGCCCTGGACGAAGCCGCGCCGGGCGCGGCAACGCGCAAGCGCCCCAAGCCGGGCGAGCGGCGCGTGCAGATCCTGCAGGTGCTGGCGCAGATGCTGGAGCAGCCCGGCGCCGAGCGCGTGACCACCGCCGCGCTGGCCGCCCGGCTGGAGGTGAGCGAGGCCGCGCTGTACCGCCACTTCGCCAGCAAGGCGCAGATGTTCGAGGGGCTGATCGACTTCATCGAAAGCACGGTGTTCGGCCTGATCAACCAGATCAGCGAGCGCGAGGCCGATGGCCGCGCCCGCGCCGCCCGCATCGTGGCCATGGTGCTGCAGTTCGGCGAGAAGAACCCCGGCATGACCCGCGTGATGGTGGGCGACGCGCTGGTGTTCGAGCACGAGCGCCTGCAGCAGCGCATGAACCAGCTGTTCGACAAGCTCGAGGCGGCGCTGCGCCAGTGCCTGCGTGACGGCGCGCCCGCGGCCGATGCCGGCACGCTGACGCCCGACGCCGATGCGCAGCTGACGGCCTCGGTGCTCACCGCCTTCGTGGCCGGGCGCCTGCAGCGCTTTGCGCGCTCGGGCTTCCGGCGCCTGCCGTCCGAACAGCTGGACGCCTGCATCGCCCGGATGCTATAAGCCGGGAAGCTGCCAGCGCCCGATGGACGGGCCCTGAAGGCTGATTCGATGCCTGAAAGGGTCTGCGCATGAAACTGCTTCGCTACGGCCCGCCGGGCAAGGAAAAGCCCGGACTGCTGGACGCCGATGGCCGCCTGCGCGACCTCTCCGCCGTGGTGCCCGACATCGGCCCGGCGCAGCTGGGCGATGCGGCGCTGGCCAGATTGCAGCGCCTGAACGTCGACAAGCTGCCGCTGGTCAAGGGCACGCCGCGCCTCGGCTGCCCGGTGGCCGGCATCGGCAAGTTCATCGCCATCGGCCTGAACTACGCCGACCACGCCGCCGAGTCGGGCCTGCCCGTGCCCAAGGAGCCGGTGGTCTTCACCAAGGCCATCTCCTGTATCCAGGGGCCGGATGACGACGTGATGCTGCCCAAGGGCTCGAAGAAGAGCGACTGGGAGGTGGAACTGGGCGTCGTCATCGGCCGCACCGCGCGCCACGTGGCGCTGAAGGACGCGCTGGCGCACGTGGCCGGCTACTGCGTGGTCAACGACGTGAGCGAGCGCGCATTCCAGATCGAGCGCGGGGGCACCTGGGACAAGGGCAAGGGCTGCGACACTTTCGGCCCCATCGGCCCCTGGCTGGTGACGCGCGACGAGGTGCCCAACCCGCAGCGCCTGGGCCTGTGGCTCGACCTGAACGGCCAGCGCATGCAGACCGGCGACACGTGCACCATGGTGTTCGGCGTGGCGCGGCTGATCAGCTACGTCAGCCGCTTCATCACGCTGGAGGCGGGCGACGTGCTGACCACCGGCACGCCGCCGGGTGTGGGCATGGGGCTGCGCGATGCGCAGGGCCAGCCGGCACCGCGCTACCTGAAGAAGGGCGATGTGATGACGCTCGGCATCGACGGCCTGGGCCAGCAGCGCCAGCGCGTGGTGGCGTTCAAGGCATAGGCAAGTCAGAACTGCGCGCCTATACGGGTGCAGGTATTAATTCAGGGTAAACACCCATGTTCGCGGGGAATGAAGCGCTTGGCGCCCTCCAGGGGATAGGGCAGAATAGAACGACCGTTCGTTTTATTTCAAGCCGTGTCCCGTACCCCGCCGCTCACCATCGCGCCTGCGCCGCAGGCCAGGGCCCGTGCCTTGCCGAAGGGCCAGCAGACCAAGGCCGCCATCGTCGACACGGCGCTGCGCATGGCCGCGCAGGTGGGGCTGGAGGGCCTGTCCATCGGCGCGCTGGCCGAGGCCATGGAGATGAGCAAGTCGGGCGTGTTCGCGCACTTCGGCTCGCGCGACGAACTGCAGATCTCGGTGGTGCGCGAATACTACGCCCGCTTCGAGCGCGAGGTTTTCCAGCCCGCGATGGAGCAGCCGCGCGGCCTGCCGCGCCTGCAGGCGCTGTTCAAGCACTGGATGCGCTTCACCAGCGCCGAGCTGGATTCGGGCTGCATCTTCATCAGCGGCGCGATCGAGTTCGACGACCGGCCCGGGCCGGTGCGCGATGCGCTGATCGAGGCGGTCGAAACCTGGATGGCCGCCTTCACCCGCGCCATTGCCCAGGCGCGCGAGCAGGGCCACCTGGCGGCCGATGTCGACGAACACCAGGTCGCCTTCGAGATCCACGGCCTGATCCTGGTGCTGCATTACGAAGCCCGTTTCCTGCAACGCCCGGGCGCGCTCGAGCGCGCCGTCCAGGGCTTTCACAACATCCTGGCGCGCTACCGTGCCTGATGCCCCTTCAACCTCTCGCCTTTCTTCTGGAGCGATTTCGCCATGCCCATCTACACCCCCCCGCTGCGCGACATGCAATTCGTGATGCACGAGGTGCTCAACGTCGTTGACGAATTCAAGGCCCTGCCCAAGCACGCCGACCTCGACGCCGACACGCTGAATGCCGTGCTGGAAGAAGGCGGCAAGTTCGCCGCCGAGGTGGTGCAGCCGCTCAACCTGCGCGGCGATGCCGAGGGCTGCACGCTCGACAAGGCCACGCACGAAGTGACCACCCCCACCGGCTTCAAGGACGCCTACGCCCAGTTCGTCGAAGGCGGCTGGGCCGCGCTGTCGTGCGACCCCGAGTACGGCGGCCAGGGCCTGCCGCTGCTGATCAACCAGTGCTTCTACGAGATGCTGAACAGCGCCAGCCAGGCCTGGACCATGTACCCAGGCCTGTCGCACGGCGCCTACGAGGCGCTGCACGCGCACGGCACCGACGAGCAGAAGAAGACCTTCCTGCCCAAGCTCGTCAGCGGCGAATGGACCGGCACCATGTGCCTGACCGAGCCGCACTGCGGCACCGACCTCGGCCTGCTCACCACCCGCGCCGAGCCGCAGGGCGACGGCACCTATCGTGTCACCGGCAACAAGATCTTCATCAGCGCCGGCGAGCACGACCTGGCGCCCAACATCATCCACCTGGTGCTGGCCCGCCTGCCCGATGCGCCCAAGGGCAGCAAGGGCATCAGCCTGTTCCTGGTGCCCAAGTACCACGTCAAGCCGGACGGCAGCCTGGGCGAGCGCAACCCCATCTTCTGCACCGGCCTGGAGCACAAGATGGGCATCCACGCCAACGCCACCGCGCAGCTCAGCCTGGACGGCGCCATCGGCACCCTGGTGGGCGAGCCCAACAAGGGCCTGCAGGCCATGTTCGTGATGATGAACACCGCGCGCCTGGGGGTCGGCAACCAGTCGCTCGGCCTGACCGAAGTGGCCTACCAGAACGCGCTGGCCTACGCCAAGGAGCGCCTGCAGATGCGCAGCCTGTCGGGCACCAAGGCCAAGGACAAACCGGCCGACCCGATCATCGTGCACCCCGACGTGCGCAAGATGCTGCTGACGGCCAAGGCCTACGCCGAGGGCGGCCGCGCCATGGCCATGTACGGCGCCATGATCGCCGAGAAGGCGCACCACCACCCCGACGACAAGGTGCGCAAGGACAGCGAGGAAATCCTGGGCCTGCTCACGCCCATCGTGAAGGCCTTCCTGACCGACAACGGCTTTGCCGCCACCAACCACTGCATGCAGGTGTTCGGCGGCCACGGCTACATCCACGAGACGGGCGCCGAGCAGTTCGTGCGCGACGCGCGCATCAACATGATCTACGAAGGCACCAACACCGTGCAGTCGCTCGACCTGCTGGGCCGCAAGATCCTGCAGAACCAGGGCGCCACGCTGAAGAAGTTCGGCAAGCAGATCGAGGCCCTGATCGCCGAGGAAGGCGTGAACGAGAAGATGGCCGAGTTCATCAACCCGCTGGCCACCCTGGCCGACCAGATGACGAAGTTCACCACCGAGATCGGCTTCAAGGGCTTCGTCAACGCCGACGAGGTGGGCGGCGCCAGTGTCGACTACCTGCGCGTGGCGGGCCACCTGGTGTTCGGCTACTTCTTCGCGCGCATGGCCAGCGTGGCGCTGAAGAAGATCGGCGAAGGCAGCACCGACCCGTTCTACACCGCCAAGCTGCAGACCGCGCGCTTCTACTTCGCGCGCCTGTTCCCCGAGACCGCGAGCCTGATGCGCACCGCGCGCTCGGGCGTGGCCAACCTGCTCGACACCGACGCGGCGCTGACATGATGGATTTCAAGCCAAATCGGGCTTCAGCGCCCGACCATAAAGCGCTGGCAGCTATTGTATTGATAGTTTTCGGCGGTGCGGCGCACGCCCAGATGACCCCGGTGGGCACCTGGCGCAGCATCGACGACGCCACCAAGGAGCCGAAGGCGCAGGTGGTCATCACCGAGGCCAACGGCGTGCTTACCGGCCGCATCGAGAAGGTGCTGAAGAAGGATGCCCAGCCCGGCGCCGTGTGCGACAAGTGCGAAGGCGACCGCAAGGACAAGCCCATGGAGGGCCTCGAAATCATCCGTGGCGCGAAGAAGGCCGAAGGCAAGGACGTGTGGGAAGGCGGCCGCGTGCTCGACCCCGAGAAGGGCAGCGACTACCGCCTGCGCCTGACGCCCATCGACGGCGGCCAACGACTCGAAGTGCGCGGCAGCATCGGCCCCTTTGGCCGCACGCAAACCTGGACGCGCGTCCAGTGAAGGAATCCACCATGTCCCGATTCAACGTCAAGAAAGTCGCCGTGCTCGGCGCCGGCGTGATGGGCGCGCAGATCGCCGCCCATCTCGTCAACTGCAAGGTGCCGGTCATCCTGTTCGACCTGGCCGCCAAGGAAGGCCCCAAGAACGCCATCGCGCTCAAGGCCATCGACAACCTGAAGAAGCTCAAGCCCGCGCCGCTGGGCGTGGCCGAAGACGCCGAGCTGATCGAGGTCGCCAACTACGACGACGACCTGAAGAAGCTGAAGGGTTGCGACCTGATCATCGAGGCCATCGCCGAGCGCATGGACTGGAAGAGCGATCTGTACGCCAGGATTGCCCCGCACGTGGCCAAGCACGCCATCGTGGCCAGCAACACCTCGGGCTTGTCGATCACCCGCTTGAGCGAAGCCCTGCCCGAGGCGCTGCGTCCGCGCTTCTGCGGCATCCACTTCTTCAACCCGCCGCGCTACATGGTGCTGGTGGAGCTGATCGCCACGCCGACGACGCGGCCGGAAGTGCTGGACCAGCTCGAGGCCTTCGTCACCACCGCGCTCGGCAAGGGCGTGGTGCGCGCCAAGGACACGCCCAACTTCATCGCCAACCGCATCGGCATCGCCGGCATGCTGACGACGATGAAGGAGGTCGAGAAATACGGCCTGACCTTCGACGTCGTCGACGACCTGACCGGCAAGCGCCTGGGCCGCGCCTCAAGCGGCACCTTCCGCACCATCGACGTGGTGGGCCTGGACACCGTGGGCCACGTCATCAGGACGCTGCAGGACAACCTGGACGAGAAAATGGATTCGTTCTACGGCAGCTTCGGCACGCCGCCGGTGCTGCAGAAGCTGATCGAATCCGGCCACCTGGGCCAGAAGGCGAAGGCCGGCTTCTACAAGAAGCAGGGCCGCGACATCCTGCGCTTCGACCTGGAACAGGGCGAGTACGTGCCCAGCGGGGAGAAGGCCAACGAGGTCTACGGCCGCATGCTGCGCAAGCCCGCGGGCGAGCGCCTGAGGCTGCTGCGTGACAGCGAAGGCCCGCAGGGCCAGTTCCTGTGGGCCATCCTGCGCAACGGCTTCCACTACGCCGCCGTGCACCTGAAGGACATCGCCGAGACCGCACGCGACGTCGACCAGGCCATGCGCTGGGGCTTCGGCATGAAGCAGGGTCCGTTCGAGCTGTGGCAGGAGGCCGGTTGGCTCGACGTGGCGAAGATGGTTCAGGAAGACATCGACGCCGGCAAGGCGCTGAGCAAGCAGCCGCTGCCCGAGTGGGTGTTCAAGGGCCCGGTGGCCGAGGCCGGCGGCGTGCACACCGAGCAGGGTTCGTGGAACCCGACCACGGGCCAGTTCGAGCCGCGCCGCCAGCTGCCGGTGTATGAGCGCCAGCTGTTTCCCGAACTGCTGCGGGGCGAGGCCGGTCCGCGCCCCGACACGGCCGGCAAGACGCTGCTGGAGACCGACGCCATCCGCGTCTGGACGCTGGACGACGAGGTGGTGATCGCCACGCTCAAGACCAAGATGCGCGCCATCAGCCCTGACGCGGGCGAGGGCCTGATGGAAGCCATCAACCTGGCCGAGGCCGACTACAAGGGCTTAGTTGTCTGGCCGGGCGACGACCCGTTCAGCGTCGGTGCCGACCTGCAGGCCATGCTGCCCGGCTACGTGGCCGGCGGCGCGGGCCTGGTCGATTCGATGGAAAAGGAACTGCAGGAGCTGATGCTGCGCCTGCGCTACGCCAACGTGCCCACCGTGGCCGCCATCCGCGGCATGGCGCTGGGGGGAGGCTGCGAGATGGCGGTGCATTGCGCGAAGCGCGTGGCCATCATGGAGAGCTACATCGGCCTGGTCGAAGTCGGCGTGGGCCTGGTGCCGGGCGCCGGCGGCCTGGCCTACATCGCCCGCCGCGCGGCCGAGAACGCGCAGGCCAGCACCGGCAAGGACCTGCTGCCCTTTCTGACCGAAGGCTTCACGGCCGCCGCCATGGCCAAGGTCGGCATGAGCGCGCTGGATTCGCGCAAGCTCGGCTACCTGCTGTGGAGCGACACCATCGTGCCGCACAAGGACGAGCTGCTGTACGTGGCCATCCAGCAGGCCAGGGCGATGTACGAAGGCGGCTACCGCCCGCCGCTCAAGCGCCTGTTCCCCGTGGCCGGGCGCGACGGCAAGGCCACCATTACCGGCCAGCTGGTGAACATGCGCGACGGCGGCTTCATTAGCCAGCACGACTTCGACATCGCGCTGAAGATCGCCCACGTGGTGACTGGCGGCGACGTCGACCCCGGCACGCTGGTGAGCGAGGAATACCTGATGACGCTGGAGCGCCAGGCCTTCACCTCGCTGCTGGGCCATCCCAAGACGCATGAGCGGATCATGGGGATGCTGGCGACGGGCAAGCCGGTGCGTAACTGATCTGCCCGTCCCGCTCCTTCCCCCTCTGGGGGAAGGCTGGGATGGGGGCCACCCCACATGCAACACCAGACTACGCTTTCCGCTCGTCGAAACGCGCCGGCATTGCGCCGGGCGATGACCGACGCCGAGCGCGCGCTGTGGTCGCGCCTGCGCGGCGAGCAACTGGGTGTGAAGTTCCGCCGCCAGCACCCCTTGGGCGGCTACGTCGCCGACTTCGCCTGCCTGGCGCCCCGGCTGATCGTCGAACTGGATGGCTCGCAGCATGCGAACCAGCAAGCGTATGACGACAGACGGGATGCCTTTTTCCGGTCGCAAGGCTTCACGGTGCTGCGCGTCGCTACCGATGCGCCGTTCGTGAATATGGAGGGAGTGCTGGTGAGCATCCTCGATCGACTCGAATCATTGGCGGGCGCGGCCCCCACCCCAACCCTCCCCCAGAGGGGGAGGGAGAGAAACGAAAAGGGCACGCCGTGACTGCACAGCGGCTTGCCACGAACTCCTTCCCCCGCTGGGGGAAGGCTGGGAAGGGGGCTACCCAAGCCCGCCCTTCGACCGCCGCGCCATTACCCCAACCCTCACCCCGCACGAGGGCCTTGAACACCCACGGAGTTTCGCCATGAGCAAACAAATCCAGGACGCCTACATCGTCGCCGCCACCCGCACGCCCATCGGGCGCTCGCACCGGGGCTACTTCAAGCACACCCGCCCCGACGACCTGCTGGCACACGCGCTGCGCGAGGTGCTCAAGCAGGCCCCCGGCCTCGACCCGGCCGCCATTGAGGACGTGATCGCCGGCTGCGCCATCCCCGAGGCCCAGCAGGGCCTGAACGTGGCGCGCGTGGCCAACGTGCTGGCGGGCTACCCCAAGAGCGTGGGCGGCATCACCGTCAACCGTTTCTGCGCCTCGGGCCTGTCGGCCGTGGCCATGGCGGCCGACCGCATCCGCGTGGGCGAGGCCGAGGTCATGGTCGCCGCCGGTGTCGAAAGCATGAGCATGGTGCCCATGATGGGCAACGCGCCCTCGCTCTCGCCCGAGATCTTCAAGAACACCAGCAACGTCGACGACTACGGCATCGCCTACGGCATGGGCCTGACGGCCGAGAAGGTGGCGCAGCAGTGGAAGGTGTCGCGCCAGGCGCAGGACGCCTTCGCCCTCGAATCGCACCAGCGCGCGCTGAAGGCTATTCAACAAGGCGAGTTCAAGGACGAGATCACGCCCGTCACCGTGACCGAACGCAGCGTCAACCTGAAGACCGCCGAGGTCACGACGAGCGAACGCACCGTGGACATCGACGAAGGCCCTCGCCCCGACACGTCGCTCGAAGGCCTGGCCAGGCTGCGCACCGTGTTCGCCGCGCGCGGCTCGGTGACGGCGGGCAACAGCTCGCAGACCAGCGACGGCGCGGGTGCGCTGATCGTGGCCAGCGAGGCCGCTGTCAAGCGCTTTGGCCTGACGCCGCTGGCGCGTTTCGTCAGCTACGCGTCGCGTGGCGTGCCGCCGCACATCATGGGCATTGGCCCCATCGAGGCGATTCCGGCCGCGCTGAAGTCCGCCGGCCTGACGCACGACCAGATCGACTGGTACGAGCTGAACGAAGCTTTCGCCGCGCAGTCGCTGGCGGTGGTCAACACGCTCGGGCTCGACCCCGCCAAGGTCAACCCGATGGGCGGCGCCATCGCGCTGGGCCACCCGCTGGGCGCCACCGGCGCCATCCGCTCGGCCACCGTGGTTCACGCGCTGCGCCGCCACAACAAGAAATACGGCATGGTCACCATGTGCGTGGGCATGGGGCAGGGCGCGGCGGGCATCTTCGAGCGGGTGTGAGCGCAGGGGGCACTGCCATCCCCGGAGCGCTGGGGATGGCATTTCGCATACTCCCATGCATGCATGCCGACAGCGCTCGTCCAGTGGGCGCAAGGAGCGCATACCCCCTGATTTTTCCTTAATGCTTGCATGTGGGAGCGGCCTTGGCCGCGATCGGCGCATCGCCGTGCCACAAGCCGCCATCGCGGGCAAGCCCGCTCCCACACAGCCCGCAGCCCGATCCCGCCACTGAGCACCACCGTCGATGAACACCCTGCACCTCCACACCCCGCGCGGCGGCCACGTGGCGGCGCGCGTGTTCGAGCCACCAGCCGGCACGCCCACCACGCTGCAGGCCGTCATCGGCGCGGCCATGGGCGTGCCGCAGCGTTACTACGCCGACTTCGCCGCCTGGCTGGCCACGCAGGGCGTGCGCGTGCTCACCTTCGACTACCGCGGCCATGCCGATTCGCTGGCCTTGCTGCAGCACCGGCGCGTGCGCCATGTCGATGCCACGCTGCACGACTGGCGCGCCGATTACGAAGCCGCCACGCAGTACCTGCACGCGCTGGCGCCTGAACTGCCGCTGCGGCTGATCGGCCACAGCCTGGGCGCGCAGTTGCCCGGCCTGTTCGAGCGCACCGACCACATCGACGGTCTGCTGGCCGTGGCCGCCGGCAGCGGCTACTGGCGCCAGAACGCGCCGCAACTGCGGCGGCGGGTGCTGTTCATGTGGCACGGCCTGGTGCCGGTGCTCACGCCGCTGTTCGGCTACTTCCCCGGCAAGCGCATCGGCGCGGTGGGCGACTTGCCAGCCGGCGTGATCCGCCAGTGGCGCCGCTGGTGCCTGCACCCCGACTACAGCGGCAGCGAGGGGCCGGCCGCGCGCCAGCGCTACGCGGCGGTGTGCTTTCCCATCCTGGCGCTGTCGATCAGCGACGACGAGATGATGACCCTGCCCGGCACGCAAAGCCTGCTGGCGCTGTACGCCAACGCGCCGCACGCCATCGAGCGCGTGACGCCGCAAGACCATGCCCTGGCGCGCATCGGCCACCTGGGCTGGTTCCACCGCCGCCACCAGGCCGACCTGTGGCCCCACACGCTGCAGGCCCTGCGTGCGCTGCCGCAGCGCGTGGCGCAGGCGCCCGCGTGACAACAGCGTGCCGTGCCGCGTGCTAACTTCGCGCCCATGACCCGCCCCAAGCTGCTCATCACCCATCCGTTCGACGAAGCCGTCGCCCTCGACGCGCTGGTGGCCAGCGTGGACGAGCACGGCCGCGCATCGGCGCGCCAGTTCGAAGGCCGCCCGCACCCGGCCTACGCCAACATGGTGGGGCCGTTCGGCGGCGTCACGGCGGCGCAGGCGCTGGCTGCCGTGCTGGCCCACCCCGAGCGGCTGGGCGAGCCGGTGGCGCTCACCGTCAACTTTGCGGCCGCGCTGGCCGATGCGCCCTTCCGCGTCGAGGCGCGGCCCGCGCGCACCAACCGCTCGACCCAGCACTGGACGGTGACGATGACGCAGACCGGCGCCGACGGCGTCGATGCGGTCATGCTCACCGCCAGCGCCGTCACCGCGCTGCGGCGCGACACCTGGAACGCGGTCGACGCACCCATGCCCGCCGTCGCCGCGGCCACCGACGTGCCGCGCGCGCCCTTCACCGACCGGGTGAGCTGGGTCGGCCGCTACGACATGCGCCCCGTGGCCGGCGCCATCCCGCAGCACTGGGACGGCACCGAGGCCGACAGCCTGACCCAGCTGTGGCTGCGCGACGACCCGCCGCGCCCGCTCGACTTTCTGAGCCTGACGGCGCTGGCCGACGCCTTCTTCCCGCGCATCTGGCGCCGCCGCGCGCGCATGACGCCCATCGGCACCGTGTCGATGACGGTCTACTTCCACGCCAGCGCCGCCGAGCTGGCCGCCACCGGCGAGGGCTACCTGCTGGGCCAGGCCCGTGCGCAGTCGTTCTTCAACGGCTACTTCGACCAGAGCGCCGAGCTGTGGAACGAGGCCGGGCACCTGCTGGCGACCACGCACCAGATCGTGTATTACAAGGAGTGAAGCCCGGAATACCGAAAACCGAATACCGGACGCAGAGGACGCAGAGGTTTCGCAGAGGACGCAAAAGACGACAGAAATACTTTGTTTTGCATCGCAGCGGGCCGGCGCCTCGGGAAACGTTCAGAGCCTTGTTTGGTATTTCTTTTCTGCGTCCTCTGCGAAACCTCTGCGTCCTCTGCGTCCGGCTGTTTGAAACGCATCCTCACCCAACACCCACCAAGAACCATGTCCGAAATCCTCCAACACCAAGACGCCGGCGTCCTCACGCTCACCTTCAACCGCGTGGAGCGCAAGAACTCCATCAACGTCGCCATGTACGACGCGCTGGCCACCGCCATTGCGCAGGCGACCGACGACGCGGCCACGCGCGTGGTCGTCATCCAGGGACACGAGACGGTGTTCTCGGCCGGCAACGACATCGAGGACTTCCTCAAGAACAAGCCGGCGGGCGACGATTCGCCGGTGTTCCGCTTCCTGCGCGGCATCGCCGCCTTTCCCAAGCCGCTGATCGCCGCCGTGTGCGGCCCGGCGGTGGGCATCGGCACCACCATGCTGTTCCACTGCGACCTGGTGTATGCCGGCGACAACGCGGCGTTTTCGATGCCCTTCGTCAATCTCGGCCTGGTGCCCGAGGCGGCCAGCAGCCTGCTGGCGCCGCGCATGTTCGGCCACCACCGTGCGGCCGAGGCGCTGCTGCTGGGCGAACCCTTCATGGCCGAGGCGGCGCTCGAAGTCGGCCTGGTCAACCGCGTGCTGCCGCCCACCGAGGCGAACGCCTACGCACAGCAACAGGCCCGCAAGCTGGCCGCCAAGCCCCTGCCCAGCCTGATCACCACCAAGGCGCTGATGAAGGGCGGCTACCTGGGCGAAATCCTGCACCGCATGGACCAGGAAGGCGCGCACTTTGCCCGCATGCTGGGCGAACCCGCCGCCCGCGAAGCCATGACCGCCTTCATGGAAAAGCGCAAGCCCGATTTCAGCAAGTGCTGAAATCGGCCGTTGCGTCAGCAACGGAGCCGCAGTGCGGCGCGCAGCAGCTTTCGATAAAAGCGCAAGCCCGATTTCAGCAAGTGCTGAAATCGGCCGTTGCGTCAGCAACGGAGCCGCAGTGCGGCGCGCAGCAGCTTTCGATAAAAGCGCAAGCCCGATTTCAGCAAGTGCTGAAATCGGCCGCTGCGTCAGCAGCGCAGCCGCGCTTCACCATGGGCTTGACGGCTGAAAACAAGCGATAGCCATTTGGAGCCACATGGCACTCATAAGAAAATAGCTGCTTGCGCCCGTTAATTGGGCGCCAAAGACTTTTTTGACCATCAAAAAAATCTGGAAGGTCCCCCCAGTGCGGCGGCCTTCCAGCTTCCGTGGCAAGGTGCCACAGCGCCCACATGCGAATTTGCTTTCAGAAAAGCTTGACCATCCAGAAGTCTCCGATGAGGCGCGGATCGCATCCGCTGTGTGGGAGCGGGCTTGCCCGCGATCAAGCGTTGGTGGCGACGAGGCGCCTCATCGCGGGCAAGCCCGCTCCCACAACGCTGCCTGAGAGATATCAGTCGTCCGTGCGCGGCACCGGCCGCGGCTTGCCCTCGTCGTCGATGGCGACGTAGGTCAGCTGCGCCTCGGTCACCTTGATGTAGCGCCCCTGGTTGTTGAAGCGCTCGGCGTACACGCCCACGTTCACCGTCATCGAGGTGCGGCCGATGCGCTCCATCTTGGCGTAGAACGACAGGATGTCGCCCACGCGCACCGGCGCCCTGAAGATGAACTGGTTCACCGCCACCGTGGCCATGCGCCCCTGCGCATAGCGCGCCGGCAGCACCGAGCCGGCCAGATCCACCTGCGCCATCACCCAGCCGCCGAAGATGTCGCCGTTGGCATTCGCATCGCCCGGCAGCGGAATCACCTTGAGTACCAGTTCATGATCGGCCGGCACCTGGGCCTCGGGTGCATCGACCGGCGCCGTGTTCGGCGCGCGCAGGTGGGTGGTGACGGAGTTGGAGAGGTGCGACATGGGCAAAATCCGGTAAACACCCCCTGAGGCGCTGGCGCGCCTTCCCCCTCTCCTGCGGGAGGGGGACAACGCCACTGGCCGGGCCAAGCCCGCTCCAGGGCGTTCACTGGCGTGGCCTGCTCGCAGGCCCGTCGCCCCAAGGGCGTGCAGCGGCTTTTTCGGCCGCTGCACGTCTGAGTTTTTGAACAAGAAAGAGATTGTCCACGATGCGCGGTGGCCGCGATTTGTCCCGTTCCCTTCCTGTTGCCGAGGCGCCCAGCGGGCCGCGCTCCGACTGGCGCACGCTGGGGCGCCTGCTGCCCTACCTGTGGCAATACAAGTGGCGCGTGGCGGCGGCGCTGCTGTTCGTCATCGGCGCCAAGGTGGCCAACGTCAGCGTGCCGCTGCTGCTGAAGGAGCTGATCGACCGCATGACGCTCAAGCCCGGCGACCCGGCGGCACTGCTGGTGGTGCCGGTCGGCCTGCTGCTGGCCTACGGCGCGCTGCGGCTGATGACCAGCGCCTTCACCGAGCTGCGCGAACTGGTGTTCGCCAAGGCCACGCAGGGCGCCAGCCGGCAGATCGCGCTGCAGACCTTCGAGCACCTGCACAGCCTGAGCCTGCGCTTTCACCTGGAGCGCCAGACCGGCGGCATGACGCGCGACATCGAGCGCGGCGTGCGCGGCATCGAATCTCTGGTGTCGTTCTCGCTGTATTCCATCGTGCCCACGATCATCGAGGTGGCGATGGTGCTGTCGATCCTGGCCGTGAAGTTCGACGCCGGCTTTGCCTGGATCACCGGCGCGGCGCTGGTTTGCTACGTGGTGTTCACCGTGACGGTGACCGAGTGGCGCACCAAGTTCCGGCGCGAGGCCAACCTGTACGACTCGGCCGCGCACACCAAGGCCATCGATTCGCTGCTGAACTACGAGACCGTCAAGTACTTCAACAACGAGGAGTTCGAGGCGCGCCGCTACGACGAAAGCCTGGAGCAGCTGCGCCGCTCGCGCCTGAAGGCGCAAACCTCGCTGTCGGTGCTGAACACCGGGCAGCAGCTCATCATCGCCATCGGCCTGGTGGCCATGCTGTGGCGCGCCACGCAGGGCGTGGTGGATGGGCGGCTGACGCTGGGCGACCTGGTGATGGTCAACGCCTTCATGATCCAGCTCTACATCCCGCTCAACTTCCTGGGCGTGATCTACCGCGAGATCAAGCAGAACCTGACCGGCCTGGACAAGATGTTCACGCTGATGGACCGCGAGCGCGAGGTGGCTGACGCGCCCGGCGCCGAGGCACTGCACACCAACGGCCCGGTGGACGTGCGCTTCGAGCATGTCGATTTCGCCTACGAGCCGGCGCGCCAAATCCTGCACGACGTGAGCTTCGAGATTCCAGCCGGCAAGACGGTGGCGGTGGTGGGGCCGTCTGGCTCGGGCAAGTCCACCTTGGCGCGACTGCTCTATCGCTTTTACGACGTCGGTAACGCGCCCCCACGCTCCGCTGCTTCGCATGCTGCGCTGCCCCCCGAGTGGGCTGCCGCCGACTTGGGGCGGCCCGGCATCGGCGGCGGTCGCATCCTCATCGCCGGCCAGGACATCCGCAGCGTCACGCAGGCCAGCGTGCGCCGCGCCATCGGCATCGTGCCGCAGGACACGGTACTGTTCAACGACACGGTGGCCTACAACATCCGCTACGGCCGGCCCGACGCCACCGATGCCGAGGTGGAGCAGGCCGCGCGCGCCGCGCACATCCACGACTTCATCATGAGCACGCCCAGGGGCTACGCGACGATGGTGGGCGAGCGCGGCCTGAAGCTCTCCGGCGGCGAGAAGCAGCGCGTGGCCATCGCCCGCACGCTGCTGAAGGACCCGCCGGTGCTGATCTTCGACGAGGCCACCAGTGCGCTCGATTCGGCCAACGAGCGCGCCATCCAGGCCGAGATCCGCAGCGCCGCGCGCGGCAAGACCACGCTGGTCATCGCGCACCGGCTGTCCACCGTGGTCGATGCGCACGAAATCCTGGTGATGGAGGCCGGCCGCATCATCGAGCGCGGCACGCACTTCGCGCTGCTGGCCGCGCACGGGCGCTATGCGCGCATGTGGGCGCTGCAGCAGAGTGCGGACAATCAGGACACTTGATTGGCAACAAGGCTCCCACACAGCGGATGCGGTCCGCGTGTCATGTGAGACTTCTTGGTCATCAAGCAAAAACAATAGCTGCTGGCGCCTGCTGCACGGCGATATTCAAGGCATTTGCATCTGAAATCGTTTGCAAACATGCGCAAGCAGCTATGAAAAGCAAAGTGCCCGGCGGCGCGACCAAGGGTTTATCCTGTGGCCGCACGTCCGTAGAATGCCGTTCTTTGGTGGTCACGCACGAGATGGGCTTTGCCCGCAAGGTGGCCAACCGCGTGGTGTTCATCGACGTCGGCGGCAAGGTGCTGGAAGACTGCAGCAAGGACGAGTTCTTCGGCAACCCCGAAGGCCGCCAGCCGCGCACCAAGGATTTCCTCAGCAAGATCCTGCAGCACTGAGCGGCGGCGCCCGCACACCGCGCACAAGACGGCCTCGGCCGTCTTTTTTCATGATGCAGGGGAGTATGTTCCGTCAGCGCCCGCCGATATGGCGCTAGCAGCCTGAAATGCGGGGAGTATATGAGGCAATGGCGACCATGGCGACTGGCGCCGGAACCAAAAAAAGCCCCGCATCGCGGGGCTTCGTGCGGCGCTGGCGCGGGCCTTACTTCTTGCGCGCCGCGATAGCCTTCTCGGCCTGGTTCACCAGGTCGGCGCCGATCTGGTTCTTCCACTTGTCGTACACCGGGCGCGTGGCCTTGACGAAGGCGTCGCGCTCGGCCGGGCTCAGGTGCGTGATCTGCACGCCCATGGCGGCGATGTCCTTCAGCAGCGGCTGGCCGGGCTCGATGAGGCCCTTGCGCGCAATGGCGATCTGCTCCTGGCCGGCCTCGATGGCGGCCTGGCGCACCAGCTCGCGGTCGGCCGGCGTCCACGACTCCCACACCTGCTTGTTCACCACGAACACCAGCGGGTCGGCGATGTAGCCCCACATCGTCAGGTGCTTCTGGCCCACGGTGTGCAGCTTGGCGGCGGTGAAGATGCTCATGGGGTTTTCCTGCCCGTCCACGGCACCGCTGGCCAGCGCGGGCTGGGCGTCGGCCCAGCTCATCTGCGTCGGGTTGGCGCCCAGGGCGGTGAAGGTCTCGAGGAACAGCGGCGAGCCGACGACGCGGATCTTCAGGCCCTTCAGGTCGGCGGGCGACTTGATGGGGTGCTTGGAGTTGCTCAGCTCGCGGTAGCCGTTCAGGCCCCAGGCCAGGGGCACCACGCCGGCCTTCTCGAGGATGGTGAACATCTGCTTGCCGACGTCGCCCGTGGTCAGCGCGTCGATGGCGGCGTAGTCCGGCATCAGGAAGGGCAGCGAGAACAGGTTGAGCTGGCGCACCTGCGGCGACCAGTTGATGGTGGAGCCCACGGCCATGTCGATCACGCCCTGGCGCAGCGCGCTGAACTCGCGCGTCTGGTCGCCCTGGATCAGCGACACGCCGGGATACAGCTTGATGTTGATGCGGCCGTTGGTCTTTTCCTTGACCTTGTTGGCCCAGATCTCGCCGCCCTTGCCCCACGGGAAGGCCGGGCCGACGACCAGCGACATGCGGTATTCGGACTTGTAGTTCTGCGCGGCGGCCGGCAGCGAGAAGGTGGTGGCGGCCAGCGCGGTGGCGGCAGCAGCCAGGGTGAGCAGAGTGCGGCGAAGTTTCATGGGTTCAGTCTCCTTGCGGTTCACTATGAAAAAAAGAGCTGCTTGCGCCCGCCAGATGGGCGCTACAGGCCGAAAACACTTGAAAATCAATACCCCAGCACGCGCGGCAGCCACAGCGCCAGCTGCGGCCAGATGATGACGGCCACCATCACCAGCCCCATGGCCAACAGCATCGGCCAGACCCAGCGGATGGTTTCTTCCATGCGCACATTGGCAATGCGGCACGACACCATCAGGTTGACCGCCAGCGGCGGCGTGAACTGGCCCAGCGCCACTTTCAGCGTCAGCAGCACGCCGAACCACACCGGGTCCCACTGGTAGTGCTGCATGATGGGCCACAGGATCGGCACGAAGATCAGGAAGATCGAGATGCCGTCGAGGAACATGCCCAGCGTGATCAGCATCACCATCAGCAGCGCCAGCACGCCGTATTCGCCCAGGCCCGAGTGGATGATGGCGTTGGTGATTGGGTCGATCACGCCCAGCGTGGAGAGCGAGAACGCGAAGATGCCCGCCAGCGACACCACCAGCAGGATCACGGCCGACAGCTCGCCCGATTCCTTGAGGATCGGGAACAGATCGCGCAGCGTCATCGTGCGGTGCACGAACATGCCGACGAACAGGCCGTAGAACACGGCCACCACGGCCGCCTCGGTGGGCGTGAACCAGCCCATCCGCATGCCGCCCAGAATCAGCACCGGCGCGGCCAGGCCCCAGATGGCTTCGACGAAGCTCTTGAGCAGCGGCGGGCGCGGCAGGCCCGATTCGAGGTGTCCCATGCCGTGGCGGCGCGCCATCCACACGGCCGGAATGATCAGCGCCAGCCCGGCCAGCACGCCCGGCACCATGCCGGCGGCGAACAGCGCCGGCACCGACGCGCCCGGTACCAGCACCGAATACACGATGAACGCCACCGAGGGCGGGATCAGGATGTCGGTGGCCGCCGCCGCGCCCACCACGCTGGCCGAATAGGGCGCCGGATAGCCGGCGCGGTGCATGGCGGCGATCATCACGCCGCCCACGGCCGCCGCGTTGGCCGGGCCGGAGCCCGAGATGCCGCCCAGGAACATCGCGACCGCGATCGCCACCAGCGGCAGCATGCCCGGCCCGCGCCCCACCAGCGCGATGGCGAAGTTGACCAGCCGCAGCGCCACGCCCGAGCGGTCGAAGATCGAGCCGACCAGCACGAACATCGGGATGGCCAGCAGCGGGTACTTGCCCAGGCCGGCGTAGAAGTTCTGCGGCACCGCCAGCAGGCCGAACCACGGCGCCTGGGCATTCGCCAGCGCAATGGCCGCCGCGCCGGCCAGGCCCAGCGAGGCACCGATGGGCACGCCCATCAGCATGGTGATGATGAAAAGCGCAAAGAGCAGCGTGGCGATCATGGCGCATGCTCCTCGGCACGCACCTCGGGCGAGGTGGGCAGATCGACGCTGTCGGCCGCGGCGCGGCCGCCGCGCAGCATCAGGCCGATGGCGCGGCCCATGATGGCCACGCTGAGGATCGGCAGCCACATCGTGTACCACCACTGCGGCACGCCGATGCCGGGCGAGGTTTCGCCGTACTGCACGTCGTCCCACAGCACGCGCGCCGACAGCACGGCCAGCAGCGCGAACAGCAGCGCCACCAGCCCGGCGCCGAACTGGGCCAGCGTGCGCTGGCGCCGCTCGGGGCCGCTGTCGGCAAAGAATTCGATGCGGATGTGCCGGTTGCGCGCCACCGCGGCCGAACCGGCCACCATGGCCAGCACGATCATCAGGAACACCGACACCTCTTCCGTCCACGCGAACGATACATTGGTGAAATAGCGCACCAGCACGTTGGCGAAGGTAATCAGCGCCAGCAGCGCCATGATGATCACCGTCAGCCAGTCCTCGATGGCCAGCGGCACGCGTGTCGGGGCGTCAGCCGGTGCCGGGGCGGCGGGCTGATCGGGTATGTGGGGGGAAGACATGAGGGAAACGGCTCGGAGCGAACGCGGCAACAAAAAACGCGGCCTGTGCAGCCGCGCCCGCTATCTTAAGCGCCCCGCACCCCGGCGGGCGCGCCGCCTGACGCCGCCGGGTGCATGGAAACCCTGAAAGCCGCGCCGCGCCTGCCGCCCGGGCGATCCGGCCCGGCGCCGCGGCGGCCATTGGCCTTTTCGGTGCCGGGGCGGTATCATCCGGCCCATGCACGCCATCCCTGCCTGCCCCACGCGCGTCCTGTCGCGCGCCACATCGGCCCCCACGGCCGGGGCCACGGCGTGCGCGCGCACGATCCGTCGAACGCCAGCGCGGGCGCACCACGCCCGCCGTGCCGGCCTGCTGGCCGCACTCTCCTGAGCCCGACGATCCCCCCGACCTCTGATTGAGCGCTGCCCGGATCGTCGGGCACCGCACCGGCGCGCCGCGCATCCGCTTGATTCCACGCCGTGGCGGCTGCCCCGCCCGCCGGCCAGCACCGCACAGACAACCCCTTTTTCGCAGGAGACTGCCATGACCGCCAACGATTTCAACCGCACCATCACCGACCTGGACCACGTGCGCATCTTCAACATGCTGCGCCGCCAGTCGGCCGACGCCGCCGCCGCGGCGCAGGCCGAGGAACTGTCGGACCTGATCGACGCTGCCGAGGTGGTGCGCCCGCAGGAGATCGCCGGCGACATCGTCACCATGTATTCCAAGCTGCGCGTGGCCGACGCGGCGGGCGGTGCCGAGCGCAGCGTGACCCTGGTCTACCCGGCCGACGCCGATGCCGCGCAGGGCATGATCTCGGTGCTGTCGCCCCTGGGCACGGCGCTGCTGGGCCTGCGCGCCGGCGAGGTGGCGCGCTGGCGCGGCATCGACGGCAAGGAGGGGGCGCTGGAAGTGCGCGCCATCGAGTTCCAGCCCGAGGCCAGCGGCGACTACACGGCCTGAGGTTGTCAAAGCCGCGCTGTGCCGAGCGGCCTTGCGCGGAGCCGTAAGCAATCGCTCACATCGGTCGGCGTGCCGGCCTGTTGTGCTACGTGGCGTGAAGGTGCCGTCCTTCACGGCGCAAGGAAGGCTGCCCGCAACGGCGGTGCAGCCGGCGCTTTTCAATATCGCTTCAGCGGCTTCGCTTTTTCGGCGGCCGCGCCATCCAAGACAAGGAGCGAAAAATGTTGAAGAGCAACCAACCCGTGTCCGTCAAAGGCGTTGCCGCCCTGGGCGCCATCGTCACCCTGGCCGCGCTGACCGGCTGCGTGACCCGCACGCGCGAAGTCGTCGTCGAGCGCCCCACCGCGCCCGCCGTGGTGGTGCAGCAGCCCGTGGCCGCCGCACCGGCCAACGTGCGCACCATGCCCGGCCCCATCAACGAGCAGCGCGGCGTGTCGCCCGGCGCGGGCTACAGCTGGCTGACCGGCTACTGGGCCTGGGACGGCGTGCGCTGGGTGTGGCAGCCGGGCCGCTGGATCCAGGGTGCGGCACCCGCCATCCCGGCCCCGCAGGCCGAGACCATGGGCAATGCGCCCCATGCCACGGCGTACTGGGTGCCGGGCTACTGGGCCTACAACACCTCCAGCAACACCTGGGTGTGGACGCCGGGCGCCTGGAGAAACTGACCCTCCCCCTGTGGCGCTGGCGCGCCTTCCCCCTGAGAGGGACAACGCTGGTGGCCGGCTCAGGTCCGGCCACGGCGTTCCAGGAGGGCCTGCTCCGCGGCCACGCGAACACAAGAAAGGCCATCGTCCTGCAGCGATGGCCTTTTCTGTTGGTGGAGGCACCGGTGGGACAATTGGTGCATGACCGCTTCTGCCTCCGAAACCCTCACCATCACCCGCCCCGACGACTGGCATCTGCATGTGCGCGACGGCGCTGCGCTGGCCTCGGTGGTGCCGCACACGGCCGCCCAGTTCGGCCGCGCCATCATCATGCCGAACCTGCGCCCGCCGGTCACCACCACGGTGCAGGCGCTATCGTATAAAGAGCGCATTGCGCAGGCGGTGCCTGCAGCAATGGCGTTTGAGCCCTTGATGACGCTGTACCTGACCGACGTCACGCCGCCGGATGAAATCGCCCGCGCGGCCGAGGCCGGTATCGTCGCCCTCAAGCTTTACCCCGCCGGCGCCACCACCAACAGCGACGCCGGTGTCACCGACATCCGCAAGACCTACAAGACGCTGGAAGCCATGCAGCGCGCCGGCCTGAAGCTGCTGGTGCACGGCGAGGTGACAGACCCCGACATCGATCTGTTCGACCGCGAGGCCGTGTTCATCGACCGCGTGATGACGCCGCTGCGCAAGGACTTCCCGGAACTGAAGGTCGTGTTCGAGCACATCACCACGAAGGAGGCCGCGCAGTACGTGGCGGATGCCGACGCGCACACGGCGGCCACCATCACCGCGCACCACCTGCTCTACAACCGTAACGCCATCTTCCTCGGCGGCATCCGCCCGCACTACTACTGCCTGCCCGTGCTCAAGCGCGAAGTGCACCGCCAGGCGCTGGTGCAGGCCGCCACCAGCGGCAGCCCCAAGTTCTTCCTCGGCACCGACTCGGCGCCGCACCCCGCACACCTGAAGGAACACCCGTGCGGCTGCGCCGGCTGCTACACCGCGCTGACGGCGCTGGAGCTGTACGCCGAAGCCTTCGAGGCCGCGGGCGCGCTGGACAAGCTGGAGGGCTTCGCGTCGTTCTTCGGGGCCGATTTCTACGGTTTGCCGAGGAACAGCGGGCGCGTCACGCTGCGGAAAGAAACGTGGACGATTCCCGACGAAGTGGCGTTTGGCGAGGCGGTGGTGAAGCCGTTGAGGGGTGGCGAGCTTGTCCATTGGAAGCTGATGTAGGCGCGTAGGTCGGAACCGCCGCAGGCGATTCCGACGCACGGCGACACATCAACCCGGATGGCGGAATCGCCTGCGGCGGTGCCGCCATACGATGGCGCGATGCCCAACTACATTCGTTCCAAGACGCCGGGCGCGACGTGGTTCTTCACCGTGAACCTGCTGCAACGACAGGGGAACGATTTGCTGGTGCGGCACATCGACCGGCTTCGGCAATGCGTGGCGGAGGAAAAGGCCCGCCGACCGTTCCAGATTTTGGCCTGGGTCGTGCTGCCGGAGCACATGCACTGGTTGTGGCGACTGCCTGCGGACGATGCGGATTTTTCTACCCGCAGGCGGCGCATCAAGACCGCTTTCTCGAAAGGATTGCCCGCCACCGAGTACCGCTCGCCGGTGCGCTTGGCCAAAGGTGAGCGCGGCATCTGGCAGCGGCGGTTCTGGGAGCATCAGATTCGAGACCAAGAAGACTTGGCACGGCACATGGACTACATCCACTTCAACCCCGTCAAGCATGGCTGGTGTGCTGCGCCGGCAAACTGGCCGCATTCCAGTTTTCTGCAGCATGTGGAGAAGAGGCATTACACCCGGAATTGGGCCGCCGGTGGCGACATCGACATGGCTTACGATGATTGACGCCATGCGTCGGAATCGCCTGCGGCGGTTCCGACCTACCGTCTGAACTGCCTGTCATGAGCGCCAACCCGAACACCCAACCCCGCATCGCCCTCCTCATCGACGCCGACAACGCGCCGGCCGATCTGATCGACGAGATCCTGACCGAGCTGTCGACGCTGGGCGTGATCAACATCCGCCGCGCGTATGGCAACTGGACCAAGTCGGGGCTGAACGGCTGGCAGGAGCGGTTGCTGGAGTTCGCCATCCGGCCGATGCAGCAGTTCGACTATTCCAAGCGCAAGAACGCCAGCGATATGGCGATGACGGTGGATGCGATGGAGTTGCTCTACACCGAGCGGCCCGATGCGTTCGGCATCGTTTCGTCCGACGCCGACTTCACGCCGCTCGTGATGCACTTGCGCGCCAAGGGCGCGGCCGTGTACGGCTTCGGCGCGGCGCAGACGCCCAAGCCGTTCGTCAACGCGTGCTCGCGTTTCCTGTACCTGGAGGCACTGGCCGAGGCGCACGCCGAAGCCGAGGGCGACAGGGCGGGGCTGCCCACCGCCGCGGCCGAAGGCAAACCGAAGCCCGACGGTGCGGGCGCACCCGCGTCCGCACCCGCACCGGCGGCGCACCGCGTGCGCGTGCCGACCTCGCAACTGCGGCAGGACACGGCGCTGATGAACCTGCTGCGCGACGCCGTGCATGCGGTGCAGGACGAAGCGGGCTGGGCGCGCGTGGGCGAGGTCGGTACGCAGATCAGCAACAAGGCCAGCTTCGACCCGCGCAACTACGGCTACGCCACGCTCAGCAAGCTGCTGGGGGCCGTGGATGCGTTCGAGTTCCGCGACGAGGGCACCTCGCGCGTGGCGGTGCGCGACAAGCGCGCCGCCCGGCGCGGTGGTTGAGCCCGCCATCGACTGGGCGCGGCCGTGGAACGCGTCCACGCGCCGCTGGGGCGAGCCGGCCGAGGCCGTCTGGCGCGCGGGCGCGTCGGCGGCCGATGTGCTGAACGCGCTGGGCGCCGCTCCGGTGCGCTTCGTGCCGCAGCACGCGCTGCCCGAGGGCGTGGCCTACGAGCAGTTCATCTTTGCGCAGCGTGCCGTGCCCACGCGCGACAACCTGCACGACTTCTTCAACGGCCTGATCTGGTGCGCGTTTTCGCGCGCCAAGCAGCGCCTGAACGAATTGCAGCACGCCGAGATCGCGCGCGATGGCGTGCGCGCCACGCGCGGGCCGGTGCGCGACGCGGTGACGGTGTTCGACGAGAACGGTGCGCTGCTGGCCGCGCCCGAGGCGCTGTGGGCGGCGCTGCGCGCGCGCCGCTGGGCCGTGCTGTTCGGGCCGCTGCGCCCGCTGTGGGCCGAGGCACGGCTGTGGGTGTTCGGGCACGCGGCGCTGGAGAAGCTGGTGTCACCGTACAAATCGATCACGGCGCACGTCATGCAAGCGCCGACAGCTATCGAAACGATAGAAGAGGCGGATGCCTGGCTGGCCAGTTGGCTGAGCGCCGAGCGCCTGGTGCCCAAGCCGTTCGCGCCGCTGCCGCTGCTGGGCGTGCCCGGCTGGTGGGCGGCGAATGAAGACGCGGCGTTCTACGACGACGCGACGGTGTTCCGGCCACTGCGGACGTGATACGAACAAACGGCGCCAAGGCGTGTAGGAGCGGCAGAAGCCGCGAATCGAGTTCTCCTGGCCTCAGGCTCGCCTATTCGCGGCTTCCGCCGCTCCTGCATGGGTGCTGGGGGGCCTCAGTCGTTCCCCGGCTGCATGGCCTGGATGCGCTCCACATGCGCCAGCAGCGAGCGCTTGGCCACGGGCCACACGCGCGGCGGCACGTCGTCGTAGGCCTTGGCGACCCAGTCGTCCATGGTGCCGTCGGGGTCGGCCTGCATCACGGCCAGCACCTTGGCCTCGCGCGCCAGGCGGTGCTTTTTCAGGTGGGCGATGGTGTCGCGCGCGCTGCCCAGCACGTGGCCGTGGGCGGGCAGGATGAAGCGCGCGTCGTGCGCGGCGCAGGCGGCGTCGAGCTTGTCGAGCGAATCCAGGTAGGCCGTCATCTCGCCATCGGGCGGGTCGATGACGGTGGTGCTGCCGTTCAGGATGTGGTCGCCGCTGAACAGCAGGCCATCTTCCTCGAGCAGCAGGCACAGGTGGTTGGCGGCGTGGCCGGGCGTGTGGATGGCGCGCAGGGTGTGGGTGATTTCGCCCTCTGGGCCTTTGCCAGTCAGCGTGAGTCGCTCTCCATCCTGTAGCAAACGATCAGGCGTGAAGGCGCTGTTGGCGCGGGCCGTGGGCTGCGAGGGCAGGCCCAGGATGGGCGGCGGCGTGCCGTTGCACAGCGCCTGCAGCGGCTTGGCGCCGGGCGAATGGTCGGCGTGCGAATGGGTGCAGACGATGAGTTTGATGTTGCCGCCGGCGGCGCGCCACAGCCGCTCGATGTGCGCCGCATCGGCCGGGCCGGGGTCGATGGCGATGTAGCCGGTGCGCGGGTCGCCCACCAGGTAGCTGTTGGTGCCGGGGCCGGTCATGAAGCCGGGGTTGGGCGCGGTGAGGCGCTGCACGTTCTTCAGCAGCGGCACGGGCTGGTCGGTCTGCCAGTCGAGCTGGTGCAGCAGTTGCCCGTCGGGGCTGACCAGCTCCAGCTCGCCAAAGGGCGGCTCGTGCTCCATGTAGCGCGCTTCCTTGCCGGCCAGCCAGCCGGCTCGCGGGCAACTGGTCCACAGCGGGTGCTCGCCGGCGCAGGCGGCCAGCACCGCGTCCACGGTGGGGTGCACGGTCAGGCGCTGCAGGGTGCGGATGGTGGGGTAGATGATGAAGAACTGGCCCGCTTCGTGTCGCGTCAGCGCATCGGCGGGGCGCACCCACACGGGCTCGAACTGCTCGGCCTCGTCGGCCACGGGTGTCTGGCCCTCGGGCATGCGGGCGACGAGGAAGGGCACGTCGAAGCGGCGCGGCAGGTCACGGTCGGTGATCCAGTGCGCCAGCACGTACACGTCGGCGGCGGCCAGCGTGAGGCCGCGCGCGCTGCACTGCGGCACGAAGGGCGCGTGGCGGTCGAGCGCGGCGATGTCGTCGGCCGTGGCCGCCGTGCCGTCGGCATGGCGCGCCAGCAGCACGCCCAGTTCCTCGAAGCTCTCGCGGATGGCGGCGATGGCCTGCGTCAGGTGTTCGTCGCTTTGCGTGGGGCGGCGCGTGGCGTGGGCGTGTGCGGCAGCGTCGGCCGCGTCGATGCCGCCGCCGGGGAACACGTAGGCGCCGGGCGCGAAGCTGGCGGTGAGCGAGCGGCGCGTCATCAGCACCTCGATGCCGGCGGGCGTGTCGCGCAGCAGCAGCACGGTGGCGGCGGGGCGCAGCGGCGCGGGATCGCGCTGCGGATGCAGGAGTTGGCTGGGGCGGGGCATGGGCCGATTATGGGAGCGGCCTGCGCGCGGGGGTGTCGTGCCGGTGGCAGGGACGAGGCTGCGGCCGGGCGCTGCGGAATCGGGCGCTGCTGGTGCCGGAGCTTGATCCGGCTTGAATCTTCGGCCGTGGGCGCGGGCAGCGGGGTGGGCCGGTCGTGGTCAGAGCGGGTTGCCAGGGCTGGGTGCCGTGGATACTCCCTGGTAATCATGCCGCTGGCGCCCAACTGTAGGGATCTGGAAGACGATACTCCCCATGAATGCCCCGGCCGTGACGAGGAGTGGCGGCTGCGTGGGAGCGGGCTTGCCCGCGATGGCGGCGGCCCGCGCACTGTGGCGCTTCATCGCGGGCAAGCCCGCTCCTACAGCCGAAGGGATCAGATACTCCCTTGTATGCACCACGGTAGCGCTTATTGGGTAAGCGCTGGAGTCACATACTCCCCATCGAGAACGTGACGTGCCTGCGCTGACGGGCCAGCTTTCGGCGCCGCAGCCGGCCCCGCCCGCTCAGGCCGACGTCACCGTGCGGTGCGCCACCGGCAATTCGGGCACCGGGTAGCCGGCGGCACCGAAGGTTTCGACGATGGCCTTGTGGGTGTCGAAATAGACCTGCCAGTAGTGGTCGGTGTGCGTGTAGGGGCGCACGCACAGCTTGGGGCCTTCGGGCGTGAACTCGAGGATCTCGATGTCGGGTGCCGGGTCTTGCGCCACGTTGGGGATGGCGGCAATGACGGGGCGCAGCCGCGCGATGGCGTCCATCGGGTTCACGCTGTTGGCCACCTTGGCCACGCAGTCCACGCGGCGCACGGGCAGGGCGCTGTAGTTCTGGATGTTGTCGCCGAACACCTTGCCGTTGCCGACGATGGTGGTCACGTTGTCCATGGTGACGATGGTGGTGCCGAACAGGCCCAGCTCCTTCACCGTGCCGGTCACGCCGCCGGCCTGGATGAAGTCGCCCACCTTGTAGGGGCGCAGCACCTGCATGAACACGCCGGCGGCGAAGTTGCCCAGCATGCCGCTCCAGGCCGCGCCGATGGCCAGGCCCGCGCCGGCCAGCAGCGCCGCGAACGAGGTGGTGCGCACGCCGAAGATGTCCAGGATCGCCAGGATCAGGACGATGTTCAGCACGATGGCGATGATCGACTTCAGGTAGTTGGCCAGCGTGGCGTCGATCTTGCCGCCGCGCTCGAAGGCCTTGCCGATCAGGCCCACGGCCAGGTTGATCAGCCAGCGGCCGACGATCCAGGCGACGATGGCCGTCAGCAGCTTGATGCCGAAATCCACGCCCTGCGTGGTGATGAAGTTCCAGATGTCCTGCGTGTTCATGAGCGCCTCCCTCGGTCGATGAATGAACGGGTCGGCGCGACTGTTCCATGCCTGGGTGCGGGGCCGCATGACAGCGGCCACCGGGCGTGACTTTCGTCACGCGGCTGTGGCCCGTGGGCGCCCCTGGCCGGCCGCAGGCCGGTGCAGGGTTGCACTCAGATCAATACATCAGCTTGCCGCGGCTGTCGACCACGCCGATGTCGACGAACTCGGCACCGACGTTCTTGCCGTTGGCCGGGAAGTCGACCAGGTAGCCGCCCAGATCGACGCGCAGCTGGCGCAGCGCGGCGGCCACCTTGTCGGGCGTGGGGTTGGGGCCGGCGCGGCGGATGGCCTCGCCGGCGATGCGGGCGTTGACGTAGCCGATCATCTGCATCGACGAGCGCGCCTTCACCTCGGGCAGGAACTTGTCCATCGCGGCGCGGAAGTCGCGGCTCAGCGGGGTGTGCGGCACGTCGGGGTTGGGCGTGACCTGCGCCAGCGCGATGCCCACTGCGTCCTTCAGCGGCGCCTTCTCCAGAATGGCGCTGGCCGGTACGTAGGACATGCTGTAGATCGGCGTGCGGTCGCCCGCGGCGCGCAGGTCGCGCACCATGGCCGCGCCGCTGTTGGGCGTCAGGATCATCAGGTAGGTCTTGGCGTTGGCGGCCTTGAGCTGCTGCGCCACGGCCTTGAAGTCCTCCGACGCGGAGGGCGCGGCAATGCGCGCCGCAATCTCCACCTTCAGGCCCGGCGCCATCTCGTCGACGAAGCCCAGGCCCGACTTGCCGAAGGGGATGTCCTGGTACACCACGGCGATCTTGTTCAGCCCAATGGTGGACAGGTGCGTCAGCACGCGGCGCAGCTGCGCGCGGTCACCGGCCTGCACGTGGAACATCCAGGGGCTGCCGGGGTTGCGCAGCGCCTCGGCGCCGGGGGTGATGCCGACGAAGGGCGTGGCGACCTTGTCGAACGTCTTGTCCTTGAACATCGCCGTGACGTTGGCCGAACCCAGCAGGTTGATGAAGGCCACGGGGCGGTCGCGCTTGGCCACCTCCTGCACCAGGCGGATGGTTTCGTCGGCCTTGTACTGGTCGTCCTCGCGCACCAGGCGGACCTTCTGGCCGTTGATGCCGCCCTGGGCGTTGACCTGGTCGAAGTAGGCCTTGGCCCCTTCGTAGTTGGCGATGCCGTTGCCCGCCAGCGGCCCGGACATGGGGCCCACGTGCGCCACCACCACGTCCTGCGCATGGGCCATGTGCAGGGGCAGCGCCAGCAGGGCCGACGCGGCCCAATACCACAGTTTCTTCATGTCGAGTTCTCCCAGGCGCGGCCGCAACGGCGCGCGGATGGTTCAAGGGATGCTGAAAGCAAGTGGCGCCGACTCTACCGGCTTGCGGGCGATGCGCCTCACAACTTTGTCACGCTGGGCCAGACGGTGTGGGGTATGCGGGAAAACACGGGTCTGCGCATGAAAGCGCGCGACAAACCGAGGCTGGCTTAAGATTTGCCATGTCCCGCCTGCCCCGCCTCACGGTTCCCGGCTACCCGCACCACGTCATCCAGCGTGGCAACAACCGGCAGCCCATCGTGGTCGACGACGCCGACCGCCAGCGCCTGCTGGACGACCTGGCCGAGCACGCCCGCGCACATGGGGTGGCGGTGCACGCCTATGTGCTGATGAGCAACCACCTGCACCTGCTGGTCACGCCCGAGGCCGGCGACAGCCTGCCCTTGATGATGCAGGGCGTGGGTCGCGGCTACGTGCGCTGGTTCAACCGCCGGCATGGCCGCAGCGGCACGATGTGGGAAGGGCGCTACCGCAGCACCGTGATTGAGGCCGAGCGCCATCTGCTGGCCTGCATGGCCTACATCGACCTGAACCCCGTGCGCGCCGGCATGGTGGCGCGGCCGCAGGACTATCCCTGGTCGAGTCATGGGCACCACATCGGCCTGCGGACGGACCCGCTCATCACGCCCCATCCGCTGTACTGGCAACTGGGCAACACGCCGTTCGCGCGCGAGCGCGCCTATGCCGAGATGGTGGGCGCCGGCCTGAACCCGGACCAGATGACCGCATTGACGCGCGCTGCCCACAGCGGCTGGGCGTTGGGCGGGGCGGATTTCATCGCCGAGCTGCAGCGCCGCACCGAACGCCGGGTCGCGCGTGCCGCCGCAGGGCGGCCGCCCAAGCCGGCGGAAAACTGATTCAAACGGGGCATTGAGGCTCGTCAGTGTTTCACTTGGCGCTACGTTATTTGATATGTCCCTTATTATTCTGATTCATTCAATCTGGCAATTTAATTTTGATCTGACCCCAATTAAAAAACTTGGCGACGATGTTGCAGTGCACTATGCTCGCGCTTCCGGAATTGATCTGATGGATGGAATAGAGCGATGAGCACGCGTGCCGAACAACAGCAGTTGCAACAACAAGGCCTGTACGACCCGGCCCAGGAGCACGACGCCTGCGGCGTGGGCTTCGTGGCGCACCTGAAGGGCGAGAAGAGCCACGCCATCATCACCAACGCGCTGAAGATCCTCGAGAACCTCGACCACCGTGGCGCCGTGGGGGCCGATGCGCTGATGGGCGACGGCGCCGGCATCCTGATCCAGATGCCCGACGCGCTGTACCGCGCGGAGATGGCCAAACAGGGCGTCAAGCTGCCGCCGCCCGGCGAATACGGCGTCGGCATGATCTTCCTGCCCAAGGAACATGCCAGCCGCCTAGCGTGCGAGGAAGAACTGGAGCGCGCCATCAAGGCCGAAGGCCAGGTGCTGCTGGGATGGCGCGATGTGCCGGTGAACCGCGACATGCCGATGTCGCCCACCGTGCGCGCCAAGGAGCCGGTCATCCGCCAGGTGTTCATCGGCCGCGGCCACGACGTGATCGTGCAGGATTCGCTGGAGCGCAAGCTGTACGTGATTCGCAAAACCGCCAGCGCGCACATCCAGGCGCTGAAGCTCAAGCACAGCAAGGAGTACTACGTGCCGAGCATGAGCTCGCGCACCGTCATCTACAAGGGCCTGCTGCTGGCTGACCAGGTGGGCGAGTACTACCTCGACCTCAAGGACGAGCGCTGCGTTTCCGCGCTGGGCCTGGTGCACCAGCGCTTTTCCACCAACACCTTCCCCGAGTGGCCACTGGCCCACCCGTACCGCTACGTCGCGCACAACGGCGAGATCAACACCGTCAAGGGCAACTACAACTGGATGCGGGCGCGCGAGGGCGTGATGTCCTCTCCGGTGCTGGGGGCCGACCTGAAGAAGCTGTATCCCATCAGCTTCCCCGACCAGTCCGACACCGCCACCTTCGACAACTGCATCGAACTGCTCACCATGGCCGGCTACCCGCTGGCACAGGCGGCAATGATGATGATTCCCGAGCCGTGGGAGCAGCACACCACGATGGACGAGCGCCGCCGCGCGTTCTACGAATACCACGCGTCGATGCTGGAGCCCTGGGACGGCCCGGCTTCCATCGTGTTCACCGATGGCCGTCAGATCGGCGCCACGCTCGACCGCAACGGCCTGCGCCCGGCGCGCTACTGCGTGACCGATGACGACATCGTCATCATGGGCTCCGAATCCGGCGTGCTGCCGGTGCCCGAGCACAAGATCGTCAAGAAATGGCGCCTGCAGCCCGGCAAGATGTTCCTGATCGACCTGGAGCAGGGCCGCATGATCGACGACGAGGAGGTCAAGGCCAGCCTGGCCAACGCCAAGCCCTACAAGCGCTGGATCGAGGACCTGCGCATCCGCCTCGACGACGTGGTCAAGCCCGTGGCGGGCCTCGATGCCGAGGAGCTGCCGATCGCCGACACCGAGCCGCAGTCCTCCGGCGTCGAAAGCACGCCGCCCGCCATGCTCGATCTGCAGCAGGCTTTCGGCTACACGCAGGAGGACATCAAGTTCCTGATGAGCCCGATGGCCGTGAATGGCGAAGAGGGCATCGGCTCGATGGGCAACGACAGCCCGCTGGCCGTGCTGTCCGACAAGAACAAGCCGCTGTACAACTACTTCAAGCAGCTGTTCGCGCAGGTCACCAACCCGCCGATCGACCCGATCCGCGAGGCCATCGTGATGAGCCTGGTCAGCTTCATCGGCCCCAAGCCCAACCTGCTGGACATCAACCAGGTCAACCCGCCGATGCGGCTGGAAGTGAGCCAGCCGATTCTGGATGCGGCCGACATGGTCAAGCTGCGCAACATCGGCCGGCACACGCAGGGCAAGTTCGAAAGCAGCGTGCTCGACATCACCTACCCGCTGGGCTGGGGCCCCGAGGGCGTGGAAGCGCGCCTGGCCAGCCTGTGCGCGCACGCGGTGGATGCCATCAAGAGCGGCCACAACATCCTCATCATCAGCGACAAGGCCGTGGGGCCGGAGCGTGTGGCCATTCCGGCGCTGCTGGCGCTGTCGGCCATCCACCAGCACCTGATCCGCGAGGGCCTGCGCACCGCCGCCGGCCTGGTGGTGGAAACGGGCAGCGCACGCGAAGTGCACCACTTCGCCGTGCTGGCGGGCTATGGCGCCGAGGCCGTGCATCCCTGGCTGGCCATGGAGACGCTGGCCGCCATCCACAAGGATCTGCCGGGCGATCTGAGCGCCGAGAAGGCGATCTACAACTACGTCAAGGCGATCGGCAAGGGCCTGTCGAAGATCATGTCCAAGATGGGCGTGAGCACCTACATGAGCTACTGCGGCGCCCAGCTGTTCGAGGCCATCGGCATCAACAGCGCCACGGTGCAGAAGTACTTCACCGGCACCGCCAGCCGGGTCGAGGGCATCGGCGTGTTCGAGATTGCCGAAGAAGCCCTGCGCCGCCACCGCGGTGCCTTCGGCAGCGATCCGATCATGACCGACATGCTCGACGCCGGTGGCGAATACGCCTGGCGCACCCGCGGCGAAGAGCACATGTGGAGCCCCGACGCCATCGCCAAGCTGCAGCACAGCACGCGCGCCAACAACTGGAGCACCTACAAGGAATACGCCCAGCTCATCAACGACCAGAGCAAGCGCCACATGACGCTGCGCGGCCTGTTCGAGTTCAAGGTCGACCCGGCCAAGGCGATTCCGGTCGACGAGGTAGAGCCGGCCAAGGAAATCGTCAAGCGCTTCGCCACCGGCGCCATGTCGCTCGGCTCCATTTCAACGGAAGCCCACGCTACGCTGGCCGTCGCCATGAACCGCATCGGCGGCAAGAGCAACACCGGCGAGGGCGGCGAGGACGCGGCGCGCTATCGGCAGGAACTGAAGGGCATCCCGATCAAGCAGGGCGCCACGCTGGCGTCGGTGATCGGCGAGGACGTGGTCGAGGTCGACCTGCCGCTGGCCGAAGGCGACAGCCTGCGCAGCCGCATCAAGCAGGTGGCCTCGGGCCGCTTCGGCGTCACGGCCGAATACCTGGCCAGCGCCGACCAGATCCAGATCAAGATGGCGCAAGGCGCCAAGCCCGGCGAGGGCGGCCAGCTGCCGGGTGGCAAGGTCAGCGACTACATCGGACGCCTGCGCCACAGCGTGCCGGGCGTGGGGCTCATCAGCCCGCCGCCGCACCACGACATCTATTCGATCGAGGACCTGGCGCAGCTGATCCACGACCTGAAGAACGTGGCGCCGCACAGCGACATCAGCGTCAAGCTGGTGTCCGAGGTCGGGGTCGGCACCATCGCCGCCGGCGTGGCCAAGTGCAAGAGCGACCACGTGGTGATCGCCGGGCACGACGGCGGCACGGGCGCGTCGCCTTGGTCGTCGATCAAGCACGCCGGCTCGCCGTGGGAAATCGGCCTGGCCGAAACGCAGCAGACGCTGGTGCTGAACCGCCTGCGTGGCCGCATCCGCGTGCAGGCCGACGGCCAGATGAAGACCGGCCGCGACGTCGCCATCGGCGCGCTGCTGGGCGCCGACGAATTCGGCTTCGCCACCGCGCCGCTGGTGGTCGAAGGCTGCATCATGATGCGCAAGTGCCACCTCAACACCTGCCCGGTCGGCGTGGCCACGCAGGATCCGGTGCTGCGCGCCAAGTTCACCGGCAAGCCCGAACACGTGGTCAACTACTTCTTCTTCGTCGCTGAAGAGGTGCGCCAGATCATGGCGCAATTGGGCATCCGCAAGTTCGACGACCTGATCGGCCGCAGCGACCTGCTCGACATGAAGCAGGGCATCGCGCACTGGAAGGCCAGGGGCCTGGACTTCAGCCGCCTGTTCGCGCAGCCGGACGTGCCGGCCGATGTGCCGCGCTTCCACGTCGCCACGCAGGACCACGGGTTGGAGAAATCGCTCGACAACCGCCTGATCGAGAAGTCCCGCCCCGCCATCGACCAGGGCGAGGCTGTCAAGATCATGGACACGGCGCGCAACGTCAACCGCTCGGTCGGCGCCATGCTGTCGGGCGCGGTGACCAAGGTGCACCCCGAAGGCCTGCCCGACGACACCATCCGCATTCAGCTCGAGGGCACGGGCGGCCAGTCGTTCGGCGCCTTCCTGTGCAAGGGCATCACGCTGCAGCTGATCGGCGATGCGAACGACTACACCGGCAAGGGCCTGTCGGGCGGGCGCATCGCCATCCGCCCCAGCCTGGATTTCCGCGGCAACGCGCACGACAACATCATCGTTGGCAACACCGTGATGTACGGCGCCACCACGGGCGAGGCGTTCTTCAGCGGCGTGGCGGGCGAGCGCTTCGGCGTGCGCCTGTCGGGCGCCACGGCGGTCGTAGAGGGCACGGGCGACCACGGCTGCGAATACATGACGGGCGGCACCGTGGTGGTGCTGGGCAAGACGGGCCGCAACTTCGCCGCCGGCATGTCGGGCGGCGTGGCCTACGTCTACGACGAGGATGGCCAGTTCGCCAAGCGCTGCAACCTGTCGATGGTCACGCTGGAGAAAGTGCTGCCCGCCGCCGAGCAGAAGGCGAATGTCGACGCCGGCATCTGGCACCGTGGCCAGACCGACGAGGAGCAACTGAAGCAGTTGCTCGACGACCACCTGCGCTGGACCGGCAGCCGCCGCGCCCGCGAACTGCTCGACCAGTGGGCCACCGCGCGCGACAAGTTCGTGAAGGTGTTCCCCACCGAGTACAAGCGCGCGCTGGGCGAGATTCATGCGCGAAAACAGGCTGCAGCGCAGGCTGGAAAAGCGCTGAAAGCTACCAAAAAAGAAGCAACCCCGGCAAAGTGAGGGTGCGCGATGGCAAGCTACAACGCTGAACTGACGTGGGAGCGAGAGGGGCAGGATTTCCTGTCCAACCGCTACAGCCGCCGCCACCTGATCCGCTTCGATGGGGGGGTGGAACTGCCCGGCTCCTCGTCGCCACACGTGGTGCCGCTGCCGTGGTCGGACGCGTCGGCGGTCGACCCCGAGGAGGCCTTTGTCGCCGCCCTGGCCAGCTGCCACATGCTGTGGTTCCTGTCCATCGCGGCCCAGCGCGGTTTCTGCGTCGACCGCTACGAGGACGCCGCCGAGGGCGTGATGGCGCGCAACGCCGAGCGCCGCATGGCGATGACCGTGGTCACGCTGCGGCCGGCCGTGTGGTTCTCGGGCGAGCGCCTGCCGAACGCGGGCGACATCGCCGCCATGCACCACGAAGCGCACGAGGAATGCTTCATCGCCAACTCCGTCAAGACCGACGTGCGCTGCGAGCCGCGCGTGGTCGCGGGCTGAAAGAACATTGAAGAGAGAAACATCATGGGAAAAGTCACCGGCTTCATGGAATTCGAGCGCATCGACGAGGGCTACGCGCCCGTGGCCGAGCGCGTGAAGCACTACAAGGAATTCGTCATCACCCTCGATGACGCGCAGGCCCGGCAACAGGGCGCGCGCTGCATGGACTGCGGCACGCCGTTCTGCAACCACGGCTGCCCGGTCAACAACATCATTCCGGACTTCAATGACCTGGTGTACCGGGGCGACTGGAAGAACGCCTTCGCGGTGCTTGACTCGACCAACAACTTCCCCGAGTTCACCGGCCGCATCTGCCCGGCGCCGTGCGAGGCGGCCTGCGTGCTGAACATCAACAACGACCCGGTGGGCATCAAGTCGATCGAGCACGCCATCATCGACCGCGCCTGGGCCGAGGGCTGGGTGGTGCCGCGCCCGGCGCTGCGTAAGACCGGCAAGAAAGTCGCCGTGGTCGGCGCCGGCCCGGCCGGCCTGGCGGCAGCGCAGCAGCTGGCGCGCGCCGGCCACGCCGTGACCCTGTTCGAGAAGAACGACCGCATCGGCGGCCTGCTGCGCTACGGCATCCCCGACTTCAAGCTCGACAAGGCGCACATCGACAAGCGCGTGGCGCAGATGGAGGCCGAGGGCGTGACCTTCCGCACCGGCGTGCTGGTGGGCGGCATGCCGGGCGAAGGCCCCGGCGCCAAGGTCACCAACCTGGCCAAGGAAACCGTGTCGGCTGCGCAGCTGATGCAGGACTTCGACGCCGTGCTGCTGACCGGCGGCGCCGAGCAGTCGCGCGACCTGCCGGTACCGGGGCGCGAGCTGGACGGCGTGCACTTCGCCATGGAGCTGTTGCTGCAGCAGAACCGCGCCAACGCCGGCGACAAGCTGAAGGACGCCATCAACGCCAAGGGCAAGCACGTCATCGTCATCGGCGGCGGCGACACCGGCAGCGACTGCGTGGGCACCAGCAACCGCCACGGCGCCAAGAGCGTGACGCAGTTCGAGGTCATGCCCATGCCACCCGAGCACGAGAACAAGCCGCTGGTGTGGCCCTACTGGCCGATCAAGCTGCGCACCTCGTCGAGCCACGAGGAGGGCGCGGCGCGCGAGTTCGCCATTTCCACCAAGGAGTTCGTCGGCGATGGAAAAGATGGCAAGAGTGGCAAGGTCAAGGCGCTCCGCACCGCGCAGGTCCAGTTCAAGGACGGCAAGCTGACCGAAGTGCCCGGCACCGAGAAGGAATGGCCGGCCGACCTGGTGCTGCTGGCCATGGGCTTCACCAACCCGGTCGCCAGCGTGCTCGAAGCCTTCGGCGTCGACAAGGACGCGCGCGGCAACGCCAAGGCCACGACCGAGGCCGCCGGCGGCTACGCCACCAACGTGAAGAAGGTGTTCGCGGCCGGCGACATGCGGCGTGGGCAGTCGCTGGTCGTGTGGGCGATCAGGGAAGGCCGCCAGGCAGCACGCGCCGTCGATGAGTTCCTGATGGGATCGAGCGACCTGCCGCGTTGAGGCGTCGGGGCGCGGCCCTCCCTGATCGCCCGGCGGGCGGCGTGACAACCTGCACGCTGACCGCGTGCAGGGGAAGGGCCGCCAGGCCGCGCGTGCGGTGGATGAGTTCCTGATGGGTTCAAGCGACCTGCCGCGTTGAGGCGTTAGGGGTGCGGCCCTCCCTGATCGCCCGGCGGGCGGCATGACGACCTGCACGCTGACCGCGTGCGTGGCAAGAAGGTCGCCAGGCAGCGCGCGCCGCCGATGAATTGCTGACGGATGTCAGCGACCCGCCTCATCGGTGCGGCAAACGGGGGGGGGACTTCCGAAATTTTTTGCCAATCAATAATTTGCTTTTGCGCCCGTCCATCAGGCGCAAGCAGCTATTCTTTTCAAACCAGTTCGCCGCACCAATCCGTTATCGCTTGTTCAGGCCCCCAGCGGCCACCGCCCAGCCCCTGTGGGAGCGGCCTTGGCCGCGATGGCGGCGCACCGCCCGCGCGGTGCCTGATCACGGCCCAAGCCGTGTCCACCACCGCCCAACCCGCCCGCCAGGCCGCCCGCGGCGCCGGCTTCCGGCCCGCACCCCCACCCCCGCTCAGACATAATCCAGCGGCCCGCCGGCGCCCCGCGCGCCAGCCTGCCATTGATGACCCGGCCGCCCCGGCCCCGCACGCAACCAGCATTCCCCATGACATCTCCCATTCGCATCGCCATTGCCGGCCACGGCAACCTGGGCCGCGGCGTCGAGGCCGCCGTCGCCCGCAGCCCCGACATGCAGCTCGTCGGCATCTACACCCGCCGCCCGCCCGCGCAACTGCAGCCGCTCACCGCCGGCGTGCCGGTGCACGGCATGGACGCGCTGGCCGGCCACACCGGGCAGATCGACGTGCTGATCCTGTGCGGCGGCTCCAAGCAGGACCTGCCCGAGCAGGGCCCGCAACTGGCCGCACTGTTCAACACCGTCGACAGCTTCGACACCCACGCCCGCATCCCCGAATACTTCGCCGCCGTCGACGCGCCGGCGCGTGCCAACCACAAGACCGCGCTCATCTCCGCCGGCTGGGACCCCGGCATGTTCTCCATCAACCGCGTCATCGGCGAGGCGCTGCTGCCCGAAGGCGCCACCTACACCTTCTGGGGCAAGGGCCTCAGCCAGGGCCACTCCGACGCCATCCGCCGCGTGCCCGGCGTGGCCGGCGGCGTGCAGTACACCGTGCCGGTGCCCGCCGCGGTGGAGCAGGTGCGCAGCGGCACCCGCCCGCAACTCACCACGCGGCAGAAGCACACGCGCGAATGCTTCGTGGTGCTGGCCGATGGCGCCGATGCCGACACGGTGCGGCGCGCCATCGTCACCATGCCGCACTACTTCGACGAGTACGACACCACCGTCACCTTCATCAGCGCCGACGAACTGCGCCGCGACCACGGCGCCATGCCGCACGGCGGCTTCGTCATCCGCAGCGGCAGCACCAGCGCCGGCACCACGCAGGTGATCGAGTACGGCCTGAAGCTCGACAGCAACCCCGAGTTCACCTCGGCCGTGCTGGTGGCCTATGCGCGCGCCGTGCACCGCCTGCACGGCCAAGGCCAGTACGGCGCCAAGACCGTGTTCGACGTGGCGCCCGGCCTGCTGTCGCCGCACAGCGCCGAGCAGCTGCGCGCCGAGCAGCTGTAGGCGGCGCCAAGGGGCGATGGGCGGCGCTGTGCCTGTCCGCCCTGGGCATCTGCATATCTGCCGGCACTGGCGCCGAACCAGCACCTCCCAACCCCGTCATTCCGGCGCAAGCCGGAATCCAGAGCGCTTGCGCACACCGATGGGTGGCTGGAGGCCAAGTGGATTCCGGCTTGCGCCGGAATGACGCAGGGGCAGGCCAGCGCGGTCACCCAGCCATCCGGTCATCCAGAGCGGCAAGGGCATGATGGATGGTCAAGCCACCGACTTGAAGGTGCGCTGAATTCTTGAGTCCAGAGAACGCCAGGACTTCGCAAAAGGCGCAGAACAAGATGGTGAAAACCTTGCGTGACTTCAGCTTTCACAAGCGATGGTGGCTATCTTCCTTGCTTGATGATCAAGAGGCGTCAGATGACGCAGCGACCGCATCCCCCGTGTGGGAGCGGGCTTGCCCGCGATCAAGCGTTGGTGGCGACGAGGCGCCTCATCGCGGGCAAGCCCGCTCCCACACCAGGGTCTGAGACTTCAAGCTTCCCTGATGAACGGCAGATGATTCTTCTGCGTCTTCTGCGTCTTCTGCGCTGCCTTGGCGATTTTCGCGTTCAAGGGTTTTTCAAGTTGCTTTCTTGCGAGTCATGCATCAGCCCCGCCGCAGCGGCAGCCACAGCGTGAACACCGTGCCGCGCTCGCCACCGGGCGCCCAGGCACAGTCGCCGCCCAGCAGCGCCACCCGGCTGCGGATATTGCCCAGCCCGCGGCGGCCGGGCGGCAGCGCCTCGGGCGGCGGCGGGCTGAAGGGCCGGCCATCGTCGGCGATGCGCACCACCACGCCGGGCACGCCGCCCTGCGCCTGTTCGGCGGTCGACACCGTGATCTCGCGCGCCCCACTGTGCTTGACGATGTTGGTCAGCACCTCCTGCAGGATGCGCAGCACGTGCAGGGCGCTCTGCGCGTCCAGCCAGGGCAGGGGCGGCACGTCCTGCACCGCCCAGTGCAGCGCCAGGCCGGCGCCCTCCAGGCGCGGGCCAAGCCGGAAGCGCAGCGTCGCCAGCAGCGCCAGCAGGTCGGCGTCCAGCGGCTCCAGCGAGTCGATCGAGATCTTCAGGTCGTCGATGCACTCCTTCAGCACCTGCGCCACGTCCACGCGGTCGCGCTCGCCGTGCTCGATCACGCGCAGCGCCGTCATCAGCGACGAGCCCATGCCGTCGTGCATCTCGCGCATCAGGCGCTGGCGCTCGGTCATCAGCGTCTGCTCGCGCTCCACCTGGCGCAGGCGCTCGTGGCTGGCGGCCAGTTCCGCCTCTCGCTCGGCCAGGCGGCGCTCCAGCGTCGCATTGGCCTGGGCCGCCACGTCAAGCGCGCGCACGTAGCGCGTGTAGGCGATCAGCAGGAACATGGTGAACAGCCCCACGTAGACGTAGGGCGTGAGGTAGATCGACTCGATGTCGCCGCGGTAGCTTTGCAGCCCCAGGTCGTGAAAGCCGATCGGCAGCGACAGCAGCAGCCACAGCGCCAGCAGCGCGCTGCCCCAGGTGCGCCGCTGGATGGCGCCCCACACCCCCACGCCGATCATCACCAGCCCCGGCGGAATCAGCGCCAGCCGCAGCGCCGGCAGCGCGGTGTTCAGCTCCAGCAGCCCCAGCGGCGGCAGCGTGATCAGGCACGCCGCGCCCACGTACAGCAGCATGGCGGCCTTCAGGCGCGGCAGGCGCAGCTGGTTGATGACGCACAGGAACAGGAACGAGCACAGCGCCGACCCCATGGAGCCGGCCACGTAGGCCAGCCAGGCGAACCACTCGTCCGGCAGGCCGAAGCCCTCGCTGTCCACCATGTAGTGCAGCATCGACAGCACCTGGAACACCGACATCACGAAGAACAGCAGGTACAGCCCCTCGCCGCGCCGCCGCCGTGCCAGCCAAAGCAGCAGTGCGAACAGGCCGATCACCAGGTACGAGCCGCGCGAGAACGCCACCCCGTCCGCCTGCAGCAGCGTGCGCGCACGCCACGACGCCAGCAGCGCCTCGGCCGGGCCCACCCACAGCGTGGACAGCGCGCCGCCCACGCCCTGCTGGCTGGCCATGCGCACGTGCAGCGTCAGCGTGGTGTCGGCCGGCGTCGCGCCGCCCAGGTCGATCCACACCGGCCGGTTGGTGCTGTTCCAGGTGCGGCTGCCGCGCGTCTGCCACAGCAGCCGGTCGTTGGCGTACACCGCCACCGTGCCCGAAGTCTGCCAGCGCGGGATGTACACGCGCGGCCCCTGCGGCGACGCCGCCAGTGCCGCCGCCGGCACCTGCAGCCGGTACCAGGCCACCTGCGGCGGCGCCTGCGCCGCCTTCGCCGGGGTGGCCACCGCGCGCGGCCGCACGTGCGGCAGCGCCACCGTCTGCCACGGCGTGGCGGCCTCCAGCACGGCGTCGTCGCTGTGCGTCAGCGTGTCCGGCGGCGCCCAGCTGCCCGAAGGCGAGTGCCACAGCTCGGCCTGCGTCAGGTGCAGGGCCGGCGGCGCCGCCGCGCACACCGGCTGCGCCAGCGCCAGCAGCCAGCTGATGAATGCAAAAACAATAGCTTCCCGCGCTTGTCTGGCGCGGGATATAGGTCTTTTCCTTTCAAAACCATCAACCGCCATCCAGCAACCCCTGATGCGCCGCCACGCGCACCGCCTCGCCGCGCGACTTCACCTGCAGCTTGGCGTAGATGCGCCGCACGAAGGTGCGCGCCGTGTGCGGCGACACCACCAGCGCCTGCGCCACCTCGGCCAGCGTGTGCCCGCGCGACACCAGGCGCAGCACCTCCAGCTCGCGCGCCGACAGGCTGGGCAGCTCGTCGCCCGCGGCGGCCTCGATGGCCTCGGCAACGTCGGCGGCCGGCGCGCCGCCGCGCTGCGCATGCAGCAGCAGCTTGCGCGCCACCAGCGGGTTGATCGGGCTGCCGCCGGCGTGCAGGCTGCGCACCTCGCCGATCACCGCCTCCGGCGTCGCGTCCTTCAGCAGATAGCCCATGGCCCCGGCCTCGATCGCCGCCAGCACGTGTTCCTCGTCGCCGAAGATCGTGCTCACCATCGGCGCCACGCCCGGCCAGCGCGTGCGCGCCGCGGCGATCACGTCCAGCCCGCTGCCGTCCGGCAGGCCCAGGTCCACCAGCAGCACATCGGGCGCCTGCGCCATCCGGTCGCCCAGCGCCGCCAGCGCCTCGGCCCGGGTCGCCGCGGCCCAAAGCAGCCGCATGTCCGGCGCCGCGTTCGGCGCCGCCACCAGCGCGATGCGGCAGGCCGCGTCGTCCTCCACCACGGCGACGTCGATGGCACTGGCAGCGGGCGATGTGGGCGTCATGCGCGCATCTTGCCGCCATTTGGCCGGCGCCGTCATGTCGCCAGAAATGGCGACATGCCAACGACCATGGCTCGGCTACGCTTGGCCGCGCTTGCGTCCAGTAGCAAGTTTCATCGACAGGACATGGCTGCCTGCTGGCGGCGGGGCTGGGGGCGCGGCGGCTGCGGCGCGCGGGATGGCGTGCCGCCGGTGGGCGCAGTGGTGCGCGAGAAGGTGGATGCTACTGAATAAATAGTGGCTTGCGCTTGTTGGGGCTTGATTTCAAAATAAAAGTGTCTGAAATCGTTGTGTGGCGGGCGCGAGCAGCTATGAATATTCAACCTGCGTTACCCTCACCCCAACCCTCTCCCGCCGGCGGGAGAGGGCGCAAGACGGCACGCCGCGCGACGCAGCGGCGCTGCACTGAACCACCAGCCCTTCGCCCGCACGGCCCGGCGCCGTCGAACGCGAGGCCCAGGCGGCGCCAACCCAGCTGGCTTGCTTCGATAAATGTAGCGACTTGCGCATGCTGGCAAGGGGTTTCGTGCCGATTCGAGGCTGAGGTGGCGCGCGGCCAACGTTGCTGAAATCCCTTATGATGGCGGGCCGAGCCGGTTGTCATGCCGGCTCTGTCTTTTTGACGATGTCATCGCCTTCTTCCATCGCAGTGCCCTCTGTTCCGGCGTCGGGTGCCGCATCGACCGACGCCCTGGTCGAGCTGCGCGACGTGACCTTTGGTTATGGCACGCGCCCGGTGCTGAGCGGGCTGTCGCTGGCGGTGCCGCGCGGCAAGGTGACGGCGCTGATGGGCGCCTCGGGCGGCGGCAAGACGACGGTGCTGCGCCTGATCGGCGGGCAGCAGCGCGCGCAGCAGGGGCAGGTGCTGTTCGACGGCAAGGACATCGGCCCGATGGACGAGGCCCAGCTGTACGCCGCGCGCCGGCGCATGGGCATGCTGTTCCAGTTCGGCGCGCTGTTCACCGACCTGAGCGTGTTCGAGAACGTGGCCTTTCCGCTGCGCGAGCACACCAAACTGCCCGAGGCGCTGATCCGCGACATCGTGCTGATGAAGCTGGACGCCGTGGGCCTGCGCGGCGCGCGCGATCTGATGCCGGGGCAGATCTCCGGCGGCATGGCGCGGCGTGTGGCGCTGGCGCGGGCCATCGCACTGGACCCTGAACTGGTGATGTACGACGAGCCGTTCGCCGGGCTGGATCCGATCTCGCTTGGCACCGCGGCCAAGTTGATCCGCCAGCTCAACGACGCGCTGGGCATCACCAGCATCGTGGTGTCGCACGACGTGCAGGAGACTTTCCTCATCGCCGACCAGGTGATCATCCTGGCCGACGGCAAGGTGGCCGCGCAGGGCACGCCGGACGAGGTGCGCGCCAGCAGCGACCCGCTGATCCGCCAGTTCGTCGGCATGGACATGGAGGGCCCGGTGGAGTTTCATTACCCCGGCCCCACGGTGGAGCAGGACTTTGGCATCGAGGTGGCCCGATGAGCTGGTGGCGCCCGTCCGACGTCGGCTTCGCCACGCGCCGCGCGCTGGCCGATGTGGGCTACGCCGCGCGCTTCTTCTGGCGCCTGGTCGCGCTGCTGGGGCCGACGCTGCGGCGCTTCTCGCTGGTGCGCGACCAGATCCACTTCCTGGGCAACTATTCGCTGGCCATCATCGCGGTGTCGGGGCTGTTCGTCGGCTTCGTGCTGGCGCTGCAGGGCTACAACATCCTGCAGCGCTACGGCTCGGCCGAGGCGGTGGGGCTGATGGTGGCGCTGTCGCTGCTGCGCGAACTGGGGCCGGTGGTCACCGCGCTGCTGTTTGCCGGGCGCGCAGGCACGTCGCTGACGGCCGAGATCGGCCTGATGAAGTCGGGCGAGCAGTTCAGCGCCATGGAGATGATGGCGGTGGACCCGGTGCAGCGCATCATCGCGCCGCGCTTCTGGGCCGGCATCATCGTCATGCCGCTGTTGACGGCGGTGTTCAACGCGGTGGGCGTGCTGGGTGGCTGGATCGTCAGCGTGCCGATGATCGGCGTCGACCCCGGTGCCTTCTGGAGCCAGATGCAGGGCGGCGTGGACATCTTCTCCGACCTGGGCAACGGGGTGATCAAGAGCGTGGCCTTCGGCATCACCGTGACCTTCGTGGCCCTGCTGCAAGGCTACATGGCCAAGCCCACGGCCGACGGCGTGGCGCGCGCCACCACTCGCACGGTGGTGATGGCGTCCTTGATGGTGCTGGGGCTGGACTTCCTGCTCACGGCGCTGATGTTTTCCTATTGATGTGAGGGCGAGCTAGATGGAACGCTCCAAGAATGATCTCTGGGTCGGCCTGTTCGTGATGATCGGGCTGGCGGCGCTGGTGTTTCTGGCGCTGCAGGCGGCCAACCTGCTGTCGCTGAACTTCCAGTCCACCTACCGCATCACGGCGCAGTTCGACAACATCGGCGGCCTGAAGCCCAAGGCGGCGGTGCGCAGCGGCGGCGTGGTGGTGGGGCGCGTGGCGGGCATCAGCTTCGACGACGAGCGCTACCAGGCCCGGATCGACCTGGACATGGACGCGCGCTTCAAGTTTCCGAAGGACAGCTCGCTCAAGATCCTCACCAGCGGCCTGCTGGGCGAGCAGTACATCGGCGTGGAGGCCGGCGCGGCCGAGGACAACCTGGCCGCCGGCGATAATGTGACCAGCACGCAGTCGGCCGTGGTGCTGGAGAACCTGATCAGCCAGTTTCTCTTCAACAGCGCGGCCAATGCCGCATCCCCCGACAAGGGTGGAAAGTAGGCCGCCGGTGGGGTTCAATCACGCCTTCGGCAGCCGCAGGCCGCCAGCCAGCGCTGGCGCGCCGCAAGCAGCCAGCGACACCGCGAAAGCAACAGGGGTATTTCAATGAGCAAGCAAAGCATGGGCGCCAGGCAGCGCGTGCAAGGTCTGGCTGGTGCCGTGGCGCTGGTGTTGCTGGCCGGCTGCGCCAGTGCCCCCGGCGCCGATCCGCGCGACCCGTGGGAGCGCTACAACCGCAGCATGTACAGCTTCAACGAGGCGGTGGACACGGCCGTGCTCAAGCCCGTGGCCACGGCCTACCGCGACGTGCTGCCGCAACCGGTGCGCACGGGGGTGAGCAACTTCTTCGGCAACCTGGGCGATGCCTGGTCCTTCGTGAACAACATCCTGCAGGCCAAGCCCGAGGGCGCGCTGCACTCGTTCTGGCGCGTCGTCATCAACAGCACCATGGGGCTGGGCGGCGTGCTGGATCCGGCGACCGAGATGCGACTGCAGCGCCACCGTGAGGACTTCGGCCAGACCCTGGGCTACTGGGGCGTGCCGGCGGGGCCGTATTTCGTGCTGCCGCTGTTCGGACCGTCGACGCTGCGCGACGCCGCGGCGCTGCCGGTCGATGCGTACGGCAGCGCGGTCGGCCACGTCAACGATGTGTCGGTGCGCAATTCGCTGATCGGTGTGAACGTCATCCAGACCCGCGCCAGCCTGCTGACGACGACCGACTTTCTTGAATCCGCCGCGCTCGACAAGTACAGCTTCCAGCGCGACGCCTTCCTGCAGAAGCGCCGCAACGAGATCCACGACGGCAACCCGCCGCAGGACGAGGAGCGCTACGACCTGGAAGAAGAGGGCGGGGCCGCGCCGGCACCCGCTGGCTCTGATGCCGCCCCGCAGCCGGCCCGCTAGCACAACTTGTAACAGCGCTGGGGAACCCCTGGGGCGCGGCAGATTCAAAATGCCAAGGGCGCCGGGGTGCGCCGTCCCGAGAAAGACAGACCGATGAAGATTGCCGATCGCCGTTCCTTTGTCCGTTTCACCGCCGGTGCGCTGGGCGCGCTGGCCATGGCGGGTGCCGCGCCGTGGGCGCAGGCGGCCGACGAGGCCCCCAACGCCATGATGACCCGCGTCAGCAACGAGGTGCTGGAACTGATCAAGGGCGACGCGGCGCTGCAGGGTGGCGACATCAACCGCATCATGTCCGTGGTGGATTCCAAGGTCATGCCCTACGTGAACTTCACGCGCATGACCGCCTCGGCCACCGGCCCGGCCTGGCGCAAGGCCACGCCCGAGCAGCGCCAGCGCCTGCAGAGCGAGTTCAAGACCTTGCTGGTGCACACCTACGCGGGCGCGCTGCGCCAGGTGAAGAACCAGAGCGTCGAGGTACTGCCGCTGCGCGGCGCGCCGACCGACAAGGAAGTGGTGGTGCGCACCCTCATCCGCGGCCAGGGCGACCCGGTGCAGGTCGACTACCGCATGGAGAAGACGCCCGGCCAGGGCGCAGGCTGGAAGATCTACGACCTGAACGTGGTCGGCGTGTGGCTGGTCGACAACTACCGCCCGCAGTTCGCGCAGCAGATCAATGCCGGCGGCGTCGATGCGCTGATCAGGTCGCTGTCCGAGCGCAACCAGAGCAACGCCGCCAGCGGCAAGACCTGACCGCCATGCTGGTGCTGCCCGCCGAACTGACGCACGCCCAGGCGCCCACCTGCCTGAACATGCTGCTGAAGGCCGCGCGGGCCGAGAGCGAGCCGCAGGTGCTGGTCGACGCCACGGCGCTGACGCGTTTCGATTCGTCCGCCCTGGCGGTGCTGCTGGAGTGCCGGCGCGAATGCCTGCAGGACGGCAAGCGCTTTGCCGTGCGCGGCCTGGCGCCGCGGCTGCGTGAGCTGGCCGGGCTGTACGGCATCTCGGCCCTGCTACCCGATCCCGCCCTGCCCGAGGACACCGCGGCCTGAAAGAGCCTGCGCCCCCAGGGGCTGGGCCGGTTGCGCACCACGCGGAACGGCCCAAAATCGTAAAATGGCCGGTTGCCTATGCCTGCCATCTCCTTTCAGTCGGTGTCCAAGGTCTATCCGGCCGCGGGCAAATCCGGCGCCGCTCCCCTGAAAGCCCTCGACAACGTCAGCTTCGACATCGAAGAAGGCGAATTCTTCGGCCTGCTCGGCCCCAACGGCGCGGGCAAGACGACGCTGATCTCCATCCTGGCCGGCCTGGCGCGCGCCACGGCCGGCACCGTCAAGGTGCATGGCTACGACGTGCAGCAGGACTTCATGCAGGCGCGCCGCCACCTCGGCATCGTGCCGCAGGAGCTGGTGTTCGACCCCTTCTTCACCGTGCGCGAGGCGCTGCGCTTCCAGTCCGGCTACTTCGGCCTGCACCGCAACGACGACTGGATCGACGAGCTGCTGTCCGGCCTGGGCCTGGCCGACAAGGCCAGGGCCAACATGCGCCAGCTCTCTGGCGGTATGAAGCGCCGCGTGCTGGTGGCGCAGGCGCTGGTGCACAAGCCGCCCGTCATCGTGCTCGACGAGCCCACCGCCGGCGTCGACGTGGAACTGCGCCAGACGCTGTGGCAGTTCGTCGCCGCGCTCAACCGCAAGGGCCACACCGTGCTGCTGACCACGCACTACCTGGAAGAGGCCGAGGCCCTGTGCCAGCGCCTGGCCATGCTCAAGAAGGGCCAGGTCATCGCGCTGGAGCGCACCAGCACGCTGCTGAACAACGCCACCGCCAACGTGCTGTATTTCAAGACCGACAACGCCCTGCCGCCCGAGCTGGCCGCGCAGGCGCGCACCACCGGCCGCATCGTCGAGTTGCCGGCCAGCGGCCCGGCCGAGATCGAGGCCCACCTGGCCGCGCTGCGCCAGGCCGGCGTGGCGGTCGAAGACCTGGAAATCCGCAAGGCCGACCTGGAGGACGTGTTCATCCAGTTGATGAACGCGCCCGCCATCGCCACGCCGCCGCCAACCACCACCGCAGGAGTGCTGTCATGAACGAATCGGTGATGCGCACCACGCACCTGCAGGCCCTGCCGGCGCCCAACGACGGCTGGAAGATGCTGCTGAAGAAGGAGGTGCTGCGCTTCTGGCGCGTGGCCTTCCAGACCATCGCCGCGCCGGTGCTCACCGCCGTGCTGTACCTGCTGATCTTCGGCCACGTGCTCAGCGACCGCGTGCAGGTGTACCCCGGCGTCAGCTACGTCGCCTTTCTGGTGCCCGGCTTGGTGATGATGAGCGTGCTGCAGAACGCGTTTGCCAACAGCGCCTCCAGCCTGGTGCAGAGCAAGATCATGGGCAACCTGGTGTTCACGCTGCTCACGCCGCTGTCGGCCTGGCACTGGTTTGTGGCCTACGTGGGCGCCGCCGTGCTGCGCGGGCTGCTGGTGGGGCTGGGCGTGTACCTCGTCACGCTGCTGTATGCGCCGCCGCGCGCCGCCTCGCTGCCCTGGGTGCTGGTGTTCGCGCTGCTGGGCGCGGGGCTGATGGGCGTGCTGGGCCTGCTGGCCGGGCTGTGGGCCGACAAGTTCGACCAGATGGCCGTGTTCCAGAACTTCATCGTCATGCCCATGACCTTCCTCGCCGGCGTGTTCTATTCCATCCATTCGCTGCCCGGCTTCTGGCAGACGATCAGCCACTTCAACCCGTTCTTCTACATGATCGACGGCTTCCGCTACGGCTTCTTCGGCGTCAGCGACGTGTCGCCCTGGCTCAGCCTGGGCGTGGCTGGCTCGGCGGTGGCGCTGGTGTCGGCGCTGACGCTGTACCTGCTGAAGACCGGCTACAAGCTGCGCGGCTAAGGTCGTGGGTGCCGGGCGCAAGCAAGCCGGTGCTCATGAATTGAGAGTGGCTTGCGCCCGCCAGTTGGTTGTTTCAAGCGAAAAACATTTGAAACCATTGATTGACAAGCGCAAGCAGCTATTATTTTGATAACCCCCCCGACATGACCGCTGACCAACTCAAAGCCCTCATCGCCGCCGGCATGGCCTGCGAGCACCTCGAAGTCGAAGGCGACGGCCGCCACTGGTTCGCCACCATCGTCTCGCCCGAGTTCGAGGGCAAGCGCCCCATCGCGCGCCACCAGCGCGTGTACGCCACGCTGGGCGAGCGCCTGAAAACCGACGAGGTGCATGCGCTGTCGATGAAGACGCTGACCCCTGCCGAATGGGCAGCCAAATGAAATCCCCCCTGAGTCGCCTGCGGCGCCTTCCCCCCGCAGGGGGGACGCACCCAGTGGCCGGCGCAGGTCCGGCCACGGGTGCTCGCGCCTGGCCTGCGCTGCGGCCTCTCGATATCCACCGAGCCTTTTCAATCCAGCCATGGACAAACTCCTGATCCGCGGTGGCCGCCCGTTGCGCGGCGAAGTCACCATCTCCGGCGCCAAGAACGCCGCGCTGCCCGAGATGTGCGCCACGCTGCTGACCGACGAGCCGGTCAAGCTGACCAACGTGCCGCGCCTGCAGGACGTGCGCACCATGCGCAAGCTGCTCGACAACATGGGCGTGCAGACCGAGACGCACGGCGAGCGCGGCGGCATGAGCTTTCACGCCGCCGAGCCGATCACGCCCGAGGCGCCCTACGAGCTGGTCAAGACCATGCGCGCGGCGGTGCTGGTGCTGGGGCCGCTGCTGGCGCGCTTTGGCCGTGCCAAGGTGTCGCTGCCCGGCGGCTGCGCCATCGGCTCGCGCCCGGTCGACCAGCACATCAAGGGCCTGCAGGCCATGGGCGCCCTGATCGACGTGGAGCACGGCTACATGGTCGCGCGCCTGCCCGACGGCGCCACGCGCCTGAAGGGCGCGCGCATCACCACCGACATGGTCACGGTGACCGGCACCGAGAACTTTCTTATGGCCGCCTGCCTGGCCGAGGGCGAGACGGTGCTGGAGAACGCCGCGCAAGAGCCCGAGATCGTCGACCTGGCCGAGATGCTCATCAAGATGGGCGCGCAGATCGAAGGCCACGGCAGCAGCCGCATTCGCATCCAGGGCGTGGAGCGCCTGCGCGGCTGCGAGCACGAGGTGGTGGCCGACCGCATCGAGGCCGGCACCTTCCTGTGCGCCGTGGCGGCCTGCGGCGGCGACGTGACGCTGCAGCACGCCTGCGCGCACCACCTCGACGCCGTGGTCGAGAAGCTGCGCGACGCCGGTGCCGAGATCGAGGCCATCGGCGGCCCCGACTGCCAGGGCGGCCCCAAGGCGCACGCCATCCACGTGCGCAGCCTGGGCGGCCGCGCGCTCAAGGGGCAGAGCTTTCGCACCACCGAATACCCGGGCTTTCCCACCGACATGCAGGCGCAGTTCATGGCGCTCAACTGCGTGGCCTCGGGCTCCAGCATGGTCACCGAGACCATCTTCGAGAACCGCTTCATGCACGTCAACGAACTGGTGCGCCTGGGCGCCAGTATCCACGTTGACGGCCGCACGGCCATGATTGACGGCGTGCAGCAGCTCAGCGGCGCCACCGTGATGGCCACCGACCTGCGTGCCTCGGCCTCGCTGGTCATCGCCGGCTTGGTGGCCGACGGCGAGACGCTGGTCGACCGCATCTACCACCTGGACCGCGGCTACGACCAGATGGAAGAGAAACTGCGCGCCATCGGCGCCGACATCGAGCGCGTGCGCTGACGGCGGTGACGGCACGCAGCGCAGCCCCCGTCATCGGCCAGGTGCGCGCCGTGCTGACCGGGCGCGCCGTGCCCTACACGCGGCCAGGCACCTTCAGCGCCATCGACAAGCAGTCCGTGAGCGGCCCCGTCGCCGTGGGGGCCGAATCGCTGGCCGGCGACGAACAGGGCGACCGCCGCGTGCACGGCGGGCCCGACAAGGCGGTGCACGTCTACCCATGGGCGCATTACGCGATCTGGCGCAGCGAGCTGGGCGACCGGCCGCTGCTGGCCGCGCCCGGCGCCTTCGGCGAGAACCTGAGCGTCGATGGCCTGGATGAGCAGAGCGTGTGCCTGGGCGACGAATGGCAGATCGGCAGCGCACGCTTCGCCGTCAGCCAAGGCCGCCAGCCGTGCTGGAAGCTGAACGACCGCTTTGGCGAGCCCCACATGGCGCGCCGGGTGCAGGACACTGGCCGCACCGGCTGGTACCTGCGCGTGCTGGCGCAGGGCAGCCTGCAGGCGGACGATCCTGTGGTGTTGATCACCCGCCCGCACCCCGACTGGCCGCTGGACCGCGTGGCCACCCTGATCCGCCAGCGCGTGTGCGAACCCGCCACGCTGCACGCCGTGCTGGCTCTGCCGTTGCCGCCCTCGTGGCGCAAGCTGTTCGAGCGCCGGCTGGAACAGGGCGCCGCCGAAGACTGGGCGCCGCGCTTGCACGGACCGGCGCGACAATAGTGGGCATCGACGACGACAAGTTCGCTAGAAGGAAACCCATCGTGATCACCCTGGCTTTGTCCAAAGGCCGCATCTTCGACGAGACCCTGCCGCTGCTGGCCGCGGCGGGCATCGAGGTGCTGGAAGACCCCGAGAAGTCGCGCAAGCTCATCCTGCCCACCAACCAGGAGGGCGTGCGCGTGGTGCTGGTGCGCGCCACCGACGTGCCCACCTACGTCGAATACGGCGGCGCCGACATCGGCGTGACCGGCAAGGACGTGCTGATCGAGCACGGCGGCGCCGGCCTGTACCAGCCGCTGGACCTGCAGATCGCCCAGTGCCACATGGCCGTGGCCGCGCCCGCCGGCTTTGATTACCAGAAGGCCGTGCGCCAGGGCAGCCGCATCACCGTGGCCACCAAGTACACGACGATTGCGCGCAACTTCTTTGCCGAGAAGGGCGTGCACGTCGACCTGATCAAGCTCTACGGCAGCATGGAGCTGGCCCCGCTCACCGGCATGGCCGACGCCATCGTCGATCTGGTCAGCACCGGCAAGACGCTGAAGGCCAACAACCTGGTCGAGGTCGAGCACATCATGGACATCAGCTCGCGCCTGGTGGTCAACCAGGCGGCGCTCAAGCTCAAGACGGCGGCCATCCGCACGATCATCGACGCCTTCGCGCAGGCGATGCACCAGCCGGCGTGAGCGCGCGTGGATGGCGCTAAAAAGGCGGGGATATCAAGATACTCCCCTTTATCCTGTTCGCCAGCGCCCGGCTGACGGGCGCTGAAGGCATATACTCCCCCTTATGGATTGACCGCTGATCAGCGCCGGCGCGGCCTTCACCGACCCGCCATCAGATCGATCACGCGTCCCGTGTAGCCATCGCGCACGTATTCCATCCACGGGTCGTATTCCAGCGTCTGGTTGAACCTGAAGTCCTTCGGGCGGCGGTAGCGCTCCAGCACCAGCGCTTCCATGTCCATCATGCAGGGTGCGCGCTGCTCGCCGAGCGGCGGCGTGAACAGCACCACGCGCCGCGCCGAGAACATGGGCTGCGGCCCCCGGCTGGCGCGCGCCATGTCCAGGCCCCAGCGCCATTCGCTGCGCCCGGTCATCGCCACCTGGCCCAGCAGCGTGGCCACGTCCAGCACCACGCTGAAGATCGCGTCGTCGCCGGTGCGGGCGCTCATGGCCCAGTGGCTGTCGCTCAGATGCTCGGGCCGGTAGGGCCGATCAGGCCAGCAGGCGCGTGTCCACGCGATCAGCCGCGCCACCAATTCCTTGGCCTCGTCCAGCGAAGCAACCGGCCGCTGCAGGTCGGCCGGCAGCGCCAGCCCGGTGTCGGCCGCCAGCGCGCGCAGGGCGTGCAGCCGCTCGGGCACCGAGCGCCGAAACCAGTCCAGGTTGTGCTGCGCCTGCTCGGGCGTGATATGCCCGCCCAGGCCACGATGCGGCGGCACGTGGGCGGGGTAATGGGCCAGGGCCAGGCGGAACACGGCCTTCAGGTCGGGCGGTGCGTCTGCCGGGGCTGGGGTGCGTCTTGGGGTGAGCTTTTTCAGCCAGTCGAGCATGGCGTTGGCGCGCGGCGGGTGATGCGTCAAGGCCATCATCTTGCCGCATCACGATGTCGAAACCGGACCGGCTTTCAGTGTCGGATGGAGCCGAGCAACGCGATGTCCGCCGATGGCGCCCACCAGCCCACGCTGAGTCCGTCGCCGTGGGGGATGACGGCGCCGCGGCACGGCAGGGGCCAGCGGATCGTCTGCGGGTGCATCAGTGCGTCGTGCGCAAAGCCCCAGACCAGCGCCACCTGAGCGTCGTCAAGCCAAACGTCGCTCCCCATGGCGTGCATGAGGTCGCTGATCGAGAGCTGGGTCAGGCGGCGCGAGGGCACCTCAAGCAGCGCTGCCGATTGTCTTTGCTGATCACACAGGCGCATCAGTGCCGCGGCACGATCAAGCCAGTCGAAGGCCAGCGCTGGCAGATATTCCCCACCTTCGAGCCAGGTGCGTTCGTCGGCAGCCAACTGCGCTCAATCGAGCTGCCACAGCAGGGTTTGCGCATCTTCACCACAGGCGACCAGAGCCTGCAACGGCTTGGGGGCAGAGTTCAGCAGCCGAGACCGGAAAGCCAGTGCCGCGCTGCGAGGCTCGATCCAGATGATGTCACCATCGTCCATGACGACGAGTGTGCCACGCAGGCCCTGCTGGCGCGCCCGCTCAGGAATCCCGGGTGAGACAATAACCCGCTGGCCCGCAGCACACGGCGGGCGCTGTTGACTGTAGCCGCCCGCCGTGGCGCCATGATGACCATGTCCCTCTCCGCCAAGCCTCTTCGCCTTTCCACCACGCAGCCTGACTTCGAGGCGCAGTTCACCGCCCGCCTGCACTGGAGCGCCGAGCAGGACGATGCCATCGAGCAGCGCGTGAAGGACATCCTGGCCGACGTGCGCACGCGCGGCGATGCGGCGGTGCTGGAATACACGGCGCGCTTTGACGGGCTGGCCGCTGCGTCGATGGCCGAGCTGGAACTGACCGCCGCCGAACTGAAGGCCGCCTTCGACAGCCTGCCCGCCGAACAGCGCGGCGCGCTGCAGCAGGCCGCCGCGCGCATCCGCCGCTACCACGAGTGGCAGAAAACCCAGGGCGGCGAGACCGCCACCTACCGCGACGAAGACGGCACGTTGCTGGGCCAGAAGGTCACGCCGCTGGACCGCGTGGGCATCTACGTGCCCGGCGGCAAGGCGGCCTACCCGAGCAGCGTGCTGATGAACGCCATCCCGGCGCACGTGGCGGGCGTGGGCGAGATCATCATGGTGGTGCCGACGCCGAAAGGTGAGAAGAACCCGCTGGTGCTGGCCGCCGCGCACGTGGCGGGCGTCAGCCGCGCCTTCACCCTCGGCGGTGCTCAGGCGATCGGCGCGCTGGCCTACGGCACGCAGACGGTGCCGAAGGTGGACAAGATCACCGGCCCCGGCAACGCCTACGTGGCCAGCGCCAAGAAGCACGTGTTCGGCACCGTGGGCATCGACATGATCGCCGGCCCCAGCGAAATCCTGGTGCTGGCCGACGGCAGCACGCCGCCCGAGTGGGTGGCGATGGACCTGTTCAGCCAGGCCGAGCACGATGAGCTGGCGCAGTCCATCCTGCTGTGCCCCGACGCCGCCTACATCGACGCCGTGCAGCGCGAAATCGACCGCCTGCTGCCCACCCTGCCGCGCGCCGAGATCATCGCCAAGAGCCTGAACGGCCGCGGCGCGCTGATCCACACGCGCAGCATGGAAGAAGCCTGCGACATCAGCAACCGCATCGCGCCCGAACACCTGGAGGTGAGCAGCCGCGACCCGCACCAGTGGGAGCCGCTGCTGCGCCACGCCGGCGCCATCTTCCTCGGCGCCTACACCAGCGAAAGCCTGGGCGACTACTGCGCCGGCCCCAACCACGTGCTGCCCACCAGCGGCACAGCGCGCTTCTCAGGCCCCTTGAGCGTGTACGACTTCCAGAAGCGCACCAGCCTGATCGAGGTCAGCGAAGCCGGCGCGCAGCAACTGGGCCGCATCGCCAGCGTGCTGGCGCATGGCGAGGGCCTGCAGGCGCATGCGCGGGCGGCGGAGATGCGCTTGCGTTGAGCCGGGGCGCGCGAGCCGCGTCGGAATCCCTTCGGGGTTCCGACCTGCGATCAAGATAGGGGGGTATATGCCGTCAGCGCTTGATGGTCAGGCGCTGGCGGATGGGTATGAGGGGAGTATGTTCAAAACACCCCCATCGCCACCCCCGCCGCCAGCGCTGCACCCAGCTCCTCCGTGCGTTGCAGTTCCTCCGGCGGAATGCGCTTCGGCGCCAGGATCGCCTCCGGCGTCTGCGCGTGGGTGCAGACGATGAGTGGCGGTGCGGCGGGCTTCAGGCGCCAGCCGGTGGCGATGCGTTCGATCTGCCGTGCGGCGTTGCTGCCGTCGCTGCCGGCGCAGATCAGCGTGGCATAGGGGCGGCCTTCGATGCGCCCCAACACCGGGTAGTAGCAGCGGTCGAAGAAGTCCTTCATCAGCCCGGCGATGGCGGCCAGGTTCTCGGGGCAGGCGAACAGGTAGGCGTCGGCCGCCAGCACGTCGTCCGGCCCGGCCTGCGGTGCGGTCAGCAGGCGCACGTGCACGCCGGCCTCGCTCTGCGCGCCGCGCGCGGCGGCGTGCGCCAGCTGCTCGGTGCCGCCGGTCATCGAGTGGTAAACGATGAGCAGGGTTTTCACGGCGGCCCCCCCTTGTTCAGCCTCAGCGCTGGCCGATCCAGCGCGTGACCTTGGCCGGCCCCTGGTGGCCCGAGCCTTCGTCGAGCACGGCGTCGGTCTCTTCCGCCAGCAGTTCGGTCATGTCGGCGAAGTCGGCGCGCAGCATGGCCAGCGTGTAGAGCATGGCCACGTCCTTGGGGCCGCCGCTGCTCAAGGGCAGTTGATCGGGGTGGAAGGCTTCGAGGATCAGCAGCCCGCCGGGCCCCAACGCCTGCACCAGCTTGCGGTGCACCGGCGCGCGCAGCGCCGGCGGCAGGTGCAGGTAGATGGCGACCACGGCGTCGAAGCTGGCCGGCTCGGGCTGCCACGCGCCCAGGTCGGCGTGGGTGGTGTGCAGCGTCACGCCGCGGCGGCGCGCCAGGTCCTGCGCGCGTTCCAGGCCGACGGCCGAGCCGTCGATGCTGAATGCGGCGTGGCCGCGCTCGGCCAGCCACACGCCGTTGCGGCCTTCGCCGTCGCCCGGCAGCAGGATGCGCGAGGCGGGTGCCAGGCGCGCGGCCTGCGCGACGAGGAAGGCATTGGGCTGCTCGCCGTACTTGAAGTCGGCGGTGGCGCGGTAGTTCTGGTCCCAGACGGACGGGTGAGGGGTGTTGTTGGTCATGCGGCCGATTCTGCCCCCGCACCCAAGGCCCTGCAGGCGTGCCGGCTTGCCTGCGGTGGGGCGCCGCTCAGCGCGGCAGTTTGCGGCGCGGCAGATCGCCCCGCAGGCCGGCGGTGTTGCGCCGCTGGTCCACCCACAGCAGGCGGCCGGTGTCGAAGCCGGCGGCGCGCGCCTGCTCCAGCAGCGTGGCGCGCACGCTGGGGCGGATTTGCGGCGTGCGCGACAGCAGCCACAGGTAGTCGTGCGTGGGGCCGCTGACCAGGGCGTGCTGGTAATCGTCGTCCAGCGCGAACACGATGTAGCTGGCGCGCACCGGCCAGAAGAAGCTGACCTGCAGCTGCGCCGCGCCGGCGGCACCGGTGACCGGGCTGGCCGTGGCGCGGGCCTCGCGCCAGCGGCCGCTGGCCGGGTGGTAGCCGCGGTTGACGACCTGCACGCGCCCGCCCGGCAGCGGCCGGTAGTCGGCGCTGGTGTTGGTCAGGCCGTGCTCGTAGGAGTGCTCGATGCGCGCGATCTCGTACCAGCGGCCGAGGTAGCGCGTCAGGCTGAACGGGCGCACGGGCTCGACACCGGCCGGCCGGCCCAGTTGCTGGGTCAGCCGGTACAGGGCCCAGCCGCCAGCGCCGAGCAATGCGAGTGATCTCAGTCTCATCTGGGGCGCCAGCATAGCCGCGCCGCCGCGCCGTGGGTGTAGGTGCAGGCCGCAACATACTCCCCTTGGGGGAGGCGGGCGGTGCAGGTGGGGCCGGCGCAACGCCCTGGGGTTGTCAGCCCAATCGGCCCTCAGCGCCCGCCCTGTCTTTGCAGGAAGCTATCAATAACATAGTTACATGATGCCCCCAGAATAGCACCCATGAGCGACGACCATGTGGTGATCATCGGCGGCGGCGCCGTCGGCAGCAGCATTGCGCGCTACCTGACGCGGCCCGCCAGCCAGGCCGCGCGCCCCTGCCGCGTGACGGTGCTGGAGCGCGACTTCAGCTACGCGCGCGCCTCGTCGGCGCTGTCGGCGTCGTCGATCCGGCAGCAGTTCTCCACCGCGATCAACATGGCCATCTCGGCCTACGGCATCGGCGTGCTGCGCGATGCGGCGCGCGAGCTGGCCGTGCCGGGCGAGCCGCCGCCGCAGATCGGCCTGCACGAAGGCGGCTACCTGTACCTGGCCACGCCGGCGGGCGAGGGCGTGCTGCGCGACAACCACGCGCGGCAGCGCGCCAGCGGGGCCGATGTGGCGCTGCTGTCGCCGGCCGAGCTGCAGGCGCGCTTTCCGTGGCTCGCCACCGAGGGCATCGCGCTCGGCTCGCTCGGCCTGTCGGGCGAGGGCTGGTTCGACGGCTACAGCCTGCTGCAGGCCTTTCGCGCCCAGGCGCGGGCGCAGGGCGCTCGCTACGTGCCCGCCGAGGCGGTGGGCTTCGAGATGGCAAGCCGGGGCTCGCGCCCGTCCATCGGGCGCGTGCAGCTATCGAATGGAGAGCATGTCGACGCCAGCGTGGTGGTCAACGCGGCCGGCCCCTGGGCGCGCCACGTGGCGGCGTGGGCCGGCATCGCGCTGCCGGTGGTGGCGCGGCGGCGCACGGTGTTCCACGTCAGCTGCCCCGTGCCGCTGCCACGCTGCCCGCTGCTGATCGATCCTTCCGGCATCTGGCTGCGGCCCGAGGGCGCGGGCTTCATCACCGGCTTTGCGCCGCCGCCCGATCAGGACGGCGACGACCTGCCGCTGGACGAGCCCGACCATGCGGCGTTCGAGGCCTTCGTCTGGCCCACGCTGGCCGCGCGCATCCCGGCCTTCGAGGCGCTGCGGCTGCACCGCGCCTGGGCCGGCTATTACGAGATGAACGGGTTCGACCACAACGCCATCGTCGGCCCGCACCCGGCGTGCGACAACCTGATCTTCGCCAACGGCTTCTCGGGCCACGGCCTGCAGCAGTCGCCCGCCGTGGGGTGCGGCGTGGCCGAGTGGATTGCGCACGGCGGCTACCGCACGCTGGATTTGTCGCCGCTGGGCTGGGCGCGCGTGCTGGAGAACCGGCCGCTGCAGGAGCAGTGTGTGATCTGAAGCCGCTTCACGAGGCGGCACGCAGCACATACTCCCCATCATACAGGCCGCCAGCTCCCGTCTGACGGGCGCTGGCAAGGCATACTCCCCTGTATCTGCTTGCGGGCCATGGCTGCCGGCGCCCGCCTGGCCGCTCAGCTTGCCGCGGCGATGCGGATGCGGATGAAGGCGGCGAAGTCCTCGCCAACCACGTCCTTGCTGAAGTTGGTGGGGTCGATCTCGACGATGCGCCAGCCGTCGGCGCTGTCGAAGCCGCAGTTGGTGCCGGCGAAGTCGTCGCCGAACAGCCACACGCCCTGCAGGCCGTCGGGCGTTTCGCCGAACACCTCGTCGGGCGCCAGCAGGCCGCCGTAGAGCATGAACGAAGCCTCGCCCAGCTCGCCAAAGCCCAGCGTGGTGAGAAAGTCGATATAGCCCTCGGGCGCCTGCGGGTGCGCCGCGCGCAGGCGCGCCAGCGCGTCGGAGGGCAGAGGCGTGAGCTTGTCCAGGGGCGGCTGCCCCTGGTCGGCTGCAAGGTCGTCGAACTGGCTCATGGGTCAGGGGAAAACTTGGCTGCCGGGCCCGCCCGCGCGGTGGATGCCCTGCTGGTGCTGGTCGGGAAAGCGCGCCGGGTGCATGTTCCACCACTCGTTGGGGCCGCCGTAGCTGCTCTCGATGATGTGGTGCGCATCATAAGGTTGGCCCGCGCGGCGCACCAGCGTGCCGTTCTTCGAGTACAGGTCTTCGGTGTAGCGCGGCCAGCTCTTGCCGGTTTGCGTTTCCCACTGGGCGATCAGGTCGTTCTTGACCTTGTTGAACTGGGCGCGGTGCGCCTTCGAATCGGCGGTGGACAGGCGTGTGTAGTCCTTCTTGTCCAGCGCGGCGTCGATCAGCTTCTGCTGCTTGGCGCCGACGGCCATGCCGGTCTGCGCCTTGATGTCGTCGATGTACTTGCCCCAGGCCGGCTGCGCGCCGACACGGCTGGCGGCTGCGGCGGCGCGGGTGGTGGCGCTGGCGGGCACGTCGTCGGCGGCCTTCAGGGCCTGGCGCGCGGCGGCGTCGGACTCTTTGGCGAAGATGCCGGTCAGCTCTTTCAGCGTGGCGATCTGCTTGCGCGCGCTGTCGGGCAGCTTGTCCAGCGGCAGCTTGGCGATGGCGTCGGCAATGCCCTTGACGGCGGGCGCCAGCGCCTCGCGCAGGGCCGGGTTGGCGCGCGCGGCGTCGATGGCCTTGGCCATGGTCTGCGCGTATTTGCCGAGCTTGCCCAGCTTGGCCGCATCGCCGATGTAGGGGACCATGCTGATCGCGCTCAGGCCCGCGCCCAGCCAGTCGCCCCGGCCGAGGGAGATCAGCGTGTTGGCGCCGTCCGAGATCGGCGTGGGGTCGAAGAAGCCGGCGATGTCGAGACCGATCTGCGTCAGGTCCAGCGCCAGGTCGGCGTCGATGCCGGGCTTGGCGCGCGGCGGCTGGCCGATCTGGCGGCTTACGTCATCCAGATCGCGCGGCGACAGGTGCGGGGCCAGCTCGTTCAGCAGCTGCTGGCGTGCGCCGTCGGGTGCGCGCTTCAGCTGCTGCGCCAGTTGGGCGGGGTTGACGACGCCGAGCGTGGTGGCGCCGTCCAGCGCCTGCCGGGCGGCGGGCGACAGCGCCTGGGCCGCGTGCCCAGCCAGCGCGCCGCCGCGCCCGATGGAGGTGGGGTTGATCGACATGGCTTTTGGATCCGTGCCCCGCCGGTGCGAAGCCTTGACGTGTATTGCAGCGCAGCCAGCGCGCGCCCGCCATCCGGCGCGTTACGAGCTGGTAAGCGCCCCAGCTGGGGTCGATACCAGGGGCTTCGTCATCAAGCGGTCATGCACCACAAGTGAGAACACGAAATTCGTGCAACACGAATTTCGTGTAAACTCGCGCCCCATGAAGAACGTCACCATCACGGTCGAGGACAGCGTACTCGAATGGGTGCGTGTCGAAGCCGCCAAGCGCGGCAGCAGCGTGTCGCGCCTGGTGGGCGAGATGCTGGCCGAGAAGATGCGCCAGGAAGACGCCTACGCGCAGGCCATGCGCAGCGCGCTGCGCTTCGAATCCTGGGGCGCCAGCGACGGCCCCTACCTGCGGCTGAGTGAGATCCAATGACCGCGCCCTTGGTCTTCGTCGACACCCCGGTGCTGCTGCGCACCGCCGACGACCGCGACCCGGACCGCCAGGCGCGTGCGCGCGAATGGCTGCGCTGGTGCTGGACGCAGCGCGCCGGCCGCATCAGCACCCAGGTGCTGAACGAGCTGTACCACAACGCCATCACGCGCTTTCGCAGCGTGATGCCGGTGCAGCAGGCGCGCGCCCAGGTGCGCAACCTGCGCCAGTGGCAGCCGCCGCACCTCGACACCTACGTGATCGACGGCGCCTGGGCGCTGCAGGACCGCCACGCGCTGGGCTACTGGGACGCGCTGATCGTGTCCTCGGCCCAGCAGCAGGGCTGCCGCTACCTGCTGAGCGAAGACCTGCCGCACCAGCAGCGCTTCGAAACCGTGCAGGTGCTCAACCCCTACCTTGTCGGCCCCGACCAACTGCCCGCCACGCCAGATGACTGAAACCACCGCCCCCAACCCCCTCGCCCGCATCCGCCAGGACGTGCAATCCATGCACGCCTACGCGGTACAGGACTCGACCGGCATGCTGAAGATGGACGCGATGGAGAACCCCCATCGTCTGCCGCCCGAACTGCAGGCGGAACTGGGCCGGCGCCTCGGCGAGGTCGCCATCAACCGCTACCCCGGCGCGCGCGTCGACGAGCTGAAGGCCGCGCTGCACGCCTGGGCGCAGCCGCCCGAAGGCTGGTCGCTGATGCTGGGCAACGGCTCGGACGAGCTCATCAGCCTGCTGGCCATGGCCTGCGACATTCCGGGCGCCAGCATCGTGGCGCCGGTGCCGGGCTTCGTGATGTACCCGATGAGCGCGCAACTGCAGGGCCTGGCCTTCCACGGCGTGCCGCTCACGGCCGACTTCGCGCTGGATGAGGCGGCGATGCTCGCCGCCATCGCCCAGCACAAGCCTGCCATCCTGTACCTGGCCTACCCCAACAACCCCACGGGCACGCTGTGGGACGCGGGCGTGATCGAGCGCCTGATCGCCGCGCAGGGCGCACAGGGCGGCCTGGTGGTGATGGACGAGGCCTACCAGCCCTTCGCCGCGCGCAGCTGGATCGAGAACGCACGCGCCGCGCCGGAAAAGCACCGCCACGTGCTTGTCATGCGCACCCTCAGCAAGTTCGGCCTGGCGGGCGTGCGCATCGGCTACATGCTGGGCGATGCGGGCCTGATCGCCGAAATCGACAAGGTGCGCCCGCCCTACAACATCAGCGTGTTGAACGCCGAATGCGCGCTGTTCGCCATCGAGCACGCCGACGTGTTCGCGGCGCAGGCGGCCGACATCCGCGCCGAGCGCGCCCGGCTGATCGACGCGCTGGCCAGGCTGCCCGGGGTGATGCCCTTCCCCAGCGAAGGCAACATGCTGCTGGTGCGCGTGCCTGATGCCGTGAAGGCGTTCGACGGCATGAAGGCGCGCCGCGTCCTGATCAAGAACGTTTCTAAAATGCACCCGCTGCTGGCCAACTGCGTGCGTCTCACGGTGGGCACCGCCGACGAGAACGCGCAGATGCTGGCCGCGCTTGAAGCCTCGCTATGACCATTGAAGCACGCACCGCCACCGTTTCGCGCGATACTGCCGAGACCAAGATCACCGTCACCCTCAACCTGGACGGCACCGGACAGTCGAAGCTGGCCACCGGGATCGGCTTTTTCGACCACATGCTGGACCAGATCGCGCGCCACGGCCTGATCGACCTCGACGTGCAGTGCAAGGGCGACCTGCACATCGACGGCCACCACACCGTGGAAGACGTGGGCATCTGCATCGGCCAGGCCGTGCGCCAGGCCGTGGGCGACAAGAAGGGGCTGACCCGCTACGGCCACAGCTACGTGCCGCTGGACGAGGCGCTGTCGCGCGTGGTGGTGGACTTCTCCGGCCGCCCCGGCTTGGCGCTGAACGCCCAGTTCACCGCCGGCATGATCGGCCAGCTCGACACGCAGTTGATCCACGAGTTCTTCCAGGGCTTCGTCAACCACGCCCACGTCACGCTGCACATCGACAACCTGAAGGGCATCAACGCCCACCACCAGGCCGAGACCATCTTCAAGGCCTTCGGCCGCGCGCTGCGCATGGCGCTCACGCCCGACCCGCGCATGGCCGGCACCGTGCCCTCGACCAAGGGCGTTTTATAAGTCAAATAGGCCTCCAGCGCTTATCCATCAAGCGCGATCAGCTATGAATTCAGTAGTAAACCAGACGGTGGCCGTGGTCGATTACGGCATGGGCAACCTGCGCTCGGTGGCGCAGGCGGTGATCCATGCGACCACCGACACGCACGTCAACGCCGTCATCACCAGCAGCCCGCAGCAGGTGCGCGACGCCCACCGCGTGGTGCTGCCAGGGCAGGGCGCCATGGCCGACTGCATGCGCGAACTGCGCGAATCCGGCCTGCTCGAATCGGTGCTGGAGGCCGCGGCCACCAAGCCGCTGTTCGGCGTCTGCGTCGGCATGCAGATGCTGCTGGACCACAGCGCCGAAGGCCGCACCGCCGCCGGCACGCCGGGCCTGGGGCTGATCGCCGGCGAGGTGATCCGGTTCGACCTGGCCGGCCAGCTCGCGCCCGACGGCAGCCGCTACAAGGTGCCGCAGATGGGCTGGAACCGCGTGCACCAACGCCGCCCGCACCCGGTGTGGGGCGGCGTGCCCGACGGCGAATGGTTCTACTTCGTGCACAGCTTCTACGCCCGTCCGCTTGATCCACGTCACAGCGTGGGCGAAACCGAGTACGGCGCGCGCTTTACCTCGGCGGTGGCACGCGATAATATTTTTGCCACCCAGTTCCACCCTGAAAAGAGCGCCGACCAGGGCTTGGCGCTGTACCGCAACTTCCTGCATTGGAACCCCTGATCGACCACCCTCGATCGCTGCAACATCAGTAGCTGCTGGCGCAATATCCACGGCCTCTGAGCCTCAATTCATCCACATTTCACCATGCTGATCATTCCCGCCATCGACTTGAAAGACGGGCATTGCGTGCGCCTGAAACAGGGCGACATGGACCAGGTCACCACCTTCAGCGAAAGCCCGGCCGACATGGCCGCGCACTGGCTGGCGCAGGGCGCGCGCCGCCTGCACCTGGTGGATTTGAACGGCGCCTTCGCCGGCAAGCCGCAGAACCTGGCGGCCATCAAGGCGATCCTGAAGGCCGTGGGCGACGAGATTCCGGTGCAGCTGGGCGGCGGCATCCGCGACCTGGACACGATCGAGAAGTACATCGACGCCGGCCTGCGCTACGTCATCATCGGCACGGCGGCGGTGAAGAACCCAGGCTTTCTGAAGGACGCCTGCACCGCTTTCGGCGGCCACATCATCGTCGGCCTCGACGCCAAGGACGGCAAGGTGGCCACCGACGGCTGGAGCAAGATGACCGGCCACGAGGTGGGCGACCTGGCGAAGAAGTTCGAGGACTGGGGCGTCGACAGTATCATCTACACCGACATCGGCCGCGACGGCATGCTGTCCGGCATCAACATCGATGCCACCGTGAAGCTGGCGCAGGCCTCCACCATTCCGGTCATCGCCTCGGGCGGCCTGTCGAACATGGCCGACATCGACGCGCTGTGCGCGGTGGAAGACGAGGGCGTCGAGGGCGTCATCGCCGGCCGCGCCATCTACACCGGCGACCTCGACTTCGCCGCCGCGCAGGCCCGCGCCGACGAACTGAACGGCGACCCCGCCTGAACCACACCATGCTCGCCAAACGCATCATTCCCTGCCTCGACGTCAACGGCGGCCGCGTCGTCAAGGGCGTCAATTTCGTCGAACTGCGCGACGCGGGCGACCCGGTGGAAATCGCCGCGCGCTACAACGAACAGGGCGCGGACGAACTGACCTTTCTCGACATCACCGCCACCAGCGACGGGCGCGACCTGATCCTGCCCATCATCGAGGCCGTGGCTTCCCAGGTGTTCATCCCGCTCACCGTGGGTGGCGGCGTGCGCACGGTGGACGACGTGCGGCGCCTGCTGAACGCCGGTGCCGACAAGACCAGCTTCAACTCGGCCGCCATCGCCACCCCGCAGGTGATCCGCGATGCCTCGGCCAAGTACGGCGCGCAGTGCATCGTGGTCGCCATCGACGCCAAGCGCCGCGTGGGCGACGAGGTGGCGGCGCGCGGCGAGGGCTGGGACGTGTACAGCCACGGCGGGCGCCAGAACACCGGGCTGGATGCCGTCGAGTGGGCGAAGAAGATGGCCGAGCACGGCGCCGGCGAGATCCTGCTGACCAGCATGGACAAGGATGGCACCAGGAGCGGCTTCGACCTGGCGCTGACCCGCGCCGTGGCCGACGCCGTGCCGGTGCCGGTGATCGCCTCGGGCGGCGTGGGCAACCTCGACCACCTGGCCGATGGCGTGCAGATCGGCGGCGCCGACGCGGTGCTGGCGGCCAGCATCTTCCACTACGGCGAATACACGATTGCGCAGGCCAAGCAGCACATGGCCGCGCGCGGCATCGCGGTGCGCCTGTAGCGCGGCGGCTGGTGCTGCTGCTTTTTGCGTCAAAATAAGCCCCTGGCCAACCGCCAGACAGCGCCGGTCGCTATCAAAAACAAAGCGTCCGCCCTTTGTCTTCCGTCAGGAAACGCAGGGAGGACTTGGTGCATGATCGTCTGCTGAGCCGATGGCCATGCCGAACCCATCGAAGGAGCCCCCATTGAAGACATCCGCCAGCATGAATGAATTCCTGCGCCAGATCGAGCAGCGCGACCCCCTTCAGCCAGAGTTCCTGCAGGCGGTGCGTGAAGTGATGATGTCGCTGTGGCCGTTTCTGGAGAAGCACCCCAGGTACCGCGAACACGGCCTGCTGGAGCGCCTGTGCGAGCCCGACCGCGTGATCCAGTTCCGCGTCGCCTGGGTCGACGACAAGGGCAAGACGCAGGTCAACCGCGCCTTCCGCGTGCAGCACAGCATGGCCATCGGCCCCTACAAGGGCGGCATGCGCTTTCACCCCAGCGTGAACCAGTCGATCCTCAAGTTTCTGGCTTTCGAGCAGACCTTCAAGAACGCGCTGACCACGCTGCCCATGGGCGGCGGCAAGGGCGGCTCCGACTTCGATCCCAAGGGCAAGAGCGACGGCGAGGTGATGCGCTTCTGCCAGGCGCTGATGGCCGAGCTGTACCGCCACCTGGGCGCCGACACCGACGTGCCCGCCGGCGACATCGGCGTGGGCGCGCGCGAGGTCGGCTTCATGGCCGGCATGATGAAGAAGCTGAGCAACGATGCCGGCAGCGTGTTCACCGGCAAGGGCATCGCCTACGGCGGCAGCCTGATGCGGCCCGAGGCCACTGGCTACGGCACGGTGTACTTCGCGCAGGAGATGCTGCGGCGCAAGCAGATGGGCTTCGAGGACCGGGCCGTGAGCATCTCCGGCTCGGGCAACGTGGCGCAGTACGCCGCCGCCAAGGCGATGGAGCTGGGCGCCAAGGTCGTCACCCTGTCCGACTCCGATGGCACCCTGGTGTGCGAGGGCGGCCTGAGCGAAGGCATGCTGCAGGACGTGATGGATTTCAAGAACGTGCAGCGCGGCCGCCTGAAGGATTTTGCCAAGCAGCACAAGCTGAAGTTCGAGGCCGGCAAGCGCCCCTGGCACGTGCCGGTCGATATCGCGCTGCCCTGCGCCACGCAGAACGAGCTGGACGCCGAAGACGCCAGGCATTTGATCGCCAACGGCGTGGTGTGCGTGGCCGAGGGCGCCAACATGCCCAGCACGCTGGAGGCGGTGGACTGCTTCCTCGAGGCCGGCACGCTGTACGCACCCGGCAAGGCCAGCAACGCCGGCGGCGTGGCCACTTCGGGCCTGGAGATGAGCCAGAACGCCATGCGCCTGTCGTGGACGCACAGCGAGGTCGACCTGCGCCTGCACGAGATCATGAAGGACATCCACGGCAACTGCGTTCGCCACGGCGAGCGCAGCGACGGCACGGTGAATTACGTGGAAGGCGCCAACATCGCCGGCTTCGTGAAGATCGCCGACGCCATGCTGGCGCAGGGCGTGCTGTAGCCCACCCCCAGGCTGCACACGCTTCGCGTTGTTTCGCCACCCCCCTCGAGGGGGCATCGCCGATGGCCGGTGCAAGCCCGGCCATGGCGATCGCTGGCGTGGCCTGCTCCGCGGCCATTCGATCCCGATGGATTCAGCAAGCCGGGTAGGTCGGAACCGCGCAGCGATTCCGACGGATGGCACCCGATGCCGTGCGTCTGCGGGCACACTCTGGACGGCCATGTGGCCATATACTCCCCTGTATAGCGGCTGCCAGCGCCCAGTAGACGGTCGCTAACGCTGCATACTCCCCATGTTTGATGTGTGCCTGCGCGCACTGCCTGCTGGCAACCTGACCGCGGCGCTGCCGCGGCTTGCCGGCCGCGTCATCTGAATCACCGACAATGCGGACATGAACTGGCTCGACGAAGTGAAGTGGGACGCGCAGGGCCTGGTGCCCGTGATCGCGCAGGAGCAGGGCACGGGCGACGTGCTGATGTTCGCCTGGATGAACCGCGAGGCGCTGCAGAAGACCGCCGAGCTGGGCCGCGCCGTGTACTACAGCCGCTCGCGCGGCAAGCTCTGGTTCAAGGGCGAGGAGTCGGGCCACGTGCAGACGGTGCACGAAGTCCGCATCGACTGCGATGCCGACGTGGTGCTGCTGAAGGTGACGCAGCTCGGGCACGAGCCCGGCATCGCCTGCCACACGGGGCGCCACAGCTGCTTCTTCAGCGTGCTGAAGGACGGCGCCTGGCAGGCGGTGGAGCCGGTCTTGAAAGATCCCGAGTCGATCTACAAATAACGACCTATGTCCTCTGACGACACCCTGGCGCGCCTCACGGCCGTCATCGACAGCCGCAAGCCTTCCGCTGGCGGCGACCCCGACAAGAGCTACGTCGCGCGCCTGCTGCACAAGGGGCCGGACGCTTTCCTGAAGAAGATCGGCGAGGAAGCCACCGAGGTGGTGATGGCCGCCAAGGACGCCGACCACGGCGGCCCGCGCGAGAAGATCGTCGCCGAGATGGCCGACCTGTGGTTCCACGGCATGGTGGCGCTGGCGCATTACGGCCTGTCCGCCGCCGACGTGGTGGCGGAACTGGCGCGCCGCGAGGGACTCTCAGGCATAGAAGAAAAAGCGCTGCGCAAGGTGCGCGAGCGCGAGGCTGAATGAACCGCACTGAAAGGAGCTGGCTCATGCGCAACAACGACATCATTGACGTGGAACCCATCAACGGCCGCGGCACCGCGGGTGGCGGCCGGGCCGCCGATTCGTTCAAGACCTGGGGCTGGGTCAGCTACGTCCTGCACCTGATCGTGGCCGTGGCCGCCGTGGTGCCCGGCGCGCAGGTCAGCATCGCGCTGCTCATCATCGCGCTGGTGATGGACCTGGTGAAGAAGGACGACGCCGCCGGCACCTGGCAGGAGAGCCATTTCAAGTGGCGCATCCGCTCGGTGCTGTGGGCCGGCGTGCTGTACCTGGTCACCTTTCCGTTCTTCCTGCTGGGCCTGTTCCTGTTCAACCCGGCCTGGATCGTCATTTCGATCTGGTTCCTCTACCGCATCGTCAAGGGCATGGTGCGCATGAACGCCGGCCGCGCGGTGATCGCGTAAACCTTTCCCTCGGGCCGCGTCGGCGGCCCTGTCCCCTCGCTCGCCGGCGGCCACGGTTCACAAGGGCCGCCGGCGACGCTTCAAGCACCGAACAAGAACATGGCAAAGAATGGCAATGGCCGCCCTGCGGCCCACAAGACCGTGAACCTGGCCCTGCAGGGCGGTGGCTCGCACGGCGCCTTCACCTGGGGCGTGCTCGACGCGCTGCTGGAAGACGGGCGCGTGCGCTTCGAGGCCGCCAGCGGCACCAGCGCCGGCGCCATGAACGCCGTGGTGCTGGCGCACGCGCTGGCGCGTGCCCGCGCCGACGGCCAGCGCGGCCAGGACGTGAACGAGGCCGCGCGCGCGGCGCTGTCGCGCTTTTGGGACGGCGTGGGCGTGATGGGCGCCTTCACCAGCGGCCTGCCGCTGGCCGCGACGCAGGCCATGGGCTCGTGGTTCGCGCAATGGTTTTCGCCCTACCAGGCCAACCCCTTTGGGCTCAACCCGTTGCGCGACCTGCTCAAGCGCGAGGTTGATTTCGAGCTGCTGGCGCGCCCGCCGCGCACGCGGAGCATGAAGGTCTTCGTGGCCGCCACCAACGTGCGCACCGGGCGTGGTGAAATTTTCAGCGGCAAACGCCTGTCGGTTGACGCGGTGATGGCCTCGGCCTGCCTGCCCACCCTGTTCCAGGCGGTGCAGGTGGAGGGCGAGTACTACTGGGACGGCGGATATTCGGGCAACCCCGCCATTTACCCGCTGATCTACGAGACCAAGAGCGCCGACGTGATTCTGGTGCAGATCAACCCCATCGAATCGAGCCACACCCCCGGCGCCAGCGCGGCCGACATCATGGAGCGCGTGAACGAGATCACCTTCAACGCGCCGCTGCTGGCCGAGATGCGCGCCATGGCCTTCGTCTCGCGCCTGCTGGCCGAAGGCCGGCTGGACCCCGAGCGCTACAAGAACGTGCTGCTGCACCGCGTGGACGGCGGCGCGGCGCTGGCCGAGCACGGCGCGGCCAGCAAGGCGCGCGCCGACATGGCCTTTCTGCGCCGCCTGTTCGAGCTGGGGCGCGGTGCCGGGCAGTACTGGCTGGCGCAGCATTACGACGACATCGGCGTGTGCTCCAGTGTCGAGGAAGTCCGCCATACTCGGGGCTGACCCCCTTCACCCAAGCTTTGCCGCATGACCACCCACCCACAAGACCCGGCCTGCATCTTCTGCAAGATCGTTGCCGGACAGATTCCGTCGAAAAAGGTGTACGAGGACGATGAGCTGTACGCCTTCCACGACATCAACCCCTGGGCGCCGGTGCACTTTCTGATCGTGCCCAAGGCGCACATCGCGTCGATGGCGCACGTGGGCCCTGAGCACGAGGCGCTGCTGGGCCGCATCATGGCGCTGGCGCCCAAATTGGCGCTGGAGCGGGGCTGCGAGCCCTATCCGGATGGCGGCTTCCGCATCGTGGTGAACACCGGCGCCCAGGGCGGGCAGGAGGTGCACCACCTGCACATGCACGTGATGGGCGGCCCGCGCCCGTGGCTGAAGGGTTGACCCTGAGGCCGCAAGGAACCCCGAGCACCCCCCACCGTCTAAAATCGAATCAACCGCGCCAAATCTTTCACCGGCGCAAGGAGCAACACCATGGGTACCTTTTCCATCTGGCACTGGCTGATCGTTCTGCTGATCGTGGTCATGATCTTCGGCACCAAGAAACTCAAGAACATCGGCTCCGACCTGGGCGGCGCCGTCAAGGGCTTCAAGGACGGCATGAAGGACGGCGCCGCCGAGGCCGATGCCAACCAGCCGCCCGCCGGCCAGGTGACCAACGCCGCCGCGGCCAAGGAAACCATCGACGTGCAGGCCAAGGAAAAATCCTGACGCACCCTCGATTCGGTCTGCGGCCGAATCGAGCAGTTGCCGCGCGAGCGCGGTGCCGCTGCGGGTTAGAGATTCCCATCCATGCTTGACCTTGGCATTTCCAAGATGGCGCTGATCGGCGCCGTGGCGCTGATCGTCATCGGCCCCGAGAAGCTGCCGCGCGTGGCCCGCACGGTGGGCACGCTGCTGGGCAAGGCGCAGCGCTACGTGTCCGACGTCAAGGCCGAGGTCAACCGCGCCATGGACCTGGACGAACTCAAGAAGATGAAGGAATCGGTGGAAGAAGCCGGCCGCGAGGTTGAAAAAGGCATCTACTCCACCAAGGCCGACTTCGAGAAGGACTGGTCCGACGTCACCGCGGGCCTGGAAGGCGCGGGCAGCAGCAGCGACGGCAGCACCACGTCCTCCACCTGGGAGCCGCCGCCGCCCGAATACCGCCGCCCCAACAAGAACTGGCGCCTCAAGCGCGGCGCCACGCCGCAGTGGTACAAGGCGCGCCACGGCGTGCGCCGGCAGGTGCAGTCGGGTGCGGCACGGGTGGCCCGCTATCGCCCGAAGCCCAAATGACGACATGACCCCGGCCCGCGGCCTTCGGTGACGGCACCTCGGGCTCGGGCAGCGCAAGTCATTCCGTCATCGAGGCCGCGCCAAAGGCCAAGTCATCTTGTCATCGCCACACAGGCGACAATCGCTGTTCCATGACCGATCCCAAGCCCAAGACCGACCCCGAAGACGAACTGGCCGGCACCGAGCAGCCCTTCGTCACGCACCTCATGGAGCTGCGCGATCGGCTGATCCGCTCCGTCGTGGCCATCGGCGTGGTGGCGGTGGTGCTGGCGATCTACCCGGGCGCGAACTCGCTGTACGACCTGCTGGCCGCGCCGCTGGTGGCGCACCTGCCCAAGGGGGCGACGGTGATCGCCACCTCGGTCATCTCGCCCTTCATGGTGCCGATCAAGGTGCTGCTGATGGCCGCCTTCCTGATCGCGCTGCCGGTGGTGCTGTACCAGGTGTGGGCCTTCGTGGCGCCGGGGCTGTATTCGCACGAGAAGAAGCTGGTGCTGCCGCTGGTGGTGTCCAGCACCATCCTGTTCTTCGTCGGCGTGGCGTTCAGCTATTACTTCGTGTTCGGCACGGTGTTCTCGACCATCCAGAAGTTCGCGCCGCAAAGCGTGACGGCGGCGCCGGACATCGAGGCCTATCTCAGCTTCGTGCTGACCATGTTCCTGGCCTTCGGCATGGCGTTCGAGGTGCCGATCGCCGTGGTGGTGCTGGCGCGCCTGGGCGTGGTGAGCATCGAGCAGCTCAAGAGCTTCCGCGGCTACTTCATCGTGCTGGCCTTCGTCATCGCCGCCATCGTCACGCCGCCCGACGTGGTGTCGCAGCTGGCGCTGGCCATTCCCATGTGCCTCTTGTACGAGGTCGGCATCTGGGCGGCGCGGCTGTTCATCAAGCACACCAAGCGGCCCGAGGACGAGGCCGAACCGGCCGCCAAGACCTGAGCGCCGGCAGCGCGGGCGTTTCAGCGCCCGGATGAAAATATAAGGGAGTATGTGCCTCTAGCGCCCTGTTGACGGGCGCTGGCGGCCGGCATGGTGGGGGGTATATGTGCCCTCTGTGCCCTCTGCGCGGGCCGAGCGCCTCATGCCGTGTCGCGGTTCAAGCGATGACCAATGACCGCGGCTGGCGCCGCATGACAAACGGCAAATGTCTTCTTTGTCATTGAAGCGCAGCGAAGTCATTGGTCATTCGTCATCCTTGAAAGCAAGTACGTATCAGCGCGGCATGCGCTGCCCGCGCTGCGGCTGCGGGCGCTGCGCCGGCGTCACGCTGACCTGCACCGTGTCGCCGCGCCGCTGCAGCGTGAAGGGCGCGGGCTGGCCGGGCGTGAGCGCGGCGATGCGCGTCAGCAGCTCCGACACCGTGCGCACCGGCTGGCCGTCCACCTGCGTGATCACGTCGCCGGGGCGCATGCCGGCGGCGGCGGCCGGGCCGGTGTTCAGCACGCCGGTCACGATCACGCCCTGCGCGGTCTGGATGCCGAAGGTCTGCGCCAGTTCGGGCGTCAGCTCGTTCGGCTCCACGCCGATCCAGCCGCGCACCACGCGGCCGTTCTTCACGATGCTTTCCATCACGTGCTTGGCGGTGCTGACGGGAATGGCGAAGCCGATGCCCATGCTGCCGCCCGAGCGCGAGTAGATGGCGGTGTTGATGCCCATCAGGTTGCCGTTGATGTCGGTCAGCGCGCCGCCCGAGTTGCCGGGGTTGATGGCGGCGTCGGTCTGGATGAAGTTCTCGAAGGTGTTGATGCCCAGCTGGTTGCGCCCCAGCGCGCTGACGATGCCGCTGGTCACCGTCTGGCCGACACCGAAGGGGTTGCCGATGGCCAGCACCTGGTCGCCCACCTGCAGCGCGTCGGAATTGCCCAGCGTCATCACCGGCAGCTTGTCGAGCGTGAGCTTGAGCACCGCCAGGTCGCTCTCGGGGTCGGTGCCGATCACCTGCGCGGTGGTGCGGCGCGCGTCCTGCAGCACCACCTCGATGGCGTCGGCGCCCTCGACCACGTGGTTGTTGGTCAGCACGTAGCCGTCGGGGCTGACGATGACGCCCGAGCCCAGGCCGGTCTGCTGTTGCTGCATGTCGCTGCGGTCGCCGAAGAAGAAGCGGAACCACGGGTCGTTGGCCAGCGGGTGGCTGGCGCTGGTGTTGATGCTGACCACCGCCGGCGCGGCCTTGCGCACGGCGCCGCTCAGGCTGCCGGGCGCGGTCTGCGGGGCAGGGGCGGGCGCCTCCAGGATCGAGATGGTGCCGGTGCTGCCGGGCACCGGGCCACCGCGCTGCAGCCACTCGGGTTTCAGTGTGCCGACCACGAAGTAGGCGGCCAGCAGCACGGTGACGGCTTGGGCAAAGACGAGCCAGAGGCGTTTCATGGGGGATCCAGAAGTCGGGCGGCGCGGCGCTTTCGGGGGGCGAAGGCGCTCTGCGCGCGCAGGGCCGAAATTGTAGGCCGCGGGGCGCGACTTCAAGCCGTGCGGCACCCGCGCGCGGCGTGAGGGTATCGGTGTGTTGTGGGAGCGGGCTTGCCCGCGATGGGCGCCTGCGTTATGGCGAGGCCGTCATCGCGGGCCAGCCCGCTCCCACAGAGGGAGGAGGGCGTTGGGTGGCCACGCGCTCCGGGCGCAAGGGACTGGCGCGGCCGTCGTTCACCGCATCTGGAACAGCTCCTGGTGGAAGGCATCGTCCGGCAAGCCCTGCGCGGTCAGGTCGGCACGCAGCGCCTGGCCAAAGCCTGCGGGGCCGCAGAACCACACGCTGGCGTTCTTCCAGCCGGGCACCATCTGGCGCAGGCGTTCGCCTGTCAGGCGCTCGTCCTGGCCGTCGACCAACAGGTGCAGGCGCACGCCGGCGGCCCGGGCGTTGGCTTGCAGCTTCTGCAGCGCAGCGGGGTCGATGGCGGCGGTGGGGTGGAACAGGTCGACCACCGTCGGGCCGCGCGCGCCGGCCTGCGCCAGGTGCTTCATGCGGGCGATGAAGGGCGTGATGCCGATGCCGGCGCCGATCCAGATCTGCTGCGGCGCATCGCCTTCGAAGGTGAAGTGGCCGTAGGGGCCTTCGATCTTCACGCGGTCGCCCACGCGCAGGCGCTCGTGCAGCGTGCCGGTGTGGTCGCCCAGCGCCTTGGTGACGAAGCTGATGCGCCGGTCCTGCGGGTTCCAGGCCGAGGCGATGGTGTAGGGGTGCGCGCCCTCCGACGCGCTGGAGGTGAGAAAGGCGAACTGCCCCGGCTGGTGGCCGGCCCAGCGCTCATCCAGCAGCAGCGTGGTCTCCAGCATGTGCAGGGCGGGAAAGCGCTCCAGCGACTCGATGGTGCCGTGCGCGGTGCGCCGCGCACCGATGCGGCCCAGCAGCACGATCACCGCCGACACCGTGCCCGCCACCAGCAGCACCGCCTGCACCGAGCCCACCGGCTGCGCCCAGTAGTCGATCTTGGTCAGCACAACGGTGTGGAACACCAGCACCAGGTAGGCCACGGCCAGCAGCTTGTGCGTCTTGGCGAAGAGGCGGTAGGGGAAGCGCTTGACGAGCGCCAGCACGATCAGCAGCACGGCGCCGTAGAAGGCCCATTCGCCCATCGTCTCGGCCGTGCCGCGCCAGCCGCGCAGCGCGGCTTCGATGGCGCCCAACTCCGCCGCGCCGCCGCCCGCACCGCGCGCCGGCTTGGTCAGCCAGCCCCAGCCGACGGCCCACTTGGTGCCCTTGGCCCACAGCCAGTGCACCGTGCCCACCACCAGCGCGCCGATGCCCAGCCACTTGTGCAGGCGGTACATCTTGTCCAGGCCGTCGAGGTGCCGCTCCAGCCACACCGGCCGCACGGCCAGCACCACGGCCAGCGACATCACGCCCATGGCGATGACGCCCGTGTACTGCACCCACACGGTGCGGAAGTCGAAGTAGCCGCGCTGCGCGGGCAGCAGCGTATCGGCCATCAGCCACAGGCCGGTGAGCAGGGCCAGAAAGCCCCAGAAAACCCAGGCGATGCGCTTCATGGCTTGACCTCCAATCTTGTTGTGTTGAGCAAGATTCAGCTTAAGCGGGCGGCCTGAAGTGCTTCTGAACTCTTGTGAAGCACGGGTAAACGGGTTTGATCTGCGTCAGGCAAAGGGCGATGGTCGACAATGCGCCGCATGTCTGCACCGCCCTCCATCGACCGCGCCGCCCTGCTGGCGGCCTGCAACGCCGAGCTGCAGCCGGCCCTGTTCAAGGACTACGGCCCCAACGGCCTGCAGGTGGAGGGCAAGCCGCACATCGGCAAGCTGGTGAGCGGTGTGACGGCCAGCCGCGCGCTGATCGACGCCGCCATCGACGCCGGGGCCGATGCCATCCTGGTGCACCACGGCCTGTTCTGGCGCGGGCAGGACGGCACGGTGACGGGCTGGATGAAAGAGCGCCTCAAGCGCCTGCTGGCGCACGACATCAACCTGCTGGCCTACCACCTGCCGCTGGACGCGCACCCCACGCTCGGCAACAACGCGCAGTTGGGCCAGCGGCTGGGGCTGGTGGCCACCGGGCGCTTTGGCGAGCAGGAGCTGGGCTTCATCGGCCAGCGCGCCGACGGCGAAGCCTTTGCCGATGCCGACGTGCTGGCCTGGCAGCTGGAGCATGTGCTGAACCGGCCTGTGACGCAGGTGGGGCAAGCGCCGGATGCTATTGAAATAATAGCTTGGTGCAGCGGCGGCGCGCAGGGTTATTTCGAATCCGCCATCGCCGCCGGGGCGCAGGCCTTCATCACCGGCGAAATCTCCGAGCCGCAGGTGCACCTGGCGCGCGAATGCGGCGTGGTCTTCTACGCCTGCGGCCACCACGCCACCGAGCGCTACGGCGCGCCGGCCTTCGCGGCGCACGTGGCGGCGCAGCTGGGCATCGCGCACCAGTTCATTGAGATCGACAACCCGGCGTGAGCGGCGGAGGGCCGGCGCGCGGGGCTCGACGGGGCGGCACAGGTGCTTAAACAGGCGATAGCGGTTTGACGCCATTCATGAGTATGAAAATATGAGCTGCTTGCGCCCGCTAATCAAGCGCCAAAAGCATTTTTAATTAATCAAAAAATCTTGGAAGTCCCCCCCTCCTTCCTGCACCTTCTTCGTCTTCACCCATGACCCTTCCTCTCGCCATCACCATGGGCGATGCGGCCGGCATCGGCCCCGAAATCATCGCCAAGGCCTTTCGCGACGCGCCCGAGGCGCTGCGCGGCTGCTTCGTCGCTGGCGATGTGGCCACGCTGCGCCGCGCCGCCGCCATCGTGCAGGGCGCGGGCGTGCCGCTGCCGGTGGCGCTGATCGAGCGCCCCGCCGATGCGCTGGCCGTGCCGCCGCGCTGCGTGCCGGTGCTGCAGGTGGTCGAGCCGCCGGCCGTGCCGGTGCCGCTGGGGCGCATCAGCGCCGTGGCCGGCCGCATGGCGGGCGATGCCGTGGACTGGGCCGCGCGCGCGGCGCTGCGCGGCGACATCGCGGGCCTGGTCACCGCGCCGCTGCACAAGGAGGCGCTGTCGGCCGCCGGCGCCCCGTATGCGCGCTACCCCGGCCACACCGAGCTGCTACAGGCTGTCGCCGCTGAACACCTGGGCAAACCCGTGGCCGAGCTGCCGGTGCGCATGATGCTGGCCAACGGCGAACTGCGCACCGTGCTGGTGAGCATTCACCTGTCTTTGCGCGATGCTATCGAAAAGGTAACAGTGGGCAACATCCTGCAGACGTTGCGCATCGCGCACACTTCTGTTGGGGCGGCGCTACAGCGGCAGCCCCGCATCGCGGTGGCCGGGCTCAACCCGCATGCGGGCGAAGGCGGGTTGTTCGGGCGCGAGGAGATCGAGGCGATCGCCCCCGCCATCGCCCAGGCGCGCGCCGAAGGCATCGACGCCCAAGGCCCCTTCGCGCCCGACACCGTGTTCATGCGCGCGCGCGGCTTCGCCGAGTTCGACGTGGTGGTGGCGATGTACCACGACCAGGGGCTGATCCCGGTGAAGTACCTCGGCGTGGAGCAGGGCGTGAACGTCACGCTGGGCCTGCCCCTCGTGCGCACCAGCCCCGACCACGGCACCGCCTTCGACCTCGCCGGCAGCGGCCGCGCCGACGCGGCCAGCCTGCTGGCGGCGGTGCGCATGGCACGCCGCATGGCGCAAACAAAAACGCCCGTCGCGCAGGGCGAACGGGCGTCTTGAGCTACGGTTTGTGTAGCGTTTTCGCTTGATCTGATCAGCGCTTCAGGCTGTCGCGGATTTCGCGCAGCAGCTGCACCTCTTCCGGCGGCGCCTCGGGGGCGGGGGCCGGCTCTTCGCGCTTCAGGCGGTTGATCTGCTTGACCATCATGAAGATGATGAAGGCCAGCAGGATGAAGTTCACCAGGATGGTGATGAAGTTGCCGTAGGCGAACACGGCGCCGGCCTTCTTGGCCTCTTCCAGCGCCAGGCCGCTGGCCTGGCCCGCCAGCGGGATGTAGTAGCTGGAGAAGTCCAGCCCGCCGAACAGCCGGCCGACGATCGGCATGATCAGGTCGCCCACGATCGAGTCGACGATCTTGCCGAAGGCGCCGCCGATGATCACGCCCACGGCCAGATCAATGGCGTTGCCCTTGACGGCAAATTCCCTGAACTCTTGCATCATTCCCATGTTGTTTCCCTCAGCGGGTTGTTGAAGACGGCGCCAGTATTGCGACCGCTTGATGGTTGTCAATCCCGTGCGCTCGGCCCGCCGGGGGCGATGTTGCGCTCCGCTACAATCCCCCGTTGATCCGGACACAAGAAATCGCCAGAGGACAGCCATGAGTGACGCCCCCACAAGCAAATTCACCCCAGCGCCCATGGACAGCAGCAAGCGAACCTGGCTCATCGCCTCGAGTTGCGCTGGCGCTGCCGGTGCCGCGGCCTTGGCAACCCCCTTCGTCGCCAGCTTCGCGCCCTCCGAGCGGGCCAAGGCGGCCGGTGCCGCCGTCGAGGTGGACATCGCCGCGGTGAAGCCCGGTGAGAAGATCACCGTCGAGTGGCGCGGCAAGCCGGTGTGGATCATGCGCCGCACGCCCGAGCAGCTCGAGACCCTCAAGCAGGTCGAGGGCGAACTGGCCGACCCCAATTCCGACCGCACCGCCTTCCCCACGCCCGAGTACGCCAAGAACCAGACCCGTTCCATCAAGCCCGAGGTGCTGGTGGCGATCGGCATCTGCACCCACCTGGGCTGCTCGCCCGGCGACAAGTTCACCCCCGGCGCGCAGCCCTCGCTGCCCGACAACTGGCCGGGTGGCTTCTTCTGCGCGTGCCACGGCTCCACCTTCGACCTGGCGGGCCGCGTGTTCAAGAACAAGCCGGCGCCCGACAACCTGGAGGTGCCGCCGCACATGTACCTGTCCGACAACAAGCTGTTGATCGGCGAAGACAAGAAGGCATAAGAGGCGGTCATGGCAGAGTTCAAGGAAATCTCCCCCAACGCGCCGCTGGGCGCCAAAGTGACCAACTGGTTCGAGAACCGGTTTCCGACCGCGTTTGCGGAATACCGCAAGCACATGTCGGAGTACTACGCGCCGAAGAACTTCAACTTCTGGTACTTCTTCGGCTCGCTGGCCATGCTGGTGCTGGTGATCCAGATCGTCACCGGCATCTTCCTGGTCATGCACTACAAGCCCGATGCCGGCCCGGTGGGTGGCATCCTGGGCGCGCCGCCCATCGCCTTCGCCTCGGTTGAATACATCATGCGCGAGGTGCCGGGTGGCTGGTTCATCCGCTACATGCACTCCACCGGCGCGTCGGCGTTCTTCGTGGTGGTCTACCTGCACATGTTCCGCGGGCTGCTGTACGGCTCGTATCGCAAGCCGCGCGAGTTGGTCTGGATCTTCGGCTGCGCCATCTTCCTGGCGCTGATGGCCGAGGCCTTCATGGGCTATCTGCTGCCTTGGGGCCAGATGTCCTACTGGGGCGCGCAGGTGATCGTGAACCTGTTCTCCGCCATTCCCTTCATCGGCCCCGACCTGGCGCTGCTGATCCGCGGTGACTACGTGGTGGGCGACGCGACACTGAACCGCTTCTTCAGCTTCCACGTCATCGCCGTGCCGCTGGTGCTGATCGGCCTGGTGGTGGCCCACCTGCTGGCGCTGCACGACGTGGGCTCGAACAACCCGGACGGCATCGAGATCAAGGCCGGCCCCAAGGGCAACCGCTGGTCGCCCGATGCACCGGCCGACGGCATCCCGTTCCATCCGTACTACACCATCCACGACATCATGGGCGTGGGCGTGTTTCTGATGATCTTCTTCGCCGTGGTGTTCTTCGCGCCGGAGATGGGTGGCTACTTCCTGGAGTACAACAACTTCGTGCCGGCCGACCCGCTGGTCACGCCGCTGCACATTGCGCCGGTGTGGTACTTCACGCCCTTCTACTCGATGCTGCGCGCCACCACCGACGTGATGGTCAACGTGCTGGTCGCCATCATCGCCCTGGGTGTGGTGCTGGCCTTCCTGAAGTGCAAGTGCTCGATGGCGCTGAAAATCGGCATGGCCGTCGCCGGCCTGGTGGCCATCGCGCTGCTGAAGACCTTCGACGCCAAGTTCTGGGGCGTGGTGGTGATGGGTGGTGCCGTCGTCATCCTGTTCTTCCTGCCCTGGCTGGATCACAGCCCGGCGCGCTCCATCCGCTACCGCCCGAACTGGCACAAGTGGGTCTACGCCGTGTTCGTGATCTGGTTCCTGATCCTGACGGTGCTGGGCATCATGGTGCCGGGTCCGCTGCATCCGGCGCTGCCGTGGCTCACCAACGAACTGGTTGCCATGATCGGTACGCTGTTCTACTTCGGCTTCTTCCTGCTGATGCCCTGGTGGAGCCAACTGGGTACGCCCAAGCCTGTGCCCGACCGCGTCACCTTCAAGCCGCACTGAAGACCGCTGGAGATAACAACATGAACGTCTGGAAGAAACTGGCCCTTGGCGCTGCGCTGGCGCTCGGCCTGATCACGGGTGCCCAAGCCGCGGCCGGTGGCGCCGCCTGGGACAAGGCGCCTGGCAAGGTGAACGACCAGGGCTCGCTGCAGAACGGCGCGAAGATCTTCGTCAACTACTGCCTCAACTGCCACTCCGCCACCTTCATGCGCTACAACCGCCTGAGGGACATCGGCCTGACTGATCAGCAGATTCAGGACAATCTGCTGTTCACGTCCGAGAAGGTCGGCGACATGATGAAGTCGGCCATCAACCCGGCCCAAGCCAAGGCCTGGTTCGGCGTCAACCCGCCCGACCTGACGCTGATCGCCCGCTCGCGTGCCGGTGCCGGCGGCTCGGGCGCGGACTACATCTACACGCTGTTCCGCACCTACTACCGCGATCCGATCAAGCCCACGGGCTGGGACAACCTCACCTTCCCCAACATCGCCATGCCGCACCCGCTGTGGGAACTGCAGGGCGAGCGCAAGCCCATCTTCGAGGTCAGCCAGCAGCATGGCCATGAAGTCCAGCATTTCACCGGCCGCTGGGAGCAGGTGACACCCGGCACCATGAGCCAGCAGGAGTACGACAAGACGGTGGGCGATCTGGTCAACTTCCTGCAGTGGATGGGCGAGCCGGCGCAGAACAAGCGGGTGTCCATCGGCGTCTGGGTTCTGCTGTTCCTGCTGTTCTTCACTTTCCTGGCGTGGCGCCTCAACGCGGCGTACTGGAAAGACGTCAAGTAATCTTCGCTTTCAAGTTGCCCCCGGCGCCTGGCCGGGGCGGTGGAGTGGGGCGGTGCCGGCCAGGCGCCGCCCCACTCCTTCGGTTTTAAGGAGCCTCCTCACATGATGGTGCTGTATTCCGGTACGACCTGCCCTTTCTCTCACCGTTGCCGCTTCGTGCTGTTCGAGAAAGGCATGGACTTCGAGATCCGCGATGTCGATCTCTACAACAAGCCCGAAGACATCGGCGTGATGAACCCCTACGGACAGGTGCCGATCCTGGTCGAGCGCGACCTGATCCTGTACGAGTCGAACATCATCAACGAGTACATCGACGAGCGCTTCCCGCACCCCCAGCTGATGCCGGGCGACCCGGTCGACCGCGCGCGCGTGCGCCTGTTCCTGCTCAACTTCGAGAAGGAACTGTTCTCGCACGTGTCCACGCTGGAGAACCGTGCCACCAAGAGCAACGAGAAGGCCCTGGAAAAGGCGCGCGCCAACATCCGCGACCGCCTGACGCAGATGGCGCCCGTGTTCCTCAAGAACAAGTTCATCCTGGGCGACAACTTCTCCATGCTGGACGTGGCCCTGGCGCCGCTGCTGTGGCGCCTGGACTACTACGGCATCGACCTGTCGAAGAACGCCGCGCCGCTGTTGAAGTACGCCGAGCGCATCTTCTCGCGCCCCGCCTACATCGAGGCGCTGACGCCGTCCGAGAAGGTGATGCGCAAGTAAGGCGTGGGCATGATGAATGCGCTTGAATCCGCCTCCACCCGTCCGTACCTGATCCGGGCCCTGTACGAGTGGTGCACCGACCATGCGCTCACGCCGTACATCGCCGTGCTGGCCGACGACACGGTGCAGGTGCCGCGCGAGTACGTGCAGAACGGCGAGATCGTGCTCAACATCAGTTTCGACGCCACCAGCGGCCTGAAGCTGGGCAACGAGTTCGTCGAGTTCAAGGCGCGCTTCGGCGGTGTCCCGCGCGAGATCATCGTGCCCATGGACCGTGTCATCGCCATCTATGCGCGCGAGAACGGCCAGGGCATGGCGTTTCCCGTGCCTGTGCCGACAGTCTCCGACGATGGCGTGGAGCCAGCCGTTGATGCGCAGCAGGCGGGCGCCCCGGCTGCAACCGAGGACGCGGTCCCACGCGGTGGCATCCAGCTGGTGCCCAGCACGGAAGCGGCAGACGAGGACGGGTCATCCAGCGACGATCCGCCGCCATCCCCGCCCGCGCGCAAGCGCCCGGCGCTCAAGCGCGTCAAATGACAAGATCATCGGCAGGAGGTGGCTAGAATCCGCGTGTTTTCGCCGGCTTAGCTCAGTTGGTAGAGCACCCGCCTTGTAAGCGGTAGGTCGTCAGTTCGAATCCGACAGCCGGCACCATCAAAGCATTGCTTCAACCCGCGCCACCGCAAGGTGGCGCGGGTTTTTCTTTTCACGGGGTGCTGCGCAGCACTTTCACCCGGATGGCGTTCACCGGGTGGCCTGCGCCGTCAAGGGCTGCAAGCAGTGCTGGCGCCAACTGGCGCAGCTTGGCGGCCGCCGCGTTGTGGGGGGCGAGCAGCGTCCAGCCATCCGCATCGGGTGCGCCTGCCTGCACCAGCGTGCGCAGGGCGGGCGGCAGCAAGGGGCGGACGATGGCGAGTCGCGCGGCCGACTCGGCTGCCAGCTCGCTGAGCCGCGCCAGGGTGGGGGCCTGGGCCACGGCCTGTTGCAGCGTCAGGGCAGTGCGGGTCGAGGAAGTCACGGTGCGGGACATGGTTTGATGGCGTGGATTATCGGCCGGCACGGGCCAGTTAAAATGCCCAGTTGCCCCGCGGATTGTGGGTGCTGCGGTTCGCAGGCGCTTGCATGCGGGCCAGGCGCCCCCCACTTCGCGTCACTTTTGAACTTTTCGGATCACCGTCCGGTGCGCACGCAAGGCGTCGCGGTGACCGCTCACGCATGGCCACCTCCAACTTACTCACCAAGATTTTCGGCAGCCGCAATGATCGTCTGCTCAAGCAATACCGCAAGGTTGCGGCCAGCATCAATGCGCTGGAGCCGGCGCTGGAAAAGCTGAGCGACGACGAGCTGCGGGCCAAGACCCAGGAGTTCAAGGGCCGGCTGGCCAACGGCGAGAGTCTGGACAAGTTGCTACCCGAGGCCTTTGCCGTGGTGCGTGAGGGCTCCAAGCGCGTGATGAAGATGCGCCACTTCGACGTGCAGCTGATGGGTGGCATGGCGCTGCACGAAGGCAAGATCGCCGAAATGCGCACCGGCGAGGGCAAGACGCTGACGGCCACGCTGCCGGTGTACCTGAACGCGCTGACGGGCAAGGGCGTGCACGTGGTGACGGTGAACGACTACCTGGCCAACCGCGACGCGCAGTGGATGGGCCGGCTGTACAACTTCCTGGGCCTCAGCGTCGGCGTGAACCTGCCGCAGATGCCGCGCGAGGACAAGCAGGCCGCCTATCAGTCCGACATCACCTACGGTACGAACAACGAGTTCGGCTTCGACTACCTGCGCGACAACATGGTCTACGAGACCCAGGACCGCGTGCAGCGCAAGCTCAACTATGCGATCGTCGACGAGGTGGACTCGATCCTGATCGACGAGGCGCGCACGCCGCTCATCATCAGCGGCCAGGCCGAGGACCACACGGCGCTGTACCTGGCCATCAACCAGGTGGTGCCGCAGCTGACTCGGCAGGAGGGCGAGGCCGACCCGCGCACCGGCCTGGGCGTGATGAAGCCGGGCGACTTCACCGCCGACGAGAAGTCGCACCAGATCTACCTGACCGAGCAGGGTCACGAAACGGCCGAGCGCATCCTGGCCCAGCAGGGCCTGATCCCCGTGGGCACCAGCCTGTACGACCCGGCCAACATCTCGCTGATGCACCATCTGAATGCCGCCCTGCGCGCGCACCACATGTACCACCGCGACCAGCATTACGTGGTGCAGCAGACCGACAGCGGCCCCGAGATCGTCATCGTGGACGAGTTCACCGGCCGCCTGATGAGCGGCCGCCGCTGGAGCGATGGCCTGCACCAGGCGGTGGAAGCCAAGGAAGGCGTGCCGATCCAGGCCGAGAACCAGACCCTGGCCTCGATCACCTTCCAGAACTACTTCCGCCTCTACAACAAGCTGGCCGGCATGACCGGCACGGCCGACACCGAGGCCTACGAGTTCCAGGAAATCTACGGTCTGGAGACCGTGGTCATCCCGCCCAACAAGCCGAGCAAGCGCGACGACCAGCTGGACCGCGTCTACAAGACCACCAAGGAAAAGTACGACGCCGCGATCGCCGACATCCGCGAATGCTACGAGCGCGGCCAGCCGGTGCTGGTGGGCACCACCTCGATCGAGAACTCCGAGATCATCGCCGAGCTGCTGACCAAGGAGAAGCTGCCGCACCAGGTGCTGAACGCCAAGCAGCACGCGCGCGAGGCCGACATCGTGGCGCAGGCCGGGCGGCCGAAGATGATCACCATCGCCACCAACATGGCGGGCCGTGGCACCGACATCGTGCTGGGCGGCAACGTCGAGAAGGCGGTCGAGGCGCTGGAGGCCGACGAATCGCTGGACGACACCACGCGCCGGGCACGCATCGACGCGCTGCGGGCGCAATGGCAGAAGGACCACGAGGCGGTCAAGGCGCTGGGCGGCCTGCGCATCATCGCCACCGAGCGGCATGAAAGCCGCCGCATCGACAACCAGCTGCGTGGCCGCTCGGGCCGCCAGGGCGATCCGGGTTCGTCGCGCTTCTACCTGAGCCTGGACGACGCGCTGATGCGCATCTTCGCCGGCGACCGCGTGCGCGCCATCATGGACAAGCTGAAGATGCCCGAGGGCGAGGCCATCGAGGCCGGCATCGTCACCCGCAGCATCGAGAGCGCGCAGCGCAAGGTCGAGGCGCGCAACTTCGACATCCGCAAGCAGCTGCTGGAGTACGACGACGTGTCGAACGACCAGCGCAAGGTGATCTACCAGCAGCGCAACGAGATCCTCGACGCCGAAGACTTGGCCGGCCAGATCGCCGGGCTGCGCGAGAGCTGCTTCACCGACCTGGTGCGCCAGTACGTGCCGGCCGAGTCGGTCGAGGAGCAGTGGGATATTCCGACGCTGCAGAAAGTGCTGGCCGACGAGTGGCAGATCGAGCTGCCGCTGCAGCAGGAAGTCGAGGCCTCCAGCGCCATCGGCGACGACGACATCGTCGAGAAGGTGGTGAACGCTGCCAACGAGGCCTACGCGGCCAAGCTGGCCCTGGTCGGCCCCGAGAACTTCCGCCCCTTCGAGCGCGCCGTGCTGCTGCAGGCCATCGACACGCACTGGCGCGAGCACCTGTCGGCGCTCGACTACCTGCGCCAGGGCATCCACCTGCGCGGCTATGCGCAGAAGCAGCCCAAGCAGGAATACAAGCGCGAGGCGTTCGAGCTGTTCGGCCAGCTGCTGGACGTGGTGAAGAACGAGGTCACCCGCACGCTGATGAACGTGCGCATCGAATCGGGGGAACAGATCGAGCAGGCGGCCGAAGACCTGGAGCAGCGCGGCGAGCAGTTCAGCAACGTGACCTACACCGCGCCCACCGAGACCGGCGAGGCCGAAACGCTGCCCGAATCGCAGGCACGCGCGGGTGCCGCGCTGGCCGGCGCGGCAGCGGCTGGCGCCGTGCCGCGCGTGGGCCGCAACGACCCCTGCCCCTGCGGCAGCGGCAAGAAGTACAAGCACTGCCATGGGGCGCTGAGCTGAGGTAGTCGTTTCATTGCCACTCGGATTGCTATATTAAATATAGCTTTCGGCGCTTGCCCATCAAGCGCCAGAGCCCAAAATCGCTTGAAATCCAAACCGTCCTGAGGATCCCGCCATGCCCGTGAACCTGACCGCTCCCGTCGCCTCCAGCCTGCACCCCGTGGCGGGCGTGCGCATCGGCGTGGCCGAGGCGGGCGTGCGCAAGGCCAACCGCAAGGACCTGACGGTGTTCCTGCTGGATGAAGGTGCCAGCGTGGGCGGCGTGTTCACCAGCAACCGCTTCTGCGCCGCGCCGGTGCAGATCTGCCGCGAGCGGCTGGACGCGGGCGCCGCCGTGCGCGCCATCGTCGTCAACACCGGCAACGCCAACGCCGGCACGGGCGAGGACGGCCTGGCGCGTGCGCGCCAGACCTGCGAGGCGCTGGCCGCGCAGCTCGGGCTCCAGCCCGATCAGGTGCTGCCGTTCTCCACCGGCGTCATCATGGAGCCGCTGCCGGTCGACCGCATCGTCGCCGGCCTGCCCGCGGCCATTACCGACGCGCAGCCCGCCCACTGGGCGCGCGCTGCCGAAGGCATCATGACCACCGACACCGTGCCCAAGGCGGCCAGCGCCAAGGCCATGGTGGGCGGTGTTGAAGTGACGATCACCGGCATCAGCAAAGGCGCCGGCATGATCCGCCCCAACATGGCGACCATGCTGGGCTTTCTGGCCACCGACGCGAAGGTCGACCAGGCGGTGATGAAGCAACTGGCGTTCGAACTGGCCGAGGGCTCGTTCAACCGCGTCACCATCGATGGCGACACGTCGACCAACGATTCCTTCATCGTCATCGCCACGAACAAGGCAGCCAACGCGCCTGTCACGGCGCTGGATTCGGCCGACGGCCAGGCGCTGAAAGAAGCCCTGATGGGCGTCGCACGACAGCTCGCGCAGGCCATCGTGCGCGACGGCGAGGGCGCCACCAAGTTCATCACCGTGCAGGTCGAAGGTGGCAAGACGGCCGCCGAATGCCGCCAGGTGGCCTACGCCATCGCGCACTCGCCGCTGGTCAAGACGGCGTTCTTCGCCAGCGACCCCAACCTGGGCCGCATCCTGGCGGCCGTGGGCTATGCGGGCATCGACGACCTGGATCAGACCAGGATCGACCTGTACCTGGACGACGTGCACGTGGCCGTGAACGGCGGGCGCAATCCCAGCTACCGCGAGGAAGACGGCCAGCGCGTGATGAAGCAGGCCGAGATCACGGTGCGCGTGAACCTGGGCCGCGGCAGCGCCAGCGACACGGTGTGGACGTGCGACCTGAGCCACGATTACGTCAGCATCAACGCGGATTACAGGTCGTGACATCCTCCTGAGCGCCTGACGGCGCCTCCCCTTTCTGCTGCGCGAAGGGGGACGACGGGAGCGAGCGCGCTTGGCTTATTCGCGGCGTTTGCTGGCATGGCCTGCTCCGCAGCGTCTTTGCTTTTGAATTGATAGCTGCTTGCGCTTATGCAGTAAGCGCCGGTGACCAAAATGAACGATAACCTTGTCCGTCTGATCGAAAAAGCCGAGCGCCTGATGGAGCGCATCGAGGCGGTGTTGCCGAAGCCCCTGAGCGAGCCTGACTGGTCGCAGTCCGTGGCCTGGCGCTACCGCAAGCGCGCCAGCGGCCACGGCGCGCTGGAGCCGGTGCGCCACGTGGGCAGCATCGCGCTGGCCGACCTGAAGGAGATCGACGGGCAGAAAGACAAGATCGAGCGCAACACGCGCCAGTTCGTCGAGGGCAAGCCGGCCAACAACGTGCTGCTGACGGGCGCGCGCGGCACCGGCAAGTCTTCGCTCATCAAGGCCTGCCTGAACGCCTACGCGCCGCAGGGGCTGCGCCTGATCGAGGTGGACAAGACCGACCTCACCGACCTGCCCGACATCGTCGAGGTGGTGGCTGGCCGGCCGGAGAAGTTCATCGTCTACTGCGACGACCTGAGCTTCGAGGATGGCGAGCCGGGCTACAAGGCGCTGAAGAGCATCCTGGACGGCAGCGTGGCCGCCAGCACGCCCAACGTGCTGGTCTACGCCACCAGCAACCGACGCCACCTGCTGCCCGAGTACATGAAGGACAACCTCAGCTACACGCACACCGACGATGGCGAGGTGCACCCGGGCGAGGTGATCGAGGAGAAAATTTCGCTGTCCGAGCGCTTCGGCCTGTGGGTCAGCTTCTACCCCTTCAGCCAGGACGAGTACCTGGCCATCGTGGCGCAGTGGCTGTCGTCGCTGGGCGCCAGCGCGGCGCAGATCGAGGCGGCCAAGCCCGAGGCGCTGGTGTGGGCGCTGGAGCGCGGTTCGCGATCGGGCCGCGTGGCCTACCAGTTCGCGCGCGATTTCGTCGGCCGGGCCTGAGCCGCGCGGCATGGCCGACATCCTGAAAGCCGACGCGCACCTGGCGCGCGACGTGCCGGGCGAGCGGCCCATCGTCGATGTGGCCGTGGGCGTGCTGCTGCAGGCCGACGGGCGCTTTCTGCTGACCTCGCGGCCGGCGGGCAAGGTGTACGCCGGCTACTGGGAGTTTCCGGGCGGCAAGCTGGAGGCGGGCGAGAGTGTGGAGCAGGCGCTGGCGCGCGAACTGCACGAAGAGCTGGGCCTGGACATCGACCCTGCTGACGTGCAGCGCTGGCGCGAGCAGTTGGTGGACTACCCGCATGCGCTGGTGCGGCTGCATTTCTGCAAGCTGTTCGACTGGCGCGGCGAATTGCAGATGCGCGAGGGCCAGGCCTTTGTGTGGGACACCTTGCCGGTGCAGGCCGCGCCGGTGTTGCCGGGGGCGCTGCCGGTGCTCGAATGGCTGCAGGCGGAGCGCGGCGTGGCTCCAGGCGGACTTCAAGAAATATAGCTTGTTGCGCCCGTCACATAAGGATTTCAGCATTAATTCGATCTGAAATCCTTATGTGACGGGCGCAAGCAGCTCTTTTTTCAATAGTGTTTCATTGCAGCGGCGGCTGGTTCGCTTCGTCGGCGCCGTCGTGCTCCTGCACTTCCACCCGAAAGCTTTCGCTGGCCCAGGCGCCGAGGTCGTGCAGCTTGCAGCGCTCGCTGCAGAAGGGGCGGTAGCGGTTTTCCGGCGCATACACGCTGGGGCCGCCGCAGGCCGGGCAGCGCACGGTGCGTGGCTGGGCGGCAGGGGGTGGGGAGGTGGGGTTGTCGCTCATGCGCACAAGGCCAGTTCGAACGCGGCGTCTTCGCGCGCCACCTGCAGCTTGCCCTCGGCGTCCTGCCGCATCAGGCGCACCGAGGCCATCAGGCGGTTGCCGCTGGTCTCGGGGATGAGTTGCAGCGACTCGTCGATGCGCAGCCGCAGCAGCTGGAAGGTGCGGCCCTGGGGCAGCGTCTGCTGAAAATACCCGGCGCTGGCCATCACCTTCTGCGGCTTGCCGGAGTCGCGCAGAATATGCAGCAGCAGCGTGACGGCCTGCGCCATGGGCGCCAGCGAGGCCGCCCAGGTCTGCAGATCGGCGCGCCGTGCGGCCGACTGGCCCTGCTGCCAGGCGTGGTAGGCCGGCAGGTCGAACCCGCAGGTGCCACCTGGGATGACGGCGCGGCTGCGGATGCTCATCAGCCATTCGTTGTCGGTCAGCTCATGGCCGGGTTTGCCGTGCTGCTGGCTGAGCTGCTGGAAAGCGTCGTCCAGCTGCGCCAGAAAGGCGTCGAGCGACGCCTCGGAAATGGCCGGGTTGCCGCGGAACGCGCCCATGTGCGCTTTCTGCTTGTCGAGGTCCTTCAGCACCTCGGATTTCAGGTCGGCGCGGCTGGTGACGTCCATCACCTCGAAGATGGTGATCAGCGCGTAATGGTGGTCGAGCGCGCTGTCGCGTGGCAGAAGCTGGCCCAGACGGCCGAACAGGTGTTCGAGCCGAAGGTAGGTGCGGATGCGTTCGTTGAAGGGGTACTCGTACAGGATCACGCGAAGCGCCTTTTCAGGGACGCCGGCATCATAGCCCGAAGGTGGCGGCCGCCCGCTGCACTTGCTGGCGCAGGGTGTCGAGCGTGGTGTCGGCGCCGTTGAACAGCACGGTGTCGGCCGCCGCCAGGCGCTGCGCGCGCGGCGACTGGGCGGCCAGGATCTGCTCGACCTGCTCGCGCGGCAGCTGGTTGCGCGCCATCACGCGCTCGATCTGTGTGGCCGGGTCGCAGTCGACCACCCACACGCGATCCACCTTGCCGCGCCAGCGCGCGCCGGATTCGACCAGCAGCGGCACGTCGAACACCAGTATCGGGTGGCCGGCGGCCAGCGCCTGCTGTGCCTGGCGATCGGTTTCCTGCCCGACGAGAGGGTGGATGATGGCCTCCAGGCGCTGGCGGGCGCTGGCATCGCGGAAGACCAGTTGACGCATCGCTGCGCGATCGAGGGCACCGTCGGCGCCGATCAAGGTGGGGCCAAACACTTGTGCGATGGCCGGCAGGGCAGCGCCACCGGGCGCCGTGGTGGCGCGCGAGATGGCGTCGGCGTCGATGACTGCCGCACCGCGCTCGGCCAGCATGCCGGCCACCGTGCTCTTGCCGCTGCCGATGCCGCCGGTCAGCCCGATGAGCAGCGCGGATGTCACCCGAAGGACCTTCTAGAGCCCGATCACCCGCAAGATGGACTGCGGGCCGAAGATCATGGCGGTGAGGCCACCCATGGCGAGGAACGGGCCGAACGGCACCACACCGCCTTCGCGCAGCGAACTGGCCAGCTTCATGCCGATGCCCACCAGCGCGCCGATGACCGAGGCCATCAGGATGATGGGCACCAGCGCCTGCCAGCCGAACCAGGCGCCCAGCGCGGCGAACAGCTTGAAGTCGCCAAAGCCCATGCCCTCCTTGCCGGTGGCCAGCTTGAAGCCCCAGTAGACCAGCCACAGCGACATGTAGCCGCCGACAGCGCCCCAGACGGCATCGGGCAGACGCACGCCGGTGATGCCCAGGGCGGATGCGATCAGGCCCAGCCACAGCAGGGGCAGGGTGAGGTCATCGGGCAGCAGCGTGGTGTCCCAGTCGATCAGGGTCAGGGCCACCAGCACGGCGGAAAAAACGCACCAGGCGGCGGCCGTCCAGGTCCAGCCCCAGCGCCACACGCACCAGGCGAACAGCAGGCCGGTGACCAGTTCGACCATCGGGTAGCGCAGGCTGATGGGCGTGCCGCAGGCCGAGCATTTGCCGAGCAGGAACACATAGCTGAGCACCGGGATGTTCTCGAGCCAGCGGATCTGGTGGCCGCACTTCTGGCAGCGCGAGCGCGGCACGACGAGGTTGAAGCGCTCCTGCGGTGCAGGTGTTTGCCCCGTCATCTCGGCGCATTCGGCCGCCCACTGGCGCTCCATCATCTTGGGCAGACGGTAGATCACCACATTCAGAAAGCTGCCGATGAGCAGCCCGAACAGGCCGCCCAGGGCGGCCTGCAGCCAGATCCCCTCGGGCATCAGACCACCTGGCCCAGCTTGAAGATCGGCAGGTACATCGACACCACGATGCCACCGATGACGGTGCCCAGCACCACGATGATGATCGGCTCCATCAGGCTGGACAGCCCGGCCACCATCTCGTCGACTTCTGCCTCGTAGAAATCAGCCGCCTTGCCCAGCATGTGGTCCAGCGCGCCTGATTCCTCGCCGATCGCCGTCATCTGCAGCACCATGCTGGGGAAGATGTTGGCGTTGGTCATGGCCGCCGTCAGGCTGGTACCCGTGGAGACTTCCTGCTGGATCTTGTCGGTGGCCAGTTTGTAGAGCGAGTTGCCAGAGGCGCCGCCGACGGAGTCGAGCGATTCCACCAACGGGACACCGGCAGCGAACATGGTGGAGAGGGTGCGTGTCCAGCGCGCCACGACGGATTTCTCGATCAGCTCACCGAAGATCGGGATCTTGAGCAGCAGACGATCCATGAACATCTGCATTTTCTCGTTGCGCTTCCAGGCCTGGAAAAAGAAGTAGGTGCCGAAGAACAGCCCGCCGAAGATCAGCCACCACCACTGCACGAAAAACTCGCTCATCGCGATCACGAACATGGTCGGTGCCGGCAGGTCGGCGCCGAACGAGGAGAAGACTTCCTTGAACGCCGGGATCACGAAGATCATGATGACTGCCACCACCACGAACGCGACCACGATCACGGCGATCGGGTACATGAGTGCCGACTTGATCTTGGACTTGATGGCCTCCGTCTTCTCCATGTACGTGGCCAGACGGTCGAGCAGGCTTTCCAGGATACCGGCGGCTTCACCTGCTTCCACCAGGTTGCAGTACAGGTTGTTGAAGTAGAGCGGATATTTGCGGAACGCTGCGGACAAGGACGTGCCGGTCTCGATGTCGGCGCGGATGTCGTTCAGCAGCTTGGTCACGCTCGGGTTGGGGTTGCCGCGAGCCACGATGTCGAACGATTGCAGCAGAGGCACGCCGGCCTTCATCATGGTGGCCAGCTGGCGTGTGAAGATGGCGATGTCTTTCGGCTTGATCTTCTTGCCGGCGCGCATCCGGCGCTTCTTGATCTTGGTGACGAAGATGCCCTGACGGCGCAGCGTGGCCTGGACCTGGTTTTCACCGCTGGCACGCGTATCGCCGCGAACGATCTTGCCGTTGCGGTCCTTGCCTTCCCATTCGTAGACGAATTCCTTGACGCTCTTGGCGCCAGCGACTCGAGTTGCCATGGCTTGTTCTTTCCAGTCCTAGTGACGAGGTGCGCGCGTCACTCGTTGGTGACGGCCAGCACTTCTTCCAGTGAGGTCACGCCGATCCTGACCTTGTGCAGGCCCGATTGCCGCAGCGATCGCACACCCTCGCTTCGCGCCTGTTGGGCAATCTCCAGCGCGCTGCCGTCCGCCAAGATGATGCGTTGCAGTTCTTCGCTGATCGGCATCACCTCGTAGATGCCGACGCGCCCTTTGTAACCGTTGTTGCACGCGCTGCAGCCGACAGGCTTGTATGGAGTCCAGCTGCCATCCAGTTCGAGTTCGTCGAACCCTGCCTCGATGAGCGTTTCGCGGGGGATGTCGACTGGCGCCTTGCACTGCGCGCACAGACGGCGCGCCAGGCGCTGCGCCGTGATCAGGATCACACTCGACGCGATGTTGAAGGGGGCAATGCCCATGTTCCGCATCCGCGTCAGCGTGGTGGGCGCGTCGTTGGTGTGCAGCGTGGAAAGCACCAGGTGACCGGTTTGAGCGGCCTTGATGGCGATGTCGGCGGTTTCCAGGTCGCGGATCTCACCCACCATGATGATGTCCGGGTCCTGGCGCAGGAAGGCTTTCAGCGCCACGGCAAACGTGAGGCCGGCTTTCTCGTTGACGTTGACCTGGTTGACGCCGGGCAAGTTGATTTCCGACGGGTCCTCTGCCGTGGCGATGTTGACGCCGGGCTTGTTCAGCAGGTTCAGGCAGGTGTAGAGCGATACCGTCTTGCCGGAGCCGGTTGGGCCGGTCACGAGGATCATGCCGTAGGGGCGTTCGATGGCCTTGAGCAAGCGCTCTTTCTCGATCGGCTCGTAACCCAGGGCATCGATGCCGAGCTTGGCACTGCTGGGATCAAGGATGCGGATCACGATCTTCTCGCCGAACAGCGTGGGCAGGGTGCTGACCCGGAAGTCGATCACGCGGTCGGGGCCGATCTTCAGCTTCATGCGGCCGTCCTGCGGCACGCGCTTTTCGGAAATGTCGAGCCGCGACAGCACCTTGATGCGGGAAGCCAGCTTTTCCTTGATGGCCACCGGCGGCGACACGATCTCGCGCAACTCGCCGTCGATGCGGTACCGCACCCTGTAGTTGTGCTCGTAGGGCTCGAAGTGCAGGTCGGAGGCGCGCATGTTGAAGGCGTCGACCAGCATCTTGTGGAGAAACTTGACGACGGGAGCGTCTTCGACATCCGTCTGCGGCGCTTCGGTCTCTTCAGTCGGTGTATCACCGCCCAAGGACGCTTCGTCGAACTCGAAGTCGCCGCCGACGATGCTGTCCATCGCCTCGGTGGCGCTCTTGGTGTGGGCCTCGATGAGCCGGGTCAGCTTGTCGAACTCGCCGATCACCCACTCAACACCCATCTGGGTAGCGAACTTCACGCGTTCGGCCGCCTCATGATCCGAAGGATCGGCCGTGGCGACGATCAATCGTCCGCCGCGCTTGCTCAACGCGAGGATGCGGTAGCTGGCCGAAAGCTTGGGATCCAGCAGATCTTTCGGCAAGCGCTGGGCATCCAGCGCGTCCATGTCCAGCAGCGGCGCTGAGAACGCCTGCGACATGGTGTGGGCCAGTTCCGCTGCGGAAATGGCGCCGGTTTCCGTCAGTTCAGTGATGAAGTGGCGGTTGGCGGCTTTGGCCTTTCGAAAGACTTCGTCCGCCGTCTGCTGAGTGATCTTGCCAGCCATGACCAAGGCGCGGCCAACCCCCGGCAGGGCGACGGGCAAGGTGTTCTTGGAAACTGGATCGGCAACGGCCATGGGACGAATGGTCAAACGGGCAGGACAAGCCGGTCGATCATCGCCGATCAGTGAAAAGATGTAAACGCCGGAGCGCTCCGAATGTGTGCATCAATCGACACATCGGGCGGGATGGCAGTGAACGCAAACTTCCCGCAACAGACGGCAGCATCAGATTGGTCGGGGTGAGAGGATTCGAACCTCCGGCCTCTACGTCCCGAACGTAGCGCTCTACCAGGCTAAGCTACACCCCGATGGTGCCCGACCCTGATGGGTTTCACGAGCGCCGCTGCAATAGCTGAGCCGCCAATTCTATCAAACTGTTGGTGAATTCATTGGTGGGCAACGCGCGTGCCGCAGCGACTGCGCGTTCTGCCTGTGCCGCGGCTGCAACACGGGTGCGTTCCAGAGCGCCGGTAAGCCGCACGATGTCCACGATGCGCGGCAATTCGGTGGTGCTGCCTGTCTCGATGGCTTGGCGCACCACCTGGGCTTCTTCCGGCGTGCCGAGTTTCATCGCCAGAATCAGGGGCAGGGTGGCCTTGCCCTCGCGCAGATCGTCGCCGAGGTTCTTGCCCATTTCGGCAGCGTCGCCATCGTAGTCGAGCACATCGTCGATGACCTGGAAGGCGGTGCCCAGCGACTGCCCGTATTCAGCGCAGGCCTCTTCCAGATCAGGCGGGCTGTCCGCCAGGATGGCGGCGATGCGGCAACTGGCCTCGAACAATTTGGCCGTCTTGGAGCGGATCACGCGCAGATAGCCCGCCTCGTCGAGCGAAGCGTCGTGCATGTTCATCAACTGCAGCACTTCGCCTTCGGCGATCACGTTGGTGGCGTTGGCCAGAACCTGCATGATGCGCATGTTCTGGCTTTCCACCATCATCTGGAAGGCGCGCGAATACAGGAAGTCGCCCACCAGGACGCTGGCAGGGTTGCCGAACACTTCATTGGCCGTCGATCGACCGCGCCGCAACGTCGACTCGTCCACCACATCGTCGTGCAGCAGGGTGGCCGTGTGGATGAACTCCACCACGGCAGCGAGGTTGTGGCGCTGTGGGTGCTGGCAACCCAGGGCGTTGCAGGTCAGTACCAGCAACACAGGGCGCAGCCGTTTGCCACCTGAGGAAATGATGTAGTGCGCTACCTGGCCTACCAGGGGCACTTCCGAGTCAAGTCGGCGCACGATGGTGGCGTCGACCTCGCGCATGTCGTCGGCGGCCAGGGCCAGGGCGCGGTTGGTGGGGGTGTTAGGAGAGGACAAGAGGAGTCAAAGCTAGAGGCGGCTGGACGGCGCCTGGGCGATCCATGCGCGCGGGCGATTGTAGGATTATAGGTTTCGCCATGGTCTGCTGCCGATGCGAGATGGGCTTGTTTGCCAACGCGCGGGCTGATCGTTATAATGCGCGGTTCTGCCGGAAATCCGTTCGGCAGAACATTTTCCGAACAAGGATTTCACTATGTACGCGGTCATAAAAACCGGTGGCAAGCAGTATCGCGTGGCCGCCGGCGAGAAGATCAAAGTAGAACAGATTGCTGCGGACGTTGGCCAGGAAATCACCTTCGACGAGGTTCTGGCTGTCGGCAATGGCAGCGACCTGTCGATCGGTGCGCCCCTGGTGTCCGGTGCCTCCGTCGTTGCCAAGGTGGTCAGCCACGGCAAGCACGACAAGGTGCGCATCTTCAAGATGCGCCGCCGCAAGCACTACCAGAAGCGCCAAGGGCATCGCCAAGGCTATACCGAACTCGAGATCGGCACCATCAACGGCGCCGGCAAGTCCAAGGAGTAACACACCATGGCACAGAAAAAAGGCGGCGGCTCCACGCGAAACGGTCGCGATTCCAAGCCCAAGATGCTGGGCGTGAAGGTGTTCGGCGGCCAGACCGTCAGCGCCGGATCCATCATCGTGCGCCAGCGCGGCACCAAGTTCCACGCCGGCAGCAACGTGGGCGTGGGCAAGGACCACACCCTGTTCGCACTGGTCGACGGCCAGGTGTCGTTTGCCACCAAGGGCGCGCTGAACAAGCACGTGGTGCAGGTCACCCCAGCTGCGGCCTGAAAGGGCCCGGCGGCTTGACCCGAGAAGCCCCGCCCGCGCGGGGCTTCGTTGTTTCTGAGTCGACCACTACACTGAACGCACCATGAAATTCGTCGACGAAGCCTTCATCGACATCGCCGCTGGCGATGGCGGCAATGGCTGCGTGTCGTTCCGCCACGAGAAGTACAAGGAATTCGGCGGTCCCAACGGCGGCGATGGTGGTCGGGGCGGCCACGTGTTCGCGCTGGCCGATCCGAACCTCAACACCCTGGTCGATTTTCGCTACGCGCGCCGGCACGAGGCCAAGCGCGGCCAGCACGGCATGGGTTCCGACATGTTCGGCGCCGCGGGCGACGACATCACGCTGAAGATGCCGGTCGGCACCATCATCACCGATGCCGAAACGGGCGAGGTGCTGTACGAACTGCTGCACCCGGGAGAGAAGATCATGATCGCCAAGGGCGGCGATGGCGGTTTCGGCAACCTGCGTTTCAAGAGCTCGATCAACCGCGCGCCGCGCCAGAAGACCCCCGGCTGGCCGGGCGAAAAGAAGAGCCTGAAGCTCGAGCTGAAGGTGCTGGCCGACGTCGGCCTGCTGGGCATGCCCAATGCGGGCAAGTCCACTTTCATCGCAGCGGTCAGCAATGCGCGGCCCAAGATTGCGGACTATCCGTTCACGACGCTGCACCCCAACCTGGGCGTGGTGCGTGTGGGGCCTGAACAGAGCTTTGTGGTGGCCGACATCCCCGGCCTGATCGAGGGGGCCTCCGAAGGCGCCGGCCTGGGGCATCTGTTCCTGCGCCACCTGCAGCGCACGCGGCTGCTGCTGCACATCGTCGACATCGCACCGTTCGACGAGGGGGTCGACCCCGTCGCGCAAGCCAAGGCCATCGTCGCGGAACTGAAGAAGTACGACAAGGCACTGTACGACAAGCCACGCTGGCTGGTGCTGAACAAGCTCGACATGGTGCCCGAGTACGAACGTGCCGCGCGCGTGAAAGACTTCATCAAGCGCCTGCGCTGGAAGGGCCCGGTGTTCGAGATATCGGCGCTGACGCGCGAGGGGTGCGAGTCGTTGGTCCAGGCGATCTATCGCCACGTGCAAAGCGAGCAGGTGGCCAGCGCGCCGGATGGGCCGCGCGATCCCCGTTTCGATGATTGATTGCTTCAATAATAATAGCTGCCTGCGCTTTCTACATAGGCGCTGAGGCCCGAAATGACCAATAAATCCATTTCCGACGTGTTGCGCGAGGCGCGCCGTGTCGTCATCAAGGTGGGCTCCAGCCTGGTCACCAACGAGGGACGCGGTCTGGACGAGGCGGCCATTGGCGAATGGTGTCGCCAGATGGCGCTGCTGGCGCGGGAGCCCGGCACGCACCGCGAGGTCGTGATGGTGTCCAGCGGCGCCATCGCTGAGGGCATGAAGCGCCTGGGCTGGGCGCAACGCCCGAAAGAGGTGAACGAACTGCAGGCCGCCGCCGCCGTGGGCCAGATGGGCCTGGCGCAGATGTACGAGACGAAACTGCGCGAGCAGGGCCTGCGCAGCGCTCAGGTGCTGCTCACCCACGCCGACCTGGCTGATCGCGAGCGCTACCTGAACGCGCGCACCACCTTGCTCACGCTGCTCGAATACCAGGTGCTGCCGGTCATCAACGAGAACGACACCGTCGTCACCGACGAGATCAAGGTGGGCGACAACGACACGCTGGGCGCGCTGGTGGCCAACCTGATCGAGGCTGATCTGCTGGTCATCCTGACCGACCAGAAGGGGCTGTACACGGCCGATCCGCGGGCCAACCCCGGGGCCGAGTTCGTGCACGAGGCGCGTGCCGGCGATCTGGCGCTGGAGCGCATGGCCGGCGGCGCAGGCTCCAGCATCGGCAAGGGCGGCATGCTGACCAAGATCCTGGCCGCCAAGCGGGCGGCGGGATCGGGCGCCTCCACGGTCATCGCCTGGGGGCGCGAGCCGGACGTCCTGCTGCGCCTGGCGGCGGGCGAGCGCATCGGCACGCTGCTGGTGGCACCGACGCAGAAGATGCAGGCACGCAAGCAATGGATCGCCGATCACCTGCAATTACGCGGCGCGCTGGTGGTTGACGATGGTGCGGTGGCCAAACTGCGCAGCGCCGGCACCAGCCTGCTGCCCATCGGCATGACGCAGGTGGAGGGCGTGTTCGCGCGCGGTGACGTGGTGGCGATCCGCGATGCGGCCGGTGCAGAGGTGGCGCGCGGGCTGGCCAATTATTCGAGCGCCGAAGCACGCCTGCTGTGCCGCAAGCCATCGGCAGAGATTCCCACGTTGCTGGGTTACATGGCCGAGCCGGAGATGGTGCACCGCGACAACATGGTGCTGTCGCGCTGATGCGGCGTCAGCGCGCCGCCGCCCCGACTCAGTAGTACAGCGAGCGGTTGCCCGATTTCAGCTCGCGCACCATGTCGGCCACCGTCTGGCGCACGCCGGTGCCGATGCACATGCCGTCGCGCGCCAGCCGGTAGGGGTGCTGCACCATCACGCTGGTTTGGCCGCGCATGCTTTTCCAGTCGTTCTCGCCGCTGGGCGTCCAGGGGTTGCCTTGCACCTGGCGGGCGTAGACGCGGTATTCGCCCGTGGCACAGCGAATACCTTCGTACGTGGCGTTGACGGCCGACGGCCCGCGTGCCACCGCCACGTAGCGGACGATGCCGGTGTCGTGGTTGATGGTGATGGTTTCCGGGTCGATCCCCATGCGCACCGTGGCACTGCGCGGCATCTCGATGTCGATCAGCCGGCTCGTGCTGTAGACGGGTGGCGGCGGAGCGGCATCTTCCTTCCAGTCCGCACGATCCAGATCGGCATATTGGGCGTGGGCGGCGGCGCTGACGAGCAGGGCGATTGCCGCCAGGAGCGGGGATGCACACCCGTGCCAACGTTTGGCCAGGCGACTCATGATTCTTCGCGCGGGCCGAAGGGCGCTCGCGGCACGGCTTCCAGCGTCGCACCCGGCGGCAATGCCACGGGCGGCGGGCCGCGTCGCTCGTGGTGGCGCTCCTGCGTGTGGATGGGTGGCATGTCGCCGCCATCGCGTGGGCGCATGCCGCCGCGCAGGTAGCGATTGCGGTGCTCCTGGCGCGGCAGAAAACGCGCCAGTTCGGTCAGCGCCATCTCGTACACGCCACGTTTGAATTCGACGACGACATCCAGCGGCACCCAGTAATCGTTCCAGCGCCAGGCGTCGAACTCGGGGTGGCTGGTGGCGCGCAGGTTGAGCTGCCAGTCGTGCGCCATCAGTTGCAGCAGATACCAGATCTGTTTCTGGCCTTTGTAGTGTCCGCGCGCGTCACGGCGGATGAACCGGTCTGGCACCTCGTAGCGCAACCAGTCGCGGGTTCGGGCCACGATGCGCACGTGCTCCGGCTGAAGGCCGACTTCCTCGTGCAGTTCGCGGTACATGGCCTGTTCGGGCGATTCGCCACGATCGATGCCGCCTTGCGGGAACTGCCAGGAATGGGTGCGAATGCGCCTGCCCCAAAATACCTGATTTTTCTGGTTGAGCAGGATGATGCCGACGTTCGGGCGAAAGCCTTCCCGGTCGAGCATAATCTAACCCCAAATTTTGATAAGTTGGGTCCATTATGCACGGCGCCCCCTGCGCGGCAAGTGGGCACAAACCCCCAAGCTTGGCGTGGCCTTCACGCCGCTGTCCCGATGAAAGCCTCCCAGTTCCTTATCTCCACGCTGAAAGAAGCGCCGGCCGACGCTGAAGTGGTCAGCCACCAGTTGATGATGCGCGCCGGCATGATCAAGCGCCTGTCCGCCGGCATCTACACCTACATGCCCATGGGTCTGCGCGTGATCCGCAAGGTCGAGGCCATCGTGCGCGAGGAAATGAACCGCGCCGGCGCCATCGAATGCACCATGCCGGTGGTGCAGCCGGCCGAGCTGTGGAGCGAGACGGGCCGCTTCCAGTCCATGGGGCCCGAACTGCTGCGCGTGAAAGACCGGCACGAGCGCGATTTCGTCATCCAGCCAACCAGTGAGGAGGCGGTGACCGACATCGCGCGCCAGGACTTCCGCAGCTACAAGCAGTTGCCGAAGAACCTGTACCAGATCCAGACCAAGTTCCGCGACGAGCGTCGGCCGCGCTTCGGCCTGATGCGCGGGCGCGAGTTCATCATGAAGGACGCCTACAGCTTCGACCGCGACGAAGCCGGTGCCAAGAAGAGCTACCAGGTGATGGCGCAGGCCTACCGCGCCATCTTCGACCGCTTCGGCCTGACCTATCGCGCCGTGGCCGCCGACTCGGGCGCCATCGGCGGCGACCTGAGCGAGGAGTTCCAGGTCATTGCCGCGACCGGCGAGGACGCCATCGTCTACGCCACCTGCAGCGACTACGCCGCCAACATGGAGAAAGCCGAAGCGCTGGCGCCTGCCGGCCCGCGCCCCGCCGCCGTGCAGCCCATGACCAGGACGCCGACGCCCGGCAAGGCGACATGCGCCGACGTGGCCGAGTTGCTGAAGCTGCCGCTGAACACCACCGTCAAGTCGCTGGTGCTGGCCACCGACGAGCTGAACGAAGCGGGCGAAGCGGCCAAGACCCAGGTCTGGCTGCTGCTGCTGCGCGGCGACCACGACATGAACGAGGTCAAGGTGGGTAAGGTGCCGGGGCTCGACCAGGGCTTCCGGTTCGCCACCGTGCCCGAAATCATGGAGCACTTCGGCACCAAGCCCGGTTACCTGGGCCCCATCGGCCTGAAGAAACCCGTGAAGATCGTGGCCGACCGCGAGGTGGCCGTGATGGCCGACTGGGTCTGCGGTGCCAACGAGGAGGACTTCCACATCACCGGCGTCAACTGGGGGCGCGACCTGCCCGAGCCCGACCAGGTGGCCGACCTGCGCAACGTGGTGGCGGGCGATGCGTCGCCCGACGGCAAGGGCCAGCTGGCGATCGAGCGCGGCATCGAGATCGGCCACGTGTTCTACCTGGGCACGAAGTACAGCGCGGCGATGAACGCCACCTTTCTCGACGAGGACGGCAAGCCCAAGCCCTTCGAGATGGGCTGCTACGGCATCGGCATCACGCGCCTGCCGGCGGCGGCGATCGAACAGAACCACGATGCCAAGGGCATCATCTGGCCCGATGCGATCGCGCCGTTCACGGTGGTGATCTGCCCCGTGGGCATGGACCGCAGCGAGGCGGTGAAGCAGGCTGCCGAAAGCCTGTACGCCGACCTGCTGGCCGCCGGCGTCGACGTGATGCTGGATGACCGCGGCGAGCGCCCCGGCGCGATGTTCGCCGACTGGGAGCTGATCGGCGTGCCGCACCGCGTGACGATTGGCGACAAGAGCCTGAAGGAAGGCCAGATCGAATACCAGCACCGCCGCGACGAAGCCGCCACCAAGGTGCCGGCGGGCGAGATCGCCGCCTTCGTGAAGGGCAAGCTGGCGGCATGACCGCGCCCGCGGCGCGGCCTGCGCGCGATGCCTGCGTTGATCGAAGAAAGTGCCTGCAGGGCTTGCTGGTGCTGCCCGGGGCGCTTGCGTTTCAAGAGCGCGCGCAGGCCGGCGGCCAGTTGGAGGAGCCGCTGGCCGATTCGGTGCGTGGCGCGCTCAGCTCGGCCATCGCCAACAGCGCACCGCCAGTGCCCACCTTCGCGACCACCGAGGCGCGGCTGTCGTACCTGCGCTGGCTGTCGGCCATGAGCGACCGGCTGTACAGCCGCAAGCGCGACTTCAACACGCGCATCGAGTTTTTGCAGACGGTGTGGTACGAAACGCGCCGCGCGGGGCTGGACACCTCGCTGGTGCTGGGCCTGATCCAGGTGGAAAGCGCGTTCCGCAAGTTCGCTGTGTCCAGCGTGGGCGCGCGCGGCTACATGCAGGTGATGCCGTTCTGGACGCGCGTGATCGGCGACGGCGACCCGGGCAAGCTGTTTCACATGCAGACCAACCTGCGCTTCGGCTGCGTGATCCTGCGCCACTACCTGGACCGCGAGCGCGGCGACCTGTTCATGGCGCTGGGCCGCTACAACGGCTCGCGCGGCAAGTCGCCGTATCCCAACGCGGTGTTCGGGGCACAGAAGCGCTGGACGTTCGCGGGTTGAGGGCGTTGGACGTCACGTTGAATGCTATCTAATAAGTAGCTGCTTGCGCTTGATATATAAGCGTTTCAGATATTAATCTACCTGAAATTGGCTTGTGACAAGCGCAAGCAGCTATTGTTTTTTGACGACGCAGTTTGATCAACCCGCCGCCTCGCGCGTCACCAGCACCTGGTCGATGCGGTAGTTGTCCACGTCCATCACCTCGAATCGGTGGCCGCTCCACACCACATGGTCGGTGCGGCGCGGCACGCGGCGCAGCATCACCATCAGAAAGCCCGCCAGCGTGTCGTAATCGCCGGCGCTCGGCAGATCGTCCAGCGCCAGCGCGCGCTGCACGTCCTGCATCGGCGTGTGGCCGTCGATCAGCCACGAGCCGTCGTCGCGCCGCACGATCAGATCCTCGTCCTCGGGCGTCACCAGCTCGCCCATCACCGTGCTCATCACGTCGTTCAGCGTCACCACGCCCACCACCGTGCTGTATTCGTTGACGATGAGCGCGAAGTCCTCGTGCTGCTGGCGGAACTGGTGCAGCACCTCGGACAAGCTCAGCGCATCCGGCACCACCACCAGCTTGTGCAGCAGGCCGCCCTCGGTCAGCACGATGGGGCGGCCGCTGAGCACGCGCTGGAACAGGTCCTTGGCGTCGACATAGCCCAGCACCTGGTCCAGCTCGCCGTCGCACACCGGGTAGGTCGAGAACGGCTCGGCCGCGATCAGCGCACGGATGTCGTCGTCGCTGGCGTCGTGGCGCAGCCAGGCGATCTGGTCGCGCGGCGTCATGGCGCTGGTCACGGTGCGGGTGTCCAGCTCGAACACGTTTTCGATCACCAACTGCCCAGGCCGGTCGAGGACGCCGGCCTTCGTGCCGGCCTCGGCCAGCGCCAGGATGTCGTCGGGCGTGATGCGCTCGTCGCGCTGCGTGGGCAGGCCCAGCAGCCGCATGATGACGTCGGTGCAGCGCGTGTACAGCCACACCAGCGGCTTGAAGGCCACCAACACCTTGCCCATGGGGCCAACCACCCACATCGCCACGCGTTCGGGCTGGGCCATGCTCAGGCGCTTGGGTACCAGGTCGGCAAAGACGACGAACATCGACGTCACCACCGCCACCGAGCCGGCAAACGCCAGGCTGGTGGCCGTGCGCGGCGACAGCCACTGGCCGAGCAGCGCCTCGAGGTAGGGGCTGAGCAGCCCCTCGCCCACGATGCCGCCCAGAATGGCGATGGCGTTCATGCCGATCTGCACCGTGGTGAAGTAGTAGCCCGGCTGTTCCTGCACGTGCAGCACCTGCAGCGCGCGCGGATTGCCTTCGTCCGCCAGCTGGCGCAGGCGCAGTCGGCGCGACGCGGCGAGCGAAATCTCGGCCACGGAGAAAAAGGCGCTGGCTGCAATCAGCAGCGCGATGAGAAGCAGGCTTTGTGTGAAATCCATGAAGACACGGCGACGCGGGGTCGGGCTGCCGGGCAGTTTACAGGCGCTTACGCGGAAAGCGGCGTGTAGGAGCGTGCCGACATCGTTTGGCCACATCGCTTCCTATAATTTTCGGGCGTGCGAATTAAGTGCGTTGGCAGGCGCTCACTTATCGTGCATCCCCAAATCCTGCCGCGACACGCGCCCCTCATCACAATCAGAAAGGTAAATCATGTTCGACGTTTTGATCCGCGAAGCCGGTGCGCGCTTCGGCCTGGGCGACAAGGCCTTGCCGGTGGCGCAGATGCTGCTGGCCTACATGACCAACAGGGACACGGGCGGCCTGGCCGGCTTCCTGGAAAAGTTCAAGGCGGCGGGCCTGGGGCCCATCATCCAGTCGTGGCTGGGCGGTGGCCCGAGCGCACAACCGGTGAGCAACAGCCAGGTCGAAACCGTGCTGGGCGCCAGCGGCGGCCTGCTGTCGATGATCACGGCGCGCCTGGGCGTGAACCGTGACAACGTGACGTCCGCCATCGGTTACCTGCTGCCTGCCATCGTCGGCAAGCTGACGCCCGGTGGCAGCCTGCCTGCGAACCTGCCGCCCGAGGTGGCAAGCTTCGCCGCGGCGGGGCAAAGCCTGCTGGCCGCACCGGCCGCTGCCACCGTGGCGGCGCCGGCCGCGGGCGGTGGGGTGATGAAGTGGCTACCGTGGGTGGTGGCGGCCGCCGCGGTGCTGTTCGGGCTGTCGTATTGCGGCAAGAGCCGCACGCCGACGGATGCGCCCGTGACGCCGGCAGCCCCGGCGTCGGCACCTGCAGCGGTGCCGGCACCAGCTGCAAGTGATGCCCCGGTGGCCGCGTTCGGCGGCAGTGCTCCGACGACCACCCCTGCGACTGCGCCGATCACGCCAGCCGCGTCCGAACCTGCCGCTGGCGCGGCCTCTGCCGCCAGTGCAGCCGCTGCCGCCGACGAGCCCACTGGCTCAGCCGTCGTCAGCCTGATGGACGCCAGCAGCGTGCCTGCGCTGAAGGTCTACTTCGACTCCGGCAAGACCGACGTGCACAGCGACTTCGCCGCCAAGTCCGCCGATCTGGTGAACTACATGAAAGCCAACGCCGATACCAAGGCCGTCATCTCTGGCTTCAACGATCCGACCGGCAATGCTGCCGCCAATGCCGAACTGTCGAAGAACCGCGCGCAGGCGGTGCAGGCCGCCCTGGTGGCAGCCGGCATTCCGGCAGACCGCACGGTGCTCGAGAAGCCTGCTGAAACCTCGGGCACGGCGGCGACCAATGCCGCGTCGCGCCGCGTCGAAGTGGTGCTGCGCAAGTAAGCTGTCCCGCAGACCGCTGGGCCTCGCGGCCCCGGTCGACAATGAAAAACGGACGCCGCGGCGTCCGTTTTTTTTGTGGCGATAGGCTGCTTCAGCCTTGGCCAGCCACCAGTTGCTGCAGTTCGCCCGATTCGTACATCTCCATCATGATGTCCGAGCCGCCGATGAACTCGCCCTTCACGTAAAGCTGCGGAATGGTGGGCCAGTTGCTGTATTCCTTGATGCCCTGGCGCACGGCTTCGTCTTCCAGCACGTTCACCGTCGTCAGCGCCCTCGGCTCCACGCCGCACGCCTTCAGGATCTGGATGGCGCGGCCGGAAAAACCGCACATCGGAAAGCTCGCATTGCCCTTCATGAACAGCACGACGTCGTTCTGTTTCACCAGATCGTCAATGCGTTGTTGCGTGTTCTGATCCATGACTTGTTCCTTGATTTGCAATGCGCGGATTATTCCACCATCGCCCTGTCATTGGCCGCCGCAGGGAGATGGCAGACCGGCGCCAGCGCATAGGCCTCGCGCTCGAAATGGTTGTCGCGGTAGGGGCAGCCGCCCCGCAGCCATTGCCAGCCGCTGGAGGCCAGGTAAAGCGGCACGAACAGCGGGCCCCAGCGTTCGTACTGGCGAACATGCACCTGCTCGTGCGCCCGCGCACCGTCCAGGCAGGCCGTGTCCAGCCCCAGCACCACATGGCCCAGGGTGATGGCCTCGAAGCGCAGCGAGGCCGGCAGCCGGCGGCAAACGGCGGCCAGCAGACCGCCGTGCACTTCCAGCGCGCCCAGCCGGTGCTGCCAGTGGGCGCCCAGAAGGCCGGCCAGCAACGCGGCCAACAGGCCTGCCACGGTCCACGGCAGCGGCCAGACGTAACGCCAAAGACGCACCATGGGCGCTCTGAATCGGTGATCCGCCGCCGGGTTCCACGCTGGAAACGAAAAAAGACGCCCTGCGGCGTCTTTTCTTTTATGTGGCGGCGGCGGTTAATCAGGCAATCAGAAACTTGGTCCGATCCTGGCCGTCGATCCACTTGGGCGCCTTGCCGCGGCCGGTCCAGGTCTGGCCGGTGGCCGGATCGCGGTATTTGGGCGTCACCTTGCCGCCCGCACGCGTTGCGCTGGATTTGCTGCGGCCGGAAGGAAATACATCCTGTGCCGTCAAGCCATATTCGCTGACCAGACCGCGCACCTGCGCCACCGCATCGGCAATTTCACGCTGGCGTGCCTCTTCGATTTGCAGTGTCAGTGCCTGTTGCTGCTGGAGCAGTTCCTTGTACGTTGCCATGATTTGTTCGATTGATCGAGTGAAAGTGCGCTGAATATAGCATTATTCAAGCGTGAAAAACATAATCCAGCAGGTGATTAGTTGGTTGGCGCGGATTCTTCCAGCAGGGGGCGTGCCAGCACCAGGTCGATCCGTCGACCATCCAGTTCCTGCACCACGAACGACCAACCCACGCATTCGATCGCGTCTCCCACGTCCGGCAAGCGGCCCATTTCGGCCAGCAGCAGGCCGGCCACCGTGTTGTAGCGGCCCTTGTCCTCGTGTGGCAGGTCGTCTTCAATATCCAGCCGGGCTTTCATTTCATTGATCGGCATCAAGCCGTCCAGCAGCCAGCTGCCGTTGGCATGCGGCGTGGCCCAGGCGTCGATGTGGGCGCCGGGTTTCAATTCGCCGGTAATCGCCTCCAGCAGATCGCGCGGCGTCATCAGGCCCTGCACCACGCCATATTCGTCCACCACGAACACCATGTGGCCGGATTTGGCGCGCAATTGCTCCAGCAATTCCATGCCGCTGAGGGTTTCGGGCACGAAAGCCGCCTGCGAAACATGGGCGCCGATCAACGAGTCGCCCTCGCGCCCCGATTCCAGCAGCTTGGCCACCGAGATAATGCCGATCACATCGTCCAGGCCGTCGCGACATACCGGATACCACGAATGCGCGTCTTTCTCACCCTGCGTCGCCACATAATCCAGCGCCTCGGCCACGGTGGCGCGCGCGTCCAGCCATTCAATATCGCTGCGCGGCACCATCAGCGACGACAGCGAGCGGTCGTCCAGGTGAAACACGTTGCGCACCATCTGGTGCTCGTGTTCCTCGATCAGGCCGGCATCCACGCCTTCCTCCAGGCTGGCGGATATTTCCTCCTCGGTCACGGCACGCCCGTGCGATTCGTCGATGCGCAGCAGTTTCAGCACCGCCTGCGTACACAGTGACAGCAGGGCGACGAAAGGCTTGGCCGCGGTGGCCAGCCAGGTCATGGGCTGGGCGATCCAGCGCGCCACGGTTTCGGGGAACATCTGGCCGATGCGCTTGGGCACCAACTCGCCGAAGATGATGGTGGTGAAGGTGATCACCGTCACCACCAGCGCGGTGGCCGCGATCGACGCCGCGCCCGTGCTCATGCCGAAGCCTTCCAGCCACTCGGCCACCGGCCCGCTGAAGGCCGCCTCGCCGACGATGCCGTTGAGCATGCCGATGGAGGTGATGCCCACCTGCACGGTGGAGAGGAACTGCGTCGGCCGGTCCATCAGCCGGATCGCCGCGCCGGCGCCGCTGTCGCCGCTTTCCTCCATGGCTGCCAGCCGTGCCTTGCGCGATGAGGCGATGGCCAGTTCCGACATGGCGAACACGCCGTTGAGCAGGGTCAGGAAAGCGATCAGCAGGAAGTCCATGCAGGCCGGCCGCGAGGCCGGTGGAAAATGAAGACATGGCACTTTATCTGATCGGCGACGTGCAGGGCTGCGACACCGCACTGGGCCGGCTGCTCGACGAAATCGCTTTCTCTCCCAGTCGTGACCGTCTGGTGCTGCTGGGCGATCTGGTCAACCGCGGTCCCGAATCGCTGGCCGTGCTGCGGCGCATGGCGGCGCTGGGCGATGCGGCGGCCTGCCTGCTGGGCAACCACGACCTGCACCTGCTGGTGGTGTCGCAGGGCGTGCGCCGGCCGCACCGCACGGACACGCTGGGCGACATCCTCGCCGCGCCCGACCGCGATGCGCTGCTCGACTGGCTGCGCCACCGCCCCATGGCGCTGCACGAGCGCGGCGTGCTGATGGTGCATGCGGGCGTGCTGCCGCAGTGGAGCGCGGCCCGCACGATGCAACTGGCCGCCGAGGTGGAGACCGTGCTGCGCGGCGCCGACTGGCACGTGTTCATGCACCAGATGTACGGCAACCAGCCCGACGAATGGCACGACGGCCTGCAGGGCACGGCGCGGCTGCGCGTGATCGTCAACGCGCTGACGCGGCTGCGCCTGTGCACCGCCGATGGGCGCATGGAGTTCGACACCAAGGACAGCAGCGGCGCCGACGGCGCGCCGCCCGGCTTCATGCCCTGGTTCGACGTGCCGGGCCGGCAGACGGCGGATGACGTGATCGCCTTCGGCCATTGGTCCACGCTGGGCTGGCTGGAGCGACCGGATTTGATCTCGCTCGACACTGGTTGCGTCTGGGGCGGGTGCCTGAGTGCCGCGCGCATCGGCGCCGATGCGCGGGATCGCGAGCTGATCCAGGTGCGCTGCCCGCAGGCGCGCAAGCCGGGCGGCGGCGCATGAACAGCGCCAGCCCATTGCTCCCGCGTGCGCGCGATGCCGCCGGCATGAAGCGCCTGGCGCTGGGCTTGCTGCTGACCATGGCCGTGGTCTACGCCATCGCCACCACATTGGAGGCGCGCCACGCCGCCTGGGGCTACGTGGCCGCGTTCGCCGAGGCCGGCATGGTGGGCGCCATTGCCGACTGGTTTGCCGTGGTGGCGCTGTTCCGCCATCCGCTGGGGCTGCCGATTCCGCACACCGCCATCATCCCGGCCAACAAGGACCGCATCGGCGTCAACCTGGGCCAGTTCATCGCCACGCATTTTCTGGCCACCGAGCAGGTGCTGGCCAAGGTACGCGAGTTCGATGCCGCGGGCCGCGTGGCCGCCTGGCTGTCGCAGCCGCAAAACGCCGCGCGCGTGGGCGAGCGGCTGGTGGACGTGGGCCGCTGGGCCGTGGGCGCGCTGGACGACGAGCGCGTGCGCGCCTTCGTGGCCGACTTGGCGCGGCGCGGGCTGCGGCAGATGGAAGTCACGCGCCTGTCGGGCCAGGTGCTGGAGGCCATGACGCACGAGCGCCGCCACCAGGAGCTGCTGGACGGCGTGCTGGTGCAACTGGCCAGGCTGCTGGGCGAGGACAGCGTGCAGGACACCATCACCGAAGCCATCGCGCGCGAGGTGAAGGCGCTGAAATACGTGGGGCTCGACCAGGTGGCCGCACGCCTGGCCACGCGCAAGGTGGTGGTGATCGTCGCCAAGACCATCATCGACATGGCCGACGACCCGGCGCACCGCCTGCGCCTGCGCTTTGACGACATGGTGGACGGCTTCGTCACCCGCCTGAAGGACGACGCGGCGCTGCAGCAGCGCGGCGAGCGGCTGAAGCAGGAGCTGATCGACAACCCCGCGCTGGGCAGCTACGTGAACCAGCTGTGGGGCGAACTGCTGGCCTGGCTGCAGGCCGACATGGGGCAGGGCGATTCATCCATCCGCCGCACCATCACCCAGGCCGCGCAGACGCTGGGCGAGCGGCTGGCGGGCGACGCCGAGATCCGCGGCTGGATCAATGGCGAACTGCAGGCCGCCGCGCCGCGCCTGATCGAGCGCTACCGCGACGACATCCGCCACTACATCGTGGCGCGTGTGCAGGCCTGGGACGCGCGCGAGATGACCGACGAGCTGGAGCGCCACATCGGGCGCGACCTGCAGTTCATCCGCATCAACGGCACGCTGGTGGGCGGGCTGGTCGGGCTGCTGATTCACACGGCCACGCATGCGTGGCGGTAAGTCGTGCGGGAGGTCTTGTGGGAGCGGGCTTGCCCGCGATGCGGCGGTTCGCCCGGCGCTGTCACTTCATCGCGGCCAAGGCTGATACTACAAGAAAGATAGCTGCTTCCGCCTTCTGTTAAAGGGTTTCAGATCGAAATGATGCTGAAATCCTTATGTAGCGGGCGCCAGCAGCTCCTCAATCCGTAGTGGCCGGCGTGCTCTCCGGCGCCTTGAACAGCGCCGCCACCTTGCGCTTGGACTTGATGTTGGCCGACAGGCCGGCGCGCGCAGGGCGGGTTTTCTGCTCCCACGCGGGCGCCTCGTCCTGCTCGGCGGGCGCTTCGTAGGGTTGGTTGAAGAACGGATCGGCCGGCGCGGCGGCGGGGGTGCGGCGCTCGGGGTGGCGGCGCTCGCCACGTTCGCGGCGCACCTCGTCGCGGGCATCGCCGGTCTCGTCGTCACGCCAGCGGCGGCGGCCATCGTTCTGGCGGCCGTGCGGGCGCTCGTTCTCGAACTGCAGGTGCTCCAGCTCAATCTTGGTCTTGAGCAGCTTCTCCAGCTCGCCCATCAGCCGCTGGTCGTGCCGGGTGACCAGGGTGACGGCCACGCCCGAGGCGCCCGCCCGGCCCGTGCGGCCGATACGGTGCACGTAGTCCTCGGCGTGGAAGGGCACGTCGTAGTTGAAGACCGCCGGCACGTCCTTGATGTCGAGCCCGCGCGCGGCCACGTCGGTGGCCACCAGCAGGTCGACCTCGCCCTGCTTGAAGGCTTCGAGCGACTTCAGGCGCTCGTCCTGGCTCTTGTCACCGTGCAGGGCGGTGGTTTTCAGGCCGTCGCGCTCCAGCGCGCGGGCCAGCCGGGCGGTGCCCAGCTTGCTGTTGCAGAACACGAAGGCCTGGCCGAGCTGCTTGTCCTTCAGCACTTGGCGGATGGCGCGGCGCTTGTCGTCCTCGTCCAGCAGGTAGAAGTGCTGCTCGACGGTGGAGGCGGTGGCGTTGGGGCGCGCCACCTCGATCAGCACCGGGTCCTGCAGGTAGCTGGCGGCCAGGCGCTTGATCTCGGGCGAGAAGGTGGCGCTGAACAGCAGCGTGGTGCGCTGCCTGGGCAGGTAGTTCAGGATGCGCTGCAGATCGGGCAGGAAGCCGATGTCCAGCATGCGGTCGGCCTCGTCGAGCACCACGTATTCGACCTGGTTCAGCACCGCGGTCTTGGCCTCGATGTGGTCCAGCAGGCGGCCGGGCGTGGCCACCAGCACCTCGACGCCCTTGCGCAGCTCCTCGATCTGCGGCTTCATGTCCATGCCGCCGAACACCACGGCGCTGCGCAGCTGCGTGTATTTGGCGTACTGCTTCACCTGGCCCGCCACCTGGTCGGCCAGCTCGCGCGTGGGCAGCAGCACCAGCGCGCGCACCGGGTGGCGCGCGGGCGACACGGATGCGGTTTCGTGCTTCAGCAGGCGCTGCAGCAGCGGCAGCGAGAAGGCGGCGGTCTTGCCGGTGCCGGTCTGCGCGGCACCCATGACGTCCTGGCCGGCCAGCACCACGGGAATGGCCTGCGCCTGGATGGGCGTCATGTTTTCGTAGCCCATCTCGGCCACGGCGCGCTGGAGCGGCTCGGCCAGCGGGAGAGAGGAATAGGGTTGTGTCATTAACCCCCAATTGTCGCATCGCAGCAAAAAAAGTGCGTGACGGAATTAGGGGTTGCGATCACTATGCAATCAATAGCTGCTTGCGCCGTATCCACGGCGCAAAAGCCCGATTTGATGCTTAAAGCGACTGGGCGTTGAAGGTATCGCAGGCCTGCACGCTGCCCGTCTTGAAGCCCTGCGCGAACCAGCGCTGGCGCTGCGCGCTCGAGCCGTGGGTGAAGGTGTCGGGCCGCACCATGCCGGTCTGCTGGCGCTGCAGGTGGTCGTCGCCGATCCGGGCGGCGGCGTTCATGGCCGATTCAAGGTCGCCCTGCTCCAGCCAGTTCTTGGCCTGCTGCGACTTGTTTGCCCAGATGCCGGCAAAGCAGTCGGCCTGCAACTCCATGCGCACCGACAGCGCGTTGTTCTCGCGCTCGCTGACGCGGCCGCGCAGGCTGTCGACCTTGCCGGTGGTGCCCAGCAGCGTCTGCACGTGGTGGCCCACCTCGTGCGCGATCACGTAGGCGCGGGCGAACTCGCCCGGCGCGTTCAGCTGGCGCTGCAGGGTCTCGAAGAATTCCATGTCCAGGTACACCGTCTGGTCGGCCGGGCAGTAGAACGGCCCCATGGCCGACTGCCCCATGCCGCAGGCCGTGCGCGTGGCACCGCGGAACAGCACCAAGCGCGGCTCGCGGTATTGCGCGCCGCCCTGGCGGAAGATCTGCGTCCACGCGTCCTCGGTCGAGGCCAGCACGGTGGAGACGAAGGCCGCCGCCTGGTCATTGGCCGGTGGTGCCTGGCCCGGCGCCGGCTGCGACACCTGGCTGCCCGCGCCACCCAGCACGCCGATGGTCGTCAGCGGGTTGATGCCGAACACGCCCCAGGCCAGCAGCGCGATCACGATGGTGCCGATGCCGATGCTCTTGCCGCCAAAGCCGAAGCCGCCACCCCCGCCACCGGCGCGGCGGTCTTCCACGTTGTCTGACTGTCGGTTGCCTTCCCATCTCATCGCATGCTCCTCGCGCACTGCTTGCGCTAAATTGTGGCAATGGTAGTCGCCCGCCGCACCCCGCGCCCGTCAGACAAGCCCGACAAGCCGCGTCCCGTTCTGGTGACGGGGTTCGACCCCTTCGGCGGCGACGCGCTCAACCCCAGCTGGCTGGTCGCTCAGGCGCTGCACCGGCGCCAGATCGGCGGCCACCGCGTGGTGGCGGCGCAACTGCCCACGGTGTTCGGTGATTCGCTGAAACGCCTCAACGCCCTGCTGGCCGCGCACCGGCCGGCGCTGGTGATCTGCCTGGGCCTGGCGGCCACGCGCGCGGCGATCTCGCTGGAGCGCATCGCCATCAACGTGAACGACGCCCGCATCGCCGACAACGCCGGTGCGCAACCCATCGACACCCCCGTGGTCGCGGGGGCGCCCGCCGCCTACTTCAGCACGCTGCCCATCAAGGCCATGCAGGCCGAGATGAACTGGGCCGGCATCCCGGCCGAGGTCTCGCAGACCGCCGGCACCTTCGTCTGCAACCACGTGTTCTACGGGCTGATGCACCGCTTGGCCACGGGGCGCGGGCTGAAGGGCACGCGCGGCGGCTTCATCCACGTGCCCATGCTGCCCGAGCAGGGCGCACCCAGCCTGCCGCTGGACCGGATGGTCGAAGGCCTGCGCATCGGCATCCGCACCGCGCTGGCGCTGCAGCACGATGTGCGGCTGGGCGCTGGCGCGGTGGACTGAAGCCTGCCCAAGCCGGCAGCGCCCCGTACAGCGGCCGCGCGTTGCGCCGACCAGCCCCGCTGAAAAACAGGGGAGTATGTGTTTCTTGCGCTTATTGGTCGGGCGCTATAGATGTGTCATATGGGGAGTATGTGAGGCGATGCTTGGTTATCAAGAAGTCTTGGATGACGCGCGGCCCTCATCCGCTGTGTGGGAACGGGCTTGCCCGCGATGAGGCGACTCGTCGCAATGAACGCTTGATCGCGGGCAAGCCCGCTCCCACAACACGGTCTGAGACTGGCTGCGAATCAGGAAGCGACGAACCCCCGCGCCCCCATGCGCCAGAATCCCCGCATGAACATCCTGCTCGACGCCGCCCAGACCGCCGCGCGCCTGCCCTGGGCGCCGCTGGTCGATGAAATCGAAGCCCTGCTGACCGACCCCACGGTGCAGGTGCCGCCGCGCACCGTGCTGCCCATGGCGGCGGGCGCGTTCCTGTTCGCCATGCCCGGCTGCGACGCGCGCACGGCCATGACCAAGCTCATCACCTTCACGCCCGCCAACGTGGGCACGGCCACGCCCACCATCCAGGGCGACGTGGCGGTGTTCGACGTGGCCAGCGGTGCGCGCACGCTGATCCTGGATGGCCCCACCGTGACGGGGCGGCGCACGGCGGCCGTGTCGGCGCTCGGCGCGCGCTGGCTGGCGCCGAATCTGGCGGGGCCGATGCTGATCGTCGGCGCCGGCGTGCAGGGACAGGCGCACGTCGAGGTGTTCGCCGCCGCACTGGGCGTGAAGCAGTTCCGCATCGCCTCGCGCCGCCGCGCCAGTGCCGAGGCGCTGGCCGCGCACGCACGCCGCCTGGGTTTGCGGGCCGAAGTGGTCGACGACGCCGATGCCGCGCTGGCCGATTGCCCGCTGGTCGCCACCTGCACGCCCGCCAGCGCCGTGGTGCTGCGCGGCCAGCCGCGTGACGATGCCTTCATCGCCGCCGTCGGCGCCTTCACGCCGCAGATGGTGGAACTGGCGCCCGAGCTGTGCCGCGCCATCGCCGCGCAGGGCCGCATCGTGGTCGATTCGCGCGACGCGGGCCATGAGGCGGGCGACCTGCTGCAGGCGGGCCTCGACGTGGACGCCATGCCGGCGCTGGCCGACATCGTGGCCGGCCAGCCAAAAGCCCGCGACGCGCGCGGGCCGGTGCTGTTCAAGAGCTGCGGCTGGGCCGGCTGGGACCTGGCCGCCGCGCGGCTGGCGGCGAAATCGCGGCCGACGGGCTGAGCGCTTAATTCGAGAGCGCGGCCACCGGCCCCAGGTCGTCCACGCGGGCACCGCCATGGCTGCTGTAGACCGTGGCGGCCTGCGCCGGCGCCGGTGACTGCGCGAACTGGAAGTCGTGGCCCTTGCGCACCTGTGCCTGCGCCACACCGGCGATCGAGGCCAGCAGCAGCACGACCATGGTCAGCAGGCCGATCACCACCACCACGCGCTCGGGCGAAAGCAGTGTGACCAGGTCGTCCGCATCGGCGGCCGGGCTGCGCGGCGGCCGCGCCTTGTTTGCGCGGCAGGCAGCCGGAATCGTGTCCTGAAAGTCGGGGGTGTGCGTGTTCGTAGCCATGCGTTGGATGCTACGAACGTGGCCGCTCGTGACCATTCAGCCAGCGGCGGTGGCTGGCGTAGGAAAAAACCGAAGCGCGCCGTCGCCGCACGGCGATGCGGCGCCGTGCCTCAGGTCTTTGGCAGCGTCACGCCCACCTGGCCCTGGTACTTGCCGCCACGGTCCTTGTAGCTGACTTCGCACACCTCGTCGCTCTCGAAGAACAGCACCTGCGCGCAGCCTTCGCCCGCGTAGATTTTGGCCGGCAGCGGCGTGGTGTTGCTGAACTCCAGCGTCACGTAGCCTTCCCACTCGGGCTCGAAGGGCGTGACGTTGACGATGATGCCGCAGCGCGCATAAGTGCTCTTGCCCAGGCAAATGGTCAGCACGTTGCGCGGGATGCGGAAGTACTCCACCGTGCGCGCCAGCGCAAAGCTGTTGGGCGGGATGATGCAGACATCGCCGTGGAAGTCGACGAAGCTCTTCTCGTCAAAATTCTTCGGATCAACCACCGTGCTGTGGATGTTGGTGAAGATCTTGAATTCGGGCGCGCAGCGGATGTCGTAGCCATAACTGCTGGTGCCGTAGCTGACGATCTTCTTGCCGTCGCGCTCGCGGATCTGGCCCGGCTCGAAAGGCTCGATCATGCCGTGCTGCTCGGCCATGCGGCGGATCCACTTGTCGCTCTTGATGCTCATGTCAGGGTACTCTGTTTTTGATAGCTGGTCGCGCTTTCTCCTCAAGCGCCAGACCGCTATTTTGCTTGAGAAATCACGGTGCGCTCGACCACGCGGTCGTCGCCCAGCACGATGAGGGCGAACAGCAGCTCGGCCAGCGTCTCGGCCTGCGCGGTGCGGCGCGCCAGCAGCGGCGTGGCGCCGGGGTTCAGCACCACGAAGTCGGCCTCGCAGCCGGGCTGCAGGTTGCCGACCACGCCTTGCAGATCCAGCGCGCGCGCCGCGCCGGCGGTGTGCAGCCACCACAAGCGCTCGGGCGACAGGCTGATGCCCGGCTTGGGCTCCACGCCCGTGCTGGCCGCGCGGCCGGCGAAGTAAGCCGCGCGCATCGTCACGAAGGGCGAGAAGCTGGTGCCGCCGCCCACGTCGCTGGCCAGGCCGTGGGCGAAGGGCACGCGCTCGGCCCCCGCGAAGTCGAAGAAGCCGCTGCCCAAAAAGAGGTTGCTGGTGGGGCACACGGCGGCGGCGGTGTGGGTATCGCGCATCAGCGCGCGGTCGTCGTCGTGGAAGTGGATGCAGTGCGCGTACACGGCGCGGCGGCGCATCAGGCCGTGGTCGGCGTAGATGGCGAGGTAGCTGCGCGAATCGGGAAACAGCGCGCGCGCCCAGGCGATCTCGTCGACGTTCTCGGCCACGTGCGACTGGATCCACACAGCGGGGTACTGCGCGGCCAGCGCACCCGCGCCGCGCAGTTGCGCCTCGGTTGATGTGGGTGCAAAGCGCGGCGTGATGGCGTAGCCCAGGCGGTCCACGCCGTGCCACTTCTTGATCAGCGCTTCGGTATCTATCAGGCTCTGCCCGGTCTCGTCGCGCACGCCATCGGGGCTGTGGCGATCCTGCAGGCACTTGCCGGCGATCAGGCGCAGGCCGCGTGTCTGCGCTTCGGTGAACAGCGCATCGACCGACGCTGGGTGCGAGGTGCAGAAGGTGAGCGCCGTCGTCACGCCGTGGCGCGCCAGCTCGCCGCAGAAGAAGGCGGCCACCTCGGCCGCATGCGCCGGGTCGGCAAAGCGCGCCTCGTGCGGAAAGGTGTAGTGCTCCAGCCAGGGCAGCAGGCCGTCGGCGGGCGAGCCGATCACGTCGAGTTGCGGGTAGTGGACGTGCATGTCCACGAAGCCGGGGGCGATCAGCCGGCCGGGCAGGTGCGTGACGGGCACCTGCGCGAACTGCGGTGCCAACGTCGCGTGCGAGCCGGCGGCCACCACGCGCCGCACGCCGGCGGCATCGCGCTGCGTCACCAGCAGGCCGTCGCTGTCGTGCACGGCCTGGCCGTGGGCGTCGAATCGGAGGAGGGCTGCACGCCAAGCCTGTTGCATGCGGCCATTGTGCCCACGCCGGCCGGCGTGACCGGGCCACCGGCATCGCGCACGATGTGGAAATCGCTATCCAAATAATAGCTTGATGCGCAATGCCAGCCACACGTCATGTCGAATGACATAGTGATTCTGCGGCTTCGTTGCTATGCTGCCATGCTCTGGCCGGGCGGTGCGGCCGGATCGTCAAGAGAGGCGGGCGACCATGCGCGGAACTGTGCGTCGGAAGATGGTGGAAGGGGCAACCCAGGTGCTGCGGCGCCGGGGCTTGCACGCGACCGCGTTTTCCGAAGTGCTGGCGCTGACGGGCACGTCGCGCGGCTCCATCTACCACCACTTTCCGGGCGGCAAGGCCGAGCTGATCGAGGCCGTGCTGGAGGATTTCACCACCTTGCTGGACGACCAGCTGCAGGCGCTGCATGGCCAGCCGGCCGAGGCGGTGGTGCAAGGGGCGCTGGCCCTGTGGCGCGGCATGCTGCTGCGCGACGACTGCGAATCAGGTTGTCCCGTGGTGGCCGTCACCGTGGCGGCCGACTCCAGCCGCCTGCTGCAGGACTGCCGCCAGGCCTTCGCGCAATGGACGGGCACGCTGGCAGCGGCGCTGAAGGCGGCCGGCCTGCCGCCGGCGCAGGCCGCCAGCTTTGCCACGCTGCTGATGGCGGCGGTGCAGGGCGCGATCCTGCTGTCGCGCGCCGCCGGCGACATGGCGCCGTTCGACACCGTGGCCGAGCAGTTGCAGCAGCAGGCCGCGCAGTTCGCGGCCTGAGCGGCGGGGGCGACGTCCGCGCCTGGCGCCTCGATGGGCGCCGGTGTTGGCGCTCCGCGCGAACCCGGCGGATGCATGCACACCTGCCGAGCCGGGCCGGTGCTCAGCGCGGCAGCGGCGTGCGCACGCCGTCGACCAGCCAGTTCATCTGCAGGATCTGCGCATCATCGAGCTTCTGGCCCTTGCCAACCCGCGCGTGGCCTTCGTTGTCGGCGATCGGCCCGCTGAACGGGTGCAGGCGGCCGGCGGCGATGTCCTGCTGCCGGGCCAGCACTTCGCGCTGCACCGCCTGCGGCACCTTGGGGCCGAAGGCCTCGACGCGGATCATGCCTTCCTTCACGCCGCCCCACAGCTTGCCGCTTTGCCAACGGTCATCGCGCACGGCCTGCACGCGGCGCGTGTAGTAGTCGCCCCACTGGTGCGTCACGGCGGCGATCTGCGCCGTGGGCGCCACCTTGCGCATGTCGGAGTGGTAGGCCACGGCCAGTGCGCCGCGCTCCTCGGCGGCGGCCATGACGGCTGTGGAGCCGGTGTGGAAGGCCAGCACGTCGGCGCCCTGGTTCATCAGCGTCATGGCGGCGTCGCGCTCGCGCGGCGGGTTGAACCACTCGTTCAGCCAGATCACGCGCACCTCGGCCTTCGGGTTGACGCTGCGCATGCCCAGCGTGAAGGCGTTGATGCCCTGCAGCACCTCGGGGATCGGAAAGCCCGCCACGTAGCCCGCCTGGTTCGACTTCGTCAGGCGCCCGGCGGCGATGCCGGCCAGGTAGCGTCCCTCGTAATAGCGCGCGTTGGCCGTGGCCACGTTGGGCGCCTGCTTGTAGCCGGTGATGGATTCGAACTTCACGGCCGGGAAGTCGCGCGCCACCTTCAGCGTCGGCTCCATGTAGCCGAAGCTGGGCGTGAAGATGATCTGGTGCCCTTGCGCCGCCAGGTCGCGGATCACGCGCTCGGCGTCGGCGCCCTCGGGCACGTTCTCGACGTAGGTGGTCTGCACCTGCGCGCCCAGCGCCTTCTCGACGGCGCGGCGGCCCTGGTCGTGCTGCTGCGTCCAGCCGGCGTCGGTGAGGGGGGTGACGTAGACCCAGGCCGCCCTGATCGGCGCACTGGACTGGGCGAAGGCGGGAGACAAACAACAGGCGGCCACGAGTGTGGCGGCGAGGTTTTTGTACATGGTGTTCCTCTACATGGCCCCGAAAACAAACAACGCCAGGCCACCGGGGCATCGGCATGGCGGGCGCGATTGTAGGGCGGCGGGTGCGCGCGTGCTGGCGGCTGCCGTGGGGCGCCATCAATTTGATAGTGGGGTGCGCCCGTCATCCAATGATTTCAAAGGATAAACACATGAAATCAAGGTGTGACAGGCGCCAGAAGCTATGGATGTAGGAGCGGCGGAAGCCGCGAAGCAGCGCCTCTGTCGCGCCACACCCGTTCGCGGCTTCCGCCGCTCCTGCAACAGGCGGGCGATGAAGGATCGCGTTTCCTACACTGCGGCTTTTCCCGTACACCTTCATGTCAAGGAGCTTCGCCATGCCCATGTTCATCGACACCTCGCCACCCGGCCAGTGCATCTTCTGCCGCCTGGTGGCGGGCGAGATCCCTTCGGCCCGCGTGGCCGAGGACGATCTGGCGCTGGCCTTCATGGACCTGGGCCAGGTCAACCCGGGCCATGTGCTGGTGGCCAGCAAGCGCCACGCCGCCACGCTGTTCGACCTGACGCCCGAGGAAGCCGGCGCCGTGATGCGCATGGCACAGCGCGTGGCGCTGGCCGCGCGCACCGCGTTCGATCCTGACGGGCTGATGCTGCTGCAGGCCAACGGCGCCGTGGCGGGGCAGACGGTGGGGCACTTTCACATCCACGTGGTGCCGCGGCACGATGGTGATGGCATCGACTACACCTGGCCGCGCAAGGAGCCCGGCCCCGCCGCGCTGGAGGCCTATGCCCAGCGCCTGCGCGCGGCGCTCTGAATCAGCGGTTGAAGCGCTCGAAGCACGCGTCCAGCTGCTCGCGCCAGCGCGCCTTGGCCGCCGCGTCGGCAAAGCTGGCCTCGAAGCTGTTGGCGGCCAGCTGGTACGCGTGCCGTGCCGTCAGGCCGGTGGCGGCGGCCACGGCGCGCAGGTTGTCGTTCACGTAGCCGCCGAAGTAGGCCGGGTCGTCGGCGTTGACGGTGGCGCACAGGCCGGCGTCGAGCAGCGCCTTCAGGTTGTGGTCCGCCAGATCGGGGAACACGCGGAGCTTCTGGTTCGACAGCGGGCACACCGTGAGCGGCACGCGCCCGGCGCCCAGACGGCGCATCAGAACCGCGTCGTGCACGGCCTGCACGCCGTGGTCGATGCGCTCCGCCTTCAGCACGTCCAGCGCCTGCCAGATGTAGTCGGGCGGCCCTTCTTCACCAGCGTGCGCGACGATGCGAAAGCCCAGTTCGCGGCAGCGCGCGAACACGCGGGCGAACTTCTCCGGCGGGTGGCCCACCTCGCTCGAATCGAGCCCGACGCCGATGAAGTGCTCTCGAAAAGGTAGCGCCGTCTCCAGCGTCTCGAAGGCTTCGCGCTCGCTCAGGTGGCGCAGAAAGCACAGGATCAGCGTGGCGCTAAGGCCGTGCTTCTGCGGCGCCTCGGCGCAGGCGCGCGACAGGCCGCGGATCACCGTGCCCATCGGCACGCCGCGCGCCGTGTGCGTCTGCGGGTCGAAGAAGATCTCGGCGTGTACGACGTTATCGGTAGCTGCCCGCGCCAGATACGCCTGCGCCGTGTCGTAGAAATCCTGCTCGTGCAGCAGCACGCTGGCACCTTGGTAGTAGATGTCGAGAAAGCTCTGCAGGTCGGTGAAGGCGTAGGCGCGGCGCAGTGCATCCACGCTGGCGTAAGGCAGCGCCACGCCGTTGCGCGCCGCCAGCGCGAAGATCATCTCGGGCTCCAGCGAGCCTTCGATGTGCATGTGCAATTCCGCCTTCGGCATGGCGGCCAGCAGCGCGGGCAGGTGGTCGGCGGGGATTCGGTCGATCAGGTCGGCGGGCGCGGTCATGCGGGGCATTCTGCACGCGCACGCCAGTGCGGTGCGGCCCAAAAAAAAACGACCCGCAGGGCGGGCCGTTTCAAAGGCTTGGGAGACTTGCGTTTTCTTATGGCGTCGCGCTCAGCGCAGCTGGCCCAGCATCAGCCTGGTCAGGGCGCTGCGGCCGGCGTCTTCGTTGCGGAACACCGCCACGCCGTCCACCGCACCGATGGCGCCCATCAGGCGCGTGACCGGGTTGAAGGGCAGCAGGCCGGGGTTGTTGGTGCGCCAGGCCAGCGAGCCGCCGCTGCGCGTGTCCACGGTGCCGTTGCGGTGGTGGATGTTGACGGTGTGGGCGTCGGGCTGTTCGACCCGGGCGCGCGGCGGCACCAGCAGCGGCTTGTTGCGCATCGGAGGGGTGTCGCTGCTGCTGCGGCCCGGCTCCCAGCTGGACGCCTGGCTGCCCATGTGGCTGAAGATGCCGCCCATCAGGCCGGTCATCAGGAACAGGCCCAGCGCCTGGCCGAACTGCTGCGTGAACTCGTAGGGCTTCACGGCGTTCGGCTTGGTGATGTCGAAGTCCTTCTGGCCGGCCAGCTTGCCGGTGTCGGCGTTGAGCCAGCCTTCGCCGTTGGGGTTCTCGCGCACCACGAAGCCGTCCTGCGTGGCCCAGTCCAGCGCCTGGCCGCCGCGGTCGGCGTATTCCACCTGCAGGTCGCCCAGCTTGTTCTGGCTCAGGCCGGTGATCTTCAGCGCGTGGTCGCCGCGGGTCACGGTGACTTCGCTGGAGACGCATTCGTTGGGGTTGTTCTTGAACGGCTCGGTGTCGATGGTGATCTTGGTGCCGTCTTCCAGCTGGAAGGTGGTGGTGCCCCAGAAGTTGGCGTCGGTCTTGCCGTCCTTGTTCCAGTCGATGTGCGGGTCGCCCCAGATGTTGGTGACTTCGCCGTTGTTCTTGTTGACGATCTTGATCTGCGAGTTCTTCTCGTCCAGCTGCAGCTTGTAGTTGCCCAGGTCGATGTCGGCCTTGCCGTTGCCGGGGTTGTTCACCGTCCACTTGGCGTCGCTCTTGCCGTCGGGCTGTTTGCAGGGGCAGAAGCAGCCTTTCTTGTCCAGCGTGCCCAGCTGGAACTGGTTGGTGTGCGGCAGCTTGGCGCGCAGGGGGCCGGCAGCGCCGATGGGGGCAAAGCCGATGGCGGCAACGGCCACGAAGCCGGCGGGTGAAGTGCTGAACATGATGGTGGTCCTCCGGGAGTTTGTTGGCAACGGGCCGCCGACGTGTGCGTGGGTTCGTCAGCGGCTTGGCCCGCAGTAGACCTGTTGCCAACGGGCGCGACAAGCTGTTACCGATACCATCGGTAACGCCCCCATTGGTAGTGTTACCAGGCGCCCGGCGCCCGTGTCAGGCGGTCACGCCGAAGCCGATGCCGCTCTGCTTCAGATAGCGCCGGTAGGCGGCCGACAGGCGGTCGGCGGCGGAATGCGCCTCGGCGTCGGGCGCCAGCGGCAGGCGCTTGGGGCGTTGCGATTCGAGGATGGGCTGGTCCTGCCCGAAGATGGTGTCCTGGAACGCGATGAGCCGCGCGTCGGGCGAATCGAAGTCGTTCATCGCCATGCGCGTCCAGGCCACGCTGGTTTCCTCGGTCACGGGGCAGACGAACATGGCGATGGATTCCCACAGCCCGTCGATGGCCGTGCTGCCCGGCTCGGGCTGCTTGGTCAGCACCGCCGCGTAGGGCGCGGTGACTTCGTAGGTGTATTCCACCTGCGCGCCGCTTTCGGCATGGATCGACGAGCGCGGCTGCCAGGCGCGGCAGCCGGTGGCCTTCACGCCGTGCAGCGTGGGGGTGACTTCATACGGCGGGATTTCGGGCCGCTCGCGGCTGCCCAGCCAGCCTTCGTGCACGTAGCCGAAGTGCGCCATGTCGAGGAAGTTCTCGATGATGCGCGGCGCGCTGGCCTGCACCAGGTAGGGGCCGCTGGTGGTCTTGCGCAGGCGCGGCTCGGCCTCGGCGGCGAAGGCGGGCAGGTCGTGGATTGGCAGCGCCGGCCCCTCGGGCGCGGCCAGGCGCACCCACAGCATGCCGTGGGCCTCGCGCGTGTCGAAGGTGCGGGCGCAGTGGCGCGCGCCGGGCGTGAAGCCGGGCACGGCCGGGATGTGCGTGCACTGCCCGCCGGCCTGAAAGCGCCAGCCGTGGTAGGGGCATTCCAGCTGCCCATCGGTCACGCGGCCCAGCGAGAAGCGCGCGCCCCGGTGCGGGCACTGGTCGGCCCAGGCGTGCGCGGCGCCTTCGCCGTCGCGCCACAGCACCAGCTCTTCGCCGAGCAGCACCGCGGCCACGGGCTGCGCGCCCACGGCGTGGGCGAGTGCGACGGGATGCCAGAGGGTGCGTTCGATCATGGTGAAAGGGTGCAGGCAAGAAGGTTGACAGCGCGTCGATCCATATACTCCCCAATATGCCGGCCGACAGCGCTCGTCAGACGGGCGCTGGCGCCACATACTCCCACTTGTCGCTTCAGCGTTGCCAAGGCGCCGCTACCCACATTGAGGCGGCCGCGGAGCAGGCCATGCGGGCGAACGCCGCGGAAGGGCGTGGCCCGCCCGCTGGCGTTGTCCCCCTTCCCGCGAAGCGCAGCGCAGCGAGAGAAGGGGGAAGCGGCGTCAGCCGCTCAGGGGGATTCGCCTCAGTTCTTTCCGGGCACCTTGCCCTCCACGCCCTTCACGTACCAGTTGATGCCACCCAGAAACTTGTCGTCGGCCACGGTGCCTTCGGCCAGCACTTCCTTGCCGGTGTTGTCGCTGATCGGGCCCTTCCAGATGTTGTACGTGCCGGCCTTCAGGCCGCTGCGCACTTCCTCCAGCTTGGCCTTGGCATCTTCAGGCACGTCGGCGGCCAGCGAGACGAGGTCGATCGCGCCTTCCTTCACGCCCCACCAGGTCTGGCCGGTGGCCCACTTGCCGTCCAGCGCCTCGCCCACGGCCTTGATGTAGTACGGGGCCCAGTCGATGATGGCCGAGCCCAGGTGCGCCTTGGGGCCGTAGGCGGTCATGTCGCTGTCCCAGCCGAAGCCGCGCTTGCCCATCTTCTCGGCGGTCTGCAGCACGGCCGACGAGTCGGTGTTCTGGAACAGGATGTCGGCGCCGCCGTTGATCAGCGCGGTGGCGGCCTCGGTCTCCTTGGGCGGGTTGAACCACTCGTTCACCCACACCACCTTGGTGGTGATCTTGGGGTTGGTGCTTTGCGCGCCCAGCGTGAAGCTGTTGATGTTGCGCACCACCTCGGGGATCGGGATCGACGCCACCACGCCCAGCGTGTTGCTCTGCGTCATCTTGCCGGCGATCACGCCCGCCATGTAGGCGCCCTCGTAGGTGCGGCTGTCGTAGGTGCGCATGTTCTCGGCCGTCTTGTAGCCGGTGGCGTGCTCGAACTTCACGTCAGGGTGGTCGGCGGCCACTTTCAGCATCGGCTCCATGTAGCCGAAGGTGGTGCCGAAGATCAGCTTGTTGCCCTGGCCCGCCATGTCGCGGATCACGCGCTCGGCATCGGCGCTCTCGGGCACGCTCTCGACGTAGCTGGTGACGATGCGATCGCCGAACTCCTTCTCCAGCGCCTTGCGCGCGTTGTCGTGCGCGAAGGTCCAGCCGCCGTCGCCCACCGGGCCGACGTAGGCGAAGGCGATCTTCAGCGGGTCGGCCTTGGCCGGCGCCGGTGCCTCGGCCGCCGGGGCGGGCGCCGGGGCCGGGGTGGGTGCCGGCTCGTCCTTCTTGCCGCAGGCCACCAGGGCGCTGGCAGCGGCCGCCAGGGCGGCGAGTTTCAACAGCGAACGCTTGTGGTGATCGGTCATGGTGGTTCCTTCGGCTACGAGGGCGGCAGTTGAAACCGCGGATTATGCGGGAGGGCCGGCGGCGGCCTGGCAGCCCCCCTCTTCGTGGGGTGAGCCGGAAACTGTTTGATCCAGATCAATCGCGCGGACCCGTGCGACAGGTTTTGTAAAGGGAGAGTTTGAATAATGCAAACCAATTATTTAATTGTGACTCGATCATGAAAGCCGTCCTCGTCGCCCTTCCCGAGCGTGATGCCTTCGCACTGACCCTGTTCGTCGGCAAGGTGCTGGAGGGCTGGCAGTGCGACGCGGCAGACCTGGCGCACCCGGTGCCGGCGGGCGACCTGTATGTGGTGGACATGGACGCCTGGCTGGCGCGCCACGGGCGGGCGCAGGCCGGGGCCGAACTGGCGGCGCTGGTGGGCGAGCGGCCGGCCGTGCTGGTCGGCAACGTGCCGGCGCAGGTGGCCGCGCACGGTGCACCGTGGGTGGTGCTGCCCCGGCCGTATGGCGCGCAGTCGATGCGCAGCGCGCTGGAAGAGGCCTGGACCGCGCGCGCACGGCCCACGGCGGCGCCTGCTGACGTGGCGCCCGCGCCCGCCGAGGTGTTCTTCAGCACCTCGGCCTTCGGCTTTTCGACCGCCGAGCCGATGCGCGTGGCGCAGGCCACACCGCCGCCCACGCTGGGCGAGGGGGCCCTGTCGATCGAGGCCTTCCGCGCCTGCGTGGACAGCTCGCCGAACGAGGCCTGCCGCCATTTCCTGCGCCAGCTGGGCGACCGCCTGGCGCAGCCCGGGGCGTTCGAGATGGGCGTGACGCTGATCAACGGCATCATCTTCAACCCCGCGCAGGCCTGGGTGGCCAGCAACACGCCGCTGTCCGTCATGCGCATGGTGTGCCGCAGCCGGGCGCTGGGAGAGCACGTGCGGATCACGGCCCTGGCACCCACCGTCGACGCCCGCGCGCGGGCCGAGCAACGCGGCATGACGGTTCACCCGCTCGACGACATGCTGTTCGCGCTGGCCCAGATGGGCGAGTGCCGGCTGCCGCACTGAACGGCGCTCGGCCACGTCGCGCACCCGCCACGGCCGGCGCTGCCGCACGGGATGCCGGCGGCCTGGTCGCTTAGACTTTGCCTCCGGTATGAAACTGGTACTGGTTGGCTTCCCGTCCCGCGATGCGTTCGCGATCAGCCTGATGGTGCGCAAGGACCATCCGGGCTGGTCGTGCGATGCCGCACCGGCGGCCCAGGCGCCCTGGCCCGAGGCCTAGCTGGTCATCCTGGACAGTGAGGGCTGGCAGGCCGAGCAGGGCGCCGACTGGGCGGCCCTGGTCGGCAGGCGGCCCGCCGTCATCGTGACGCCCATCGTGTCGCAACGCGATGATCTGCGGCAGCAGGCCGAACAGCAGGCGGCCGATTGGGCGCGCCAGGGCTGGGCGGTGGTGCGGCGGCCGTTTCATGCCGCCGACGTGCGCGAGGCGCTGCCGACGACGCTGCAGGCAGCGTCGCCGGGGGCGGAACCCGCGCCGGTCGAAGCACCCGCCCCCTTGCCACCGCCACCGCCACCACCACCGCCACCTGCACCTGCACCTGCACCTGCACCTGCACCTGCACCTGCACCCGTGGCCGCCCCGAGCGTCAGCGTGCCGCCGCCTGCACCCGCGCCCAGCGCCCCGCCGGCCCAGAGCGTGCAGATCAGCGACGGCGCCCTGACGCTGGACGAGTTCGAGGCCGTGCTGGTCAGCTCACCGCACCCCTCCAGCCACCCCATCCTGCGCGACGTGGCGCAGCGCCTGCGCGCGGGGCAGCCGTTCGAGGTCATGGTGACCATGCTCAACGGCGCCATCCTTCACCCGGCCGAGGGCTGGGTGGCCAGCAACACGCCGGCCTCGGTGTTCGGCATGGTGCTGAAGAGCCGCGTGCTGAGCACGCAACTGCAGATCATTCCGCAGCGGCCGCACGTCGACCTGCGCCAGCGCGCCGAGCGGCGCGGCATGACCATCCACCCGGTGGAAGCCATGCTGTACGTGCTGGCCACCGCCGCCGAATGCCGCGTGCCGGAGCAGTGAGCCGCAAGGCTGTGGCCTGAGGGCGCCCCCCGAGGCGCAGCTGGGGCAGATACTCCCTGCATACCACCCCGTCAGCGCCCATCAATAAAGCGCCAGAGGCATATACTCACCTATCAGAGGAAAAGCTGCAATGTGCCGGCACCGCGCCGGCCTCACGCCCCCGGGTGGAACGGCTTGCCCAGCGAGGCCGGCATGTTGACGCGGATCCACGTCGGGTTGCGCGAGATCAGCGCCAGCACCACGATGGTGGCCAGGTAGGGCATCATCGTCAGCACCTGGCTGGGCACCTGCACGCCCTGGCCCTGCAGGTGGAACTGCAGCATCGTCACGCCGCCGAACAGGTACGCCCCCAGCAGGATGCGCGCCGGCCGCCAGGTGGCGAAGGTGGTCAGCGCCAGCGCGATCCAGCCCTTGCCGGCCACCATGCCCTCCACCCACAGCGGCGTGTAGATGACCGAGATGTACGCCCCCGCCAGCCCGCACAGCGCGCCGCCCGCCACCACCGCCGCCAGCCGGATGCCGCGCACGTGGTAGCCCAGCGCGTGCGCCGACTGCGGCGATTCGCCCACCGAGCGCAGCACCAGCCCGCCGCGCGTGCGGTACAGGAACCAGATCAGCCCGGCGGCGATCAGCATGGCGCCGTACACCAGCGGGTGGTGGCGCAGCAGCGCCGGCCCGATCAGCGGCACGTCGCCCAGCCCCAGCCAGTTGAACTGCGGCCGCTCGGGCAGCTTGGCCTGCACGTAGCCGATGCCCACGAAGGCCGAAAAGCCGACGCCGAACAGGCTCAGCGCCAGCCCGGTGGCGTATTGGTTGGTGTTCAGCCAGATCACCAGCCAGCCGAAGACGGCCGCCAGCAGTGCCCCCGCCGCCATGCCGGCGGCAAAGCCCGCCCAGTCATTGCCCGTGTGCACCACGGCGGCGAAGCCGGCGATGGCGGCGCACAGCATCATCCCCTCGGCCCCCAGGTTGACGATGCCCGCCTTCTCGTTGATCAGCAGGCCCAGCGCGGCAATGGCCAGCACCGTGCCGGCGTTCAGCGTGGCGGCGAAGAGCAGGGCGTATTGGTCCATCAGCAGCGCCTCCCCGGTCTTGCGCCCTCTCCCGCCTGCGGGAGAGGGTTGGGGTGAGGGCCGTCGGCGCACCAGGCGGCACGGCTTTTGTTCAGACGCTGTCCACCTTCACCCCCGCCCTCTCCCGCACGCGGGAGAGGGGGTGAACACCTGGAGCACAGCGCCATGACCATCAATTGCCTTTCCCCCAGCGCACCCGGTAATTCACCAGCGTGTCACACGCCAGCAGCGTGAACAGCAGCAGGCCCTGGAATACCCCCGTCAACGACTTCGGCAGCCCCAGGCGCGACTGCGCCAGCTCGCCGCCGATGTAGAACATGCTCATCAAGATCGCCGCCAGCACCATGCCCAGCGGGTGCAGCCGCCCGACGAAGGCGACGATGATGGCGGCGAAGCCGTAGCCCGCCGGCACGTAGGGCGTCAGTTGCCCGATTGGCCCCGCCACCTCCAGCGCGCCGGCCAGTCCGGCCGTGCCGCCCGAGATCAGCAGCGCCGTCCACAGCGCGCGGCGCGACGAGAAGCCCGCATAGCGCGCCGCCGCTGGCGCCAGCCCGCCCACCTGCTGCGCGAAGCCGCTGCGCGTGCGGAACAAGTACACCCACAGCAGCGCCGCGCCGGCCAGCGCGATCAGCGCACCGATATTCACGCGCGAGCCGGCCATCAGCCGCGGGATGCGCGTCACGGCGTCGAAGGTGCGCGTCTGCGGAAAGTTGTAGCCCGCCGGGTCCTTCCACGGCCCGTAGACCAGGTAGCCCAGCACCTGGATGGCCACGTACACCAGCATCAGGCTGACCAGGATTTCGCCCGCGTTGAAGCGGTCGCGCAAGAAGGCCGTGATGCCCGCCCACGCCATGCCGCCCAGCACGCCGGCCAGCAGTACGGCCAGCACGATCCAGCGCCCCGTCTCCTTGCCCGCCAGCAGCGCCACGCCGCCGGCCGCGATGGCGCCGATGACGAACTGCCCCTCGGCGCCGATGTTCCACACGTTGGAGCGGAAGCACACGGCCAGGCCGAGGGCGATCAGCAGCAGCGGCGTGGCCTTCACGCCCAGCTCGCCCAGCGCGTAGGCGGACTTGATCGGCTCCCAGAAAAAGACCTGCAGCCCGCGCACCGGGTCCTTGCCCATCACGCTGAACAGGGCCACGCCGATCACCACCGTGATCGCCAGTGCCAGCAGCGAAGAGGCCCAGGTCCACGCGCGCGAGGGGGCGGGGCGGGGCTCAAGGCGCAGCATGGCTTGCTCCTTGGCTGTTGCTCCCTCGCCCCTCTGGGGAGAGGGTAGGGGTGAGGGGCTGGCGGCGTGCCAGTGGGGTGCGTGGCTGGCCCCCACCCCAGCCCTCCCCCAGCGGGGGAGGGAGGGCCCTCACCCCAGCCCTCTCCCGCAGGCGGGAGAGGGAGCAAGCCTGGTGGGGAGTGGCTTCAATGCGCATGCGCCACCTCCCCGCCACGCTCCATGTCCGCCAGGTGCTGCTGCACATCGCCATGCCACAAGCCGCTCATCCACGCCCCGATCTGCTCCACCGTGGCATCGCGCCGCTCCACGGCCGGCGACAGCTGCCCCTTGGCCATCACGTGCAGGCGGTCGCACAGCTCGAACAGCTCGTCCAGCTCCTCGCTCACCACCAGCACGGCGCAGCCGGCGTCGCGCAGCGCCAGGATCTCGGCGCGGATCTGGGCCGACGCGCCCACGTCCACGCCCCAGGTCGGTTGCGACACGATCAGCAGCGTGGGGTTGGCGTCGATCTCGCGCCCCATGATGAACTTCTGCAGGTTGCCGCCCGACAGCGAGCGCGCCAGCGCCTGCGGGCCCGCGGCCTTGACCTTGAAGCGATCGATGATGCCCGCCGCCTGATCGCGCAGCACGCCGGTGCGCAGCCAGCCGAAGGCGCCCACGGCCTCGCGCCGCGTCAGCAGCAGGTTGTGCGCCAGGCCCATCTCGGGCACGGCGCCGCGGCCCAGGCGCTCCTCGGGCACGAAGTGCAAGCCCAGCGCGCGGCGCTGGCCGGGCGAGCGGTGGCCCACAGGCTGGTTCGCTATTGAAATGGAAGCTGTCGGCGCCCGCCGGTCCTCGCCCGACAGCGCAAACAGCAGCTCGCGCTGGCCATTGCCCGAGACGCCGGCAATGCCCACCACCTCGCCCGCGCGCACCTGCAGCGACACGTCGATCAGATCCACGCCGAAGGGCGATTCGCGCTTCAGGCTCAGGCCGTCCACCGCCAGCACCACCGCGCCCGGCGCGCGGGCGTGGTGCGCCAGCGCGGGCGGCTCGGCGCCGATCATCATGCGGCTCAAGGATGCGTTGCTTTCCTCGCGCGGGTCGCACACGCCCGTCACGCGGCCGGCGCGCATCACCGTGCAGGCGGTGCACAGCGCGCGAATCTCGTGCAGCTTGTGGCTGATGTAGAGGATGCTGCAACCCTCGGCCGCCAGCTGCCGCAGCGTGACGAACAGCTTGTCCACCGCCTGCGGCGTCAGTACCGAGGTCGGCTCGTCCAGGATCAGCAGCTTCGGGTGGGTGAGCAGCGCGCGGATGATCTCCACCCGCTGCATCTCGCCCACGCCCAGGGTGTGCACCGGGCGCGCGGGGTCGGTGTCGAGGCCGTAGGCGGCGGCGGTCTGCTCGATGCGGCGCGTGACCTCGGCCAGGCTAAGCGACTTGTCCAATCCCAGCCACACGTTCTCGGCCACGCTGAGTGTCTCGAACAGGCTGAAGTGCTGGAACACCATGGCAATGCCCAGCGCGCGCGCCTGCTGCGGGTTGGCGATGTGCACCGGCTGGCCGTCGAAGCGCACCTCGCCCGCGTCGGGCTTGGTGGCGCCGTAGATGATCTTCATCAGCGTGCTCTTGCCGGCGCCGTTCTCGCCCAGCACGGCGTGGATCTCGCCCGGCTGCACCGTCAGCGACACGCCGTCGTTGGCCACCAAGCCGGGGTAGCGCTTGGTGATGCCGGTGAGCTGCAGGCGGGCCGTCATGGTTATCGGGTCAAACAGGCCGCTCGTTGCCTTGCATCAAGCGCGAGCAGCTATTGAAATTGTAGTTATCCGGTGTGACGTTGATCGCGGGGGGTGACGCAATGTAGCACCCGTGTGCGCCCTTCGGCACCCGCGCGCCCTGCCATGGCCGCAGAAGGGGCAGGCGTTGATGCGGGGGCCGCGCGGCGGTTTTCGCGCCATACTGCCGCGCATGAGTCCACCCGTCCTGCGCTTCGTCCTGGGCCGCCAGCCGCAGACGCTGGCCAACGTGCCGCCCGACCGCACGCTGCTCAACGTGCTGCGTGACTACCTGCACTGCACCGCCGTCAAGGAGGGCTGCGCCAGCGGCGACTGCGGCGCCTGCACCGTGGCGCTGGCCGAGCGGGGCAGCGACGGCCAACTCAGCTACCGCGCCATCAACAGCTGCATCCGCCTGGCGCACAGCGTGCAGGGCATGGCCGTGTTCACCGCCGCCGACATCGCGGGTGCTGACGGCACGCTGCACCCGGCGCAGCGCGCGATGGTCGAGTGCCACGGCTCGCAATGCGGCTTCTGCACGCCGGGCTTCGTGATGAGCCTGTTCGTGCTGCACCGCCAGCCCGGCGGCGGTCATGTAGCCCCCACGCTCCCCGCTGCGCGCGGTTCGCTGCCCCCCGAGGGGGCTGGCCTCGCCTTGGCGCGGCCCGGCGGCGGGGCCGTCTCGCGCGACGAGGCGCTGCACGCGCTGTCGGGCAACCTGTGCCGCTGCACCGGCTACCGGCCGATTCTGGACGCCGCGCAGACCATGCACCACTGGCCCGACGTGCCGCTGGACGAAGCGGCGTTGCTTCAAAAATTGGAGCTGCTCGCGCCCGATGGTCGGGCGCCAGAGGCCGATTCGGCGGAAAACTTCTACGCCACGCCGCGCACGCTGGCCGAGCTGCTGGCGCTGCGTGCTGCGCACCCGCGGGCGCTGCTGGCCGCCGGCACCACCGACGTGGGGCTGTGGGTCACCAAGCAGCACCAGCGCTTCGCGCAGATCATCGACCTCACCCGCGTGGCCGAACTGCGGCGCATCGAGCGCGCAGGCGACACGCTGCGCATCGGCGCCGCCGCCACGCTGGTCGACGCCTTCGCCGCGCTGGCGCAGGATCGGCCGCAGCTCGCCCCCTTCCTCGACCGCTTCGCCGGCCTGCCGGTACGCGTCAGCGGCACGCTGGGCGGCAACGTGGCCAACGGCTCGCCCATCGGCGACAGCATGCCGCTGCTCATTGCCCTGGGCGCCACGCTGGTGCTGGCCAGCACGCGCGGTGAGCGCAGCCTGCCCATCGCGGACTTCTACCTCGCCTACCGGAAGACCGCGCTGGCGCCCGACGAGGTGCTGGCGCGCATCGACGTGCCGCTGCCCACGCCGCATGAATGGCTGCGCGCCGACAAGATCAGCAAGCGCCTGGAGGACGACATCAGCGCCGTCTGCCTGGCGGTGGCGCTTCAGATCGACGGCGGCGTGATCCGCAGCGCCCGCATTGGCGCCGGCGGCGTGGCGGCCGTGCCGGCGCGTGCCATCCAGACCGAAGCGGCGTTGGCTGGAAAGCCGGCAACGCAGGCCGTCTTCGACGCCGCCGCCACCGTGCTGGCGGCCGAGTTCGAACCCATCAGCGACATGCGCGCCAGCAGCGCCTACCGCCGCACGGTGCTGGGCAACCTGCTGCGCCGCGCCTGGGCGCAATCGCAGCCTGGCGCGGCCACACTGGCCACGCTGCAACCGGAGACCCTGCCATGACCCAGCACAAGCCCATGCCCCTGCCTGGCGAAGAACCGCCGGTGCAAGACCCCGATCCGTTCGCGCCGCCGGCCCCCGTGGAAGACCCCGCCACGCCGCCGCTGCCGCGGCGCGACCCGGGCGACGCACCGCCCGTGCAAGACCCCGAGCCGAAGCCATGAGCGAGCGGCCGGCATCGCCCCATTACGGCACGGCGCACGCGGACGATGCGCCGGTGAGCCGCGATGCCGGCAGCGCGGCGCTGCCCGCCACCGCCCCCGAAGACGTGGCCGCGATGCCGCACGCCGCGCCGGCCACCGCTCCAACGGCCGAAGCCGCCTGCGGCACGCCGCACCCGCACGAAAGCGCCCACGCGCAGGTGCAGGGCCTGGCGCCGTATGTCGACGACCTGCCCGAGCCACGCGGCACGCTGCACGCGGCGCCCATCCTGTCGCCGGTCGCGCACGGCAGGCTGCTGGGCATCGACGCCACGGCTGCGCTGGCACTGCCCGGCGTGCGTGCTCTCGTCACCGCGGCCGACATCCCGGGCGACCCGGTGCTGGCCACCTTTGTGCACGACGAGCCCATCTTCGCCACCGATGTGGTGCAGCACGTCGGCCAGGTGGTCGGGCTGGTGGTGGCCGACACGGTGCAGGCCGCGCGTCACGCGGCGCGCCAGGTCAGGCTCGACATCGCGCCGCTGCCCGCCATCCTCACCATCGAGCAGGCCATGGCGGCCGAGAGCTTCGTGCTGCCCACGGTGACGGTGGCGCGCGGCGATGCCGCCGGTGCGCTGGCCGCCGCATCGCACCGGCTGCAAGGCCGCTTTGCCGTCGGCGGGCAGGAGCACTTCTACCTCGAAGGCCAGATCGCCCTGGCCGTGCCCGGCGAGCAGCAGCAGTGGCACATCCACAGCAGCACGCAGCACCCGGGCGAGGTGCAGCACTGGGTGGCGCACGCGCTGGGCATCGCCAGCCACCGCGTCACCGTCGAATGCCGGCGCATGGGCGGCGGCTTCGGTGGCAAGGAGACGCAGGCCGGCCACATGGCCGTGTGGGCGGCGCTGGCTGCACTGAAAACCAAAGCGCCCGTCAAGCTGCGGCTGGACCGCGACGACGACTTCATGACCACCGGCAAGCGGCACCCCTTCGCCTTCGACTACGACGTGGGCTTTGGCGACGACGGCCGCATGACGGGCCTGACGCTCGACATGATGGCCAACTGCGGCTTCAGCGCCGACCTGAGCGGCCCGGTGTGCGACCGCGCCGTGTTCCACGCCGACAACGCTTATTACCTGGGCGACGTGGTGATCCGCAGCTTCCGCTGCAAGACCAATCTGCAGAGCCACACCGCTTTCCGCGGCTTCGGCGGCCCGCAGGGCGTGATCGCCATCGAGACCATCCTGGGCGACATCGCCCGGGTGCTGGGCCAGGACGCGCTGGACGTGCGCATGGCCAATCTGTACGACGGCAGGCCTCCCTCCCCCGCTGGGGCAGGGTTGGGGTGGGGGCAGACCGCGCCTGCCAGCACCGCTGCGCCCCTCACCCCAGCCCCCGGATCGAGTCCGGGGCAGGCTCTCTCCCCAGAGGGGCGAGGGAGTCACCCCGCCACGCCACTCCCTCCCCCGCTGGGGGAGGGCCGGGGTGGGGGCCGCGCCGTAACCGCTGCCGCCGCTGCGCCCCTCACCCCCACCCTCTCCCCAGGGGGGAGAGGGAGCCAAACCCCGGCTACCGCGACTTCACTCCCTCTCCCGCCTGCGGAAGAGGGCCGGGGTGAGGGCACCGCGCCCACCCCCCGCGACACCACCCACTACCAGATGCGGGTGGAAGACAACATCCTCCACGAATTGCTCCCAGAACTGGAGCACCTTGCGCAGTATCGGCGGCGACAAGAGGCTGTTTTGGCCTGGAACGCGCAAAACGCTTACCTCAAGCGCGGCATCGCCATCACCCCCGTCAAGTTCGGTATCAGCTTCACCGCCACGCTGTTCAACCAGGCCGGCGCGCTGGTGCACGTCTACACCGACGGCAGCGTGCAGGTGAACCACGGCGGCACCGAGATGGGCCAGGGCCTGCACACCAAGGTGGCGCAGGTGGTGGCCGACGAACTGGGCGTGCCGCTGGCGCGGGTGCTGGTCACCGCCAGTGCCACCGACAAGGTGCCCAACGCCAGCGCCACCGCCGCCAGCAGCGGCACCGACCTGAACGGCAAGGCCGCGCAGGCCGCCGCCCGCACCGTGCGCGACAACCTGGCCGCCTTCGTGAGCGGGCTGGACGGCTGCGGCGCGGGCGCGGTCGAGTTCCGCGCCGGCCAGGTCATCAGCCCCAGCGTCACGCGCGCCTTTGCCGAGGTGGTGAAGGCCGCCTACGCCAACCGCATCCAGCTGTGGAGCGACGGCTTCTACCGCACGCCCAGGATCCACTACGACAAGGCCACGCTCACCGGCCGGCCCTTCTTCTACTTCGCCTACGGCGCCGCGTGCAGCGAGGTCGCCATCGACACCCTCACCGGCGAATACCGCGTGCTGGCCGTGGACATCCTGCACGACGTGGGCCGCAGCATCAACCCGGCCATCGACATCGGCCAGATCGAGGGCGGCTTCATCCAGGGCATGGGCTGGCTGACCACCGAGGAGCTGGTGTGGAACGAGCACGGCGCGCTCACCACGAAGGCGCCCAGCACCTACAAGATCCCCACCGCCGCCGACCTGCCCGCGCACTTCAAGGTCCACCTGTGGCCCGAGCCGAACGCCGAGGACACCATCTTCCGCAGCAAGGCCGTGGGCGAGCCACCCTTCATGCTCGCCGTCAGCGTGTGGGAAGCCCTGCGCAACGCGGTGGCCGCCGCGCGCGCCGACGGGCAGCCGGTGCGCATGGACGCCCCCGCCACGGCCGAGCGCGTGCTGCGCGCGCTCCGCAGCGTGGCCTGAGCCCAGGAAAAAGCCCCGACTGGCATGACCAATCGGGGCTTTCTGATGTGGTGGTGGTAGGTGGAATCGAACCACCGACCTTGGGGTTATGAATCCCACGCTCTAACCGACTGAGCTATACCACCGGCAACCGCGCATTATAGGGGAAATGCACCGCGCCGGCGGCGGAAATCGGTCACTGGTTCTTGAACACCGCCGCACGCTTGTTGACGAAGGCGTCCATGCCTTCCTTCTGGTCGGCGGTGGCGAACAGCGCGTGGAACAGGCGGCGCTCGAACATCACGCCATCGGCCAGCGTGCCTTCGAAGGCCTTGTTGACGCTCTCCTTGGCCGCCATCACGGCCATGCGACCGTAGCCGCTGATCATCAGGGCGGCGGCCAGCGTTTCCTCCATCAGCTTGTCCAGCGGCACGATGCGGCTGACGAGGCCGGCGCGCTCGGCCTCGGTGGCGTCCATCATGCGGCCGGTGAGGGCCAGGTCCATGGCCTTGGCCTTGCCCACGGCACGCGGCAGGCGCTGCGTGCCGCCGGCGCCGGGGATGATGCCGAGCTTGATCTCGGGCTGGCCGAACTTGGCGTTGTCGGCGGCGATGATGAAGTCGCACATCATGGCCAACTCGCAGCCACCACCCAGGGCGAAGCCGCTGACGGCGGCGATGACGGGCTTGCGGATGCTGCGGATGGTTTCCCAGTCGCGCGTGATGTAGTCGTCGCCGTACACGTCGGCGAAGGTGTAGGTGGCCATGGCGCCGATGTCGGCGCCGGCGGCAAAGGCCTTCTCGTTGCCGGTGATGACGATGCAGCCGATGGCGGCGTCGGCGTCGAAAGCCTTGAGCGCCTGGCCCAGTTCCACCATCAGCTGCGGGCTGAGGGCGTTGAGCTGCTTGGGCCGGTTCAGCGTGATGATGCCGACCTTCTCGCCCTCGGTGCGGGTGGTGATGAATTCGTAGGCCATGGGGGTTCTCCTTGTGTGATGGTGTCGGGTTGAGTGGCACTATAACCAGCCACCATGAACGCGCACAGTTAACCGACCGATGGGTCGGTTAATGGTAAATTGCGCCCCGAGGAGACAACACCGCATGACCACCCCCGCACCCGGCGCGGCCGCCGAGCCCGCCGTCCTGTTTGCGCAGGAGGGCCCCGTCGCCGTCCTGACGCTGAACCGCCCCGCCTCGCTCAACAGCTTCACGCGGCAGATGCACCGCGACCTGTGGGCAGCGCTCGACCAGATCGAGGCCGACAAGTCGATCCGTGCGCTGGTGCTCACCGGCGCCGGCCGCGGCTTCTGCGCCGGTGCCGACCTGTCGGAGTTCGACTTCCGGCCGGGCGACGACCTCATGTTCCGCGCCGATCCCGGCCCGGTGATCGACCAGGCCTTCAACCCCACCACGCGGCGCCTGATCAACGTGCGCGTGCCCACCGTGTGCGCCGTCAACGGCGTGGCGGCGGGCGCGGGCGCGTCGGTGGCCATGGCCTGCGACATCGCCATCGCGGCGCCGGGCGCCAGCTTCATCCAGGCCTTCAGCAAGATCGGCCTGGTGCCCGACAGCGGTGCCACCTGGCTGCTGCCGCAGCGCGTGGGCCTGGCGCGCGCCATGGCGCTGGCGATGACGGGCGACAAGCTCGGTGCTCTAGAAGCCAAGGCCATGGGCATGATCTGGGACGTGGCCGACGACTCCGTCGATGCGGCGAAAAAAATGGCTGAGCGCCTGGCCGCCATGCCGACCAAGGCGCTGATTGCCACGCGCCACCTGCTGCGCAACGCGCACACGCACAGCCTGGACGAGCAGTTGGATCTGGAGCGCGATGTGCAGTCGCGCCTGGGCTTCACGCACGACTACATCGAGGGTGTGTCGGCCTTTTTGCAGAAGCGCCCAGCGCAGTTCAAGGGCGAATGATGACTGCACATTTGACTGAGGCCGAAGCCGCCGATCTGGCGCGCCGCGTGGGCGAATCCATGTACGCGGCCGACGAGGCCTCGAAAGACACCATGGGCATGGAGCTGCTGGCCTGCCAGCCCGGCCGCGCCAGCATGCGCATGGTGGTCAGGCCGCTGCACCTGAACGGCCACAAGATCTGCCACGGCGGCTTCATCTTCACGCTGGCCGATTCCACCTTCGCCTACGCCTGCAACAGCCGCAACCACGCCACCGTGGCCAACGGCTGCAGCATCGAGTTTCTGCGCCCCGCGCACGAAGGCGACGTGCTGACGGCCGAGGGCGTGGAGCAGACGCTCTCCGGCCGCCACGGCATCTACGACATCCGCGTCAGCAACCAGAAGGGCCAGGCGGTGGCGCTGTTCCGCGGCAAGAGCACGCAGATCAGCGGCACCGTGATCCCCGAGCCCGCAGGAGCCTCTTCATGACCGACAAGACCTTTGCGCTGGAGCCGATCGAGAAGGCCAGCGTCGACGAGTTGCGCGCGCTGCAGCTGCAGCGGCTGAAGTGGTCGCTGGCCCACGCCTACGCCAACTCGCCGGTCTACAAGGCCAAGTTCGACGCGGCGGGCGTGCACCCCGACGACCTGAAGCAGCTGTCCGACCTGGCCAAGTTCCCCTTCACCACCAAGAAGGACCTGCGCGACAGCTACCCCTTCGGCATGTTCGCCGTGCCGCGCGATCAACTGGCGCGCATCCACGCGTCCAGCGGCACCACGGGCAAGCCCACGGTGGTCGGCTACACGCTCAAGGACATCGACACCTGGGCCGGCGTGGTGGCGCGCAGCATTCGCGCCAGCGGCGCGCGGCCGGGTGACCTGGTGCACATCAGCTACGGCTACGGCCTGTTCACCGGCGGCCTGGGCGCGCACTATGGCGCCGAGAAGCTGGGCCTGACGGTGGTGCCCTTCGGCGGCGGCCAGACCGAGCGGCAGATCCAGCTGATCCAGGACTTCCGGCCCGACATCATCATGGTCACGCCCAGCTACATGCTGGCCATTGCCGACGAGGTGGAGCGGATGGGGCTGGACCCCAAGGCCTTGAGCCTGCGCCTGGGCATCTTCGGCGCCGAGCCGTGGACCAACGAGATGCGCACCGCCATCGAGGCGCGCATGAATATCGACGCGGTCGACATCTACGGCCTGTCGGAAGTGATGGGCCCCGGCGTGGCCAACGAATGCGTCGAAACCAAGGACGGCCCGACGATCTGGGAAGACCATTTCTACCCCGAGATCATCGACCCCGACACCGGCGAGCCGGTGCCCGACGGGCAGGAGGGCGAACTCGTCTTCACCAGCCTGACGAAAGAGGCGCTGCCCATCATCCGCTACCGCACGCGCGACCTCACGCGCCTGCTGCCCGGCACCGCGCGCACCATGCGCCGCATGCAGAAGATCACCGGCCGCTCGGACGACATGATGATCATCCGCGGCGTGAACGTGTTCCCGACGCAGATCGAGGAACTGTTGCTCAAGCGCCCCGAGCTGTCGCCGCACTACCAGTGCGTGCTGACGCGCGAAGGCCCGATGGACAACCTGAAGGTGGCGGTGGAATGCGCGCCGGGCGTCGACCCTGAGGGCATCCAGGCCCGCGCCGCCGCCAAGCTGCTGCAGCACGAGATCAAGGTGTACGTGGGCAGCAGCGTCGAGGTCGAGCTGAAGGGCGAGGGCGGCATCGAGCGCAGCGTGGGCAAGGCCAGGCGGGTGGTGGACCTGCGGCCGAAGTGACCGCGGTCACCAGGCTGGTTGTTATTGATTTGATAGCTGCTTGCGCCTGTCATAAGCCGTTTTCAGGTTGTTTTATATCTGAAATTGGATTGTATCGTGCGTAAACAGCTATTTTTATGTGAGCAAGTGCGCCGCTCACACAGCCGCTTCAGGCACCGCGCCGCGCTGCACGCCGGCGCTGCGTGAGACATTTGGCGAATCGCGCCGCCCCGGTGTGCCGGCACGCACCACCGCGCCGCGGCAACGCCCTACAGTGGGCGCGTGATCTCCGCCTTCCACCGCTTCATGAGCGCGCTGCCACCCCTCGCCCGGGGCGTGGTGGTGATGGCGCTGCTCGTGCTGGTCGGCGCGCTCGACGTGGCGACGGGCTACGAACTGTCGTTCTCGGTGTTCTACCTGATGCCCATCGTGCTGGCCACCTGGTACCTGGGCCGGCGCATGGGCTACCTGCTGTGCGTGCTGTCGGCGCTGAGCTGGTACGGCGCCGACCTGGGTGCCGGCCACCCGTACAGCCACGCCTCGATCCCGGTGTGGAACACGGTGGTGCGGCTGGGCTTCTTCCTCATCACGGCCAGCCTGCTGCTGCGGCTGCGCGGCGCGCTGGACCAGCAGGCCCGGCTGGCGCAGCACGACGGGCTGACCGGATTGCTGAACGCGCGCACCTTCATGGCGCGGGGCGAGCACATGGTGCAGCTGGCGCGCCGCCACCAGCGCCCGCTGGCCATCGGCTACATCGACCTGGACGGCTTCAAGGGCGTGAACGACCGCCACGGCCACCTGCGCGGCGATGCGGTGCTGAGCGGCGTGGCCCAGGTGCTGGCCGAGCGGCTGCGCACCAGCGACCTGCTGGCCCGCCTGGGCGGCGACGAGTTCGCCGTGCTGTGCCCCGAAACCGATGCGCGCGGAGCCGCGCGCGTGTTCGACGACTTGCACCAGCGCCTGAACGCTGCCGCCCGGGCACAGGGCTGGGAGATCGGCTTCAGCATCGGCGTGGCGAGCTTTGCGCGCGCCCCCGAACGCCTGGGCGACGCGGTGCGCAGCGCCGATGACCTGATGTACCGCGTCAAGCACAGCGGCAAGAACCGCGTGGTGCTCGAGCGGTTCGAGCCACCGGCGCCCCCGGCGCCCGCTGGCGCGCCCGCGCGTTAGCGCTGCTCGATGGTGTCCACCATCAGGTCGATGTAGGTGTCCGGCCCCTGCGTGATGCGGATGCGCACCGGCAGGTACTGCAGGCTGGGCGCGTACCAGATCTCGGCGCTGATCGGCCCGCGCGGCTTGTTCAGCGGGCGCGGCTTGAGGTGGTAGGTGGGCACCGGCCCCAGGCGCGGCAGGTGCAGGGTCTCCTCGCCGATCACGTCGTAGGTCCAGTCGTCGATGCCGCCGGGCCGCGCCATGGCGAAGTCGATGCGCGCACCCGGCACCAGCTGCACCTGGCCGGTGGCAAAGCGGTGGCCCAGCTCGACGAACTGGCTGGCGGTGTCCTGCACCGCGTCGGGGCGCGGCACGCGGGTGCCGTTGTTCAGCCGCACGTCGTCGCCCAGGCGCACGCCGCGGCGGCGGCCGCGCACGTTCTCCTCGTACACCTCGGGCCGCAGGCCGCCGGCGGTGATGTCGCCCTGGCTGGTGAAGCTGAGCGAGGCCAGCAACCCGGCGCTCATCTCCACCGCCGTGTGGTAGCGCGTGCCATCGCGCTGCCACAGCACGCGCGCGTCGCCGTGCAACTCGCCACGGTAGTGGCCGCCCAGCTTGTAGGTCAGGCGCGTGTCGGTGGGCCAGCTGGCCAGGAAGGCGGGCTCGGCCGCGCTGGCGGCCGATGCGGGCGCCGACGCGGGCGCGGCAGCGGCACTGGCGACGGTGTCGGAAGGCTCAGGGGCCGGGGCGGCTTCGCGCGATGCCGTGGGTTGCGGTGCTTCGGCCAGCAGCGGCGCGGAGGCCGTGCTGGCCGGCTCTTCCGGAGCCTCGGCGACGGGCTCGGGCACGTCCTCGGGAGGCAGGGCTGCGGATTCGGGCGCGCTCGCTGCGGACTGCGGCTTCGGTGGGGCTGGCTGGCGTGCTTCTTTTTTAGGAGCTGTCTGCGCAGGGCGGATGAGCGCTGAGGGCCGATTTGGCTTGGTTTCAGCCGTCGCGGGCGCGGCGGCCAGCAGCGCCGCCGGCGCCTCGGGCGTGATGCTGCGGGTGTAGAAGGGCGGCGCCACGTCCTTCAGGATGCTGGGCGGCCGCAGCAGCGCCGACAGCCAGCTCAGCGCCAGCGCGTGCAGCAGCAGCACCAGCGCCGTGCTGGCCAGCAACGCACGGCGGTGGCGCGCCGTGCGCAGCGGCTTCAGCGGCCCGGCCAGGGGTGCGCGTCGCTGCCGTTCTTCGGGGCCAGGCGCCATGTGGTGGACTTCTCGGGCAAGACCAGGGGCAGGCGCAGCAGGCGCTTGTCGCGTGCCACCAGCGCGACGACCCGCCGGGCCTTGCCGGCGAACAGGGGCAGCTCGTCCAGGCGCGTCAGGCGCCAGCCGGCGGTGTGCGTGGCGCTGCCCTTCGTCCTGGCAGCGGGCAGTTGCACCCCCAGCCATTCGTCACCGGCCGCCATGCCGGCCTCGGCGGCAGGGCCGCCATCCAGCACCACCTTCAGCGTGATGCCGCCGTTCTCGGCCACGCGCAGGCCCAGGGTCTGCGCCAGTTGCGAGGGCTCTTCGAGCACCTTCACGCCCTGCGATTCGAGCTGCGCCTTCAGCGGCAGCTCGGCCGTGCCGTGCACCCAGTCGGCGATCTCGCGCGCGAAGGACCGGCCGCCCAGCTCGGCCATCACGGCGGCGAAGTCGCCCTCGGTCATCGGCCCGCCCCGGCAGCGCCGCCACAGCGCGCGCATCGCGTCGTCCAGCGTGTGCTCGGTCTCGTGGCGCAGCGTGAGGTCGAAGCACAGCGCCACCAGCGCGCCCTTGGTGTAGTAGCTGACGGTGCTGTTGGGCGTGTTCTCGTCCGGGCGGTAGTAGCGCAGCCAGGCGTCGAAGCTGGCCTGCGCCACCGACTGCACCTGCCGCCCCGGCGCCTGCAGCACCTGGTTGGCGGTCTTGGTCAGCAGCTTCAGGTAGCCGGCGTCGTCCAGCAGGCCGGCGCGGCGCAGCAGCAGGTCGTCGTAGTAGCTGGTGAAGCCCTCGAAGAACCACAGCAGGCGGGTGTAATTCTCGCTCTGGTAATCGTAGCGTTCGAACTCGGCCGGGCGCAGGCGCTTGACGTTCCAGGTGTGGAAGTACTCGTGGCTGATCAGGCCCAGCAGCGTGACGTAGCCGTCGCCCACGCGCGCCGCGTCGGCGGGCGCATCGTGGCGCGGCAGGTCGGCGCGGCCGCAGATCAGCGCGGTGCTGGCGCGGTGCTCCAGCCCGCCATAGCCCTCGTGCACCACGTTCAGCATGAACAGGTAGCGATCGTGCGGCGGGCGGCGGGCGCCGTGCCAGAAGCGGATGGCGGTTTCGCAGATCTTCTGCGTGTCGCGCAGCAGCCGCTCGCCGTCGAACGCCGCGGGCGCCCCCGCCACCACGAAGCGGTGCGGCACGCCGGCGGCGGTGAACGTGCCGCTCCACAGCGTGCCCATCTCCACCGGGTGGTCGACCAGCTCGTCGTAGTCGGCGGCGCGGTAGCGGCCAAAGCCCTGCGCGTCGACGGCGACGGGCGCCATGGCCGTGGCCAGTTGCCAGTCGCGCCGCTGGCGCACCGGGTGCACCGTCAGCTCGTGCGGCTGGCGCTCGTGCCCGTGCACGCGCAGCAGCAGGCTGGTGCCGTTGAAGAAGCCGCGCTCGGCGTCCAGCCAGGCGGTGCGCACCGAATTGTCGAAGGCATAGACCTCGTAGCGCAGCACCAGCGGGCGGCGCGGGTCGCATTCGATGTCCCAACTGGCCTTGTCGATCTGCACGCAGGCGCAGGCCGTGCGGCCCTGCGTGGCCTGCAGCGGCTGCAGATGGCGCGCGAACTCGCGAATCAGGTAGCTGCCCGGAATCCACGCCGGCAGCGACACGCGCTGCACGGCGGCCGGCCGGTCGATGGTGATCTGCACCGCGAAGCGGTGGCCGTGCAGGCTGGCCGCGCGCACGTCATAGTGCACGGGCGCCGGCGTCGCCTGGGCGGGCTCGCGGGCGCGGCCGGTGCGGGCGGCAGGGGCGGGGCGTGCGCGCTTCGTCACGTCATGCCACCTTCAGGGCAAGGGCCGCCAGCACGCAGCAGGCCACCACCATGGCCGTGATCTGGCGCCGCAGGCTCAGCCAGGGGCCGAGCCCTGCGCCGGGCCAGGTGCGGCCATCCACCACGTAGGCCAGCACGAACACGGCCACCAGCAGCCACAGCGCGATGTCGACCGGCAGCAGCAGCGTGCCCCAGGCCAGGTAGGGGGGCACCGGCCCCCAGACGAAATGGAACGTGGGCACGTCCGAGTGCGTGGCCATGTAGCGCAGCCCGATGCCCCAGTGGATGCCACCGATGAAGGAGGCGAACAGCGCGGCCGCGCTGCACACCGCCCAGCCCAGCCAGGCTTGCGAACCGAGGCCCGGCACCCACTATCGCCAGCGTGAGCAGCGCCATCGGCACCAGCGCGCCGTAGGCGATGACATAGATCAGCCGCCAGCGCGGTGCGCTGCGGTAGGCGGTCCGGGGCAGGCGCTGGGGTTCGGTCACGAGGCGGCGGGGCAAGGCGGCGCGGCGGTCAGCGCTGGTTCAGCAGCTCTTCGATCTGCTGCGTGTTGATGGCGCCCGGCACGCGCGTGCCGTCGGCAAACACCAGGGTCGGCGTGCCGGTGATGCGGTACTTCTTGGCGAAGTCCAGGTTGGCCGTCAGCGCGTCGGTGTTGCACTTGCCGCTGCCCTTGGGGGCGATGTCGCGCTGCATCCAGTCGACCCAGGCCTTGGCCTTGTCGGCGCTGCACCAGATCTGGCGCGACTTCTCGACCGAATCGGCGCCCAGGATCGGGATCAGGAAGAAGTGCACGGTGATGTTGTCGACCTTGGCCAGGTCCTTCTCGAAGCGCTTGCAGTAGCCGCAGTTCGGGTCCTCGAACACCGCCAGCTTGCGCTTGCCGTTGCCGCGCGTGATGCTGAAGGCGTTCTTCAGCTGCAGCTCCTTGAAGTCGATGGCCGTGAGCTTGGCCACGCGCTCTTCGGTCAGGTTCTTGCGCGCCTTGGTGTCGAGCAGGCTGCCGTGCAGCAGGAAGTTGCCCTCGGCATCGGTGTACAGGATGTCGGTGCCCACACGCACTTCGTACAGGCCGTCCATCGGCGTCTTGCTCACCTCGTCGATGTCGGTCAGGCCCGGCACGCGCTCGGCCAGGTTCTTGCGGATGGTGGCCTCCTGGGCCGCGGCGGCCAGGGGCAGCGCCAGGATCAGGGCGCTCAGGCCGGTGCGCAGAAAAGCAGTCAACTTCATGGGGAACGGTCTTGAAAAGATGAAAAAGATCAGAGCCGCGGGCCGTCAGGCGGTTCCCATGGCCAGCCGGGCAATGCGGCGCTTGATGGGGCCGCTGGCGTCGAACGCGGCCATGCCCCAGTTGCGCAGCAGCGCGGCGGCGGGCTCGGGCCGGCCGAACAGCTGCTGCAGGCCGTCGGTGGCCAGGCTCATGCGCAGCCAGTCGCCCTGGCGGGCGCGCTCGTAGCGGCGCAGCAGCTTCAAATCATTCAGCGGGCGCCAGGGCTCGCGCGCGGCCAGCACGCGCGCCAACTCGGCGGCGTCGCCCAGGCCCACGTTCAGGCCCTGGCCGGCCAGCGGGTGCATGGCGTGGGCGGCGTCGCCGGCCAGCGCAAAGCTTTCGCCCGGGCAGCCAGGCAGGGGGCCGACCCAGCGCGTGGCGCGCGCCAGCAGCAGCGGCCAGCTGGCGCGCGGGCCGGTCTGCGCCAGGGCGCCCAGTACGCCGCCGCTCAGGTCGAACAGACGCGCGGCAAAGGCCGCGTCGTCCAGTGCCTGCAAATCGGCCAGGCGCTCGCTGCGCACCGACCACACCACCGCCACCTGCCGGCCCTGCGCGCCATCCAGCGGCAGAAAGGCCACGATGTCGCCCTCGGCCGTGAACCACTGGCGCGCCACCTGCCCGTGCGGGCGCTCGCAATCCAGCCGCGTGGCGATGGCGTGCTGCGGGTAGCGCGTGGTCTCGAACGCCACGCCCAGTTCGGCGCGCGTGGCGCTGGCGCGGCCTTCGCACACCACCGTCAGCGGGGCGGCCACCGGCGCGGTCACCACGTCGATACCGCTCTGGTAATTCACCGCCTCGGCCAGCAGGCGCTCCAGCGCCGGCACGTCGACGATCCAGTTCAGCGCCGGCACGCCCTGCGCCGTGGCGCTGAACTGCACCGCGCCGTCGCCGTCGCCATGCACTTCCATGGCCAGCACCGGCGTGGCGGCGCGCTCGGGCGGCCAGCAGCGCAGCCCTTCCAGCAGCTTGCGCGCGGCGGGGCTGAGCGCGTAGGCGCGCACGTCGCCGTGGCCGCTGGCCGGGTCGGCCGGCGGCGCCACCAGGGCCACGCGCAGGCGCTCGCGCGCCAGCAGCAGCGCCAGCGTGCGGCCCACGATGCCGGCGCCGCGGATGCAGATGTCGTGTGAGGCGGACATGGGTTCATTGTAGGCGGCGCCCCCGCGCGGCCCGGCCCGCGCATGGCGCAGAATCGCGCCATCTTTCTCAGCATGGCCGCCCGCCGATGACCAACGATTCTCCCGATGTGCAGGCCACCGTGTCCGGCCTGTTCGTGCACCCCGTCAAGTCCTGCGCCGGCGTGGCGCTGCGCGAGGCGCGGCTGATGGACACCGGCCTCGATCTCGACCGCGCCTGGATGGTGGTGGATGCCGAAGGCCGCTTCGTCACCCAGCGCGAACTGCCGCGCATGGCGCTGGTGCGCCCGCAGATCAAGGTGCTGGAGGTGGTGCTGCGCGCGCCCGGCATGCTGGCGCTGCACCTGGGCATCAACGAGGTCGAGAAGCCCGCGCGGGTGCAGGTGTGGGGCGACGCCCTGGACGCCTGGGACATGGGCGACGTGGCGGGCCAGTGGTTCAGCGACTTCCTCGGCCGGCCCGGCCTGCGGCTGGCGCGCTTCGACCCCGAGGCCACGCGTCTCGCCTCCAAACAGTGGACGGGCGAGGTCGAGGCGCCCATCGAGTTTGCCGACGGCTTTCCGCTGCTGGTGGTGGGCGAGGCCTCGCTGGCCGAGTTGAACCAGCGCCTGGCGGCGGCCGGCCACGCGGCCGTGGGCATCGAGCGTTTCCGGCCGAACATCGTGCTGGCCGGCCTGCAGGCGCACGACGAGGACCGGCTGCACGAGTTGCGCATCGCCACGGCCGAGGGCGAGGTGGTGCTGCGCCTGGTCAAGCCCTGCCCGCGCTGCCCCATTCCCAACGTCGATCCGGCCACGGGCGAGACCAGCCCCGAGGTACTGGCCGCGCTCTCCAGCTACCGCGCCAACGCGCTGCTTGGCGGCGCCATCACCTTCGGCTTAAACTGCGTCATTGTGCAGGGTGCCGGCGCCACCCTGCGCGTGGGCGATGCGGTGGCGGCCGACTGGCGCTTCGATTGATGGGATCGAAAACTCCTGTTTTCATAGCTGATTGCGCTTGCTGGATAAGCGCTCTAGCCTTTTAATGCAATGAAAAATAAAAAAACGGAGAGGCAATGAGGCGGCGCGACGAGAGACGGCTCATCCGCACGCCTGCGGTGCCCCAGCCATCGGCGCTTTCTGTACGCTTTCTGGCGGACGATTTGAGTGGGGCCATGGTCATCGGATCTCGACTGAACAACATCCTGACCGCGCTCGCAGGCAAGCAGACTGTTCATCCCAGCCACAAGGCGTTCTTGCGCAGTCAAGGCGCTCATGCACTGGTGGACTTGATCGACGGCGCGATCTCCGAAGCCGACTACGCCGCACGGGCACAACTCGAGCGCAAGACACGTCAAGAAGTCGCCCGCCAACGCGAGGAAGAAGCGGCTGCCGCACGGCGCCTGGAGGCCGCCTTGACCGCCGAGCGTGATGCCGCCCTGCAGGCTCGACTCAAGGAGGAAGCGGAGCAACAACGAGCAGCCCGTATCCGATACGAAAGCAGTCCGGAGTTCATCGCCAAGCAGAAAACCAGGGAACTGCTCCACAAGTACGGCGTCGACGAATTCGTCGCAGCAGGGGATTTCAAACGCTTGATGCCGATCCTGCACGAGTTGGACGCCGGCAGACGGCTCTCAAAAGAGGATGTCGTCTGGCTCAAGGTTCACGCCAATCGTTACCGTTTGGCTGGTGTTTTGGCTGCCCATCATCGTCGCGAGGCAGACGGCTTCCTGGCTGAATTCAGGCGCGGCGGTGACCCTTGGCAGGCCATCAGTGCCAGTGGCCACCTGCGCAAATGCGATGCCTCGCAGGAAGCCATTGATCTCCTTGCCACGATTCCTGCGCAGCGGCTGAAACAGGACAAGCTCAAGTCGGCGATGCTTACCACGCAAGGGGGTGCCATGCGCGATTTGGAGCGTTTTTCCGACGCTCAGCAAGCGGGCGAGACCGCCCATGAACTACTTCCGCAAGACTATCGTCCGTGCACCTTGCTTGGCGCCGTGCATATCCAGCAAGGCCAATACGGGCTGGGGCACGATTGGTATTGCAAGGCCGAAGAACGTGGTGCGCCTGCTGCCGGCAATGATTCGGAAATTCGCTCGTTGTTGCGCGGCATGCCCGAAGAGAAACGCCGGGCAGCCGAAACCGAACTGCTTCGCATCGATCCTGTTCGATACGGATGGATCACGAAACACCCCCGGAGCCCTCGACGCAAGGCCCCGCATGAGTGACGGCGTGGCAACCAATCAGGAGTTTGGTTGATATCATTTTGATAGCTATCGGCGCTTTTCAAATAAGCGCTGGATGCCAATTTGGCTTGTAATCCTCTGCCAGTGCCCGAATCGTGCCGCCGCTAGAATCAACGGCTTCCCCCTGAATCCACCGAAAGCCCCGACATGAGCCTGCAATGCGGCATCGTGGGCCTGCCCAACGTGGGCAAGTCCACGCTTTTCAACGCCCTGACCAAAGCGGGCATCGCTGCGGAAAACTACCCCTTCTGCACCATCGAGCCGAACACCGGCGTGGTGGAGGTGCCCGATCCGCGCCTGGCGCAGCTGGCCGAGATCGTGAAGCCGGAGCGCGTGCTGCCGGCCATCGTCGAATTCGTCGACATCGCCGGCCTGGTGGCCGGTGCCAGCCAGGGCGAGGGGCTGGGCAACCAGTTTCTGGCGCACATCCGCGAGACCGACGCCATCGTCAACGTGGTGCGCTGCTTCGAGGACGAGAACGTGGTGCACGTGGCCGGCAAGGTGGACCCGATCTCCGACATCGAGGTGATCCAGACCGAGCTGTGCCTGGCCGACCTGGGCACCGTCGAGAAAGCCCTGCAGCGCTACACCAAGGCCAGCAAGAGCGGCAACGACAAGGAAGCCGCCGCCATGGTCAAGCTGCTGGGGACCGTGCAGGCAGCGCTGAACGAGGGCAAGCCGGTGCGCACGCTGCAGCTCTCAAAAGAAGAGCAGGCGCTGCTCAAGCCGCTGTGCCTGATCACCGCCAAACCGGCCATGTTCGTCGGCAACGTGAGCGAGGACGGGTTCGACAACAACCCGCTGCTGGATCGCCTGAAAGAGTACGCCGCCGGCCAGAACGCGCCCGTGGTGGCCATCTGCGCCAAGATGGAAGCCGACATGGCGGACATGAGCGACGAGGACAAGGAACTCTTCCTGGCCGAGATGGGGCAGGACGAGCCGGGCCTGAACCGCCTGATCCGCGCCGCCTTCAAGCTGCTGGGCCTGCAGACCTACTTCACCGCCGGTGTGAAGGAGGTGCGCGCCTGGACCATCCACATCGGCGACACCGCGCCGCAGGCGGCCGGCGTGATCCACGGCGACTTCGAGCGCGGCTTCATCCGCGCCCAGACCATCGCGTTCGACGACTACATCGCCTTCAAGGGCGAGCAGGGCGCCAAGGACGCGGGCAAGATGCGCAGCGAAGGCAAGGAATACGTCGTCAAGGATGGGGACGTGATGAACTTCCTGTTTAACGTGTGAGCACCCCCCTGAGCGCCTGACGGCGCTTCCCCCCTCTGCTGCGCGAGGGGGGACACAGCCAGTGCCCGGCGCAGGTCCGGGCACGGCTGTCGCTGACGTGGCCTGCTCCGCGGCCGTTCGGGCTTTCTCCCTCTCCCGCGGGCGGGAGAGGGTTGGGGTGAGGGCCTGCTGCACATGGTGGCAACACCGCCTTGCCTTCAAGCCCGCTACCCCGCCCGCCGCAGCGTGAAGTTGATGCGCTGCGCCCCCGTCAGCGGGTGATGGCCTTCGGGCAGCGGCGCGATGCCGTGAAAGCGCAGGCGATCCACACCACCCCACACCACCACGTCGCCGTGCAGCAGGGGCACGCGCACGGTGCGGTCGGCACGGCGCAGGCCGCCCCATAGGAACACCGCCGGCAGGCCGAGCGAGACGGAGACGATGGGTTGCGCCAGGTCGCGCTCGTCGCGGTCCTGGTGCAGGCCCATGCGGGCGCCGGGGGCGTAGCGGTTGATGAGGCAGGCGTCGGGCGTGAAGCCGTCGAAGCCGGCAGCCGCCGCCGCCTGGGTGGCGAGATCGGCGAAAGGCGCGGGCAGTGGTGGCCACGGTTGGCCGCTGTCGGGGTCGAGCGCGCTGTAGCGGTAGCCGCGCCGGTCGCTCACCCAGCCGAGCGCGCCGCAGTTGGTGAGCGCCACCGACATGCGCTGGCCGCCCGGGGTCTGCATGTGGCGCCACGGTGCCTGCGCCACCACGGTCTGCAGCGCGGGCCACAGCACATCGACCCACGGCAGCGCAAAGCCGCGCAGCACCTGCGCCTGCGGGCCGAGCCGCGTCGCGCCGGTCTGCGGTGTGTCGTCGGTGAACAGGTCGGTGGTCATGGGCAGCGGGTTTCAAGCCAAATCGGCCGCCAGCGCAGGCGTGACAAGCGCTGGCAGCTATGAATCAATGAGCAAACGCGAGCTTTTCGGGCCACACATAGAGCAGCGCCAGCGTCATCGCCACATAGCGCGTGAACTTGCCCGCCGCCATCCAGGCGGTGCAGGGCGCCAGCGGCATGCGCAGCCAGCCGGCCACGGCGCACAGCGGGTCGCCGATGACGGGCAGGAAGGACAGGAAGCACGCCGGCGGGCCGATGCGTTGCAGCCAGGTCAGCGCGCGCAGGTGGGTGGGCGAGTCGCGCCATTGGTCGACCACGTGGTGTGCGCCCAGGCCCATCCACCAGGTCACCACGCCGCCCAGCGTGTTGCCGGCGGTGGCCACCGCGATGGCGGGCCAGAACAGCTCCGGATTGAGCTTGATCAAGCCGAACAGCACCGGCTCCGAGCCCATCGGCAACAGCGTGGCGGCCACGAAGGCCACCACGAACAGCGTGGACAGCCCGTATTCGGGCAGCGCCAGCGCGGCGAGGAGTTGTTGCAACCAGGCGTCCATCAGGGGCCGAGTGTAGGCAGTCGCAAAAAAGCGGGCCGGCATTTCAATTGCTGAAAATTTGGGCAGGTAGAATCCGCTCCCTTGCCGCGCGCCCCGCACCGCCGTGCCGATGCCGCCGCGCAGCCACCGCCATGCAGATCGGTCCCCATTCCCTGCCCAACCGCCTGTTCGTCGCCCCCATGGCGGGGGTGACGGATCGGCCGTTCCGCCAGCTGTGCCGCGGCTTCGGCGCCGGCTACGCGGTGAGCGAGATGGTGACCTCGCGCAAGGATTTGTGGCACACGCTCAAGACCTCGCGCCGCGCCGACCACGCGGGCGAGCCGGGCCCCATCGCCGTGCAGATCGCCGGCACCGACGCCGCCATGATGGCCGAGGCAGCGCGCCACAACATCGACCGCGGCGCGCAGATCATCGACATCAACATGGGCTGCCCGGCCAAGAAGGTGTGCAACAAGTGGGCCGGCAGCGCGCTGATGCAGGACGAGGCGCTGGCGCTCTCGATCGTCGAGGCCGTGGTGGCCGCCTGCGCGCCGCACGGCGTGCCGGTGACGCTGAAGATGCGCACCGGCTGGTGCGCGCGGGTGAAGAACGCCCTCGGCATCGCCCGTGCGGCCGAAAGCGCCGGCGTGCAGATGGTGACGGTGCACGGCCGCACGCGCGAACAGGGTTACAAGGGCGTGGCGGAGTACGACACCATCGCTGCCGTCAAGGCCGCGCTGAAGATTCCGGTGGTGGCCAACGGCGACATCGATTCACCTGAGAAGGCGAACGCCGTGCTGCGCGCCACCGGCGCCGACGCGCTGATGATCGGCCGCGCCGCGCAGGGCCGGCCGTGGATCTTTCGCGAGGTCGCGCACTTTCTGGCCACCGGCCAGCACCTGGCGCCGCCGCTGGTGCTGGAAGTGCGGCGCGCGCTGCTCGATCACCTGCACGACCACTACGGCCTGTATGGCGAATTCAGCGGCGTGCGCTCGGCGCGCAAGCACATCGGCTGGTACGTGCGCGCGCTGCCCGGCGGCGAGGACTTCCGCCGCCGCATGAACCTGGTCGACAGCGCTGCCGTGCAGTGGCAGCTGGTGGCCGACTATTTCGAGGAACTGGCTGACAGCCACGAGCGCCTGTCCCCGGCGCCCGCCGCCCAGCCTGCGGAAGCATTGGAGGCCCGCTGACCATGAGCAAGAAGAACATTGAGGAGTGTGTGCGCGACAACCTGGAGGCGTACTTCCGCGATCTGCGCGGCACCGAGCCGGGCGCGCTGTACGACATGGTGGTGCGCGCGGTCGAGAAGCCGCTGCTGGACGTGGTGATGCAGCACGCCGGCCACAATCAGAGCCGCGCCGCCGAGTGGCTGGGCATGAACCGCAACACGCTGCGCAAAAAGCTGGTGGAACATAAGCTGATATGAACCTCCCTGAGCGCCTGACGGCGCTTCCCTCCTTCTGCTCCGCAAGGAGGGACATCGCCAGCGGGCGGGCCAAGCCCTTCCGCGGCGATCGCTGGCATGGCCTGCTCCGCGGCCACCAGTGTGAAGGTGCTTGATTTTTGATAGCTGTTGGCGCTGGCGTATTGGGCGCTGCAGGTCGTTTTTATTGTTGATCTTTGAGCTTTGACATGAATGCACTGATCTCCGTTTCCGACAAGACCGGCGTGGCCGACTTGGCCGCCGCGCTGGTGGCGCTGGGCGTCAACCTGCTGTCCACCGGCGGCACGGCAAAGCTGCTGCAGGACGCCGGGCTGCCCGTGACCGAGGTGGCCGAGGTGACGCAGTTCCCCGAGATGCTGGATGGGCGCGTGAAGACGCTGCACCCCAAGGTGCACGGCGGCCTGCTGGCGCGGCGCGATGTGCCGGCCCACATGCAGGCGCTGGCCGACCACGGCATCGGCACCATCGACGTGCTGGTGGTCAACCTGTACCCGTTCGAGGCCACGGTGGCCCAGGCCGGCTGCACGCTGGCCGACGCCATCGAGAACATCGACATCGGCGGGCCGGCGATGGTGCGCAGCGCCGCCAAGAACTGGAAGGACGTGGCCGTGCTGACCGACGCCGATCAGTACGCACCGGTGCTGGCAGAGCTGAAGGCCAACCAGGGCAAGCTGTCGGACAAGACGCGCTTCGGCCTGGCGGTGGCGGCGTTCAACCGCATCAGCAACTACGACGCGGCCATCAGCGATTACCTGTCTGCTATAGATTTCGATGCTGCCGGCGCAGACGGGGTGCCGTCTATGAGCCTTTTCGCCTCGCAAAGCAACGGCCGCTTCGTCAAGCTGCAGGACCTGCGCTACGGCGAGAACCCGCACCAGCAGGCCGCCTTCTACCGCGACCTTTATCCCGCGCCCGGCTCGCTGGTCACGGCCGAGCAGCTGCAGGGCAAGGAGCTGAGCTACAACAACATCGCCGACGCCGATGCGGCGTGGGAATGCGTGAAGCAATGGGTCGAGCCCGCGTGCGTCATCGTCAAGCACGCCAACCCCTGCGGCGTGGCCATCGGCGCCAACGCGCTGGAGGCTTATTCGAAAGCCTTCAAGACCGACCCCACCAGCGCCTTCGGCGGCATCATCGCCTTCAACGTGCCGGTAGACGGCGCGGCGGCGGAAGCCGTGTCGAAGCAGTTCGTCGAGGTGCTGATGGCGCCCGACTTCACGCCCGAGGCGCTGGCCGTGTTCAAGGCCAAGGCCAACGTGCGCGTGCTGCGCATCCCGCTGGACGGCGTGAAGCGCGACGGCGCCACGGCTTTCGAGCGCGGCCAGAACGCCATGGACATCAAGCGCGTCGGCTCGGGCCTGCTGATCCAGACCGCCGACTTCCACGACCTGAAGGCCAGCGATCTGAAGGTGGTGACCAAGAGGCAGCCGACGCCCGAGCAGATCGCCGACCTGCTGTTCGCCTGGAAGGTGGCGCAGTTCGTCAAGAGCAACGCCATCGTGTTCTGCGGCGGCGGCATGACACTGGGCGTGGGCGCCGGCCAGATGAGCCGGCTCGATTCAGCCCGCATCGCCAGCATCAAGGCCGAGCACGCGGGGCTGTCGCTGCAGGGCAGTGCGGTGGCCAGCGATGCCTTCTTCCCGTTCCGCGACGGGCTGGACGTGGTGATCGACCATGGCGCCACTTGCGTGATCCAGCCGGGCGGCTCGATGCGCGATCAGGAGGTGATCGACGCGGCCGACGAGCGCGGCGTGGCGATGGTGTTCAGCGGCGTGCGCCACTTCAGGCACTGATACCCATGCGCTTTCAAAAATGACGAATGACAAATGACTTCGCTGCGCTTCAATGACAAAAAAGGCATTCGTCATTTGTCATGCGGCGCCAGCCGTGGTCATTTATCATCGTTTTGAACGCGAAACGGTATGAGCCCGCGGCGCAAGGCCGCGCCGAAAAAAGCAAAGCGGCCCGCGGGCCGCTTTTTCATGGGTGCGCGAAGTGCTGATCAGCGGCAGCGCGCCGGGTACAGCGAGCAGTTGACGCCGCGCGCGTCGTAGCGGTGGTCGTCGCGGCGCTCGGCGCGCGGGTCTTTCTTGGCCGCATCGCGCGGTGCCAGGTGCGACAGGTCGGCGAGCCTGGCACCGGCCTGTGCGGTGGCCTTCTGCGCCGGTGCGCTTGCTGCAGCGGCTTGCGGCGTGTTGGCCTGGGCGCTGAGGGCGGCGCCCGCCAGCAAGGTCAGGGCGAGGAGTCGGGGCATCGTCGTCATGGGGGTGGTTCTCAGTGCATTCAATACAGATGCGCCAAGCTTAGCCCCCGGTAGTCGGCCACGGCGCATGCCGCGCGGGCAGGCTCGTGTCGAAGTTGACGGCCGCGCGTTTTTCTTGCCCACGGCGGGCGCTGGGATGGGTCGGCGCCGCCACGGAGGCGGCGAGCATCAGAGCGACTTGAACACCTCGGCCGCCGCGGCGATGGTGGCGTAGATGTCCGCATCGGTGTGGGCCGCGCTGACGAAGCCCGCCTCGTACAGCGCCGGCGCGATGTAGACGCCGCGCTGCAGCAGGCCGTGGAACAGGCGGTTGAAACGCTCGCCGTCGGTCTTCATCACCTGGCCATAGTTCTGCGGCAATTCGGGCAGCAGGAAGAAGCCGAACATGCCGCCTTCGCAATCGGCCGAGAAGGGCACGCCGGCCGCCTGTGCCGCGGCGCCCAGGCCGTCGACCAGGCGGCGCGTCTTGCGCGACAGCTCGTCGAAGAAGCCGGGTTGCTTGATCTCGCGCAATGTGGCCAGGCCGCAGGCGGTGGCCACCGGGTTGCCGCTCAGCGTGCCGGCCTGGTACACCGGGCCGAGCGGTGCCAGCTGTTCCATCACCGCGCGCTTGCCGCCGAAGGCCGCCAGCGGCATGCCGCCGCCGATGACCTTGCCCATCACCGTGATGTCGGGCTCGAAGCCGGGAATGAGCCTGGCGTACACGCTTTGCGCGCTGCCCAGCGCGACGCGGCAGCCGGTCATCACCTCGTCGTAGATCAGCAGCGCGCCGTGCTGCGTGCACAGCTCGCGCGCACGGCGGGTGAACTCGGGCGTGGCGCGCACGAAGTTCATGTTGCCGGCGATGGGCTCGATGATCAGGCCCGCGATGTCGGCGCCGTGCAGGGCGAAGGCTTCCTCGAGTTGCGCCACGTTGTTGTATTCGAGCACCAGGGTGTGCTGCACCACCTCGGGCGGCACGCCGGCGCTGGTGGGGTTGCCGAAGGTGGCCAGGCCCGAACCGGCCTTGACCAGCAGCGCGTCGGCATGGCCGTGGTAGCAGCCTTCGAACTTGAGGATCTTGCTGCGCCCCGTGGCGCCGCGCGCCAGGCGGATGGCGGTCATGCCGGCCTCGGTGCCGCTGCTGACCAGGCGCAGCATCTCCATGCTGGGCACGAGCGAGAGGATTTCCTCGGCCAGCTCGATCTCGCGCTCGGTCGGCGCGCCGAACGAGAAGCCTTCGGTGGCGGCCTTCTGGACGGCCTCCAACACGGCGGGGTGGCCGTGGCCCAGGATCATCGGGCCCCAGGAGCCGATGTAGTCGATGTAGCGCTGGTCGTTGGCGTCCCAGAAGTAGGCGCCGTGCGCGCGCTGCACGAAGCGCGGCGTGCCGCCCACGGCGCGGAAGGCGCGCACGGGCGAGTTGACGCCGCCGGGGATCACCTGGCGGGCGCGCGCCATCAGCGCGTCATTGAGGTCAGTGCTTGGTTTCATTGAAGGGGTGAGGTATGTCGATCAAGGGATCGGGACTGGCAGCATCGTCCGCGCCGTCGTCGTCGGCCTCGGCGCTGGCCCAGAACAGCCGATCGGCCACTGCGCGGCCCATGCCGGGGCGAAAACCATGGTCCAGGGCCTGGTCCAGGTACAGCAGGGCTTCGCCCACGGCCTCGGTCAGGTCGGAGCCGGTGGCCAGCAGCGCCGCCAGGGCCGCAGAGAGGATGTCGCCAGCGCCCAGAAAGCCGGCGTCGATGCGCTCGAAGCTCTGGCTGTGCAGTTCGGCCTGCGGGCTGGCCAGCACGTTGCCCAGCTGGTCGCCCGCCATGGGCACGCCCGTGACGACCACATAGGACACGCCGTACTCCGCGGCGGCGCGTGCCAGGTCGGCGGCGCGGGCATGGCGGTCGGTGGTCGATTCGGGCAGCAGCCAGTGCCGCAGGGTGGCGTTGTTGCCCACCAGCACGGCGGTCTGCGGCAGCAGCAACTCGCGGAAGGCGTCCAAGTAGTCGTCGATTTCCTGCTCGGACCACCAGGACAGGTCGGGCATGTAGGCGATGAGTGGCACCGACGCGTAGTCGGACGCGAACGCCGCGACGGCCGCCACCACCTCGGCGCTGCCGAGGAAGCCCACCTTGATGGTGAGGATCGGAATATCCTCGGCCACGGCGTGGGCCTGTTCGGCCACCGTGGTGTCGTCGATGACGGTGTGGCCGAGCGTTTCGCGCGTGTCGCGCACATACACGCCGGTGACCACCGGCAGCGCATGCGCGCCGATGGAGCCGATCACCAGCGCATCGCTGCTGGATCCGCAGGCGCCGGTGGGGTCGCTGGCATTGAAGCTGAGCACGCACGGCAAAGTGTCGTGTTCAGCCAACGCGTCGGAAATGTCGTTATCCCGCGACGCATCGGTCGCACTGGTGCGGGTCATGAGGCACAAATAGGGCGGTTTGGTGCGACATAGTGCCACTCCGTCTGGAACCCCGTCGATACAATCAATTGCATTCTAAGCAAGTGCAACTTAAGCTGTAATGAATACGAAGACTTGGATGTGTCTGATCTGCGGCTGGCTCTATGACGAGGCCGAAGGCGCACCCGACCATGGTATCGCGCCGGGCACTCCCTGGGAGCAGGTTCCCATGAACTGGACCTGCCCGGAATGCGGGGCAAGGAAGGAAGACTTCGAAATGGTGCAGATCTGATTCGCTAGGCGGATCGGTCTGGCTTTTTTGGATTGGCCGCCCCAGCGGCCTCTTTGGAGAGTCGCGAGGGTTCGATGGCATCAAAGCGCGTGCTCGTCATTGACGACAGCAACACGATTCGGCGCAGCGCCGAAATCTTCCTCAAGCAGGGAGGGCACGAGGTCATGCTGGCCGAGGACGGTTTCGACGCCCTGGCCAAGGTCAACGACGCCCAGCCCGACCTGATCTTCTGCGACATCCTGATGCCGCGTCTGGATGGCTACCAGACCTGCGCGATCATCAAGCGCAACGAGAAATTCGCCGACACGCCGGTGGTCATGCTGTCGTCCAAGGACGGCGTGTTCGACAAGGCGCGTGGCCGCATGGTCGGCTCGCAGGAATACCTGACCAAGCCTTTCACCAAGGACCAGTTGCTGCAGGCCGTGCAGGAATTCGGTGCCACCAACAAAGGAGCTGTGTGATGTCGATCCGCAACGTGCTGATCGTGGACGATTCCAAGACGGAATTGATGTTTCTGAGCGAAATGCTCAAGAAGGCCGGCTTTGCCGTGACCACGGCGGAGAACGCCGAGGACGCGCAGCGCCGCCTCGAGCAGGCCAAGCCCGACCTGATTCTGATGGATGTGGTGATGCCGGGCCAGAACGGCTTCCAGCTGACGCGCGCCATCTCGCGCGACCCGCGCTACACCGACATTCCCATCATCATGTGCACCAGCAAGAACCAGGAGACGGATCGTGTGTGGGGCATGCGCCAGGGCGCGCGCGACTACATCACCAAGCCGGTCGACCAGGCTGAGCTGATGGGCAAGATCAAGGCTCTCGGCTAAAAGCGCATGTCCAACAAGCAAGCGCTTCGCGAGTTTCAGAGCCGGCTGGCCGAACGGCTGCAGTCGGCCCGCACCACGGGCGTGGCCGCGTCCTGGCTGGCGGTCGAGACGGGGGACCTGCGGCTGCTGTTCCCCCTCAGCCACGCGGGCGAAATCTTTTCCTGGACCGATGTGCAGCGGGTGCCATACGTGCAACCGTGGTTCATGGGTGTGGCCAACCTGCGCGGCGGCCTGTCGGCGGTCATCGACCTGGCGGCTTTCGTCAGGGGCGATGGCGCGCGCCGGGTGCGCAGCGAGAGCGAACTGGCCCAGTGCCGGCTGGTGGCGCTGAACCCCCTGCTGGAAACCAACTGTGCCCTGCTGGTGGATCGCCTGCTGGGCCTGCGGACCACCGACGCGTTCGCCTCGTCGGCCCCGCCCGACCAGTCGGCTGCGCCGTATTTCGGTCACGTTTACACCGACCTCGAAGGTCGGCAATGGCAGGAACTCAACCTGCAAGCCCTTTCCCAACACCAGGCCTTTCTGGGCATTGGTGCGTAGTTCGTTTGTCAAGGTCGCAACATGGCACTTTCCAACCTGTTCAAGAAGAAGCCCCAGGATCCTGCCCTGGACGAGGGCGAAACCATTGCCCAGGAGCGGCTTGATGGGCAGTCGATGGCATTCGATTCGCACGGCCCCACCGACAGCACGGTCATGGTGTCCACCATCGATGAGCCGGAAGAGCAGGCGCTGCCTGCCGAAGAGGCGTTCGCCGTTCCCCTGCTGGGCACCCGTTCGGCGGCGGCGCACCAGCGGGTGCTGTCGATACTGCTGGCCCTGTCGCTGATTGCGCTGGCGGCCATGGTGTACTGGACGGTGTCGCAAACCGACCGCGGCGCCCAGCAGGTGGGTGCCATCGGCCAGTCGCTGATGCAGTCGCAGCGTCTCGCCAAGTCGGTGTCTCAGGCGCTGATCGGCAGTCCCGAGGCCTTCCCTGAGCTGAAGGAAAGCTCGACCGCGCTGGCGAGCAACGTGCGCGGCCTGCAGAGCGGCAGCGCCACAGTGCCCGCGCTGGGCGAAGCCTACAGCGCCGAGGTCGGCAAGATCGTGCCGCTGATGGAGCGCGCCGAGAAGAACGCGGCCACGGTGCTGGGCGAGCAGAAGACGCTGACCGAGGTGGGCACGGCACTGCGCTCGGTCAGCCGCCAGTCCTCCGACCTGCTGGAAGTGGCTGAAACCATTTCGTCCCTCAAGCTGCAGCAGAACGCGCCGCCGGCTGAGATTTCGGCCGCGGGCCAGCTGGTGATGCTGACCCAGCGCATCGGCAAGTCGGCCAACGAATTCCTGACGATGGAGGGTGTGAGCCCCGAGGCCGTCTTCCTGCTGGGCAAGGACCTGAACTCGTTCAAGGAGATCGGTGAAGGCCTGCTCGACGGCAGCCAGGAACTGCGACTTGCGCCCGCGCGCGACGAGCAGACGCGCGAGCGCCTGACGGCCCTGCTGAAGATGTACGAGGAAACGCGCGCCCAGGCGGGCGGCATTCTGGGCAACCTGCAGGGCCTGGTGTCGGCGCGCGAGGCGCAGACGGCCATCGTGGCCGAGAGCGAACCGCTGCGCAAGGAACTGGAAGGCCTGCAGGACAAGCTGTCCTCGGTGTCGGGTCTGGGCTTGACTGGCCTGTTGCTGCTGTTGATCCCGGCCGCGCTCGCGCTGCTGGCCGCACTCGGCCTGGCCTATGTGCAGCTGCGTGACAGCCGCCAGCGCCAGATGCTGGCTGAGCAGCAGCGCCACTCGGCCGAACTGCAGCAGCAGGAAGGCAAGCGCGTTAACGACGCCAACCAGGCCGCGATTCTGCGACTGATGAACGAACTGCAGACGGTGGCCGAGGGCGACCTGACGCAGGAAGCCACGGTGACCGAGGACATCACCGGCGCGATCGCCGACTCGGTGAACTACACGGTGGAAGAATTGCGCTCGCTGGTCGCCAACGTGCAGAGCACGGCGACGCGCGTGGCGCAGACGACGTCGAAGGTGGAAACCACGTCGACCGAGCTGCTGGCCACGTCGACCGAACAGCTGCGCGAGATCCGCGAAACCGGCCAGTCCGTGCTGGACATGGCGGCGCGAATCAACGACGTGTCGGCGCAGGCGCAGGAGTCGGCCTCGGTGGCGCGCCAGTCGCTGCAGGCGGCCGAATCCGGCCTGACCGCTGTGCAGAACGCCATCGGCGGCATGAACTCCATCCGTGACCAGATTCAGGAAACCTCCAAGCGGATCAAGCGTCTGGGCGAGTCGTCGCAGGAGATTGGTGAGATCACCGAACTGATTGCTGACATTACGGAACAGACCAACGTGCTGGCGCTGAACGCCGCCATTCAGGCAGCGTCCGCCGGTGAAGCCGGTCGCGGCTTCTCGGTGGTGGCGGAAGAAGTGCAGCGGCTGGCCGAGCGCTCCGGTGACGCGACGCGGCAGATCGCGGCGCTGGTGAAGGCCATTCAGACCGACACCCAGGATGCCGTGGCCGCCATGGAGCGTTCGACGCAGGGCGTGGTGGAAGGTGCGCGACTGTCCGACAACGCCGGTACCGCGCTGTCCGAGATCGACAGCGTGTCACGCCGACTGGCCGATCTGATCGAGCAGATTTCCTCGGCAGCCTCCAAGGAAGCAGATCAGGCCAACGAGGTGGCCAGCAACATCCAGCACATCTTTGCCGTGACCGAGCAGACCGGCGAGAGCACGCGCTCCACGGCGAACCAGGTGCGTGACTTGGCGCGCATGGCCGACGAACTGCGCCAATCCGTGGCCCGATTCAAGATCGCCTGATAGCGCCAGAAAAAACGAGGCGCTGCTGCCGCGAAGAGACCGCACGCCTTCACTTGAGAAGACAGCTTCTGGAGAGCATGAAGTCATGGTGACGAGCCACCAAGCCGAAATTCGCGCCCAAGGCGCGCCCGTTGCGGGAGACCTGGGGCCACTGGCTTGGGTTCTGGATGAGACGCGCAAATCGATCGAGTCGGCGACCCGCTCCCTGAAGCGCTTCGCGCACGACGCCGAGGCGGCCAGAGGCGTGGACCTGGCTTCCGTGGACGCCAGCCAGTTGCGCATGGCGCGCCAGCAGCTTCACCAGGTGGTGGGCGCGCTGGACATGGTGGGGCAGGGCGTGTCGGCGCACATGGTGCGCGGCATGGAGGCGGCGGTCCAGCAGTTCGTGCTGCATCCGGAGAAGTGCACCGAGGCGACCGCACAGACGCTCGAGCGGGCCGGTTTTGCACTGGTCGAATACCTGGAGTCGCAACTGGGCGAGCGCCCGCGTTCGGCGCTGGGCTTGTTCCCGCAGTTCAAGCAGGTGCAGGAAATGGCGGGTGCGGATCGCATCCACCCGGCCGACCTGTGGACCTGGCCGTGGCGCTGGGTGGACCCGGCCACGCCGCCCGCGGCCCAGCCGCTGGCTTACGGGCCGGAGGTGCGCAGCCGTCTGGACCAGCGCGTGCTCAAGATCATGAAGCACGCCGACCACAATGCGGCGGCCGAGATCGGCGTCATCAGCCTCGGCCTGGCGCAGGGCGAGAACCACCGGCAGCCGGCCATCTTCTGGAAGCTTTCCGCGGCCTTCTTCGAGGCCATGGCCAAGGCGCTGGTCCCGATGGACGTCTATGCCAAGCGGGCGGCGTCACGGATCCTGCTGCAGTACACGACGCTGGCCCGAGGCGACCAGAGCGTGTCCGAGCGCCTGGCGCAGGATCTGCTGTTCTTCTGCGCCCAGGCCGTGCCGAAGCAGGCTGCCGATGCGCCCGCGCTGGACGCGGTGCGCAAAGCGTGGTCGCTGGGCCGCCACGTGGCGCAGCCTTACGACCAGTCCACCTTCGGTCTGTACGACCCGGCTGTTCTGGCGCAGGCGCGCCGCCGCATCGAGTCCGTCAAGGAGAACTGGTCGGCGCTGGCGGGTGGCGACATGGCACGCATGAAGGCGTGCGTGGACCAGTTCGGCCTGGTGGCGGAATCGCTCGACAAGCTGCACGAAAAAGGCCGCCCGCTGGGCCAGGCGCTGAATCGCGTGGCACAGCAGACCGCCCAGGCCGGCAAGCCGCCCAGCCCCGAACTGGCCATGGAAACGGCCACCGCGGTGCTGTTCCTCGAGGCGTCGTTCGAGGACTTCCATCCGAGTGACGCCACGTTCGCGGCCCGCATCCAGCAGCTGGCCGAGCGACTCGATGCCGTGCGTGGCGGCGCCATGGCGCCACCGCTCGAGGGCTGGATGGAGCAGCTTTACCGCAGCGTCAGCGACCGGCAGACCATGGGCACGGTGGTGGGCGAGTTGCGCACCACGCTGGGCGAGGTCGAGCAGCACCTTGACCAGTTCTTCCGCAATCCCGCCGACAAGAGCGTGCTGGGCCCGGTGCCCAGCCTGATGGGCCAGATGCGTGGCGTGCTGTCCGTGCTGGGGCTGGACCAGGCGGCGCTGGCGGTCGGGCGCATGCGCGACACGGTCGACGAATGGCTGATCACCGAGCAGGAGCCCGAGCAGATCAAAGCCGGTGACACCTTCGAGAAGCTGGGCAACAGCCTGGGCGCGCTGGGCTTCCAAGTCGACATGCTGGGCTACCAGCCGCTGCTGGCGCGCAAGCTGTTCGTCTATGACGCCGAAGCCGGCGAGCTGAAACACGTTGCCGGCCGCCTGGCCGACGAGCACGAAGAGGCGCTGCACGCTGAGGCGTTCCAGCCTGGCGCTGGCGTCGACATCGAGCTGGACTTCGAGCCCGCAGCGCCCGCCGGCCCGGTGACGGCGCCCGGCCAGTTGCTGGACGCCAGCCTGCCCCCCGAGACGATTCCGGGCCAGCTCGACCAGATCGCCGCCATGGCCGCGCTGGACGAAAAGCCGGCCCTGGCCAATGCCGCGCACCGTGCCGCCGAGGCGGCGCGGCAGCAGGACGAGGCCGAGCTGAGCGGCGCGCTCGAAGCGCTGCAGGCGGTCGCATCGGCGCAGGCGCCCCAGGTGCCGCCCGAGCCGGTGGCGGTGTCGGACGACGACGCCTTCGAAGACGACGACCTGCTCGACATCTTCCTGGAAGAGGCGCGCGAGGTGGTGCAGACCGGCGGCGATGCCATCGAAGCCCTGTCCTCGGCGCCGGGCGACATCGAGCAGCAGACAACGCTGCGCCGCGCGTTCCATACCCTGAAGGGCAGCTCGCGCATGGTCGGCCTGTCGGAGTTCGGCGAGGCCGCCTGGTCGATGGAGCAGTTGCTCAATGCCTGGCTGTCCGAGCAGAAGCCGGTATCGGACGACCTGCGCACGCTGACTGGCGAGGCCATGCAGGGCTTCGGTGCCTGGGTGGAAGACATCGCCATCAAGCGGGACGCGGGCTGGAGCAGCGCGCCCTTTAGCGCCGCAGCCGATGCCATGCGGCTCGAAGGCCGCCGCATTCCGCTGCAATTCGGCCAGTCCGACGTGCTCCCCGAGCCCGTGGTGGTGGCCGAGGCCGCGCCTGATGTTCAGGCGGCGCCGGCGAGCATGGGCGCCGACGATGCCGAAGACCTGACCGTGGAGGTGTCGCTGGACGACGCCACGCTTGCCGAAGTTGCCGCGCCGCCGGTGCCCGAGCCACTGGCCGCGTTCGAACTGCCCGATCTCGAGCTGGGCGCAGCCGACCTGGAGATCGATGCGTCGACACCCGTGCAGACCGCTGCATCGGCTGCCGTCGACATGCTGGAATTCGATCTGGCGGCAGAGGCGGCGGATGTTGCACCGGCGATCGAGGTGGTCGAGGTCGATGCGGCCGACCAGGACGCGTTGCTGGAGGCCGACTTCGCGCCGGCATCCGACCCCATCTGGGACGGCCCCGTGGAGACCGTGGAAGCCGCCGCGTTGGCGTCTAACCCGACTGACGAGGTCGAGCCAGCCGCCGAGTTGCCCGCGATGGAAGCGCCTGAAGCGGAGACCCCGGAGGCCATCGACTCCGAGGCGCCGATGCTCGCGCTGGATCTGGCCGAACTGGACTTCGCCACCGCCGAGACACCGCCTGCGCCAACCGAAGTGGTGCAGGTGGTCGACCAAGAGGGTGAAGCCAGCGTGGATCTGCCCATGGCGGCACTGGAGATGCCGGCGGCCGAGCCCGAGGACGCGCCGGCCGAAGCGGCTGCCGGGGCGGCCGACGAGATGCTGGCGCTGGAGCTGGGCGAACTGGACTTCGCCACCGAACACCAGGCGCCGAGCGATGCAGCGCCCGACGCCGGCTCGCACGTCGATGACGAGGTGCTGTCGGACGACGACATGTACAAGCAGATCGGCGATCTGCGCATCAGCACCCCGCTGTACAACGTTTACCTGAACGAGGCCGATGAATGGTCGCGCCAGCTCATCACCCAGCTGTCCGAGTGGGCGCTCGAACTGGACCAGCCGGTGCCCGAGGCGGCCATTGCGCGCGCGCATTCGCTGGCCGGCAGTTCGGCCACGGTGGGCTTCACGGCCCTGTCGGAGCTGGCGCGCGCCGTCGAGCACGCGCTGCAGCGCCTGCACGGTCAGCTGCGCGGCACCGCTGAACAGGCGCGCGTGCTGGGCGATGCCTCGGAAGACATTCGCCGGGTGCTGCACCAGTTCGCGGTCGGTGTGCTGAAGACCCCCAGCGCCGACATCCTCGCGGCGGTCCATGCGCTGGAGCCCACCGATGGCGACGAAGCCGCGGACGCCGTGGCGCCAGCGGTGCAAGACGGCACCTCCGCCTCGCTGGGTTTTGCGCAGGCGCTGCCCGCGGTCGCTGCGGTGGCTGCCCCCGTGCCGACGGTCACGGCCACCGATGTGGGCCGCCACACCATTGCCGACGACATCGACGTGCTGGATGCGGTCGACCCCGACCTGTTCCCGATCTTCGAGGAAGAGGCCGAGGAACTGCTGCCCCAGCTGAGCGCTTCGCTGCGCCAATGGGCCGAGCACCCGGCCGACAACGGCGCGCGCGCCCAGGTGCTGCGCGCCCTGCACACGCTGAAGGGCAGTGCGCGCCTGGCCGGCGCGCTGCGCCTGGGCGAGATGGCGCACCGCACCGAGTCCGCCATCGAAACCATCGGCACCGAGAACATCGGCAGCCAGGACGTCGAGCCGCTGCTTGACCACCTGGACGAACTGCTGGCCGCGTTCCGCCGTCTGCAGACGGGCGAGCCGGCGGTCGATGTGCCGGCGGCTCCGGTCGCACATCCGGTGCCCGCCGTACCCGTGGCGCAGCCCCAGCAGGCCACCGCCGAGCGCGTGGCGCCGGTGGCGCCCGTGGCGCGCGGCGACGTGGCGCTGCCGGCGGCCCTGTCGCTGGTGTCGGCGCGCGCCTCTGCCAGCCAGGCGGTGCGTGTGCGCTCGCAGTTGCTGGACCGCCTGGTCAGCCAGGCCGGTGAGGTGGTCACCTCGCGCGCGCGGCTGGAGGCCGAGGTGGGCCAGCTGCGCAGTTCGCTGACCGACCTGACGAGCAACCTGGAGCGCCTGCGCCAGCAACTGCGCGACGTGGAACTGCAGGCCGAAACGCAGATGCAGTCGCGCCTGGCGCTGTCGAAGGACGCGCAGCAGAACTTCGACCCGCTGGAGTTCGACCGCTTCACGCGCATGCAGGAGCTGACGCGCATCATGGCCGAGTCGGTGAACGACGTGGCCACGGTGCAGCGCAGCCTGCAGCGCGCGGTCGATGCCAGCGAGGACGACCTGGCCGCGCAGGCGCGCCAGTCGCGCGAACTGCAGCGCGACCTGCTGCGCACGCGCATGGTGGAGTTCGAGGGCATCTCCGAGCGCCTGTACCGCGTGGTACGCCAGGCCTCCAAGGAAACCGGCAAGCAGGTGCGCCTGGACATCGTCGGCGGTTCGATCGAGATGGACCGCGGCATCCTGGAGCGCATGACGCCCGCCTTCGAGCACCTGCTGCGCAACTGCGTGGTGCACGGCATCGAGAACGCCGCCGCGCGCTCAGCCCGCAGCAAGGACCCGGTGGGCCTGATCAGCATCGAGGTGCAGCAGGCCGGAAACGACGTGTCGGTGCAGTTCCGCGACGACGGCGCGGGCCTGAACCTGCCGCGCATCCGCGAGCGCGCGCAGCAGCAGGGCCTGATCACGGCCGACCAGCCGCTGAGCGACGCCGAGGTGGCCAACCTGGTGTTCGCGCCCGGCTTCTCCACCGCCACCGAGGTGACCGAGCTGGCCGGCCGCGGCGTCGGCATGGACGTGGTGCGCACCGAGGTGCAGGCGCTGGGTGGCCGCATCGAGACGCACACGCGTGAGGGCCAGGGCTCCAGCTTCCGCCTGGTGCTGCCGCTGACGACGGCGGTGACGCACGTGGTGATGGTGCGCGCCGGCAAGCTGTCGGTGGGCGTGCCGTCGAACCTGGTGGAGATCGTGCAGCGCGCGAGCGCCAAGGACCTGCAGCAGGCCTACGAGACCGGCACCTACCGTTTCGGCGGCGAGGATCTGCCCTTCTTCTGGTCGGGCGCGCTGCTGCAAAGCTCGGCGCGTACCACCGAGCCGCCCGCGCGCTCCACCCCGGTGGTGGTGTTCCGCTCGGCCGAGCAGCGCGTGGCCGTGCACGTCGACGAAGTGCTGGGCAACCAGGAAGTGGTGGTGAAGGCACTGGGGCCGCAGCTGTCGCGCCTGCCCGGCCTGGTGGCCATCACGGCGCTGGCCTCGGGTGCCGTGGCGCTGATCTACAACCCGGTGGCGCTGGCCGCGGTGTACGGCGAGCAGGCGCGTGCCCTGAGCGCCAGCGCCGCGCAGGCCGAGGCCGCCCCCGCCGCTGGCCTGCCCGCCGCGCCCGAGACGGCGTCGATCCACTCCGACATCCCGCTGGTGCTGGTGGTGGACGACTCGATCACCGTGCGCCGCGTCACGCAGCGCCTGCTGCAGCGCGAGGGCTACCGCGTGGCACTGGCGGCCGACGGCCTGCAGGGCCTGGAGCGGCTGCAGGGCGAGCGCCCGGCGGTGGTGCTGTCCGACATCGAGATGCCGCGCATGGACGGCTTCGACTTCGTGCGCAACATCCGCGCCGACGAGCACTTGCGTGATCTGCCGGTGATCATGATCACCTCGCGCATCGCCGAGAAGCACCGCAAACACGCGCGCGAACTGGGCGTGAACCACTACCTGGGCAAGCCGTACTCCGAAGAGGAACTGCTGGGCCTGATCAAGGAATACGCCCGCGCCGCCGCGACGGCACAAGGTTGAGTTAAAAAAACAATAGCTGCTTGCGCTTGTTGCCATTGGTTTTTGGATCGATTTGTATCTGAAATCTTTGTGTGACGGGCGCCAGCAGCTCATTTTTTTGTAGAAGCGTATCCGGCCGCACGGCGCAAGGCGGACTAGAATCGTCCGCATGGCCGATGACGCGCAGCAGCCGATCAACCTGACGAATCACTTTCTCATCGCCATGCCCGGCATGGAGGATGGCACCTTCACGCGCAGCGTGATCTACGTCTGCGAGCACAGCGAGCGCGGCGCGCTGGGGCTGATCATCAACAAGCCCGGCGACATCAGCCTGGCCGACCTGTTCGAGCGTGTCGACCTGCCGCTGGAGCGGCCCGAGCTGGGCGGGCAGCCGGTGTTCCACGGCGGTCCGCTGCAGACCGAGCGCGGCTTCGTGCTGCACGAGCCCATCGTCGCCGAGGGGCTGAAGCCCGACGAGTCGATCTACGCCTCCACGCTCACCGTGCCCGGCGGGCTGGAGATGACGACCTCCAAGGACGTGCTGGAGGCCCTGTCGTCCGGCGGCGGCCCGCGCCGCGTGCTGGTCACGCTGGGTTATTCGTCGTGGGGCGAGGGCCAGCTCGAATCCGAGATCGCCGGCAACAGCTGGCTCACCGTGGATGCCGATGCCGACGTGATCTTCGACGCCCCGGTCGACCAGCGCTACGACCGCGCCCTGGGCCTGCTGGGTCTGCAGGCCTGGATGCTGTCGCCCGACGTGGGGCACGCGTGACAGTCCCCCCAGAGTCACCTGCGGCGCCTTCCCCCAAGGGACAACGCCAGCGGCCGGGCGAAGCCCGGTCCACGGCGTTCCCGCACGGCCTGCTCCGCGGCCATTGGATTTGGTAGGCGAGATGGTGTCTGATTCCGGCAGCGACGTGCCCGCCACCCAGGCGAGCTTCCTGGCGTTCGACTTCGGCCTCAAGCGCACCGGTGTGGCCGTGGGCAACCGGCTCACGCGCAGCGCCACGCCGCAGCCCACCATCCGTGCCGAGGGCGAGGCGCGCTGGGCGCCCATCGCCAGCCGGCTGGCCGAATGGCAGCCCGATGCGCTGGTGGTGGGCGTGCCCTTTCACCCCGATGGCGCCGAGCACGAGAACACCGTGCGCGCACGCAAGTTCGCGCGCCAGCTGCGCGGCCGCTTCAAGCTGCCGGTTTACGAGGTGGACGAGCGCTACAGCACCACCGAGGCCCAGGCGGCCGGCGCACGGGATGCCGACGCGGCGTCGGCCGCCATCATCCTGGAACAGTTTCTGAGGAGTCTTCCATGAGTTCCACCACGGGCAGCACGCTGGCGCTCGACGCCGAGGCGCTGTATGCCGAGCTGCTGCGCAGCCTGCGCCCCCTGCTGACGGCCGATACGCGGCTGGTCGGCATCGTCTCGGGCGGCCAGTGGCTGGCCGAGCGCCTGCAGGCCGACCTGGGCTTGCCCGGCCAGGCCGGCGCCATCTCGTCCACCATGCACCGCGACGATTTCGCCAAGCGCGGCCTGTCGGCCAGCGGCCAGACCACGCTGCCGTTCGAGATCGACGGCGCCGACATCCTGCTGCTCGACGACGTGCTGCACACCGGCCGCACCATCCGCGCCGTGCTCAACGAGCTGTTCGACTACGGCCGCCCCGCCCGCGTGCGGCTGGCCGTGCTGGTCGACCGCGGCGGGCGCCAGCTGCCGGTGGCGGCCGAAGTGGCTGCCGCCCGCGTCACGCTGCCGGCCACGCAGACGCTGCGGCTGGCGCGCGGCGACGATGGCGCCTTCACCTTCAGCATCACCACCAAGAGCTGACCATGCTGGCCCGACGCAACCCCCAACTCAACCAGCACGGCGAGCTGATCCACCTGCTCTCCACCGAAGGCCTGTCGCGCGACATCCTCATCCACATCCTCGACACCGCGCAGCAGTTCGTCAGCGTGAGCGACCGCGAGGTGAAGAAGGTGCCCCTGCTGCGCGGCAAGAGCGTGTTCAACTTGTTCTTCGAGAACAGCACGCGCACCCGCACCACCTTCGACATCGCCGCCACGCGCCTGTCGGCCGACGTGTACACGCTCGACATCGCGCGCTCGTCCACCGCCAAGGGCGAATCGCTGCTCGACACCGTGGCCAACCTCAGCGCCATGGCGGCCGACATCTTCGTCGTACGGCACAGCGAAAGCGGCGCGCCCTACCTGCTGTCGCAGCACGTGGCGCCGCACGTGCACGTGGTCAACGCCGGCGACGGCCGGCACGCGCACCCCACGCAGGGGCTGCTCGACATGTACACCATCCGCCACTACAAGAAGGACTTCAGCAACCTGGTGGTGGCCATTGTGGGCGACGTGCTGCATTCGCGCGTGGCGCGGTCGGACATCCATGCGCTGACCACGCTGGGCGCCGCCGAGGTGCGCGTGGTCGGCCCCAAGACGCTGGTGCCGGGCGACTTCGGCCCCATGGGCGTGCGCGTGTGCCACACGCTGCAGGAGGGCATCCAGGACGCCGACGTCGTCATCATGCTGCGCCTGCAGAACGAGCGCATGAGCGGCGCGCTGCTGCCCAGCAGCCAGGAGTTCTTCCAGAGCTTCGGCCTCACGCCCGAGCGGCTGCGCTGGGCCAAGCCGGATGCCATCGTGATGCACCCCGGCCCCATCAACCGCGGCGTCGAGATCGATTCGCAGGTGGTCGATGGCCAGCAGAGCGTGATCTTGCCGCAGGTCACCTTCGGCATCGGCGTGCGCATGGCGGTGCTGAGCATCGTGGCGGGCAACGAGGCCTGATGTTGTTTGGTATGAAAATGATAGCTGCTGGCGCTCGTCCATCAAGCGCTGGAGCCCGATTTGGCTTGAAACCATGAAGATCCTCATCCAGCATGGCCGCGTGATCGACCCCGCCACGGGCCGCGACGAGACGGCGGACGTGGCGATTGCCGCGGGCCGCATCCTCAGCATCGGCCAACCGCCGGCCGACTTCACGCCCAGCCGCACCATCGATGCCCAAGGCTGCTGGGTGCTGCCCGGCCTGGTGGACCTGACGGCGCGCCTGCGCGAGCCGGGCCACGAGCACGCCCGCATGCTCGAAAGCGAGATGGCCGCGGCGGTGGCCGGCGGCGTGACCAGTCTGGTCTGCCCGCCCGACACCGACCCGGTGCTCGACGAGCCCGGCCTGGTCGAAATGCTCAAGACCCGCGCCGAGCGCCTGCACCAGGCGCGCGTGTTTCCGCAAGGCGCGCTCACGCGCGGGCTGAAGGGCGAGGTGCTGACCGAGATGGGTCAGCTCACCGACGCCGGCTGCGTGGCCTTCGGCCAGGCCGAGGCGCCCATCGTCAACACCCAGGTGCTGCAGCGCGCGCTGCTGTACGCCAGCACCTTCGGCCACGCCGTGTGGCTGCGCCCTGTCGATCCATGGCTGGGCGGCGGCGTGGCCGCCAGCGGGCCGCTGGCCATGCGCATGGGCCTGTCGGGCGTGCCCGCGGCGGCCGAAACCATTCGCCTGCACACGCTGTTCGAGCTGCTGCGCGCCATGCGCGGCGGCGGCGCCGGCCCGCGCCTGCATCTGTGCCGCCTGTCCAGCGCGGCGGGGGTCGAACTGCTGCGCCAGGCCAAGGCCGACGGCCTCAACGTGACGGCCGACGTCAGCATCAACAGCCTGCACCTGACCGACCTGGACATCGGCTACTACGACAGCGCCGCCCGCCTTAACCCGCCGCTGCGCCAGCAGCGCGACCGCGACGCCCTGCGCGCCGCGCTGGCCGACGGCACCCTCGACGCGCTGGTGTCCGACCACACCCCGGTCGAGGCCGATGCCAAGCAGTTGCCCTTCGCCGAAGCCGAGCCCGGCGCCACGGGGCTGGAGTTGCTGTTGCCATTGGCGCTGAAGTGGGGGACCGAGCCCGGCGGCCCCGGCCTGATGCGCGCGCTGGAAGTGGTGACCAGCGCACCGGCCCAGGTACTCGGCGGCGCGCTGGGCACCTTCCAGGCCAGTTGCGGGCGCTTGGCCGAAGGCGGCGCGGCCGACCTGTGCGTGTTCGACCCGCAGGCGCACTGGCAGGTCGAGCCTGCCGCGTTGCGCAGCCAGGGCAAGGCCACACCCTTTGCCGGGCTGGAGCTGACGGGCCGCGTGCGCACCACGCTGGTTGGCGGCCACCTGGCACACGCCGACTGAAAGACGCCGGCGGAGCATTCGCATGAAATCGCTGACGGCGTTCTGGCTGCTGCTGCGCGGTGGAGCGCACATCGCGGGCGGCTGGTGGACCATCCGCACGCGCTTTCCCAAGCTCTCGCAGGCCGAGCGCGAGGCCGAGGTGCAGCGCTGGGCGCGCAACTTCCTGCGCGTGTGGCGCATCGACCTTGACGTGCGTGGCGCGCCGCCCAAGGACGGCCCGCTGCTGATGGTCGTCAACCACATCTCCTGGCTCGACATCCTGGTCATGCACGCGGCGGGCTATTGCCGTTTTGTCTCGAAGTCGGACGTCAAGCGCTGGCCCATGATCGGCATGATGGCCACCGGCGCCGGCACGCTGTACATCGAGCGCGACTCGCGCCGCGACGCGCTGCGCGTGGTGCACCACATGCGGGATGCGCTGGTGCGCGGCGAGGTGGTGGCGGTGTTCCCCGAGGGCACCACCAGCAACGGCATCACGCTGCTGCCGTTCCACGCCAACCTGATCCAGGCGGCCATCTCGGCCCATGCGCCGGCGCTGCCGGTGGCCCTGCAGTTCATCGACGGCCGCAACGGCGCCATGAGCACGGCGCCCATGTACATCGGCGACCAGACCCTGCTCGAATCGGTGTGGCGCACGCTCACCACGCCCGGCCTGCGCGCCGTCGTCAGCTACGGCCAGGCACAGTCGCCCGAGGGGCGCGAGCGACGCGAATGGGCGGCAGAGCTGCGCCGTCAGGTGGACGGCCTGCGCAACGGCGTGGATGCTCCTGAATAAATAGCTGTAAGCGCCCGTCGGACGGGCGCTGGAGGGCTATTTCATGCAAAATCCTGGTGCGTAAAGCTGGGCGCTCAGGGCCGCTGGCGCAGGCGGCGCAGCCCCGGCAGCAGCAGCAGGCTGCCCAGCAGCATCAGGCCCCACTGGCTCACCGTGGGCACGGCCACCGTGCCGGCCGCGCCGACCACCTGCAGGGTGACGGTGGCAGTGACGCAGGGGTCGCCATTGAGCGGGCACAGCTGGTAGCTGAGCGTGTGCTGGCCCGGCGGCACGCTGGCGGCCACCTGCACGGCGCCGGTGGCGGGGTCGAGCGTGATGCCCGCCGGCCAGGTGCCCGAAGTTGCGACGGTGGCGTTGCCACCCGCGCCCAGCTGCACCGGCTGGCCGTTGATGGTGTCGTTGGCCGCCACGTTGGCCACCGGCGTGCTGTCCTGGCCCGCCGTCGCACTGCCGCTGTCGCCGCCGGCGGCCAGCGTGGCCGCGGTCAGCGTGAAGTTGACCGTGCTGTCGGCACAGTGGCCGAAACGGTCGCACAGGGTGTACGGCAGGCTGTAGTTGCCGGCCGGCACGGTGGGCAGCACGCTGACCGCTCCGGTGTCGGCATCGAGCGAGATGCCGCCCGGCCACGCGCCCGAAGGCGCCACGGTGGCATTGCCGCCGGTGCCTAGCGTGGCGGGCGCGCCGTTGACCTGGTCGTTGACCGCCACGTTGGCGATCGGCGTGCCGGCGGTGCCGGCCGGCAGCGGGCCGGGTGCGTTGTCCACGGTGGGGACGATGCTGGCGTTGACCTGCAGTGTGGCCTGGGCGGTGGCGCACAGCGGCTGCGGCAAGGTGTCGGTGCGGCAGATCCGGTAGGTCACCGTGTGGCTGCCGGGCGCCACGGTGCCAGCCACCGACAGCGTGCCGTCGGCGTTGAGGGTGATGCCCGCGGGGGGCGGCGCGCTGGTAACGGGGTCGTCGATCAGGGCGTAGGTCCGCACGTTGCCGCCGGCGCCGGTGCTGACCGGCGTGGCGACGTTGACGCGGTCGTTGCTGAACACCGAGGCGGTGGTGCCCGCCGTGCCGGCGGTCAGCGGTGTGCCCGTGAAGTCGTCATTGCTCGCCGCCAGGTAGGTGGCGGGGTCGCTGGGGTCGAACAGCTGGCTGGCCGGAATGGCGACGGGTGCTGAAGCGCCAGGTGTTGTCCAGCGGATGGTGAGTGCGGCATCGTTGCCCCAATTGTTCCAGGCCACGCGGATATTGACCAACGTGTTGGGCGCGGGACTGGGCAGCGAACCATTGCCTGTATAGCCATCCGTCGCTTCGGCAAGGCAGAACGAGGCCACCTTGGTGCTGTAGCCGAGATTCCGGTAATCCGTGCCCTGGCTGCTCGAGGCATCAAGCACCGCACCGTCGTTGCCCACGCAGCTGATCGCGTAATTGCCCTGGGCCGGCATCAGCACGGCCGTGTAAAGGAAGGCGCCCTGAATCCAGTTCCGGCAGGCGTTGGTCTGACCGGCGAGCGCGGCGTCGCCTATGGGGTACTCGCACAGGACATCGATCGACGGCTGTGTTGCCGGGTTGCTGGTGCCGGCGAACGTGAGATTGGGCCACGAGGACTTCAGCGTGGTGCCGCTGACCGCCACGGCCCGGTTGGCACCCTCATTGGCGAAGGTGATCAGGCGGCGCACTGCGTCATAGCGATGGGTTGTCCCAGCGACCACCAGGTTCTGGTAGTAGGTGTAGGGATTCGGGTTGGGGTACGGCGGTTGGTACTGCGAGGGCTCTCCGCGAAACAGGTCGATCAGCACGGGATCGGCTGCATGGGCCGGCCAGACGGCAAGGAAAAGCGTGGCCAAGAGTGCGGCACGCGCGGTGGATGAGTTGGCTTGATGCATGGACACATGACGACGAAGGAACTCGGTATCAAAACAATATGCGTCGGGTGGACCCGCGCTCAGGCCCACGGCATGGCCCCGATGCGTTCTGTGTGCCCGGGTGCGCCTCAGGCCGGTGCGCGCTGCGCCATCGCAAACGTCACCACATGGTCCACCTCCGGCCGGATGCCGATCCATTCGCCGACGCGGTGGTTGTGGTGGCTGGGAACGTGGACCATCAGGGTCTCGCCGCTGGCGAGCCTGAGCGTGTAGAGGAACTCGGAGCCGCGGAACGCCTTGCGCACGACCTGCGCGCGCACCGGCGCCTGGTCGTCGTGCACGATGTCGTCGGCGCGCAGCAGCAGCTCGCACTGGCCGCCGGGATAGGCGCCGGGCAGCGGGCAGTCGGTGAGGTGATCGAGCGGGCCGAGCGGCGTGTCGAGCCGGGCGCCGCCGCCGTGCTCGTTGGCCACGATGCGCGCCGGCACGAACACGCCGTGGCCGATGAAGTCGGCCACGAAGCGCGTGGCCGGGCGGTGGTACAGGGTGTAGGCGTCGTCCCACTGGTGCAGGTGGCCCTCGTGCATCACGCCGATCTGGTCGCCGATGGCAAACGCCTCCAGTTGGTCGTGGGTGACGAACAGGGCGGTGGCCCCGGCGCTTTTCAGGATGCCGCGCAGCTCGTGCGCCAGGCGTTCGCGCAGGTCGACGTCGAGGTTGGAGAAGGGCTCGTCCAGCAGCAGCAGGCGCGGCGCCGGCGCCATCGCGCGGGCCAGCGCCACGCGCTGCTGCTGGCCGCCGGAGAGTTCGTGCGGGTAGCGCCGCTCGCTGCCCGTCAGGTCGACCAGCGCCAGCACCTCGGCCACGCGGCGGTCGCGCTCGGCCGCGGGCAGGTGCTTGAGGCCGAAAGCGACGTTGCGCCCCACGTCGAGGTGCGGGAACAGCGCGTAGTCCTGAAACACCATGCCGATGCGCCGCGCCTCGGGCGGCACGTGCTGGCGGGCGCTGCTCACCAGTTCGCCGCCCAGGCGGATTTCGCCAGCGCTCACATGCTCCAGCCCGGCCACGGCGCGCAGCAGCGTGGTCTTGCCGCAGCCCGAGGGGCCGATCAGCACGCCGATGTCGCCGGCGCGCAGGCCGAGCGAGGCGTCCTGCACCGCGGGGCGCGCCTGGCCGGGGTAGCGAACGTCGACCTGATCGATCTTGAGGAACATGGAAGCAGATTCTAGATGCGTACAATTCTCATTTGCCACACGCTGCCTGGGTTTTGAATGAAATCGGGCTGCATTCGGCTACCCATCTGCGCAAGCAGCTCTTATTTAAATAGCAAAAACCCCGTCTTGCGCGCCCTTCCCACGCTGATCCTGCTGCTGGTGGCCTGTGTGCTGGCGCTGCCGGTGCTGGCCGTGATCGGCCAGTGGACGCAATGGGACGCGCAGACCGCCGACATCCTGCGCGAGATGGCGGCCACCGTGCTGCCCGAATACCTGTGGGTGACGCTGCAACTGGTGGTGATGGTGGGCATCGGCGTGGTGGCCATGGGCGTGCCGGCGGCGGTGCTGGTGACGGTGTTCGACTTCCGCGGCCGGCGCGCCTTTGAATGGCTGCTGCTGCTGCCGCTGGCCATGCCGGCCTACGTGACGGCCTATGCGTACACCGACTTCCTGCAGTTCTCCGGCCCGCTGCAGACAGGGTTGCGCGCCGCCTTCGGGCTGGAGGGGAGGCTGATTCCCGAGGTGCGCAGTGTGTGGGGCGCGGCCTGGGTGTTCTCGTTCTCGCTCTACCCGTATGTCTACCTGCTCGCGCGCACCGCGCTGGCCGAGCGCGCGCCGCAGCTGATGGAGGCTGCGCGGCTGATGGGCGCCTCGCTGCCACGCCGCCTGCGCGAGGTGGCGCTGCCCATGGCGCGGCCCGCCGTGGCCGCGGGCACCGCGCTGGCGCTGATGGAGGTGCTGGCCGACTACGGCGTATCGGTGTACTTCGGCATCCAGACCTTCACCGCCGGCATCTACAAGGCCTGGCTGTCGATGGACAACCGCATCGCCGCCGCCCAGCTGGCCACGGTGCTGCTGGCGCTGGTGATGGTGCTGCTGTGGCTGGAGCAGCGCGCCCAGCGCCGCCTGCGCTTCGTCGGCAGTGCCACGGCGCGCGCCAGCAGCAGTGAGGCACGGCCGATTCCGCTGCGGGGCATGCGCGGGGCCATCGCCTGGGTGCTGTGCCTGCTGCCGGTGCTGATGGGCTTCGTGCTGCCGGTGGGCTTCATGCTGCGCCCGCTGTCGGCCGACTGGTCGGTGCTGCCGTGGGACCGCTTCCTCATCTGGACCTGGAACAGCGTGCGCTTAGGAAGCATCACCGCCGTGCTGGCCGTGCTGGCGGCCTGGTTCCTGGCCTACAGCCTGCGCCGCGCGCCCACGCTGCTGCGCCGCTGGGCGGTGCAGATCGTGTCGCTGGGCTATGCGGTGCCGGGCGCGGTGATCGTGGTCGGCCTGCTGCTGCCGGTGGGCTGGCTGCAGGCGCGCTGGCCCGAAAGCGGCGTGGGCGCGGTGGTCACCGTCACCATCTGGGGGCTGGTGTGGGCGTACCTGGTGCGCTTCGTGTCGGTGGCGCTGCAGTCGATGCAGAGCGGCTACGCCCGCGTGCCGCGCAGCCTGGACGAATCGGCCCGCATGCTGGGCGCCACCGGGGTGGAGCTGGCCGCGCGCGTGCACTGGCCGCTGCTGCGGCGCGCCGGCTTCGCGGCGGGGCTGCTGGTGTTCGTGGATGTGATGAAGGAGCTGCCGGCCACCATCGTGCTGCGCCCCTTCAACACCGACACGCTGGCCGTGGTGGCCAACCAGCTGGCGCGCGACGAGCGCCTGGGCGAGGCCGCGCTGCCCTCGCTGGCGCTGGTGCTGGTGGGCCTGGTGCCGGTCATCCTGCTCAGCCGCACCTTGAGGGCACCTCCCTCCTGAGCGCGTTCGTCGCTTGCCCCTTCTCCATGGGAAAAGGGGGCGCGCAGCGCCGACGCCGACGCGTATAGTTTGGCCAACCGCCCGCCGTTGCCTTCCGCCATGCAAAGAAAAGCCGCCGCTTCCGTGACCACCCCCGACGGCGAACTCGAATCCGACGAGGTGTTCGAGCTGGCGGCCGAGGTGTTCCGCGTCATGTCGGCGCCGATGCGACTGAAGATCATCAGCGCGCTGTGCAACGGGGAGAAGAACGTCGGCGAACTGCTGACCGAGATCCACGCCACCCAGCCCAACATGAGCCAGCACCTGAACACGCTCTACAAGGCCGGTGTGCTGGGCAAGCGGCGCGATGGCGTGCAGATCTACTACCGCATCATCAACGAGCGCGTGGTCACGCTGTGCCGCGCCGTGTGCACGCAGATCGCCATCGAAACCGTGGGCGAGCCGCGCTGAGGCGCGCCGACGCGCGGTCGCCGTGGCGTTGCGCTGGGGTTATTCCCGAGTCTGCCCGCGCGGGGGCCGCCCTATCATTCGTTTACATATAAGCGGCGGCGAATCTTGCGCCCGCTCGCACCCACACCACCCATTTCCCAGGAGGAGCGCATCCATGAAACCTTTCGTGTTTTCGGGCCTGGCCGCCGCGGCCCTGTGCCTGGCGGCCGGCAGCGCGCAGGCGCAGGTCGATCCCCTGCAGGTGCGCAGCTGGGCCGCCAGCTGCGCCGCCTGCCACGGCACCAACGGCCACGCGCAGACCGGCAACGAGGTGCTGGCGGGCGCCAACAAGGACGAAATGATGAAGAAGCTGATGGACTTCAAGAGCGGCGCCAAGCCCGCGACCATCATGCACCAGCTCAGCAAGGGCTACACCGACGAGCAACTGGCCGCCATCAGCGCCTGGTTCGCGGCGCAGAAGAAGTGAGGAGGCACACCATGGATCGTCGTCAATTCATTCAGGCGGGTTCCGCCGCCTCGGCCGCATCGGTGCTGGGCCTTTCCGCCGGCTGTGCCTCCACCAGCAGTGGTGCGGGCGGCCATGTCGTGGTCGTCGGCGGCGGCTATGGCGGTGCCACCGCCGCCAAGTACATCCGCATGTGGTCGGATGGCAAGGTCAACGTCACGCTGGTCGAACCGGGCGATGCCTTCGTTTCCTGCCCCATCTCCAACCTGGTGCTGGGCGGCAGCAAGCAGATGGCCGACATCACCACGCCCTACGACAACCTGGCCAGGCGCCATGGCGTGAAGATCGTCAAGGACCGCGCCGTCGCCATCGACGCCGACAAGCGCCAGGTGCGCCTGGCCGGCGGCACCACGCTGAGCTACGACCGCCTGGTGCTGTCGCCCGGCATCGACTTCATGCCCGATGCGCTGCCCGGCCTGAAGAAGCCCGGCGCGCAGGACAGGGTGCTGCACTCCTGGAAGGCCGGCGCGCAGACCGTGGCGCTGCGCCAGCAGCTCGAGGCCATGCCCGACGGCGGCGTGTACGCGCTGGCCATTCCGCTGGCACCCTACCGCTGCCCGCCCGGCCCGTACGAGCGCGCCTGCCAGGTGGCGTATTACTTCAGCAAGGCCAAGCCCAAGTCCAAGGTGCTGATCCTCGACGCCAACGACGACGTGACCTCCAAGGGCGCACTGTTCAAGAAAGCCTGGGCCGACCGCTACAAGGGCATCATCGACTACCGGCCCAAGCACGCGCTGACCGACGTCGATGCCGCCACCGGCACGCTCAAGTTCGAGTTCAACGACGACATCAAGGCCCAGGTGCTGAACGTGGTGCCGCCGCAGCGCGCGGGCGACATCGCCCACAACGCCGGCCTGACCACCGCCAACAAGCGCTGGTGCGAGGTCGACTGGCTGACCATGGAATCCAAGGCCGCCAAGAACATCCACATCCTGGGCGATGCGCTGCAGATCGCACCCGGCATGCCCAAGTCGGGCCACATGGCCAACCAGCACGGCAAGGTGGCGGCGGCCGCCATCGTGGCGCTGCTGGCCGGCCGCGCGCCCAACGCGCTGCCGATCTACAACAACACCTGCTACAGCTTCGTGAGCGACACCGACGTGGTGCACGTGGCCAGCGTGCACCGCTACGACGCCGAGAAGCAGACCATGCTGGCCGTGCCGGGCTCGGGCGGCGTGTCGGTGGCCGCCAGCGAGCTGGAGGGCAAGTACGCCATGGCCTGGGCACGCAACATCTGGGCTGATACCTTGGCCTGATGCCGGGCGGCACTGCAACCGGGGCGCATGGCGCCCCTTTTTGATGAAAGACTTTTCGAGGTTCACTTCATGCGCACACAGCCCTTCGGCCCCGTTCTGGTTCTGGCGGCATTGATGGTGGCGAGCCTGGCGCCCGCCCACGCCGACGAGGCGCGCGCCAAGAAGATCATCGGCGGCTCGTGCTTCCTGTGCCACGGCGCCGAGGGCGAATCGGCCAGCGAGGTGTTTCCGCGCCTGGCGGGGCAGAACGCCGAGTACATCGCCAAGCAGCTCGAAAACTTCAAGAGCGGCAAGCGCAAGAGCAGCGCCATGGCCAACATGGTGACCGATCTCTCGCCCGAGGACATGGCGGCGCTGGGCCAGTTCTACGCCAGCCGGCCGGCGCACAAGGAGGCGGCCAAGGACACGCAGCTCGCCGCCGTCGGCCAGTACATCTACCACCAGGGCAACAAGTTCAGCGGCGTGCCCTCGTGCGCCAGCTGCCACGGCCCTGAAGGTGCCGGCAGCAACGCGCTGCCGCGCCTGGCCGGGCAGCACGCGGCGTACCTGGACAACCAGCTCAAGCAGTTCAACAAGCGCGAGCGCAACAACGACAACGCGGTGATGCACACCGTGGTCGAGAAGATGACCGCGCTCGAGATGGCCGCCGTGGCGGAATACCTGACCGGCAAGTAGCTACTGAATCGATAGCTGCCAGCGCTTGCTGGATAAGCGCTGAAGGCCGATTTGACCAGTAATCTTCAAGGGGCCACCGGCACCACCACCGGCGCCTGTTGCGTGGCCGGTTGCGCGGTGTGCACCGGCTCGGCCAGCACGCGGTCCATCAGCCCGGCGCCGGCCCACATGCCCAGCAGCGTGAGCCAGGCGGTGAGGGCGAAGATGGCGCCGCCCGTCATGCCCGCACCCACGGCGCAGCCGCCGGCCAGCATGCTGCCGAAGCCCATGGCCATGGCGCCGACGATGTAGCGCGCCATGCTGTAGCCGTCCTTGAAGCCCTCGACCTTGAACTCGCGCCCCACCAGCGCGCCGATGAACGAGCCCACGAATACGCCCGGCAGCATGCCGGCGTCGAAGCCGAAGGCCGGCGCCGGGCTGGCCAGCACGCGCATCAGCCACTCGGCCGAGGGGCCGCTGAAGGTGAGGCCTTGGATCTGCACCGCGTCGAAGCTGGCCTGCGACACCGCGTAGCTGAACCACCAGGCGGCTGCCACGGCCAGGCCGGTGCCCAGGCCGCCGATCCACATCCACAGCCGGTTGCCGCTGCGCACCGAGAAGATGATGGCCACCACCAGCCACAGCAGGCCGAACACCAGGCCGTCGACGTTGCCGGCGCCCACGCGCGCCAGCACGTCGCGTGCGGCGCCGCCGTCCACCGTCCACCAGCCGGAGATTTCGGTGCGCAGCGGCGCCAGGCTGCCCGCCAGCGCGGCCTGCGCGGTGACGGCGAACACCAGCCCCGACAGCAGCGCGCGCAGGTTGCCGTTGGCCGACAGCACCAGCAGCCGGCTGGCGCAGCCGCGCGTCATGATCATGCCGACGCCGAACAGCAGCCCGCCCACCAGCGCCCCCGACAGGCTGCCGCGGTTGGCCAGCTGGCGCGCGCTGCTCACGTCCAGCCAGCCCAGCAGGATCAAGCCCTGCACCAGGATCAGCGCGCTGGAAAACGCCAGCAGCCAGACCGAGAGTTTCTCGCCGAACTTGCCGTGCCAGAACTCGATCACCGCCGCGCGCAGGCAAAAGCGCGAGCGCTGCGCGAAGAAGCCGAACAGCACGCCGATGAAGGCGCCGCCCACTGCCAGCACCGAAGCGGTGCCATAGGTTTCCACCCAGCTTGCCAGTTCCGTCACCATGGCCAATAATTAATTCAGCAATAACTTATGAATAGTAAGAGCGGATGATGCAGCCTGTGATTGATCGCCGTCAACTTCTTCAGCGCTGCGCCTGCGTGGCCTTCGGTGGCATGGCGTGGGCGCGCTACTCGGACGCCGGCGCGCAGGCCGCTCCGCCCGAGATGACGGCGCGCGAGGCCGCGCCCGGCTGCTGGTATGTCGAGGGCCTGTCGGCGCTGGGCTCGCCGGCCAATGCCAACTTCATCTCCAACGCGGGCTTCATCGTCACCTCGGCCGGCGTGGTGGTGGTCGACGCGCTGGGCTCGCCCGCGCTGGCCGAGCGCCTGCTGGCCGAGATCAGGAAGGTCACGCCGCAGAAGGTGACGCACGTGATCGTCACGCACTACCACGCCGACCACGTGTACGGCCTGCAGGTGTTCGAGCAGGCCGGCGCCAAGATCATCGCGCACCAGGCCGGGCGCGAATACCTGCACGCCGACACCGCGCGCCTGCGCCTGCAGGCTTCGCGCGACGAGCTGGCGCCGTGGATCGACGACAAGACCCGCCTGGTCGCCGCCACCGAGTGGATCGACAGCCGCCGCGAGCTGGCGCTGGGCGACACGCAACTGGTGCTGCAGCCCGTGGGCCCCGCCCACACGCCCGAAGACCTGGCGGTGTACCTGCCGGGCCGCAAGGTGCTGTACGCGGGCGACCTGGTGTTCCGCAGCCGCATCCCGTTTGTCGGCCAGGCCGACAGCCGCAACTGGATCGTCTCGCTCGACAAGCTGCTGGCCTTCGACACCAGCGTCATCATCCCCGGCCACGGCCCGGTCTCCACCGAGGCGCGCAAGGACATGCAGCTCACGCGCGACTACCTCATCTACCTGCGCAAGACCATGGGCGCCGCCGCGCGCGACATGACGCCCTTCGACGAAGCCTACAAGGCCACCGACTGGAGCCAGTACGAGCACCTGCCGCTGTTCGGCCCCGCCAACCGCATGAACGCCTACAACACCTACCTGCTGATGGAGCACGACCCGGAATGAACGTGAACGCCGACGATCACCTGCGCTGCTCGCGCCGCCGGGGTTTGCAGGCGCTGGGCGCGCTGGTGCTGGGCGCCGGCGCGGGCAGCGTGCAGGCGGCGGGCAAGCTGCCGCTGTCCACCTCGCTGAAGGACGAACTGGCCCGTGCGCTGAAGGCGCGGCAGCCACTGGTCGTCATGGTCAGCCTGCACCGCTGCCCGTGGTGCGACGAGGTGCGCAACAACTACCTGGCGCCGATGCGCGCGCAGGAGGGGCTGCACGTGGTGCAGGTCGACATGCTCAGCCCCGCGGGCACGCGCACCCTGCAGGGCGAGCCCATCACGCACAACTCGCTGGTGAGCGGCTGGGACGTGAAGATCGCGCCGACGGTGCTGTTCCTGGGCCCCGGCGGCAAGGAAGTGGCCGAGCGCCTGGTGGGCGGCTCGCCCGACTTCTACGCCGCCTACCTGGACAACCGGCTGACGCAGGCGCGCAAGGCGGTGGCGGCCGGTTGATGGGTTGGGTACATTGAAAACAAGTCTCAGACCGTGTTGTGGGAGCGGGCAAGCCCGCTCCCACACAGCGGATGCGGTCCGCGCCCCCTCTGAGACTTGGTGATGATCAAGCAAAAAAGATAGCTGCCAGCGCTTGATATACAACGATTTCAGATACTTTTGTCTTGAAATTGTTTGCAGACAAGCGCAGGCCACTATAAAAAACAGAGTCCGGCCCTGAAGCGGGCTGCCCCGCAAGCTGCACCAAGGAGACCAGCATGAAGCACCTTCCCCGCATCCGCACCCTGGCACTGGCCGCGCTGGCTGGCGTCAGCCTGGGCGCTGCCGCGCAAGGCCCGGCCATCTTCAAGGAGGCCGACCTGAAGCTGGGCGAAAAGCTGATCGCCGAGAACAAGTGCAGCGAGTGCCACGCCAAGAAGTGGGCCGACGCCGGCAACGCCATCTACCGGCCCAAGGGGCGCATCAACACCGCGGGCCTGCTGCGCGGCATGGTCGAGCAGTGCAACACCGAGCTGAACCTGGGCCTGTTCCCCGAAGAGGTGACCTCGGTCGCCGCCGTGCTCAACCGCGACCACTACCGCTTCGCGGATTGACTGCTGCCGTTCTGCCGCGCCGTCAAGTGCTGTCGCCCTCGGGATAACCCCGGCCCGTGGCAGGGTCAATCAGCGTTAATATCAGCGCTTGCGCATATACAAATTTTCAAACCCATGGCAGACGACCAACTTCAACCCGCTCCAGCCAGCCTGGACCGCGGGCGCCTGCGCAAGGCGCCCGAGAGCTTTCTCGACCAGACCGGTGTCCGCACCGTGTTTGCCGAGGGCAAGCGCGGCCGGCGTGACTTCATCCGCGGTGCCTTTGCCGCCGCACTGGCCGGTGGTGCTGCCGCACGCGCCACGGCGCAGACCGCGGCCGCCGACGGCGACCCGGCCATCCTGAACCTGCCGGCGCACAGCACCGGCCTGGGCCAGCCCGTGGTGACCGACGGCTACGGCCTGCCCTCGAAGTTCGAGGGCAACGTGCAGCGCCGCCAGAGCCCCGGCCTGACGCAATCCACCCAGTCGTCGGTGTCGTTCGCGCCGCTGCAGTCGCTGTTCGGCATCGTCACGCCCAGCGGCCTGCACTTCGAGCGCCACCACCAGGGCTGGTGGGACGTCGATCCGGCGCAGCACCGCTTCATGGTCAATGGCATGGTCAAGACGCCCAAGGTGTTCACCATGGACGAACTGATGCGCCTGCCCAGCGTCAGCCGCTTCTACTTCATCGAGTGCGGTGCCAACACCGGCATGGAGTGGGGCAACGTGGCCGTGCCCACCTGCCAGTACACGCACGGCATGCTGTCGTGCAGCGAGTTCACCGGCGTGCCGCTGATCACGCTGCTGGAGCTGGCCGGCGCCGACCTCAAGGGCGGCAAATTCGTGCTGGCCGAAGGCGCCGACGGCTCCAGCATGACGCGCACCATCCCCATGAGTCTGGTCACCAGCGGCCAGGTGCTGGTCGCCTACGGCCAGAACGGCGAGATGCTGCGCCCCGAGAACGGCTACCCGCTGCGCCTGGTGGTGCCGGGCGTGCAGGGCGTGAGCTGGGTGAAATACCTGCGCCGCGTCGAAGTGGGCGACCAGCCCTGGGCGACGAAGGACGAGGCCATCCACTACGTCGACCTGATGCCCGACGGCACGCACCGCCAGTACACCAGCATCCAGGAGTGCAAGAGCGTCATCACCACGCCCTCGGGCGGCCAGGTGCTGCTCGACAAGGGCTTCTACAACATCAGCGGCCTGGCCTGGTCGGGCCGCGGCAAGATCAAGCGCGTCGACGTGTCCGTCGACGGCGGGCGCAGCTGGCGCAATGCGCGGCTCGAGACGCCGGTGCTTGACAAGTGCCTCACGCGCTTCAACCTCGACTGGGTGTGGGACGGCAAGCCCACCATCGTGCAGAGCCGCGCGATGGACGACACCGGCTACGTGCAACCCAACTACAAGCAGCTGCGCGACGTGCGCGGCAACCGCTCCATCTATCACAACAATGCCATCCAGTCGTGGTTGGTGCAGGAAAACGGCGAGGTGAAGAATGTCCAGCTCTCGTAAAGCGCTCGCCACGCTGCTGCTGGCCGCCTTTGCCCTGCCGGCGCTGGCGCAGGACAAGTTCCCCGGCATCGGCCGCGCCGCCACGCCCAAGGAAGTGGCGGCCTGGGACATCGACGTGCGCCCCGACTTCAAGGGCCTGCCGCCCGGCAGCGGCTCGGTCGCCGCCGGCCAGGACATCTGGGAAAGCAAGTGCGCCAGCTGCCACGGCTTCTTCGCCGAATCCAACTCGGTGTTCACCCCGCTGGTGGGCGGCACCACGGCCGAGGACGTGAAGACCGGCCGCGTGGCCAACCTGACGCGCACCGACTACCCCGGCCGCACCAGCCTGATGAAGGTGCCCACCGTCTCGACGCTGTGGGACTACATCAACCGCGCCATGCCCTGGGATCGGCCCAAGTCGCTCAAGCCCGACGAGGTGTACGCCGTCACGGCCTTCCTGCTGAACCTGGCCCATGTGGTGCCCGAGAACTTCACGCTGTCCGACAAGAACATCGCCGAAGTGCAGCAGAAGATGCCCAACCGCAACGGCATGACCACCGCGCACGCCATGTGGCCGGGCAAGGAACTGAACGGCACCGCCAAGCCCGACGTGGTGGGCACCGCCTGCATGACCAATTGCCCCGAGCTGAAGATCTCCTCGCGCCTGCCCGAGCACGCCCGCGACGCCCACGGCAACCTGCGCGAGCAGAACCGCACCGTGGGCCCGCAGCGCGGCTCCGACACCAGCAAGGCCGAGGGCAAGCTGGGCGATGCCGCCGGCCCGGTCAAGGTGGTCGGCCCCGTGGGTGGCGCCGCCAGCCCGAACGCCGCCGCCATTGCGCTGACGCAAAAGCACGCCTGCACCGCCTGTCATAACATCGACGGCAAGCTGGTGGGCCCGAGCTTCGTCGAGATCGCCAAGAAGTACAACGGCAAGACCGACTACCTCGCGGGCAAGATCAAGGCCGGTGGTTCCGGCGTCTGGGGCGAAATCCCCATGCCGCCGCAGACCCTGCCGGACGAGGACACCAAGGCCATGGCCGCCTGGCTGGCGGCCGGCGCCAGCCGGTGACGACCGCACACCCTTCGGGGTGTGCTGGGGATTTTCCCCATGTGCGCTTTCCGCTCAAGCATTAGCATTCACTTATTTACAGGAGAAGTACGATGCAGACACGTCGACAAACCCTCAAGCAGAGCGCCGTGGTGGCGGGTCTGCTGGCCGGCACCGGCCTGTTCCCGCAATACGCGCTGGCCTTCAACAAGGCCGCTTTCGATGCCAAGAGCCTGAACGACGCCCTCAAGGCACTGGGCGCCAGCGGCGCCCCCGCGGCTGACGCCGGCGTGACGCTGACCGCGCCCGACATCGCCGAGAACGGCGCCGTCGTGCCGCTGGCCGTGGCCAGCACGCTGCCCAACGTCAAGCAGCTGCTGCTGCTGGTCGAAAAGAACCCCAACGCGCTGGTCGCCGTGTTCAACGTGACGCCCGAGGTGGACGCCAGCTTTGCCACCCGCGCCAAGATGGGCGAGTCTTCCGACGTCTACGCCGTGGCCATCACCGCCGACGGCAAGGCGCACTACGCCAAGAAGGAAGTCAAGGTCACCCTGGGCGGCTGCGGCGGCTAGATGATGCCCCCCCTGAGTCGCCTGCGGCGCCTTCCCCCAGGGGACAACGCCAGTGGCCGGGCCAAGCCCGCTCCACGGCGCTTCCGGGCGGCCTGCTCCGCGGCCTCTTGAACGTTTTTGATCACAGATTGAATTAGGAGAAAAGACATGGCAGATCCGATGCGAATCCGCGCTCAGGCCGCTGGCGACAAGGCCACGGTGCGCGTGCTCATGAGCCACGAGATGGAGTCCGGCCAGCGCAAGGACGCTTCCGGCAAGCTGGTGCCCGCATGGCACATCCAGGACGTCACGGCCAGCCTGAACGGCAAGCCCGTGTTCTCCTGCGAGTGGGGCCCCGCAGTGTCCAAGAACCCCTTCCTGCAGTTCGCCATCAAGGGCGCCAAGGCTGGCGACAAGATCGCCGTGACCTGGAAGGACAACAAGGGCGAATCCCGCACCGACGAAGCCACGGTGTCGTAAGCGCTTCATCTTCGTCCCCACAAGGCGGGCGTGAACAGGCCCCACGCCCGCCTTTCCTTTTTCTGCATCACGAGGAGACAAGCAGGATGCAAATACGAAAGCTCTCTCTGGCGGTCGCCGCACTCGGCCTGATGGCGTCCAGTGGCGCCGTACTGGCGCAAGAGAAGACCTCGATCCAGGCGATCGAGGAATACCGCGAGATGCTGCAGGACGGCAACCCGGCCGAGCTGTTCGAGGCCAAGGGCGAAGAGCTGTGGAAGAAACCGCGCGGCCCCAAGAACGCCTCGCTGGAGAAATGCGACCTGGGCAAGGGCCCGGGCGTGGTGAAGGGCGCCTTCGTCGAGCTGCCGCGCCACTTCAAGGACACCAACAAGGTGCAGGATCTGGAGTCGCGCCTGATCACCTGCATGCAGACGCTGCAGGGCATCGACCCCAAGGAAATCATCAAGGGCCAGTGGGGCCGTGGCGAGCGCGCCAACACCACCGCGCTGGCTACCTGGATTGCCGCGCAGTCCAAGGGCATGGCCTTCAACCTGCCGCAGTCGCATGCGCAGGAGCGCACCATGTACGAGGTGGGCAAGCGCCTGTTCTTCCAGCGCGGCGGCCCGCACGACTTTGCCTGCGCCTCGTGCCACGGCGAAGAGGGCAAGCGCATCCGCCTGCAGGATCTGCCGCTGCTGACCAAGGCGCCCGGCGACGGCGTGGGCTTTGCCGCCTGGCCGGCCTACCGCGTGTCCAACGGGCAGATGTGGAGCATGCAGCACCGCCTGAACGACTGCTACCGCCAGCAGCGCTTTCCCGAGCCCGACTTCGCCAGCGACGTGACCGTGGCGCTGGGTGTGTACCTGGGCGTGAACGCCAAGGGCGACAAGTCCGCCGTTCCCACCATCAAAAGATGACCCCCCTGAGCCGCCTTCGGCGTCTTCCCCCCAAGGGGACAACGCCTGTGGCCGGGCCAAGCCCGCTCCACGGCGTTCTGGCGTGGCCTGCTCCGCGGCCATCGGTATTGGTTGAAAGCGCAACGGATCTCTGAAAGGAATATGTCGTCATGAGCAAGAGCAAACACATTCTGGCGCTGGTCGCCGCGGCGGCCCTGGTGGCCGGCTGCGCCGGCAGTGGCGGTTCGGCGGGCGGCAGCACGCAGTCGGCAGCCGAACTCGACGCGCTGACGCAGCAGATCGTCAAGCAATCCTTCCACGACAAAGGCATCGTCAAGGTGGCCGACGTGTTCCGCGACGACGAGACCACGCGCCTGTGCAACGCCGCCGACGTGGCCGGCAAGCCGCTGGACGGGGACACCGCCAAGCGCATCGAAGAGCTGAACATGAAGGCCATCAAGTGGCCTTCCGACGGCAAGTTCCTGGGCGACTGGCGCGAGGGCGAGAAGATTGCCCAGAGCGGCCGCGGCATGACCTGGACCGACACGGCCAAGACCGTGAACGGCGGCAACTGCTACAACTGCCACCAGATCACCAAGGAGGAAATCTCCTTCGGCACCATCGGCACCAGCCTGTACAACTTCGGCAAGATTCGCGGCGTGACCGACCCGAACAGCCCCGCTGCGCAGGAAATGGTGAAGTACACCTGGGGCAAGATCTGGAATAGCAAGGCCTACAACGCCTGCTCCAACATGCCGCGCGCCGGCCACATGGGTATCCTCAACGAAGATCAGGTGCGCCACCTGGTGGCCCTGCTGCTCGATCCCAAGTCGCCGGTCAACCAGTAAACCCTGTCCCTTCAGCCCGGCCAGGCCGGGCTTTTTTGTCTCACATACATCAGTAAGTGCTGATATGAACCTCACCAAACGCGAATTCCTGCAAGTGCTCAGCGCCGCCAGCGCCGCCGGCATGGGCCTGGGCCACTTTGCCAACGCCAGCGCCCAGACGGCCGCCGAAGGCCTGTACGACATCCCCAAATTCGGCAACGTGTCCTTCCTGCACATCACCGACTGCCACGCGCAGCTCAAGCCCATCTACTTCCGCGAGCCGAGTGTGAACCTGGGCATCGCCGAGATGAACGGCAAGCTGCCGCACTTGGTGGGCGAGCACCTGCTGAAGGCCGCCGGCGTGAAGCTCGGCACCGCCGAGGCGCACGCGCTGACCTACCTCGACTTCGAGCAGGCCGCCCAGCGCTACGGCAAGGTGGGCGGCTTTGCGCACCTGGCCACGCTGGTCAAGCGCATGCGCGCCAGCCGCCCCGGCGCGCTGCTGCTGGACGGCGGCGACACCTGGCAGGGCAGCGGCACCTCGCTGTGGACCAACGGCCAGGACATGGTCGACGCCTGCAAACTGCTGGGCGTCGACGTGATGACCGGCCACTGGGAATTCACCCTGGGCATGGACCGCGTGAAGGAAATCGTCGAGAAGGACTTCGCCGGCAAGGTCGACTTCGTGGCGCAGAACATCAAGACGCTGGACTTCGGCGACCCGGTGTTCAAGCCCTACGTCATCAAGCAGATGAACGGCGTGCCCGTGGCCATCGTCGGCCAGGCCTTCCCCTACACGCCGATTGCCAACCCGCGCTACATGGTGTCCGAGTGGGAGTTCGGCATCCAGGACGAAAACATGCAGAAGGTGGTCGACGAAGCGCGCGCCAAGGGCGCGCAGGTCGTCGTCGTCGTCAGCCACAACGGCATGGACGTGGACCTGAAGATGGCCAGCCGCGTGCGCGGCATCGACGCCATCATGGGCGGCCACACGCACGACGGCATGCCCGTGGCCACAGTGGTCAAGAACGCCGGGGGCCAGACGCTGGTGACCAACGCCGGCAGCAACGGCAAGTTCCTCGGCGTGCTCGACTTCGACGTCAAGAACGGCAAGGTAGCCGACTACCGCTACAAGCTGCTGCCCGTGTTCGCCAACATGCTGCCGGCCGACAAGGACATGGACACGCTGATCACCAAGATCCGCGGCCCCTACGAGGCCAAGCTGGCCGAGCAACTGGCCGTCACCGAAGGCACGCTGTACCGCCGCGGCAACTTCAACGGCACCGGCGACCAGCTCATCGTCGACGCGCTGATGGACGTGCAGGGCGCCGACCTGGCCTTCTCGCCCGGCTTCCGCTGGGGCACCACGCTGCTGCCCGGCCAGCCCATCACGCGCGAATGGCTGCTCGACATGACCGCCACCACCTACAGCTATGCCACCCTGACCGACATGAAGGGCGACATGATCAAGACCGTGCTGGAAGACGTGGCCGACAACCTGTTCAACCCCGACCCGTACTACCAGCAGGGCGGCGACATGGTGCGCGTGGGCGGCCTCACCTATGCGTGCGACCCCACCGCCGGCGCCGGCAAGCGCATCAGCGACATGCGCCTGAAGGGCCAGCTCATCGACGCCGACAAGACCTACAAGGTCGCCGGCTGGGCCCCCGTGGCCGAAGACGCCGCCAAGGCCGGCAACCCCATGGTGTGGGAGCTGGTCGAGAAATGGCTGAAGGCCCGCGGCGGCAAGGTATCGCCGCGCCAGCTCAACCAGCCCAAGCTGACCGGCGGCCTGCCCAACCCGGGCTACGCTGGCTGAAGCGCCTGAACGCTATTCTTTGAATAGCTGACCCCGCAGCGTGCACAAGCGCTGCGGGGTTTTTGTTGGGGCAGAACGTGTCCGGTAGGCTGGCGTTGAGCGCAGCGAAGCCCAGCTTCCGGGCTGGCCCCGCAAGCGGGTCTTCGTTGTCGCGACGTTTTCATATACTCCCTGCATAGGTGGCTGCCAGCGCTCTATTGACGGGCGCTAAAGCCATATACTCCCTATATGGATTCGCCTGCATGCGCAGACATGCATCTCCCTTGACACCCGCCAGCGCTGCCAGCCGCCGCACCAACGGCGCTGGCTTGCCCGGGCCACCGGGCTGTCCTGCCATCGCATGCATTCATGCTCAAAACCCTCCATAGCGGCCAAACAGCAAGCGCGAGCAGCTATTGAAACAGTAGCTAAAGCGGCATCTCGTTCAGCTGCTGCACCGTCACCGCAGGCGGCGGCCGGCTGTCCATCAGGGTGTCGAGTGGGCTCGGCACGCCGCCCGCCACCTTCAGCACGTGGGTGTAGACCATCGTCGTGCTCACATCCGCGTGTCCCAGCAGCTCCTGCACCGTGCGGATATCGGCCCCGCGCTGCAGCAGGTGCGTGGCAAAGCTGTGCCGCAGGGTGTGCGGGCTGGCCGGCTTGGTGATGCCCGCCGCACGCATGGCGCGGTTCAACTGGCGCCTGAAGGTGTCGGCATAGCCGTGGTGGCGCCGACGCACGCCGCTGCGCGGGTCGGTGGACAGCACGGCTTGCGGAAACACCCAGAACCATGCCCAGCTCTCCCCGGCGCGCGGGTACTTGGCGGCCAGTGCATGCGGCAGCTCCACCCCCGGCACGCCGTCTGCCCGGTCTTGCGCCCACAGCGCGTGCGCCCGCGCCATGTGCAGGCGCAGCGGCTCGCGCAGCGTCACGGGCAACATCACCACCCGGTCCTTGCCGCCCTTGGCCTCGCGCACCACGATGGCGCCGTGGTCAAAATCCACGTCCTTCACGCGCAGCCGCAAGCCCTCCATCACCCGCATGCCGGTGCCGTACAGCAACTGCGCCAGCAGCAGCGGGCTGCCCTCCAGCCCCGCCAGCGTGCGCTGCAATTCGTCGGTGGTCAGCACCACCGGCAAGCGCCGCACCGCCCGTGGCCGGCCCACCTCGGCCATCCACGGCAAATCCATCTTCAGCACTTCGCGATACAAAAACAGCAGCGCCGCCAAGGCTTGCTTGTGAGTGGACGGAGACACCTGTCGGACTTCAGCCAGGTGCGTGAGAAACGCCTCAACCTCTGGCGCCCCCATCTCGCGCGGATGCCGCAACCCATGGAAGCGAACATACGCCCTCACCCAATGCGCATAGGCTTTCTCCGTCGCCAGCGCAAAGTGCCGATAACGCGCCGCCGAACGCAACTGGTCAAGCAACTTCGGCGGAGATGTAGTTAAACTGGTCATTTTTACAGTATAAATGCTTGCGCGCCGGTGCAGCAAGGATGTACGATGGCGTTCAGGCTCCGCTGAAGCGTGTCGGGTTAACCGATATGACGCGGATTCGCTGTATAAATCAAGTTAGTCCCGCAGACACCCCAATTTATGCAGGCCGCTATTCATTCCAGCGCTTCGCCTTTCTCAAAAGTTTCTCCTTTGGGGTTTGGGTGCTGCGCCGGGCTTCGCGCGCATTCGCTGCGTCAGGTTGTAGCCTTTTTGGCCTCTAGCGCTTGCCACTCAAGCGCCAGTAGCTATTATTTTTGCAGCGCTGCGCCGCTTCCGTGGCCCAGCGTTTTTTTGTGGGTCGCGCCCGTCTTCAAATCCAGGCGCTCCCTTTTGGCCTTCGGGTCTAACTCTGCAGTCAAGCGGACTGGCCTACGGCCAGCCGCTTACTTTGGCCGTTAGACATCACAAATCCAAACATCCGGCCGCCTCATGCTCACCTCTGAAGTCCTGGATTAAACCAGTCGCAGCGTGCTGTGCTGGCTTGCCACCGTCGACGAAACGGGTCAGCCGAACGTCTCCCCGAAGGAGATATTTGCTGCCTTCGACTCTCAGCACATCGTAGTTGCAAACATTGCATCGCCAACGAGTGAACGCAACATCGAAGTCAATTCTCGTGTTTGCATCAGCTTCGTCGATATCTTTGTTCAAAAGGGATTCAAGGTCATCGGTACCGCGCGGAATATAAGAAGATCCGACGCCGATTTCTCTAAGTGGTCTACGCCGCTGGAAGCTATGGCCGGTGCGAAGTTTCCTATTCGCTCCGTCTTCGTCATTCAGGCCGTCTCAGTGGAGCCAATCATTGCCCCGAGTTATCGCCTCTATACCGCCGAAACAACAGAGAAATCGCAGGTAGCGTCTGCTATGCAAACGTATGGCGTTCAGAGGAGCAGCGATGTCTAACCCAGCATGCAAGCGGACCGGAGTACCGGCCGCTTCATTCAAACGTTCGCATCAACGCGCAGTTGCGGTGCCAGCGCAGGAGTTCGCGGGAGCACGCAGCCTCCGCCCCTGATTCCGGCCCGCAGTTTGCTACAAAAATAATAGCTTCTTGCGCACGTCAGACGGGCGCTGAAGGCCAAAAAGGCCTCTAATCCCGCGTCACCCGCAGCACTTCCTCGCGGCTGGTGATGCCCTGCTGGATCAGGCGCTCGCCATCGTCGCGCATCAGTTGCATGCCCTTGGCCAGGGCGGCGGCGCGGATGTCGGCCTCGGGGGCCTGGCCGTGCACCTGGGCGCGGATGTCGTCGTCGACCACCAGCAGTTCGAACACGCCGGTGCGGCCCGCGTAGCCGGTGCCGCCGCAGGCGTCGCAGCCCTTGCCCCCGCAGGTGGTGCAGTACTTGCGCACCAGCCGCTGCGCCAGCACGCCAAGCAGGGATGAGCTGAGCAGGAAAGGCTCCACGCCCATGTCGATGAGCCGGGTGACGGCGCTGGCGGCGTCGTTGGTGTGCAGGGTGGCCAGCACCAGGTGGCCGGTCAGGCTGGCCTGGATGGCGATCTGCGCCGTCTCGATGTCGCGGATCTCGCCGATCATCACAATGTCGGGGTCTTGCCGCAGGATGGCGCGCAGGGCGCGGGCGAAGTCCAGTTCGATCTTGGGGTTGACCTGCGTCTGGCCGACGCCGGGCAGGTCGTATTCGATCGGGTCCTCCACCGTCATGATGTTGTTGCGGTGCGCGTCCAGCCGCGCCAGGCTGGCGTACAGCGTGGTGGTCTTGCCGCTGCCGGTGGGGCCGGTGACCAGGATGATGCCGTGCGGCTGGGCGATCAGGCGCTCGAACTTTTGCAGCACCGCGCCCTGCATGCCCACCGCTTCCAGGCTCAGCTTGCTCTCACTCTTGTCGAGCAGGCGCAGCACCGCGCGCTCGCCGTGCGCGCTGGGGATGGTGGACACGCGCACGTCGATGGCGCGGGTGCCCAGGCGCAGGCTGATGCGGCCGTCCTGCGGCAGGCGCTTTTCGGCGATGTCCAGGTCGGCCATGATCTTCAGCCGGCTGATCAGCGCGGCGTGCAGTGCGCGGTTGGGCTGCACCACCTCGCGCAGCGCGCCGTCGACGCGAAAGCGCACGCTGCTGTGGCGCTCATACGGCTCGATGTGGATGTCGCTGGCGCCGTCGCGTGCGGCCTGCGTGAGCAGGGCATTGAGCATGCGGATGATGGGCGCGTCGTCGGCCGATTCCAGCAGGTCTTCGACGGCCGGCAGCTCCTGCATGATGCGCGACAGGTCGGCGTCGGATTCGACCTCGCTCACCACGGCGGCGGCGCTGGATTCGCTTTGCGAATAGGCGGTGCTGATGCGCTGCGCCAGCGTGTGCGGGTCGGATTGTTGCAGCGACAGCGGTTGCTGCGCGGCGCCAAAGCGGCGCATGACTTCGCTCAAATGGCCGGCGTCGGGGCGGCCGTCGTGCCATAGCGTCAGCGCCTGGCCATCGTCTTCCAGCAGCAGCCGCGCGGTGCGCGCAAAGGCGTAGGGCAGCGGGTAGCGCATGGCTACGGCTTGGTGATGGTGGTGCCGCCGTAGTAGTTGCCCTCGCCCGCGGCGGGGTTGATCAGCGGCGGCGGCGGCGCCGGGCGCGACCAAGCATCGGGGCTGGCGGGCACCACGGGCGGCATCACCGGCGCCTGGTTGATCTGCAGCACGCTGCTGGGCTGGGGCTGGTTGCCCTGCTGTGCCGAGCGCATCAGCTCGTAGCGGTCGAGCGAATAACTCTCGGTGGAGGCGGCATCGCGCACGATCACCGGGCGCAGAAAGACCATCAGGTTGGTCTTGGTGAGCTTGCGGTTCTGGCTCTTGAACAGGTTGCCGATGACCGGCACGTCGCCCAGTCCCGGCACCTTGTCGACGCTGGAGGTGTACTGGTCTTCCAGCAGGCCGCCCAGCACGACGACGGCGCCGTCGTTGACCAGCACGCTCGATTCGATGGCGCGCTTGCGCGTGATGGGCCCGGCCTCGGTGGTGGCCTGAAGGTTGGACGATTCCTGGTAGATCACCATCTTGATGGTGCCGTCTTCGCTGATCTGCGGGCGCACGCGCAAGGTCAGGCCGACGTCCTGCCGCTCATACGTCTGGAACGGGTTGATCGTGGTGCCGCCCGTGGCCCCGGTGTTGGTGAAGCTGCCGGTGACGAAGGGCATGTTCTGGCCAACGATGATCTTGGCCTCTTCGTTGTCGAGCGTCAGCAGCGTGGGGGTGGACAGCACGTTGCCGGCGCCGGTGCTCTGGATGAAGTTGGCCAGCACGCCCAGCGCGCGCGTGGCCAGCCCGAGGTTGAAGCCGGTATTGGGCCGGCCCGTCGCCAGGCTGCTGACGTTGCCGGTGTTCTGGTAGCCCAGCGCCGCCGCCGCGATGTCGAAGATGTTGGTCGAGTTGCCGGTTCCGCTGCCCCGGCCGGTCGAGTAGTTGGTGCCAATGACGCCGACCGTGCTGCCGCTTTGGCCAAACGCCTGCCACTGCACGCCGAAGTCGGCCGCGCGGTCCATGTTGACTTCGGCGATCAGGCTTTCGATGAACACCTGCGCGCGGCGCTGGTCGAGCTGGTCGATGACGGCGCGCAGCTCGCGGTACACCGGCTCGGGGGCGCTGATGATCAGCGAATTGGTCGCCGGGTCGGCCTGGATCTGGCCGCCGGTGGAAGGCTGGTTGCCGCCAGCGGCGTTGATGCTGGGGCCGCTGTTGAGGCCACCCATGCCGGTGCCGCGGCCGCTGTTGCTCGTGTTGCCCAGGTTCTGGGATGGCTGGCTGGCCGTCAGGCCGCCGGTGCCGGACGCGCCACCGCCTGCCCCGGCCGCGCCGCCGCCCGCCGTGTTGTTCTGCCCCGGCAGCGCCGCCATTGCCGCGCGCAAGGTGACGGCCAGCTTGGTGGCGTCGGCGTTTTTCAGGTAGACGACGTGGATGTTGCCGCTGCCGCCGTCGGGGCGCGCCTGCGGCGCCTGGTCGAGCTGCTGGATCAGCGTCTTGGCCAGCGCCAGCCGCGCCGGGTTGGCGGCGCGCACGATGATGGCGTTGCTGCGCGGCTCGGGCACCAGCGTGGTGCGGTAGCCGTCGCCGCTGCCCGTGGCCACGCCCATGGCCGCGGGCGGCACGCCGGGCTGGCCCGGCACGCCCTGCGCCACCGCGGACGTGCCGCCGCCACCGGATTCAATCAGGCGCGCCACCAGCGGCGCCAGGTCGGACGCCACCGCGTGGCGCAGGCGCACGATCTCGACGCCGGTGGCGTTGGACACATCCAGCGCCGCGATGATGCGGCCCAGGCGCTGCAGGTTGTCGCCGTAGTCGGTGATGACCAGCGCGTTGGTGCCGGGGTTGACGTTGATGGTGTTGTTGGGGCTGATCAGCGGGCGCAGGATCGGCACCAGGTTGTTGGCGTTCTCGTGCGTCAGGCGAAAGATCTGCGTCTGGATCTGGCCGCCGCCGCGCACCGCGCCGGCCGACACGGCGGCGGATTGCAGCTTGGCCTCGGACTCGGGCACCACCAGCACCATGCCGCGGTTGTCCACCAGCGCAAAGCCTTGCGTGCGCAATTGGGCGCCAAACAGGCGCATGGCCTCGGCCGGGCTGACCGGCGCGGTGCTGGTCAGCGTCATGGTGCCCTTCACGCGCGGGTCGACCACCACGTTGCGGCCGGTGATGGTGGCCATGGTGCGCGCCACGGCGTCGATCTCGGCGTTGGCGAAATCCAGCGTGACATTACCGCCGCTGCGCGCCGCGGGCGCGCTGTCGGAGGCGGTGGTTTGCGCCTGCGCAGGGCCCGCCAGCGCGAGCGCCAGCGCGGCGGCCACGGCCACGCCCCAGCGCGCAGGCGCCGGCGGGTGGGGGTGATGAGGAGCACGGAGCATCGGGTCAGCAGCCTGGCAAGCTATGGCGACTGTAGCAGTTGGGTCATCCTGCACGGGGCGCAGGCGTCTGGATTGATGTAAAAAAGCCATACAGGAGAGACGGGGCGGCGCTTAGGGGGGGTGCTCAGCCGAATGAAATGATGGCACGGTCGCCCTGGCGGCGGCCGATGATGTTGAGCAGGTTGGCCAGTTGCGCCTCCAGCCCCGGCGCGGCGCTGGCCTCGCCGTTGAAGCGCAGGCGCCCGCCCACCCACTGGCCGCTGCCTGACAGGCGCAGGCTGCCTTCGAGCGTGGACAGATCCAGCGCCACGGCCTGGCCGCCGCTCAGCTTGAGCTGGTACGAACCGATGGGCCGCAGCGTGGACAGGCGCGACGACACGTGGCGCGCCGTGACCTCCGCGCGGCCGTCCACCTGCAGCCGGCCGGCCAGCCATTCGGCAGCCAGGCCCTGGGTGCTCAGGCTCAGTTCACCTTCGGGCTGCAGGGTGTTCCACGGCGTGCCCAGGCCAGTGAGCAGGGCCGACGGCCATTGCGACTGGCCATCGGCCAGCGCCACGCGCGCGCCGCCCCAGCGCGGCGCCACGCGCAGGCGCAGCGGCGCACCGGCTGTGCAGCAATCGGCCGTCACCTGGGCCTGAACGCCCGGCAGCGCGGGCGTCAGCCGCCATTGCACGCGGCCGGGCAGGGCGGCGCTGTCCTGGCTGCCGGCGCCGCCCGTCAGCACCAGCCGGGCCGAGCCCGACCACACGCTGCCCTGCGGCTCCGTCAGCAGCAGCATGCCGCCCGTGGCGCGCGCCAGCCCCGCAGCCAGCCAGCGCGCCGGCGCCTGGGTGACCAGCATGAAAGCCGCACCGATCAGCACGCCCGCCACCGCCCAACCCCACGGTGCGCGGACCGCGGGCGCAGCAGCGGGGCGCCGACGCAGGGCGGTCATGCAGACTGCTCCACGCGCGCTGCTGCGCTGGCAACGTCAACTTTCGAAAGGCCGCGGAGCAGGCCATGCGCGAAACGCCGTGGCCGGACCTGCGCCGGCCACTGGCGTTGTCCCCCTTGAGGGGGAAGGCGCCGCAGGCGACTCAGGGGGTGTTTCATTGGCCCGGCAAGCTCAGCGACAGCGTGCCGCTCCACAGCACCGGCGCGCCGGGCGCCGTGTTGGCGCCGCGGGTCAGGCGCGCGTCGACCGGGGTGGCGCGGGCGTTGATGCGCGCATCGGCCAGCCACTGGGCCAGCGCGTCGGCAGGCGTTTCCTTGAGCGCCACGTTGGCGCGGTCGCCCACCACGCTCAACTGCCCGGTGGCGCCCAGCCGCTGCTTGACGGCCGCTTCCAGCGCGCGCAGCGCCTCGTCGCGCGACAGGCGCGGCAGCGCCTTCAGCGCCTCGGCCTCGGTCTTCAGGCGCTGCATCTGCTGCGCCTGCACCTGCAGGGCGGCGCGCTGGCTGTCGGCCTCGCGCAGGGTGCGCAGCGCCGGCGCCAGGCCCAGCCACCACAGCAGCGCCAGGCCGACGACGGTGGCGGCCAGCGCCGCCAGCCGGCGCTCGCGCGCGCCCAGCCGGGCCCAGGCGGCGGCCAATGGGTTGGGCGAACGCGGCGGCCGGCTCATGGTGCGGCCCCTTCGCGCAGCACCAGCGCGTCGGCGTCGGACTGCAACTGGTAACCCAGCGGGCGCAGGCGCTGGTTGGCCTCGGCCAGCTGGCTGGCGGCCACCTGCACGCCCTTGGCGCGCAGCTCGCCCGCTGCAAATTCAATAGCTGTCGGCGCTGTGCCGGCGGGCGCTGATTGCCCAAAAGCCTCTAGCATCGGTTCCAGGTCGCGGGCCGAGGCGGCGCCGGTGGCCTGGCGCAGCGCGGCCACCTCGCGGCTCATCTGCACGGGGGCGTCGACGACCACCTTCACGTTCGGAAAGGTCTCGGTCAGCGCCTGGCTGATCTGGCCGCGGCGCACCTGCAGTTCCTGCTGCGTGCGCCAGGCCCACAGGTTCAGCCCCACCAGGTGCGCCAGCAGCAGCAGCGCCAGGCCCCAGCGGGCGGGGCGCCACAGCGGGGCGTAGAGGAAGTCGCGCCACGCCGCCCCGGCGCGCTTGGCGGCGCGGGCGCGGCCGGTGCGGGCCAGGTCGAGTTGGGCCAGATCCCAGCGCGTGCGGCTGGCGGCCAACAGGCGCTGGGCGGGCGCCGCGATGGTGACGCGCCGGCCCAGCGTCTGCTCGGCCAGTTCGGCCACGGCGGGTTCGGCCAGCACCTCGGGTTCGGCAGCGTCGGCGTCGGCGTCGGCCAGCAGCGCCAGTGCGCCGGGGCCGAGCGGCAGCGCCTGCGCGCTGCCGGGCACGGTGTCGCCGCTCATCAGCACCGTGGGGCGCTCGGGCTCGCCGGTGATGGTGAGGTGCGGCGCGCCGGCGCGCGGGTGCAGCTCGGGCACGATGCGGGCCACCGGGCGCTGGGCGGCGTCCAGTGCCTGCAGGTGGGCGGTCAGCCAGGGTTTGCTGCACACCGCCACCCAGGCCGAGCCGCCGGCCGCGGCGTCGGGGTCGACGGCGAAGTGCAGCTGGTCGGCATCGTCCAGCAGGTGGTCTTCGAGCAGGCCGACCAGGATGGCGCGCAGGCGCGGTGCCCCGGGCCCGGCGCCCTTGGGCAGATCGACCCGGTGCCACGACAGCTGCGCCGCCGGCACCACGGCCACCACCTCGACACCGCGCCCCGCCGCGGGCAGCAGCGACGCCGCGGCGCTGCCGTGGCCGGACAGGGTCTGGCCGTCGGTCGACGTGGCGAAGGCGTAGCTGCCCGGCGGGCCGGGCGGCAGGGTGATCAGCAGCAGGCTCATGGGGGTCGCGCGATTGTAGGTGGCGTGTGTGACGGCGCCACGGGGCGCCGGTGACTCCTGATGCCTAGGCGCTTTCAAAAATGACGAATGACAAATGACAAATGACCTTGGCTTCGCCTTCGATGAGGGCGCCATGACGCTTTTGTCATGCGCGCGCAGCGCGCGTCATCGAGGCCGCGCCAGCGGCCAGGTCATGCGCCGCCAGACGCGGTCATTTGTCATTTGCCATCGTTTTGAACGCCAAACGGTATCAGCGCGCCACCGGCACGCTCAGCGCCGCGCGTTCGCGCCACAGGGTGCTGACCCGGTTGCGCCCGGTGCGGCGCACCACCGACACCTCTTCCAGCGCCACGTCGTCCAGCCGCAGGCGGCCGCGCACCTCGAAGAAGCTGGAGTTGACGCCGGCCCAGGCGGTGTCGGCACGCTGCAGGCGGGCGTCGGCCAGGTCCTTGAAGAAGTCACGCTCGCGCTCGCCCACCAGGCGCTGCGCGTCGGCCGGGTTCAGCCCCAGCGCGGCCACCAGCACGGGCGCGGGCGCGGTGTTGACGTTGACCTTGGTGGCGGCGCTGCCTTCCAGCGGCAGCACGGTCAGGTAGGGACGCAGCACCTGCAGCGACTCGGGCGACAGGCCCAGCCAGGCCAGCTGGTCGAAGCGGCGCGGCAGCAGCGGGGCGTCGTTGCCGTCGGGGGCGGCGGCCTTCATGGCGTCGGCGGCGCGCTGCAGGTTGTCGCGCAGCAGCGCCAGTTCGGCGTTGCGCAGGTTCAGCAGCTCGAACAGGCGCTGGAAGCGCAGGTAGGCCTCCTGCCGCCCGTTGGCATCGCCGACCGCCAGGTTCATCACGTTCAGGCGCGATTGCAGGTCGGTCACCTCGCCCGAGAGGAAGGCGTCGCGGTGGGTGTCGCTGCTGCTTTCGCCCGCGGCCAGAAAGGTGGACAGGCGCGCCTCGGCCAGCGGCACGGCCCAGGGCTCGCCCAGGTGATCGACCATCTGGCGCTTGCGCTCGTCCTCGCTGTAGTCGCCCGACAGGATCAGCCGGCTCCAGTCCAGCGCGCCGGTGAGCAGCCAGGCCGACTGCACGCGGGCGCGCTCGGCGGCCTCGACCTCGACGCCGCGCCACTGGCGCCACAGCGCCGCGGCGGCCAGGGTGGCGACCAGCGTCACGGTGATCATGGCGGCCAGCAGGGCGGCGCCGCGCTGGGCATGGGTTGCGCGCTTCACCGCCGGCCTCCGAAGTCGGGCCGCACCCAGTCGACCACCATCGGCCCGGCCAGGCTCTGGCCCGGCGCCAGGGTGATCATCAGGCGCACGCCGTCGGGCAGGGCGTGGGTGTCGCCCAAGCCGGCCGAGGCACTGGACAGCGGGTTGGTCCAGGCGTTGGCGCGGTAGTAGTGCAGCTGCCAGTCCAGCGCCGCCAGCAGCGCCACGGCCTGCGCACCGCCGGGCTGCGGGCCGGGCGGTGCGCCGTTCTGCGCCCAGCGCGCGGCGGCGTCCCAGGCGTCGAGCCAGGCATGGTGCGAGCGCACCGGCGCCGACTGCCAGCGCAGCCACTGGCCGTCGCCGGCGCGGCGCGACCAGGCCGCCACGCGCAGTCCGGCGGCGGGCGTGTCGGTCAGCATGCGGGTGATGCGCAGCACGCTGCCGTCCCAGGCCAGGCTGCGCTGGCCGGCCGGGCCCGCAGGGTTGCTGCCGTCGGTGTTGGGCCAGGTCATCATGGCGTCAAGGTCGGCGCGCCACTGCGTCAGCCCGGCCTGCAAGGTCAGCACGTCGTCGGTGTAGCGCTGCGTGGCGGCCTGCGCGCGGGCCATGCCGTCGATGCCGCGCCAGGTTAGCGCGGCCATCACGGCCATGATGCTCAGGGCCACCAGCACCTCGATCAGGGTGAAGCCACGGGATTTCAAGCCAAATCGGGCTCCAGCGCCCGTCTGGCGAGCGCAGGTAGCTATCAAAAAGCAAGTGCTCCGCATCTCAGTTGTTGCCCACGATGGTGGTCACGCGCACCACGGAATGGCCACGCTCGTTCACCGTCACGTCGACGCGGCGAAAGCGCGGGTTGGGCGTGGGCCGCACGGTCTGGGTCACCTGCAGGCTGCGCCCGGCCTGCGTGCAGTCGCTGTTGAAATCGCCCACGCCGGGCAATTGGCGCGCCAGGCGCAGCTCGGTCAGGGTGTTTTCGGCGCACAGTTGGGCCAGCAGCACGGCGCCCTGGCGGTCGGCGTTGTCGGTCAGCGCGGCGGTGGCCTTCAGGCCGGCGACCAGGGCGATAGCGGTGATGGCCAGCGCCACCAGCACCTCCACCAGGGTGAAGCCGCGCGCCGGGCTCACTGGATCTGCTCCACGCTGAACGGTCGCAGCCCATCGGTGGCCACGCGCAGCAGTGGCTGGCTGGTGCCGGCGCGGTGCAGCACCACGGCCTGCGCGGCGATGATCGGGTCTGGCCCCAGCATCAGCGGGGCGTTGCCGATGGCGGCCGTTTGCGCATCCAGCCAGTGCGTGGGCAGCGGCGCGGCGCTGGCCGGCAGGCCGTCGAACGTGAAGCCGCTGGCTGTGCTGCGCCAGCGCACCGGCACGCCGGCGGCGCGCGACTGTGCGCGGGCCGTCTCGAGCAGGGCCGCCAGCCGTTCGGCATCGCGCGCCAGCACTGCGCCCTCGTTGTCGCGCAGCGCCAGCGAGGCGACGGCCGTGCCCAGCGCGATGATGGCCACGACAACCATCAATTCAATCAAGGTGAATCCCCCCTGAGGCGCTGCGCGCCTTCCCCCCAAGGGGGGACGCCGCCAGCGGCCGGGCCAAGCCCGCTCCGCGGCGACCGCTGGAATGGCCTGCTCCGCGGCCGCTCGACCAGGCCGCGGCATGCCGTGGCACGGGCAGACGCTGCACGCCGGACTTGGGACAGGGCGCGCGTTCGCGGTCATGGGGAGTCGTAGCCGCGCGCGCAAGGCGCGCGCGGGATCACTGCCAGCTGCCGATATCGGCGTTCTTGCCGTCGCCGCCGCTGGCGCCGTCGGCGCCGAAGCTCATCACATCCACCTCGCCCTTGATGCCGGGGTTGAGGTACTGGTAGGGGCGGCCCCAGGGGTCGTTGGGCAGCTTTTCCAGGTAGGGCTTCCAGTTGATCGGTGCCGGTGCCGTGGTGGGCCGGGCGATGAGCGCCTGCAGGCCCTGCTCGGCGGTGGGGAAGCGCTGGTTGTCGAGCTTGTACAGCTTGAGCGCCTGCATGATGTTGTGCACGTCGGTGCGGGCGGCGGTGGCGCGGGCGTCGTCGGTGCGGTCCAGCACGTTGGGCACGATCAGCGCCGCCAGCACGCCGATGATGACCAGCACCACCATCAGCTCGATCAGGGTGAAGCCGGCGGCGCGGCGCAGGCGGGCAACGAAGGGGCGCGAAACGGTCATGGGTACGGCCTGGGAGCGAATTCGCTTCAATGATAATCGCCGCATCATGACACGCAGCCTGCCGAAACGCCCATGAAAGGGCGCCTGTCTCCCCGTCTGACGGCCGGCCTGCTGACGCTGGCCATCTGGGCCCTGGCCGCGGGCAGCGCGCTGTTCTGGGGGCTGCGCCTGGGCAGCGGCCCGATGCGGCCCGATGCGGCCGTGGCCGGCGGCCCGCCGCCCGGTGGCGTGACGGTGGACACGCGCACCGTGGCGCGTGCGCTGGGCGCCACCGAGGCCCCGGCAGCCAGCGCGGCGCCGGCGCCCGATGTGGTGGGGCGCCTGGCGCTGCGTGGCATCGTGACGCACGACGGGCGCGGCGCGGCGCTGATCGCTGTGGACGGCAAGCCGCCCAGGCCGGTGCGCGTGGGCGCCACGCTGGACGGGGTGGAGGGCGGCTGGACGGTGCGCTCGGTATCGCCGCAGGCGGTGGTGATTGCCGCCGACGGCCGCGAGGCGCGGCTGGAGATGCCGCCGCTGTCGCAGCGCTCGTCGGCCGGCGATGCGGTGGCGCCGGCGCGCCCGGCGCCGGGGGCGGTGCCGTTCACGCCGGCCATCGGCACCCTGCCGCCACCGGGCGTGCCGCCCGGCGCGATCGCGCCCACACCCCGGCCACCGCAGCCGTAGGCCATGCCGGCGCCGCCGGGTGGCTGAGCGGGCTCAAGGGTTTTAGGTCAAATCGGCCTTCAGCGCAGTGTGGACGGGCGCTGACAGCTATCAATAGAGAAGCGAACCAGGCCGGTCAACGCCCCTGCAGGAACAGCTGGTATGCCGGGTTGTCGGTTTCCTCGACCCACGGGTAGCCCAGCTCGCCCAGAAAGCGCCGGAACGCCGCATCGTCGGCCTTGGGCACCTGCATGCCGACCAGGATGTGGCCGTAGTCGGCGCCCTCGTGGCGGTAGTTGAACAGGCTGATGTTCCAGCTCGGGCGCATCAGGCTGAGGAACTTCATCAGCGCGCCCGGCCGCTCGGGGAACACGAAGCGCAGCAGGCGCTCGTCCTTGGACAGCGTGGAATGGCCACCCACCATGTAGCGCACGTGCTCCTTGGCCAGTTCGTTGTGCGTCAGGTCCAGCGCGCCGAAGCCGGCTTTCTGGAACGCGGCGGCGATGCGCGGCGATTCGCCCTTGCCGGCGGTGGTGAGGCCGACGAACACGTGCGCCTGCGCGGCATCGCTGATGCGGTAGTTGAACTCGGTCACGTTGCGCTGCCCGCCGGGCAGGCTGCCGATCACCTCCAGGAAGCGGCGGAAGCTGCCGCGCTCCTCGGGGATCGTCACCGCGAACAGCGCCTCGCGCTCCTCGCCCACCTCGGCGCGCTCGGCGACGAAGCGCAGGCGGTCGAAGTTCATGTTGGCGCCCGAGAGGATGGCGACGTAGCTCTCGCCCTTGGTCTTGTGCTTGGCCACATACTGCTTGACGGCGGCCACCGCCATGGCGCCCGAGGGCTCGACGATGCTGCGCGTGTCGATGAACACGTCCTTGATGGCGGCGCAGACGGCGTCGGTGTCGACGGTGATGAACTCGTCCACCACCGTGCTGGCAACGCGGAAGGTCTCGTCGCCCACGCGCTTCACGGCGGTGCCGTCGGCGAACAGGCCCACGTCCGGCAGCGTCACGTGCTGGCCCCGGCCCACCGACTGCGCCATGGCGTCGGAGTCGCGCATCTGCACGCCGATCACCTTGACCTCGGGCCGGATGGCCTTGATGTACGCGCCCACGCCGCTGATCAGCCCGCCGCCGCCGATGGCCACGAACACCGCGTGCAGCGGCCCCTGGTGCTGGCGCAGGATCTCCATGCCGATGGTGCCCTGCCCGGCGATGACCAGCGGGTCGTCGAACGGGTGGATGAAGGTCAGCCCCTCCTCGGCCTGCAGCTTGACGGCGTGCTCGTAAGCGTCGGAATAGCTGTCGCCGGCCAGCACCACCTCGCCGCCCAGCGCCTTGACGGCATCCACCTTGACCTGCGGCGTGGTGGTCGGCATCACGATAACGGCGCGCGCGCCCAGCTTGTGCCCGCCCAGTGCCACGCCCTGGGCGTGGTTGCCGGCGCTGGCGCAGATCACGCCGGCCTTCAGCTGCTCGGGCGTCAGGTGCGCCATCTTGTTGTAGGCACCGCGCAGCTTGAAGCTGAACACCGGCTGCTGGTCCTCGCGCTTCAAGAAGACCTTGTTGTGCAGGCGGCGGCCCAGGTTGCGTGCCGGGTCCAGGTCGGACTCGATGGCGACGTCGTACACGCGGGCCGTCAGTACCTGCTTGAGGTAATCGGTGGCGGTCAGGGGCTCGGGGCGCCGGGCGGCGGTCTGGGTGGTCATGGCTGGCGGGTGAGAGCGGGCAAGACGGGCATCATAAAGAGCCGCTGGCCGGGCAGCGCGGTCTGGGCGGCCGGAATGCGGCGGCGCAGCAAAAAAAAGCCCCGGACCTTGCGGTTCGGGGCTTAATCCACCTTGTTGAAGGGGTGGAGGAGACAAACAGTGCAGGTGAAGAATCACTTGCTTGGGACGGAGTGTACGCGAAAAGCACGCTCGTTCGCCAGCTTTTTGCTGCAACGCAACACTGCCCGCGGGGGTATCCGGGATTTAGTTGGCAAACCGGGCAGGCGGGCGTGCCGAATCCGCTACGCTAGCGTCTGTTTTGTCACAGGCGGAGGGCGTGGCCATGGAATGCACAGTGAGTTGGACGGGCGGGGCGGGCACGCGCTCGGGCATGGGTTTCGTGGCCGAAACGGGTTCGGGTCACGTGATCGCCATGGACGGCGCGCCCGACGCCGCCAAACCCGAGAACGGGGGCCAGAATCTGGCGCCGCGCCCCATGGAGACGGTGCTGGCCGGCACCGGCGGCTGCACGGCCTACGACGTGGTGCTGATCCTCAAGCGCGGTCGGCACGATGTGCGCGGCTGCTCGGTCAAGCTGACCAGCGAGCGCGCGGCCGAGGACCCGAAGGTGTTTACCAAGATCCACATGCACTTCACCGTGACCGGCCAGGGCGTGCCCGCCAGCGCGGTGGAGCGGGCGATTCAGCTGAGCCACGACAAGTACTGCTCGGCCTCGATCATGCTGGGCAAGACGGCGGAGATCACGACCTCGTTCGAGCTGGTCGAGGTGTGAAGGCGGGCAGATTGCACTCTTAACAGTAGCTGTTTGCGCTTGTTGTATAAGGATTTCAGAGAAAAATCTATCTGAAATCATCGTCTGATAGGCGCGAGCAGCTCTCAATATAAGAGCATTCGACGGGGCGAAGGCGTTTAGATGCGGTGCGCCGTGGTCGTCATCACCTTGGCCGCCAGCCGCATCAGCCCGCGCACAGGCGCCGGCAGCGGTGTGGCGCCAGCGTGCAGCGCGTCGTCGGCGTGGCGCGCCTCATCGACCTTCATCTGCTCGACGATGGCGCGTGAGCGCGTGTCACCGGAGGGCAGGCGCTCCATGTGGCTGGCCAGGTGCGCCTCGACTTGGCGCTCGGTCTCCACCACGAAGCCCAGGCTCACGGCATCCCCGCCCAGCCGCCCCGCCAGCAGGCCGATGCCGAAGGCCCCGGCGTACCACAGCGGGTTCAGCCAGGACACGCGGTCGCCCAGTTCATCCAGGCGCTCCCTGGTCCAGGCCAGATGGTCGGTTTCTTCGCGCGCTGCGGCATCCAGCTGGCGCCGCAGCGTCGGGTCGGGCGTGCTGAGCGCCTGCGCCGTGTAAAGCGCCTGCGCACAGACTTCGCCCACGTGGTTCACGCGCATCAACGCACCGGACAGGCGCCGCTCGGCCTCCGTCAGCATGGTGGTGGGCGCGGCCCCGGCAGCCGGGCTGGGACGGGAGGCCTGTGGCGCGGCCAGCAGGGTGCGCAGGGTGCTGTCGGCTGCCGACAGCAGACGGTCTGTCAGGTTCATGATGCCGATGGTAGGGCAAGTGGCCGCGCCGGCGATAGCCGGGTTTCAGGCTGGCTTTGCGTTGCGATTTGGCAACAAATCGGGGTTAACCCGCGGGTTTTATGACGCCAGTGTCATAGAATTGAAAAGCCTCGGGAGTTCAATTGGTTTCAGCTTCCGGTGAGGTGACGTTTGGGCGGCACGGTGCTGATTCCCTCGTTGCTTCGAAGCCTGTCTTCCGTGTCTCAAATCACCTTGGAGAACCTGCAATGAAAAAATCCCTCATCGCCCTGGCCGCTCTGGCCGCTTCCGGCGTCGCTTTCGCCCAATCCTCCGTCACGCTGTACGGCGTGGCCGACGCCGGTATCGGCAAGATCGAATACAAGTCGCCCGGTGGCAACGACGCTTCCGACAAGACCGAGTTCATCAGCGGCAGCACCATGAACAACGGCACCAGCCGTCTGGGCGTGCGTGGCGTTGAAGACCTGGGTGGTGGCCTGAAGGCTGGCTTCCAGTTCGAGTCGCAGCTGGATCTGGACAATGGCGCCGCCGCTTCCAACTTCTGGGCTCGCCAAGCCAACGTGTGGCTGGGTGGCAACTGGGGTACCGTCAAGCTGGGCCGCCAGTTCACGCCGAGCTACCTGGCTGGTTCGACCTATGAACTGACTGGCGCCGCCAACTACTCGGTGCTGTCCAACACCTACAACTGGGCCGGCATCGGCTCGCGCGCCAACAGCGCCTTCGCCTACGTGACCCCGAACTTCGGCGGTTTCAGCGCCGCTCTGGCCTATGTGACCAAGACCGATCTGGGTGCTGACAAGGCTGCCTGGGACCTGGGCCTGATGTACAAGAACGGCCCGATCGGCGTCGGCGTGTCGGCCAACAAGTTCAGCACCAGCAAGACCAACTACCAAGTCGGTGCCAAGTACAACCTGGGCAACTTCGCCCTGGCTGCTTCCTACACGCAGGCTTCTGACGTTGCCAAGAACGTCCGCCGCGGCTTCGGTCTGGGCGGCTCGGCCAACTTCGGCGCTTTTACCGCCACGCTGGATCTGACCCGCGACACCAAGAACGAGTGGACCGGCAAGAAGTACACCAACGGCGTGGCCGAGTTGAAGTACGCCCTGTCGAAGCGCACCTTCGTTTACGGCGCCTTCCTGCGCTTGGACGACACCAACAACTACGGTATCGGCGTCCGTCACAACTTCTGATGACGACGGACTCAGGAATCGCGCACGCTGGCGCGCGATTCCTGAGCAGTCAGATATCGGACCTCAGGGTCCGATATCTGTTTCAGGCACAAAAAAACCTGATCAGCCCAGCAGCCTCCACCGCCGGCAGGCGGATTCCGGGGCAGAAGATGGTGTCTCAGCGTGGCTGGCGTCGCTGTCTCTTATTTCCAACAACGAAGAGTGTCCTGTTGCCCTGTTGCAACGGATTGGCTGTGGGGTGTCGGTTCGTGCACTGAATTCTTTGCAAGTTGATGACGGGTCTGGTGCAATAACAACAACTTCCCGGTAGGGGAGGTTGGCCCGGGGAACCGGCGGGAATCGCAGACGGACCCTTCGCACCGGAGCCCTATGTTTAACCTTGGAGAACTTGCAATGAAAAAATCTCTGATCGCCCTGGCCGTGCTGGGTGCCTCCGGCTTCGCGATGGCTCAATCTTCCGTGACCCTGTACGGCGTGGCCGACGCTGGCGTGGGCAAGATCGAAGCTGGCTCGCCCGCCGGCAACGACGCTTCCGACAAGACCGAATTCATCAGCGGCAGCCTGATGAACAACGGCAACAGCCGTATCGGCGTGCGCGGTGTCGAAGACCTGGGTGGTGGCCTGAAGGCTGGCTTCAACTTCGAGTCGGGCCTGGACCTGGACAACGGTAACAACCTGGGTTCCGGTGGTGGCTTCTGGGGCCGTGCCGCCAACCTGTGGCTGGGTGGCAACTGGGGTACCTTCAAGATGGGCCGTACCCTGAACCCGTCGTTCTACGGCACCACTGCCTGGGAACTGACCGGCGCGGCCAACTACTCGGTGGTCGGCAATACCTACAACTTCGCTGGCAGCGGCCCGCGTAACAACAGCCAGTTCAGCTACAAGACGCCCGACTTCGGCGGCCTGAGCGCTGAGATCGGCTACATCCTGAAGCCCGACAATGGCGACCGCGCCAAGTGGGACATGAACGTGATTTACGCCAACGGCCCGATCGGTGCCGGCCTGGCCGTGAACAAGGTCAAGGATGGCAAGACCAACTACGGTCTGGGCGGCAAGTACAACTTCGGCAACTTCGTGGTCGCCGCGTCGTACAGCCAGGCTTCCGTCGGCGATCTGCGCCGCCGCGGCTTCAGCCTGGGTGGCACCGCCACCTTCGGCGCCTTCGCTCTGACGCTGGACCTGACCCGCGACACCAAGAACGAGCTGACCGGCGACAAGTACACCAACGGCCTGGTCGAAGCCAAGTACGCCCTGTCCAAGCGCACCTTCGTCTACGGCGCGTTCCTGCGCTTCGACGACACCAACAACTACGGTATCGGTGTTCGCCACAACTTCTGATCATGACGCTGCCTGAATGGGCAGCCGATGATCGAAGCCAAAAAAGCCGCCTTCGGGCGGCTTTTTTCATGGCTGAATGATCAAAGCGCCGCCGCGGTTGATCCGTGGCGCTGCGACGACTCTTTTCCGCGCCGGATGTAATCGTATTACCTATGCCGCACCGCCCCATGCCTCTGATAGCATCGCCCGATCGCTACATTTTTTGACGCATGGGTGCCTTCATTCTCCGCCGCCTGATCCAGGCCATCATCGTGATGGTGTCGGTGGCCTTCATTGCCTTCCTGCTGTTCCAGTACGTGGGTGACCCGGTGGTGTTCCTGCTGGGGCAGGACGCGACGCCGGAGCAGATTCGCCAGTTGCGCGCCGACCTCGGGCTCGACCAGCCCTTCTTCGTGCAGTTCTGGCATTTCCTGGTGAACGCGGCGCAGGGCGAGTTCGGCCTCAGCCTGCGCCAGGGTGCCAAGGTGTCGCGCCTGCTGGGCGAGCGTTTTCCCGCCACGTTCGAGCTGGCCATGATCGCCGCCCTGCTGGCCTTGTTGATCGGCATTCCGATGGGTGTCTACGCCGCGCTGAAGCGCGGCACCTTCCTGAGCCAGGTGTTCATGACGGCATCGCTGCTCGGCGTGTCGCTGCCCACCTTCCTGATCGGCATCCTGCTGATCCTGATCTTCTCCGTCTGGCTTGGCTGGCTGCCCAGCTTCGGGCGCGGCGAGACGGTGCAGTTCGGCTGGTGGAGTTCCGGCCTGTTCACCATGAATGGCTGGCTGCACCTGATCCTGCCGGCCATCACACTGGCCATCTTCCAGCTCACGCTGATCATGCGCCTGGTGCGCGCCGAGATGCTGGAAGTGCTGCGCACCGACTACATCAAGTTCGCGCGTGCCCGTGGTTTGACCGATCGCGCCATCTATTTCGGCCATGCCCTGAAGAACACGCTGGTGCCGGTGATGACGATCACCGGCCTGCAACTCGGCGGCCTGATCGCCTTCGCCATCATCACCGAGACGGTGTTCCAGTGGCCCGGCATGGGCCTGCTGTTCATCCAGGCGGTCACCTTTGCCGATGTGCCGGTGATGGCGGCCTACCTGTGCCTGATCGCGCTGATCTTCGTCGTCATCAACCTGGTCGTCGACATGCTGTACGCCGTGGTCGATCCGCGCCTGCGCGTGGCCAAGGCCGGTGGCCACTGATTTCTTGCCTGCCAACCCTGTCGGAGGAGACATTCATGAGTTTCAAGAAAAAAATGCCTTTTGCCCTTGCCGCCACTGCGCTGCTAGCTATTTCTTCAATAGCATCGGCGCAGACGGTGCGCATTGCCAACCAGGGTGATGCGCTGTCGCTCGATCCGCACTCGCTCAACGAATCGCTGCAGCTGTCGATCGACGGCAACGCCTACGAGCCGCTGGTCGATCTGGACAAGAAGCTGAACGTGGTACCCGGCCTGGCCACAGCCTGGAAGCAGACCTCGCCCACGGTGTGGCGCTTCGATCTGCGCAAGAACGTCAAGTTCTACGACGGCACGCCGTTCACGGCCGATGACGTGGTGTTCACCATGGGCCGCGTGGCCGGCGACGGCTCGGACATGAAGGCCTACGTCAACGACTTCAAGGAAGTGCGCAAGATCGACAGCCACACCATCGAGATCGAGACCAAGACCCCGCTGGCCATCCTGCCGCAGATCCTCACGCAGGTGATGATCATGAGCAAGAAATGGTGCGAGGACAACAACGCCACGCGCCCGGTCGACCGCCGCAAGGGCGTGGAGAACACGGCCTCGTTCAAGACCAACGGCACCGGCCCCTTCCACGTGCGCGAGCGCCAGCCCAACGTGCGCACCGTGTTCGTGCGCAACCCCAATTACTGGGGCAAGGTCGAAGGCAACGTGCAGGAAGTCATCTTCACGCCCATCGCCAGCCCGGCCACACGCGTCGCGGCCCTGCTGTCGGGCCAGGTCGACGTGATGGAACCGGTGCCGGTGCAGGACATCGCACGCGTCAACAACAACGCTGCCACGCGCGTGCTGACCGGCCCCGAGCTGCGCACCATCTTCCTGGGCATGGACCAGAAGCGCGACGAGCTGCAGTTCTCCAACGTGAAGGGCAAGAACCCGTTCAAGGACAAGCGCGTGCGCCAGGCCTTCTTCCAGGCCATCGACATCGAGGGCATCAAGAAGACGGTGATGCGCGATGCCGCGCGCCCGACGGCGCTGATGATCGGCCCCGGCATCAACGGCTGGAGCGAGGCGCAGGACAAGCGCCTGCCCTACGACGTGGAAACCGCCAAGAAGCTGATGGCCGAGGCCGGCTACCCCAACGGCTTCGAAGTGGCCATGAACTGCCCGAACGACCGCTACGTCAACGACGCGCAGATCTGCCAGGCCGTGGCCGCCAATCTGGCGCGCATCAACGTCAAGATCAACCTGCAGGCCGAGACCAAAGGCACCTATTTCCCCAAGATCCTGCGCCGCGACACCAGCTTCTACATGCTGGGCTGGACGCCCTCGACCTACGACGCGCACAACCCGCTGAATGCGCTGATGCGCTGCCCCGATGACAAGACCGGTGCAGGCCAGTTCAACCTGGGCAGCTACTGCAACGCCAGGCTGGACGAGCTGACGGTGAAGATCGGCGCCGAGGCCGACAAGACCGCGCGCGACGCCATGATCCGCGAGGCGTTCAAGATCCACACCGACGACGTGGGCCACCTGCCGTTGCACCAGCAGGCGCTGGCCTGGGGCGTGAACAAGAAGGTGGAGCTGACGCAGCGCGCCGACAACTACATGCCGTTCAAGTGGATCACCGTCCGGAAGTGACGGCTTTCATCATTCAGGGATGGGCGTCGAATGCATGCCTGGCGCCCATCCAGCCTGCGCTAACAGCTATCAATACATGAGCACCGTACTCGCCCGTTGGTGGGACAGCGATGTCGGCCACAGTTTTCGCACCTCGCCCACGGCCATCGTGGCGGCGGCCATTGCCTTCGTCTGCGTCTTCTGCGCCCTGTTCGCCCACTGGGTGGCGCCGCACAACCCGCTGGACCTGACCACGCTGGAGTTGTCCGACGCGCGCCTGCCGCCCGCCTGGATGGAAAACGGCAGCGCCAGGTACCTGCTGGGCACCGACGACCAGGGGCGAGACATCCTGTCGGCGCTGATGTACGGCGCGCGCATCTCGCTGGTGGTCGGCATCGTGTCGGTGCTGATCTCGGTGGTGGTGGGCGTGCTGCTGGGCCTCATCGCGGGCTTCAAGGGCGGCTGGATCGATGCCTTCCTGATGAGGCTGTGCGACGTGATGCTGTCGTTCCCGGCCATCCTGGTGGCGCTGCTCATTGCCGGCGTGGGGCGCGCGATGTTCCCCAACGCCAACGAGTCGCTGGCCTTCGGCGTGCTGATCGTCGCCATCTCGCTCACCGGCTGGGTTCAGTACGCCCGCACGGTGCGCGGCTCCACCATGGTCGAGCGCGGCAAGGAATACGTGCAGGCCGCCCGCGTGACCGGCGTGGCGCCGTGGCGCATCATGCTCAAGCACGTGCTGCCCAACGTGACCGGGCCGGTGCTGGTGCTGGCCACCATCCACGTGGCCACGGCCATCATCACCGAGGCGACGCTGTCCTTCCTCGGTGTGGGCGTGCCGCCCACCTCGCCGTCGCTCGGCACGCTGATCCGCGTCGGCAACGACTACCTGTTTTCGGGCGAGTGGTGGATCACCATTTTCCCCGGTGTCATGCTGGTGCTGATTGCGCTGTCGGTGAACCTGCTGGGCGACTGGCTGCGCGATGCTCTCAACCCCAGGCTGCGGTGACCGCCTCATGAAGACCAACAACCGAACGCAGAGGACGCAAAGATTTCGCAGAGAACGCAGAAAAAGCCATCAAAGTTTCTTTGAATCTTTTGCGTCCTCTGCGTAGTTTCTGCGTGCTCTGCGCCCGGTATTCATGTGTTCTTGCACCTGATGCCCGATCCATCCAGCGCAGGCAGCTATCAACCTTGTAGCCTCAACCGCCTCATGTCGCTTCTGCAAGTCAAGAACCTCATTGTCGAATTCCCACACCGCCGCGGCACGCTGCGGGCGCTGGACGACATCTCCTTCGACATCGCGCCCGGTGAAATCCTCGGCGTGGTGGGCGAATCGGGCGCGGGCAAGTCGCTCACCGGCGCGTCCATCATCGGCCTGCTGGAGCCACCGGGCCGCGTGGCGGGTGGCGAGATCATTCTGGAAGGCCGCCGCATCGACAACCTGCCGCACGAGCAGATGCGCCACGTGCGCGGCCGGCACATCGGTGCCATCTTCCAGGATCCGCTCACCTCTCTCAACCCGCTCTACAGCGTGGGCCGGCAACTGGTTGAAACGATCCAGACGCATCTGCCGATGAACGCCGCCGAAGCGCGCCAGCGCGCCATCGACCTGCTGAAGGACACCGGCATCCCCGCCGCCGAGCAGCGCATCGACCACTACCCGCACCAGTTCAGCGGCGGCATGCGCCAGCGCGTGGTGATTGCGCTGGCCCTGGCGGCCGAGCCCAAGCTGATCGTGGCCGACGAGCCGACCACCGCGCTCGACGTGTCGATCCAGGCTCAGATCATCCAGCTCCTGAAGAAGGTGTGCCAGGAGCGCGGCGCGGCGGTGATGCTGATCACGCACGACATGGGCGTGATCGCCGAGACCTGCGACCGCGTGGCCGTGATGTACGCCGGCCGCATTGCCGAGATCGGCCCGGTGCACGAGGTCATCAACCACCCGGCGCACCCGTACACGGCGGGCCTGATGGCCGCCATTCCCGACATGGAAGTCGACCGCGAGCAGCTCAACCAGATCGACGGCGCCATGCCGCGCCTGAACGCCATCCCGCGCGGCTGCGCTTTCAATCCGCGCTGCCCGAAGGTGTTCGACCGTTGCCGCGTCGAGCGGCCCGAGTTGATGGACGCCGGCCCGACGCGTGCTGCCTGTTGGTTGCATGTACAGCAGGAGGTGATGGCATGAACAGCGAGCGTCGTGGCATTTTCTCCTTCCCCCGCTGGGGGAAGGCCGGGATGGGGGCTTCGCTGATCGAGCAGGGCGCGGCCGGCCCCCACCCCAGCCCTCCCCCAGCGGGGGAGAGGGCCAATGCCGGGCGCCCTGCGGCGGGTGAGCCGCTGGTGCGCGCCGCCGGCCTGGCCAAGACCTTCGACGTATCGCCGCCGCTGCTCAACCGCATTCTGGAGCGCAAGCCGCGCCAGCTGCTGCACGCGGTGGACGATGCCACCTTCACCATCCAGAAGGGCCAGACGCTGGCGCTGGTGGGCGAGTCGGGCTGTGGCAAGAGCACCGCCGCGCGCCTGCTGGTGGGCCTGTACGAGCCCACGCGCGGCAGCTTCCACTTCGACGGGCAGGACGCGCACGCCGTCTTCAAGGCCGGCGGCCAGCGCGCGCTGAAGCTGCGCGAGCGCATCCAGATGATCTTTCAGGACCCGTACGCCAGCCTCAACCCGCGCTGGAAGGTGGGCGACATCATTGCCGAGCCGATGCGCGAGCACCGCACGGTGCAGGGCCGCGCGGCGCAGGAGCAGCGCGTGGGCGAACTGCTGCAGTCGGTGGGCCTGTCGGCGGCAGACATGGTGAAGTACCCGCACCAGTTCTCGGGCGGGCAGCGCCAGCGCATCTCGATTGCGCGCGCACTGGCCACCAGCCCCGAGTTTCTGGTGTGCGACGAACCGACCAGCGCGCTTGACGTCTCGGTGCAGGCGCAAGTGCTCAACATCATGAAGAACCTGCAGCGCGAGCAGGGCCTGACCTACCTGTTCATCAGCCACAACCTGGCCGTGGTGCGCCACGTGAGCGACCACGTGGGCGTGATGTACCTGGGTCGCATCGTCGAGCTGGCGCCCAAGTCGCTGCTCTTCAGCACGCCGCGCCACCCGTATACGCGCATGCTGCTCGATGCGATCCCCAAGATGCACGACACCGGCCGTGCCCGCACGCCTGTGCAGGGGGAGGTGCCCAACCCGCTGAACCCGCCCGCGGGCTGCACCTTCCACCCGCGCTGCCCGCATGCCAACGCACGCTGCAAGACCGAGCGTCCGGCCATGCTGCGCCTGCACGGCATCGAAGTGGCCTGCCATGCGGTGGAAGAAGGCCGTATCTGAATTACTATTGTTTCAATAGCTGCTTGCGCCTTCCAGACGGGCGCTGCAGGCCATTTTGACCATGAACGATCGTCGCTTTCTTTTCCTGGTGGCTTCCACGCGCGAGCCCGGCCACACCGGCAACACCGAATGGCTGGCCCGGCAGGCCGCCGCCACGCTGGCGCCCGAGGTGCAGCAGCAATGGCTGCACCTGGCCGGCATGGCGCTGCCGTCCTTTGTGGACCGCCGTCACACCACCGGTACCTATGCGCCGCCCGAGGGCGATCTGAAAGCCCTGCTGGACGCCACACTGGCCTGCACCGACCTGGTGTTCGTCTCGCCGGTGTACTGGTACAGCATCCCCAGCCAGTTGAAGACCTACATCGACCACTGGAGCGGCTGGATGCGCACGCCCGGCGTGCCGTTCAAGGAGCAGATGGCGGCCAAGCGCCTGCACCTCATCACCACCAGCGGCGACCGCGCCAAGGCGCAGCCCATGATCGACTCGGTGCGCCTGTGCGCCGAGTTCCTGTCGATGGGCTGGGGCGGCGTGCTGTGGGGCAAGGGCGGCCCGCCCGGCGCCGTGCAGGCCGACGACGAGGCGGTGGCCGTGGCCAGCGGCTTTCTCATGCGCCGCTGAAGGCGCTGCGGGGGCGGGGATAATCGCCCCTCATGAACCAGCTCGAAGCGCTCAAGGCATTCACCACCGTCGTCGCCGACACCGGCGACTTCAAGCAGTTGGCGGCGTTCCAGCCACAGGACGCCACCACCAACCCCTCGCTCATCCTCAAGGCGGTGCAGAAGCCCGAGTACGCGCCGCTGCTGAAGGAGACCGTGGCGGCGCACCGCGGCAAGCCGCTGGACGAGGTGGTCGACCGCCTGCTGGTGCGCTTCGGCACCGAGATCCTGTCGATCATTCCCGGCCGCGTGTCGACCGAGGTGGACGCGCGCCTGTCCTTCGACGAAGACGCCACCTACACCCGCGCCGAACGCCTGATCGAGCTGTACCAGGCCGCTGGCGTGCCCACCGACCGCGTGCTGATCAAGATTGCCAGCACCTGGGAAGGCATCCGCGCCGCCGAGCGCCTGCAGCAGCGCGGCATCAACTGCAACCTCACGCTGCTGTTCAGCTTCTGCCAGGCGGTGGCCTGCGGGCAGGCCAGGGTGCAGCTCATCTCGCCGTTCGTGGGCCGCATCTACGACTGGTACAAGAAGCAGGCCGGCGCGGGCTGGGACGAGGCCGCCATGGCCGGTGCCAACGACCCTGGCGTGCAGTCCGTCACCCGCATCTTCAACCACTACAAGCGCCACGGCATCGCCACCGAGGTGATGGGCGCGAGCTTCCGCAACGCGGGCCAGATCACCGCGCTGGCCGGCTGCGACCTGCTCACCATCAGCCCCGAACTGCTGGCGCAACTGGCCGCCACCGAGGCCCCGCTGCCGCGCGCGCTGGATGCGGCCGCGGCCAGGGCGCTCGACCTGCCCGCCGTGCAGTACGACGAGCCGGCCTTCCGCCTGGCCCTGAACCAGGACGCCATGGCCACCGAGAAGCTGGCCGAGGGCATCCGCGCCTTCATCGCCGACGCCGAAAAGCTCGAAGCCCTGATGCAGGCGGCCTGAGCCGCGCCAGCCGATGGATTGGCGCCACCGACCGCGCTGCGACGAAACGCCCGCCTGGGCGGCGTTGCAGCAGCACTTCACGCAGCAATTCAGCGGCACCGCTGCGTTCGACCTGCGCCAGGCTTTCGCGCAGGACGCAGACCGCGCCGCGCGCTTCAGTTTCGATGCCGCCGAGGTGCACTCCGACCTGTCGAAGAACCTGATCGACGACGAAGCGCAACGCTTGCTGACCCAACTGGCGCGCGAGTGCGGCGTGGAATCGCTGCGCGACGCCATGCTGGCCGGCGAGCGCATCAACACCAGCGAACAGCGCGCCGTCACGCACGTGCACTGGCGTTCTGAATCAAAAGACGCTACAGAGCCCGACAGGCAAGCGCCAGCAGCTCCTGAAAACATAGTCAATCTGCGGCGCGAAATCACCGCCACGCAGTCGGCCATGCTGGCCTACGCCGACGCCGTGCGCGCTGACAGCGCCTTCACCGACGTCGTCAACCTGGGCGTCGGCGGCTCCGACCTGGGGCCGCGCCTGGTGGTGCAGGCGCTGCGCGCCAGCGGCGTGGCCAATGGCCCGCGCGTGCACTTCGTGGCCAACATGGACGGCCACGAACTGGCCGAACTGCTGCCGGAACTGCGGGTCGACAGCACGCTGTTCATCGTCGCCTCCAAGAGCTTCGGCACGGCCGAGACGATGCAAAACGCTGCCTCAGCGCGCGCCTGGTTCGCCGCGCAGGGCGGCACCGACGTGGCGCGACACTTCGTCGCTGTCAGCTCGAACACCGCCGCCGCCGAAGCCTTTGGCGCCGGGCGCTGCTTCGCCTTCGACGGAGGCGTGGGCGGGCGCTATTCGCTGTGGTCGCCCATCGGCCTGCCCATCGCCATCGCCATCGGGTCAGCGGCGTTCCGTGATCTGCTGGCGGGTGCGCGTGCCATGGATGCGCACTTTGCCCAGACGCCGTTGGCGCGCAACCTGCCGGTGCAGCTGGCGCTGCTCGACCTTTGGTGCCGCCACTTCCACGGCTTCGGCAGCCGCTGCGTGGCGCCCTACCACCATGGCCTGCGCCGGCTGCCGGCCTATCTGCAGCAACTGGAGATGGAAAGCAACGGCAAGCGCGTCGACACGCGCGGCCGTGCCTTGTCGCTGCACACCGCGCCCGTCACCTGGGGCGAGGTCGGCAGCAACGGCCAGCACGCCTTCTTCCAGATGCTGCACCAGGGCACGCAGCCGGTGCCGGTCGAATTCGTGCTGGTGCGCAACCCCGCGCACGCCTTGCCCGGCCACCACACCAAGCTGCTCGCCAACGCTCTGGCCCAGGCCCGCGCGCTGATGATGGGGCAGGCGGGCGATGCGCCCGAGCGCCACTTCCCCGGCAACCGCCCCTCCACCGTGCTGCTGCTGCCCGATTTGTCGCCGCACAGCCTGGGGGCGCTGCTATCGCTCTATGAGCATCGCACGATTGTCCTGGGTGCGTTGTGGGGCATCAACCCCTTCGACCAGTGGGGGGTGGAGCTGGGCAAACAGCATGCGGGCGAGATCGAGGCCGCCTTGCACTCGGGTGACGTGACGGCCCTGGATGTCTCCACAGCCGGTCTGCTCAAGCAGTTGCGATGAGCGTCGCGCGCTTTGTCGGCGCGGACAAAAAAAGAGCCGCTGTCTCCAGCGGCTCTTTTGCTTCAGCGGTCGGCTGACCAGCAGCGCGGGATTACATCATCCCGTCCATGCCACCCATGCCGCCCATGCCCGCGGGCATGCCGGCCGGGGCGTCGTCCTTCGGTGCCTCGGCGACCATCACTTCGGTCGTCAGCATCAGGCTGGCGACGGAAGCGGCGTTCTGCAGCGCGGTGCGCGTGACCTTGGTCGGGTCCAGAATGCCCATCTCGATCATGTCGCCGTACTCGCCGTTGGCGGCGTTGAAGCCGAAGTTGCCCTTGCCTTCCAGCACCTTGTTCACCACCACGCTGGCTTCGTCGCCGGCGTTGATGACGATCTCGCGCAGGGGCTGCTCGACGGCACGCAGCACGATCTTGATGCCGGCGTCCTGGTCGTGGTTGTCGCCCTTGATGTCGCCCACGGCCTGGCGCGCGCGCAGCAGCGCCACGCCACCGCCGGCCACGATGCCTTCTTCCACCGCAGCGCGCGTGGCGTGCAGGGCGTCTTCCACGCGGGCCTTCTTCTCCTTCATTTCCACTTCAGTCGCGGCACCGACCTTGATGACGGCCACGCCGCCGGCCAGCTTGGCCACGCGCTCCTGCAGCTTCTCGCGGTCGTAGTCGCTGGTGGCTTCCTCGATCTGTACGCGGATCTGCTTGACGCGCGCCTCGATGTCCTCGGCCTTGCCGGCGCCGTCGATGATGGTGGTGTTTTCCTTGCCCACTTCGATGGTCTTGGCCTGGCCCAGGTCGGCCAGGGTGACTTTCTCCAGGCTCAGGCCCACTTCTTCAGCGATCACCTTGCCGCCGGTCAGGATGGCGATGTCTTCCAGCATGGCCTTGCGGCGGTCGCCGAAGCCCGGCGCCTTGACGGCCACCACTTTCAGGATGCCGCGGATGGTGTTGACCACCAGCGTGGCCAGGGCTTCGCCCTCGACCTCTTCGGCAATGATCAGCAGCGGACGGCCAGCCTTGGCCACGGCTTCCAGCGTGGGCAGCAGTTCGCGGATGTTGCTGATCTTCTTGTCGAACAGCAGCACGTAGGGGTTGTCCAGCAGCGCGGCCTGCTTCTCGGGGTTGTTGATGAAGTAGGGCGACAGGTAGCCGCGGTCGAACTGCATGCCTTCGACCACGTCCAGCTCGTTGTCCAGGCTCTTGCCGTCTTCGACGGTGATCACGCCTTCCTTGCCCACCTTGTCCATGGCGTCGGCAATGATCTTGCCGATCGACTCATCGGAGTTGGCGGAGATGGAGCCGACCTGGGCGATTTCCTTGCTGGTGGTGGTGGCCTTGCTGGCCTTCTTCAGCTGCTCGACCAGCTGCGCCACGGCCTTGTCGATGCCGCGCTTCAGATCCATCGGGTTCATGCCGGCGGCCACGTACTTCATGCCTTCGCGCACGATGGCCTGGGCCAGCACGGTGGCGGTGGTGGTGCCGTCACCGGCGTTGTCGCTGGTCTTGGAAGCGACTTCCTTGACCATCTGCGCGCCCATGTTCTGCAGCTTGTCCTTCAGCTCGATTTCCTTGGCGACCGACACGCCGTCCTTGGTCACCGTGGGGGCGCCGAAGCTGCGCTCCAGCACCACGTTGCGGCCCTTGGGGCCCAGGGTGGTCTTGACCGCGTTGGCCAGGATGTTCACGCCCTCGACCATGCGGTGACGGGCGTCAGAACCGAAAACAACGTCTTTTGCTGCCATTTGGGTGGCTCCTGAAAATATGAATGAAAAATGGCTCTAGCGCAGGTGTAGCAAGCGCGAGAAGCTATAAAAATAAGAGTATGCGGGAAACTGGCGAGAACTTACTGCTCGACCACGGCGAACAGGTCGTCTTCCTTCATCACCAGCAGTTCGTCGCCATCGACCTTGACGGTCTGGCCGCTGTACTTGCCGAACAGCACGCGGTCGCCCACCTTCACGTTCATGGCGGAGACTTCGCCCTTGTCGTTCTTCTTGCCGGGGCCGACGGCCAGCACTTCACCCTGGTCGGGCTTTTCGGCGGCGTTGTCGGGAATCACGATGCCGGAGGCGGTCTTGGTTTCGTTCTCCAGGCGCTTGACGATCACGCGATCGGCGAGAGGGCGCAGTTTCATGGGTTCTCCTAAGTTCAAGGTATGCAACGGTTTTTTGGCTGCTCACCAGACATCCGCAGGGATCGTCGAGCAACCGGAAGGCGATGGAGCAGGTGCTGTTAGCACTCAACCCCAGCGAGTGCTAATGATAAAGGCGTTTTGAGCGATTTCAAGCGGTCAGCACCCGCCCCCGCAGCGAATGCGGCAGCGCCTCGGTGATGGTCACGTCGATCATCTGGCCCACCAAGCGCGCGCGGTGCGGGCCGCCGTCGAAGTTGACGATGCGGTTGCAGAAGGTGCGGCCCATCAGCTCGGCCGGGTTCTTGCGCGACGGCCCTTCGACCAGGATGCGCTGCACCGTGCCCACGCGGCTGGCGCCGATGGCGCGCACGTTCTGCTCGATGGTGGCCTGCAGGTGCTGCAGGCGCTTCAGCTTCACCGCGTGCGGCGTGTCGTCGTGCAGGTTGGCGGCCGGCGTGCCGGGGCGGGGGCTGAAGATGAAGCTGAAGCTGGCGTCGTAACCCACGTCGTCGATCAGCTTCATCATCTTGCCGAAGTCGTCCTCGGTCTCGCCCGGAAAGCCGACGATGAAGTCGCTCGACAGGCTCAAATCGGGCCGCACCGCGCGCAGCTTGCGGATGATGCTCTTGTATTCCATGGCGGTGTAGCCGCGCTTCATCGCCATCAGGATGCGGTCTGAGCCGTGCTGCACCGGCAGGTGCAGGTGGCTGACCAGCTGCGGCACCCTGGCGTAGACGTCGATCAGCCGCTGCGTGAATTCGTTCGGGTGGCTGGTGGTGTAGCGGATGCGCTCGATGCCGGGGATCTCGGCCACGTACTCGATCAGCAGGGCGAAGTCAGCAATCTCGTCCGTGTCGCCCATCTTGCCGCGGTAGGCGTTCACGTTCTGGCCCAGCAGCGTCACCTCCTTCACGCCCTGGTCGGCCAGGCCGGCGACTTCGGTCAGCACGTCGTCGAACGGGCGGCTGAACTCTTCGCCGCGCGTGTACGGCACCACGCAGTAGCTACAGTATTTGGAGCAACCTTCCATGATCGAGACGAAGGCGCTGGCGCCCTCCACGCGCGCCGGGGGCAGGTGGTCGAACTTCTCGATCTCGGGAAAGCGGATGTCCACCTGCGGTTGCTGCTGCTGCGCGCGTTGCGACAGCAGCTCGGGCAGGCGGTGCAGGGTCTGCGGGCCGAACACCACGTCGACGTAGGGCGCGCGGGCGATGATGGCTTCACCCTCCTGGCTGGCCACGCAGCCGCCGACGCCGATCAGCACGCCTTTCTGCTTGAGGTGCTTCACGCGGCCCAGGTCGCTGAACACCTTCTCCTGCGCCTTCTCGCGCACCGAACAGGTGTTGAACAGGATCAGGTCGGCCTCGTCGACGTTGTCGGTGGGCTCGTAGCCCTGGGCAGCGCCCAGCACGTCGGCCATCTTGTCCGAGTCGTACTCGTTCATCTGGCAGCCGAAGGTTTTGATGAAGACTTTGCGAGACATGGACGTCTCCTGGAAATACGGAAAAGGGATGCCGGCCGGCGCCGGCAGGGCGTGGCCGTGGCGGCGAGTGACCGCCGCGCGGCGCGGGCCGTCAGTTGGCGTAGACGGTCGGGTCCGCTTCGGCGGGCACAGCCGGCTGACCGCGGTAGGCGGGGCGCACCGGGCGCTCGGCCTCGGCGGGCGACAGGATCCAGACCTCGCGCACCAGGCCCATCGGGTCGCGCAGGTAATTGACGGTGTACGAGTTGCCGCGCAGGCTGCCGGTGAGGGCGATGGTGTTGCGCTCGTTGCGCACCACCACGCCGGGCGCCAGGCGCTCGGGGCGGTCGTTCAGCATCACCTCGCGTGTATTGACGAAAGTGATCTTGCCGCGCTGCACCTTCTGCGGGAACAGGCGCTGGGCTTGCGCTTCTGAAGGAAAGACGGCCAAAGCGACCGTCATCAGGGCGCTGACAGCTATGAATAAAGAAGCAATGAGGGGTTTTGTGCAGCGGTTCATGGTGTCTGTCCAGAGGCTGGTGAAAACGGTGGGCGAAGGGGCGATTCTACGAGGCCTGACGCCGCGGCGAAGTCAAGGCCCCAGCGTGCGGACGGTGGGCAGCGGAGCGCGTACATGTCGTTTCATGGGGGTTCAAAAGTGCATCGGGAACCCATGTTTAAAGCGCTGCACGCTTCTGGTTCGATAGCAGCCGCAGGCAGCTATCACACCAACATCCCGCATGCCGAAGTCGCCAGGTGCAAGAATGAGGGGCTTGGCTGCCCGGTGCACGATCACGCGCCGGCAGGCCGTGTATCGACCCCGGAGAGACAACATGAAACGCGATTCCCTGCCCGCCACCGAGCACCAGCTGGACGTGCAGCCCATCAGCCGCGACGTGCTGGCCGAGAAGTACTTCAAGCCCGGCGAAACCAGCCTGGACCAGCTCTACGGCCGCGTGGCGCGCGCGCTGGCCAGCGTCGAGAAGCCCGAGCTGCGCGCCGAGTGGGAGCGCAAGTTCCTCGCCAACCTGTATGCCGGCGCCATCGGCGCCGGCCGCATCATGAGCGCGGCGGGCACCGACATCCAGGCCACGCTGATCAACTGTTTCGTGCAGCCGGTGGGCGACGCCATCCAGGGCCACGACGACGAGGGCTATCCGGGCATCTACGAGGCGCTGCGCGAGGCCGCCGAGACCATGCGCCGCGGCGGCGGCGTGGGCTACGACTTCAGCCGCATCCGCCCCAAGGGCGCGTATGTGAAAGGCACCGCCAGCATGGCCAGCGGGCCGTGCAGCTACATGAACGTGTTCGACCAGAGCTGCTCCACGGTGGAAAGCGCCGGCGCACGCCGCGGCGCGCAGATGGGCGTGCTGCGCATCGACCACCCGGACGTGCTGGAGTTCATCACCGCCAAGCGCACGCCGGGGCGCTGGAACAACTTCAACGTCTCGGTCGGCGTCAGCGATGCCTTCATGCAGGCCGTGGCCGACGGCAGCGACTGGGAACTGGTGCACAAGGCCATGCCCGGCCCCAAGGTGATGGACAAGGGCGCCTACCAGCGCGCCGACGGCCAGTGGGTGTACCGCAAGCTGCCCGCGCGCGAGCTGTGGGACACCATCATGAAGTCGACCTACGACTTCGCCGAGCCGGGCATCCTGTTCCTCGACCAGATCGGCCGCGACAACAACCTCAACTACACCGAGAAGATCGAAGCCACCAACCCTTGCGTGACGGCCGACACCTGGGTGATGACATCGGAAGGGCCGGCCCAGGTCGCGCAACTGATTGGCAAAACCTTCGAGGCCGTCGTGGACGGGGCCGCCTATCCGGTGCTGAGCCGAGGCTTCTTCCGCACGGGTCACAGGCCTGTGCTGGAACTGCGCACGGTCGAAGGCCATGCCATGCGCCTGACCTGCGACCACAAGGTTCGCCGCGTAGCCACGCGCACGCGCTACATCATGCGCACCGAGTGGGTGCAGGCGCAGGATCTTCAGCCTGGTGACGAAGTGGCGCTCCACAACCATCGAACGATGGATGGCTGGGACGGCGAAGGCACAGAGGCCGAAGGTTACCTGCTGGGCCTGCTGGTCGGCGACGGCGTTCTGAAGGCTGACAGGGCGGTTCTGTCCGTATGGGACGAACGCTTTAAGTCCGTCGCCAATGGCGCCTCGTCACCGACGCCCACGGGCGTGATGGTTGCTGCCCTGGCCGCTGCCCAGACCTTGCCGCACCGGGTGGACTTCGCCGGATGGCAGCGCCCGTTGGCCGACCGTGGCGAAGTGCGCATGGCATCGGCGCCCCTGCGCGATTTGGCAGTGCGCTACGGCATGGCGCCGGGCGCGAAAGGGCTGACGCCGGCGCTGGAGTGCACCAGCAGCGCGTTTCATGCCGGATTGCTGCGTGGCCTGTTCGACAGCGACGGTTCGGTGCAGGGCACGCAGAGCAAGGGCGTCAGCGTGCGTCTGGCGCAGAGCGACCTGGCCAATTTGCAAGCGGTTCAACGGATGCTGCTGCGCATGGGCATCGCCAGCAAGCTCCATGACCAGCGTCGCCCGAGTGGCACCCGCATGCTTCCCAACGGGCAAGGCAGCCAGGGGCTCTACGTCGTGGCGGCGCAGCATGAGCTGGTCATCAGCGGTGACAACCTGGCGGAGTTTGCTGAGCGCGTCGGCTTTTCCGACGAGGCGAAAGCCGATGCCCTTGAGCGCGCGCTGCGCGGATACCAGCGCCGGCTGAATCGTGAACGGTTCGTCGCCACTGTCGAAGGGCTGACACCCGATGGCTACGAAGACGTATACGACGTGACCGTGGCCGAAGTCCATGCTTTCGATGCCAATGGTCTGTACGTCCACAACTGCGGCGAGCAGCCGCTGCCGCCCTACGGCTGCTGCGATCTGGGGCCCATCATCCTGACCAACTTCGTGCGCCACCCGTTCGGTGCCGGCGGGGATGCAACGTTCGATTTCGACGCCTTCGAGCAGGTCGTCGCCACCCAGGTGCGCGCGCTCGACAACGTGCTCGACGTCACCTTCTGGCCGCTGGAGCAGCAGCGCGCTGAAAGCGCGGCCAAGCGCCGCATCGGCGTCGGCTTCACCGGCCTGGGCAACGCGCTGACCATGCTCAAGCTGCGCTACGACCGCGCCGAGGGCCGCGACATGGCAACGCAGATCGCGCGCCGCATGCGCGACGCCGCCTACCGCGCCTCGGTGGAACTGGCCAAGGAAAAGGGCGCCTTCCCGAAGTTCAAGGCCGACGGTTACCTGGCCAAGGGCACCTTCGCCAGCCGCCTGCCAGCCGACATCCAGGCCGACATCCGCCAGCACGGCATCCGTAACAGCCACCTGCTGTCGATCGCGCCCACGGGCACCGTCAGCCTGGCCTTTGCCGACAACGCCAGCAATGGCATCGAGCCGGCGTTCAGCTGGGGCTACCAGCGCAACAAGCGCGAGGCCGACGGCAGCAAGAGCGCCTACACGGTGGAAGACCACGCCTTCCGTCTGTACCGCTCGCTGATCGACAGCCAGGTGACGCCGGACAACGCGGCGTCGCTGCCCGAGTATTTCGTCAACGCGCTGGAGATGACCGCGCAGGAGCACGTGGCCATGATGCAGGCCGTGCAGCCCTACGTGGACACCAGCATCAGCAAGACGGTCAACATCCCCGAAGACTACCCCTACGAGGATTTCAAGAACCTGTATCGCCAGGCCTGGGAAGCCGGCCTGAAGGGCCTGGCCACCTACCGCCCCAACAGCATCCTGGGTGCCGTGCTGGAAACCACGCCGGCCAAGAAGGAAGAGCCGGCACCGCAGCCGCCGGCGGGTGCCCCCATGATGCCGCCCGTGGCCTACGACCCGATGCGCACGGTGATCGAGAAGCGCCCCTCGGGCGGCCTGCCTTCCGTCACCGAGAAGATTGAGTACTGGACGCACGAAGGCCAGCAGCGCCTGTACCTGATCGTCTCCTTTCTGGCCGTGCCCACGGCCGACGGCAAGGGCGAAGTCGAGCGCGCCATCGAGTTCTTCATGCCCGTGGGCCAGAGCGGCGAGTCGCAGCAGTGGATCACCGCCACCATGCGCATGCTCAGCCTGGCGGCGCGCGGCGGCTTCCTCGATCGCGCGCTGTCCGACATGCGCAAGGTCACCTGGGACCGCGGCCCGGTGCGCCTGGGCACTTACGAGAAGGCCGACGGCACGCACGTGCCCCGCTGGCACGACAGCGAAGTGGCGGCGATCGGCTACGCCATCGAGAACCTGATCGCCCAGCGCGCGCTGGCGGCGCAGGGCTCGCTGTTCGACCCGGACGAACTGCCCGCCGTGGAGCCCCGGGTGGAGCCCGCCGCCATGGTGTCCACCACGGTCATGGCCGGCAAGAAATGCCCCGAGTGCGGCGCCCACGCCATGATTCGCAAGGATGGGTGCGACTATTGCACGCAGTGCGGGTACATGGGGAGCTGCGGCTAAAATCGCTGGCCCTTCCTTCGAGGAGGGTAATTCTTGGTCAGGTGGGAAATGAACATGCGGCCGAATGAAAGCACAGCCACCGCGCGTGGCGCACTGCGCACATGCCTTGCGCTGATGCACGCCCTCGGCCTGGCCGCGCTGGCGGCCCCGGCGCTGGCCCAGACGCCGCCGGCCAACCTGCTGGTCAACGGCGGTTTCGAGGTGCTTGCCGCCACGCCGCCGACCACGTGCGGCAACAACTACACGGTGCCGCCATGGCCTGCGGGCGGCTATCCGATCTCGCCGTGGGTGATGACCAGCGGCAACTCCACCAACCTCGTGGCGGTGGACGGCAACGTCACCTGCAATTACGGCAACAGCGGCCCCGCCACCGACGCCGAGGGCACGCCCGCCGGCACGCGGCAGCATTACCTGGATCTGCTGGCCGATGGCGTGGTCTACCAGGGTTTCACCGTCGCTGCCTGTCCGGGCAGCACGGTGCCGCGCACCGCGCAATACTCCGGCGCCTTCTCGGGCCGCGACGGTGGCGCCGCCGGCACCGGCACGATCCAGATCGTGCAGGGTACTGGCGTGGGTGGTGCCGTCATGGCCAGCCAGTCCGCCACCGGTGCCAGCTACCAGGGGTGGACCACTCTCAGCGGCACGGTGGCCCTGGCGCCGGGCGACTACAGCTACGTCAGCACCTTCACCAACCCGACCAACTTCGACAACGCCGTGGTCAGCCTGACCCCGTGCCCGGCAGTGCCTCCGGCGCCGGTCGCGGTGCCGGCCAATGCGCCCTGGGCACTGCTGCTGGCGGCGTTGGGCGTGGGCTGGCTGGCGCGTCGCCGCTTCTCGCGCGGCTGAAGCACGCGCCGCCAGTCGGCTTCAGCTGCCGCCCTTTAGCCACTGCCGCACGCCGCGCCCGGCGCGCACGCCACTGGCGAGGCACGCCGTGAGCAGGTAGCCCCCGGTCGGGGCTTCCCAGTCCAGCATCTCGCCGGCGCAGAACACGCCGGGCAGACGGCGCAGTTGCAGGTCGTCGTCCAGCTCGTCAAGGCGCACGCCGCCGGCGCTGCTGATGGCTTCGGCCACCGGGCGGGTGCGATGCAAATCGAGCGGCAGCGCTTTCAGGATCGGCGCAAGCAGCTCAGGATTTTGTAGCGTTTCGCGCGGCAGCAGTTCGTTCAGCAAGGCCGTCTTGATGCCGTCCAGCCCCAGCTGGCGGCGCAGGTGGTTCGACAGGCTTTGCGTGCCGCGGGGCGCCTTCAGCGCCACCAGCACCTGCTGCGGTGAGCGCGCCGGCAGCAGGTCGAGCCAGACGGTGGTGCGGCCCTGTGCGGCGATCTGCTCGCGCAGCAGGGCGCTGGCGGCGTAGACCAGGCTGCCTTCGATGCCGGTGTCGGTGGCGACGAATTCGCCGGGGCGCTGGAACAGCGTAGCGCCGCATGCATCGCGCACGGTGAGGGCGACCGACTTGAAGGGCTGGCCGGCAAAGCGCTGGCGGAAGAAGTCGGACCAGCCCGCGCCGCCGCGCCCCACCACGTCGAAGCCGCTGTTGGCGGCCACCAGCGGCGCCACCTGAACGCCGCGTGCCGCCAGCCAGGCCTGCCAGGCGCCGTCCGAACCCAGGCGCGGCCAGCTGGCACCGCCCAGCGCCAGCACGGCGGCACGTACCTGTACCGTCACAGCGCCAGTGGGCGATTCAAAGCCAAAAAGGCCTTCAGCGCTTGTGGGGCGGGCGCTGGCAGCTATGTTTTCAGTAGTATCCGGCGGCGGGGCCCAGCCCACCCACCGATGCCGCATGTGAAAGCACACCGGCGCGCCGCCCGCAGCCGGGTGGCGCAGGCGCTGCAGCCAGGCGCGCAGCAGCGGCGCGGCCTTCATCCCGGCCGGGAACACGCGCTGCGAGGTGCCGACGAAGGTGTCGATGCCCAGCCCGGCCGCCCAGTCGCGCACCTGCTGCGGGCCCCAGTCGCGCAGCCAGGGCTCGACGCGGCCCTGCGCCGCGCCGTAGCGGGTGACGAAGCGGTCGAAGGGTTCGGCGTGCGTCAGGTTCAGCCCGCCCTTGCCGGCCAGCAGGAACTTGCGGCCGACCGAGGGCATGGCGTCGAACACGTGCACGGCCACGCCGGCGGCCGACAGCACCTCGGCCGCCATCAGGCCCGCCGGGCCGGCGCCGATGATGGCCACGTCGACCGCCAGGACGGGGTTGATTGGCACGGCAGGGGGCAGGGGTTCAGGCGCTGGGGACACGGATCAATCCAGGGGCAGGGGCGGCGGCGGGCCATGGTAACCGCCCGTGCCGGCGGGCTGACCAGGCGCAAGCGGCGCGCGATGGGCGCCGCGCAGAATGACCGGATGACCCTGTCGAAAATGATGCGTTCGTGGCCGTCGCCAAGCCTGCCCCGCGTGGCGAAGATCCTTGCCCTGGGCCTGGCGGGCCTCGCGCTGGCCGGCTGCCAGACCTGGCCCGGCCAGCCGCCGTTGACGTTGACGCAGAAGGCCGGCCAGATGGTGATGATGGGCATCGACGGCACCGATGCGGCGTCGCCCGCCGTGCAGCAGGCGCTGGCGCAGATCCGCGCCGGGCAACTGGGTGGCGTGATCCTGTTTCGCAACAACATCACCAGCCCCGGGCAGGTGCAGGCGCTGAACGCGGCGCTGCAGGCGGCCAACCCGCTGCCGTCGCTGCCGCTGCTGATCGCGCTCGACCAGGAGGGCGGCCTGGTGCAGCGGCTGCGCGCCAGCAACGGCTTCGAGGACACGCCGGCGCCCGAACAGGTGGCGGCCAGCCAGACGCCCGAGCAGGCCTATGCCACCTACCGGCACATGGCGTCGATGGTGAAGGACGCGGGTTTCAACTTCAACCTGGGCCCGGTGGTCGACCTGCGCTGCGATCCGCACGACGAGACGCACCAGCCGGCGTCGGCGGTCATCGGTGTGCTGGGACGCAGTTTTGCCGACGAGCCCGCGGTGGCCGAGCGCTACGCCACCGCCTTCATCCGCGCGCACCACGACGAAGGGCTGCTCACGGCGCTTAAGCACTACCCCGGCCACGGCCTGGCGCACGACGACAGCCACCTGGGCCTGGTCGACGTGACCGGCACCGCGCAGTCGATGGAGCTGCGCCCGTTCCGCCACCTCATCCGCGCCGGGCTGGCCGACGCGGTGCTGACGGCGCACCTGGTCAACCGCCGGATCGACCCCGACTGGCCGATCACGCTGTCGCAGAAGATGATCGGCCCGCACCTGCGCGAGCGATTGCATTTCGGCGGCGTGGTGGTGACGGACGATATGCACATGGGCGCGATCCAGAAGTACCACGGCGAGCGCGAGGCGCTGGTGCGCGCCATCCAGGCTGGCAACGATTTGCTGGTGTATTCCAACAGCGCGGTGGCCGCGCGCGAGGTGCCGGGCTTCGCGCCGCGCTACGACATGGGCACCCACGTGGCGGCGCTGGTGCAGGATGCGATTGCGCGCGGTGAACTCACGCCGCAGCAGATCGAGGCTTCGTGGCAGCGCCTGGCGCGGCTGCGCGCGCGCCTGCACCCGGCGCCGCCGCTGGCCGGCAACCTGCCAGGGGGCGATTAGGGGTACAGCGCACGCGGTGCGCGGTGTCGCCAGGGGGCGGACAAGGCGGGGCAGCCCGCCCACAATGGCGCGACCTGAACCCGACTGGAGACATCGATGAGCCCGCACTTGCCTGCCCCCAACCTGAACCGCCGCCGCCTCAACCTGGCCCTGGCCGCCGGCGCGGCCACGCTTGCGGCACCGGCCTGGGCCCAGGCCGCCTGGCCGTCCAAGCCGATCCGCATCATCGTGCCCTACACGCCGGGCGGCTTCACCGACCAGATGGCGCGGCTGGTGCAGCCGGGCCTGCAGAAGGCGCTGGGCCAGACCATCGTGATCGAGAACAAACCGGGTGCCAACAGCATCATGGGGGTCGACCAGCTGGCCAAGTCGGCGCCCGACGGCTACACCTTCGGCGTCGTCATCGCGGCCTACGCGGCCAACACCACGCTGTATCCCAAGCTGCCCTACCACCCCGCCAAGGACCTGACCGGCGTGGCACTGCTGGGCGTGTCGCCGCTGGTGGCGGCGGTGGCCAACAACGCGCCCTACAAGACGGCCAAGGAGGTGATCGAGTACGCGCGCGCCAACCCGGGCAAGATCAGCTTCGGCTCATCGGGCAACGGCTCGTCGGCGCACCTGACGACCGAGCTGTGGAAGCTGCAGACCAAGACGCACATGGTGCACATCCCGTACCGCGGCGCGGCACCGGCGCTGAACGACCTGATGGGCGGCCAGATCCCGCTGTTCTTCGATGCCGCCACCGGCCTCATCCAGCCCGGCAAAGCCGGGCGCGTGCGCCTGATCGGCGTGGCCGGCGACAAGCGCCTGGCGGCGCTGCCCGACACGCCCACCTTCATCGAGCAGGGCTTCAAGGATTTCACCGGCAGCACCTGGGCCGGCGTGCTGGCGCCCGCCGGCACGCCGCGCGAGATCGTGCAGCGCCTGAACGCCGAGCTGAACAAGCTGGTGGCCAGCGACGAGATCAAGGCCCGGCTGGATGCCATGGGCACCGTTCCCGGCGGCGGCACGCCGGAGGATTTCAACCGCTTCATCGACGCCGAAACCGCCAAGTGGGCCAAGGTGATCAAGGCCGCGGGCGTGACGGCCGACGGCTGACGCCACCCTGGCGCGCGGCTGCCGCCCCCGGTTCTCTTGACCCCGGTCATGGCCAGGGGTTTGCCTTGCGGCGTACAAGGGGTGCCATGACCGACCCGACGCCGCCCCAGCCTGCCCGCACCATTCCCGTTCGCACCGCGCCACCGGTGCCCCCGGCGCGCAGCGGCAAGCCGGCGCCGGTGACTGGGCCGTGGCGGCCGTGGATGCTGATGGTGGCGCCGCACCGGCTGGCGTTCTGGCTGGCCATGCTGATCCTGGTGGTGGCCAGCGGCTGGTGGCTGCTGGTGCAGGAAGACCGCGTGCACGGCTGGTTCGGCCTGGGCTACGCCGTGTCGCCCACGCTGACGCACGCGGCGGCCATGGTGTTCGGCTTCATGCCGCTGTTCTTTGCCGGCTTTCTGTTCACCGCCGGGCCCAACTGGCTGCGGGTGGAGCCGCTGCCGGTGCCGCGCCTGCAGTGGCCGCTGTTCCTGCAGGCGGGCGGCTGGCTGCTGTGGCTGGCGGGCGCGCATCTGCAGGCGGGTGTGGCCCTGGCCGGGCTGGCGCTGGCCTGGCTGGGGCTGGCGTGGATGTTCATGCTGTATTGGCAGCTGGTGCGCGCCAGCCGGGCGGAAGACCGCATGCACGCCAAGTCGGTGGGCGTGGGCGGCATCGTCGGCGTGCTCAGCCTGGCCGGCACCGGGCTGGCCATGCTGGCCGGCCACGACGCGCTGGCCCTGGTGCTGGTGCGCACGGCGCTGTGGGGCTTCATCGTGGTGGTGTACGTCAGCGTGGCGCACCGCATGATTCCGTTCTTCACCTCCAACGTGCTGCCGCTGATCGAGCTGTGGCGGCCGTTCTGGGTGCTGCGGCTGATGCTGGGCGTGGCGGCGTTCGAGGTGTTGGCGCTGTGGGTCGACTTCTTCGCGCCCTCGCAGCAGGCCTGGCCGGCGTGGACGGTGCTCGCCATCGCCGTCGAGCTGGCTGCCGGCGGCGTGCTGCTGTGGCTGGCGGTGGTGTGGGGCCTGGTGCAGAGCCTGAAGATCCGCCTGCTGGCGATGCTGCACGTGGGCTTCGTGTGGCTGGGGCTGGCGCTGTTGTACAGCGCGGCATCGCAGGCGCTGTGGCTGGCCACGGGGCAGCCGGTGCTGGGGCTGGGCGCGCTGCATGCGCTGTCGATGGGCTTCCTGGGCTCGATCATGGTGGCCATGGTCACACGCGTGTCGTGCGGCCACAGCGGGCGCGCGCTGGTGGCCGACAACCCGGTGTGGGCCATGTTCTGGCTGCTGCAGGTGGCCGTCGGCGTGCGCCTGCTGGCGGCGGTGCAGGGCATGCCCATGTGGCTGACGGCGCTGGCCGCACTGCTGTGGACCGCGATTCTCACCGCGTGGGCGCTGCGTTACGCTAACTGGTATGGAAGACCCCGCATCGACGGCAAAGCCGGCTGACAACCCCCCCGCCCTGGGCCACCCCCGTCCGCCCGAGGTGGTGGAACTGGCCCACGCCCTGATCCACACGCGCCAGACCATCTTGCCCAAGCGGCTGGCCGAGCCCGGCCCCGATGCCGCGCAGCTGCAGGCCATCCTGGGCGCGGCGGCCAGCGCGCCCGATCACCACGAGCTGCTGCCCTGGCGCTTCGTGCTGGTGCCGGCCGGGGCGCGCGATCGCCTGGCCGAGGTGTTCGCCACGGCGCTGCTCGAACGCGACGCCAGCGCCACGCCGCAGCAGGTGGCGCAGGCGCGCGAGAAGGCCTACCGCTCGCCCCTGCTGCTGCTGGCGGTGGTGCGCCTGCGCGACGACGATGCCGAGATCGAACCGCACGAGCGCATCGTCTCGGCCGGCTGCGCGGTGCAGAACATGCTGCTGATGGCACACGCGCAGGGCTTTGGCGGTGCGCTGACCAGCGGCAAGGCGCTGCAGTCGGCGCCGCTGCGCACGCTGTTCGGCCTGCAGCCCGACGAGCAGGCGCTGTGCTTCGTCAACATCGGCACGGTGGTCAAGGCCAGGCCGGTGCGCCTGCGGCCCCAGGCGGCGCAGTACGTCAGCACGTTGCCGGATCGTTGATTGCTATCATTAAAGTAGCTTTCAGCGCCCGTCAGACAAGCGCTGAAGCCTGTTTTTGTTCATAAAACCATCGTGCATCCATGACACACCCCAGCGCCCTCGTGCTGTTCTCTGGCGGGCAGGATTCGACCACCTGCCTGGCCCACGCGCTGACGCGCTACCAGCGCGTCGAGACCATCGGCTTCGACTACGGCCAGCGCCACCACGTCGAGCTGCAGCAGCGCCAGGTGGTGCTGCGCGCACTGCGGGCGCGCTTTCCGGCCTGGCGCCAGCGCCTGGGCGAGGACCACGTGATCGACATGGCTGTGCTGGGCCAGGTCAGCGAGACCTCGCTCACGCGCGACATGGCGATCGAGCTGGAGCGCAGCGGCCTGCCCAACACCTTCGTGCCGGGCCGCAACCTGGTGTTCCTGACCTTCGCTGGCGCGCTGGCCTATCGGCGCGGCCTGCAGGCGCTGGTCACCGGCGTGTGCGAGACCGACTATTCCGGCTACCCCGACTGCCGCGACGACACCATGAAGGCCATGCAGATCGCGCTGTCGCTGGGCATGGACCGGCGCTTCCTGGTCGACACCCCACTGATGTGGATCGACAAGGCCGCCACCTGGCAGCTGGCGCACGACCTGGGCCAGCAGGGCGATGCGGCTGGCGGCGGCGATGCGCTGGTCGAGCTGATCGTGGAGCACTCGCACACCTGCTACACCGGCGACCGCAGCCGGCGCCACGCCTGGGGCTACGGCTGCGGCACCTGCCCCGCGTGCCAGCTGCGCGCGCAGGGCTGGGCGCGCTGGCGGCCATCGCGCGCGGCGCCGTCATCCGATTGAAATCACGCTGTCTCGGCGGCGCGCTATGCTGGCCGTTTTGACCGAAAGGAGAACACCCATGCGACTGCAAGGCAAGACCATGATCGTCACCGGCGGTGCCAGCGGCATCGGCCTGGCCACGGTGGAGCGCTGCCTGAAGGAGGGCGCCAAGGTGGTGCTGTCCGACCTGGCCGGCAGCGATGGCGCCGCGCGCGCCCAGGCGCTCGACGCCATGGGCGCACGCTGCCTGTTCATGCCCTGCGACGTGACCTCGACCGAGCAGGTCGATGCGCTGGTGGCGAACACGGTCGAACAGTGGGGCAGCGTGGACATCGTGTTCGCCAACGCCGGCATCGGCGGCACGGGCGATGCCGCCGACACCACCGACGCTGATTACCTGCGCACCATCGACATCAACCTGAACGGCGTGTTCCGCACCGCGCGCGCGGCGCTGCGACAGATGTACCGCCAGGGCTCGGGCAGCATCATCAACTGCGCGTCGATCCTGGGCGCGCTGGGGCAGAGCGGCACCGTGGCCTATTCGGCGGCCAAGGGCGGCGTGGTTAACATGACGCGCACGCTGGCCATCGAGGCGGCGCCGCGCGGCGTGCGTGTCAACTCCATCGGCCCCGGCTACATCGACACGCCGCTGCTCAAGGATTTTCCGGACGAGATGCGCCAGGCCCTGATCCGGCTGCACCCCATCGGTCGCCTGGGCCGCGACGAAGAAGTGGCCAACGCCGTGCTGTTCCTGGGCAGCGACGAGGCCAGCTTCGTCACCGGGGCCTACCTGCTGGTGGATGGCGGATACGCGGCCGGCAAGTCCTGATCGCCCTGCGGCGCCGGCCGGGCTGCGCACGTGCGTGGCCAATGCTGCGCGCGCATGTGGTCATTGCCCGACAGACGCGGCGGGTGAAAAATGCCATCATGCTGGCCGTGCACCGGGCAAGGCTTCATTGGTCGGGGCACAAGGCGGCGAGGGAGCCGCCGGCCGACGATCCACCACTACAACGCAAACACAATATGCGCTCTTATTCGCACCGCGCGCCTGGTCATGGCCCGCGCTTCCGTTCTTCCGTACCGGTCGCGTTGCCGGCGAGCAGGCACTTTGTCCAAGTGGCCCTGGCCCTGGCCCTGGGGGCTGGCGCCGTCGGCGGCGCCGCGGCCCAAGGCGTCGACTGGACGCTGACCGGCGGCGAGGCGAAGAAGGGCGACGTCAAGAAGCTGGGCGTCATCGCCGGCTGGACGCGGGCCGAGCCGCTGTGGCAGGGCCAGCAGTGGCGCCTGAAGCTGCGGCACGAGGTCGAACTGTCCGCCTGGGACGTGCCCAAGGCCAGCGACCTGATCGAATTCGGCTATTCCCCCGTGTTCCGGATCGAGCGTCCGTTCTCGGGCGGCACCATCGCCTTCTTTGTCGAAGCCTCGATCGGCGTGCGCCTGCTGTCGCACACCCGCATTTCGCCCACCCGCACGCTCAGCACCGCCTTCCAGTTCAGCGACCAGCTGGGGCTGGGCGTGCAGTGGGGGCGCGACGCGCGTTCGACGCTGGGCGTGCGCTACCAGCACATCTCCAACGCCGGCATCAAGAAGCCGAACCCGGGCATGGATTTCGTGCTGCTGTACTACACGCACCGCTTCTGAAGTGAAACACCCCCCTGAGCCGCCTGCGGCGTCTTCCCCCCTCTCCTGCGGGAGGGGGGACACAGCCAGTGCCCGGCGCAGGTCCGGGCACGGCTGTCGCTGGCCCGGCCTGCTCCGCGGCCTCTCGGCTCTTTCGTTTCATGCGCCGCGGGTGGTGCGGCAGCGCCATGGATAGCTGATTGCGCAGTGTCCGCACGCGACTGCACCGTTTTCCTCTGATTCAAGCTGGCGTGGCCAGCGACCCGGTGCTGAAGCGATAGCGCGCGGCGCCGTCGGGCGCAGCGGGCTCCAGCTGCCAGCGCTGCGCATGAAAGGCCGCCACGCTGGGCCGGTGGGCGATCGACAGCAGGGCGCCGCCGGCGCGCTCGGTCATGGCCTTCAGCCGCGTGTACAGGGCTTGCTCGGCCGGCACGTCGAGCGCGCTGGTGGCTTCGTCGGCCAGCACCCAGGCCGGTTGCTTCAGCAGCACGCGCGCGATCGCCAGGCGTTGCTGCTCGCCGCCGCTCAGCTTCTGCGTCCAGTTGTCGCGCTCATTCAGCCGTTTGGCCAGATCGGGCAGCAGCGCGTCCTGCAGCGCGGTCCTCAGCTGCTCGTCGGTGTAGTCGCTGGCCGGCTCGGGGTAGGCCAGGGCGTCGCGCAGCGCGCCGTCCGGAAAGTACGGACGCTGGGGGATGAACATGCTGCGCTGCGGCAGCGCCACCTGGCCTTGCGCCCAGGGCCAGATGCCGGCCAGCGCGCGGAACAGCGTGCTCTTGCCGCTGCCCGACGGCCCCTGCACCAGCGTGTGCTGGCCCGGCGCGGCGCGCAGCGTGGCACCTTGCACCAGCGTGGCGCCGGTGGGCAGTTGCAGCGTCAGGCCCTGCGTCTCGATTGCTTCTGAATTGATAGCTGCTGGCGCTTGCTGGACGGGCGCTGAAGCCTGATTTTGCTTGTAAAGCGCGGCTTCGAAGCTGGTCAGGCGTTCGGTGGTGGCGCGCCAGGCGGCCAGGCTGTCGTAGTTGTCGACGAACCAGGACAGGGCGCCCTGCACGCGGTCGAAGGCGCTCGAAATCTGCATCAGCTGGCCCAGCTGGATGGCGCCGCTGAAAAAGCGCGGCGCCGCGATGATGAAGGGAAACACCGCCGCCGCCTGCCCGAACAGGTTGGTGAAGCCGACCAGCTGCTTCTGCTTGGCAATCAGCCGCAGGTAGTTGGACAGCACGGCCGTGAAGCGCGTGTCCAGGTTGCGCTCCTCGACCTGCTCGCCGCGGTCGAGCGCGATCGATTCGCTGTATTCGCGCACCCGCACCAGGTGGTGGCGAAAGTCGGCCTCGCGCTTCTGCTGCTCGAAGTTCAGGCCGATCAGGGGGCGGCCGATGTAGTGCGTGAGCACGCTGCCCACGGTGCAGTACAGCACCGCCATCCACACCATGAAGCCGGGGATGGTGGTGGTGGTGCTGCCGTTGAAATTGAACGAGAAGCTGCCCGACAGCGCCCACAGCACGCCGACGAAGCTGACCAGCGTGACCACGGCGTTCAGAAAGCCCATCGACAGGCCGATGGTCTGGCTGGTGAACAGGTTCACGTCTTCCTGCAGGCGCTGGTCGGGGTTGTCGGGCACGCGCTGGCCGGGGTGGGGCAGGCCGGCTTCGGTGGTGGTGGGCTCGGGCGCGCCGGCGTAGCGCGCCAGCTCCATGCGGTAGAAGGCATGGCCGCTGAGCCAGCGGTGCATCAGGTCGCGCGTCATCCAGGCGCGCCAGCGCACCTGCAGCAGCTGCGTGAGGTAGAAGCGGTAGACGGCGATGACGATGAAGATCATCGCCAGGTACGTGAAGCGGCCCAGCTGGGTCCAGAACACGTCCTGGTTCTTGTTCTGCAGCGCGTCGAAGAACACGCGGTTCCACTCGTTGATCTGCACCAGCATGTACACCGCGCCCAGGTTGAGCGCGACGATGGCCGCCAGCAGGCCGCGTGCCTTCCAGCGCTCGTCGGACGAGCGGAAGTAGGGCGCGGACAGGTGCCAGACCTGGCGCAGGAAATTCCCGAAACGGGCGAGCTTGTCGGACCAGGCCATGACTGGACTTTCTTGTGGGGCGAAGAAGGCCGCATGCTAGCGGCCCGGGCGGGGCGGGGGCGTGGGGGCGGCACGCCGGGTGGGGTGATCAGGGGCGTGGCCACGCCATGCCAACGCCCTGTTTCATATACTCCCCTGCATGCGCCGCGAAAGCGCCCGCCAGATAGGCGCTGGAGATGCATACTCCCCTGTTGCAGGCAATCCGGCGGGCCATGTGCGGCGGCAGTCCTGCTGCGGCGCGAAGCGTGCCGCGGGCGGTGGCGGCGCTTCAGCGCTGCGCGTCGGGCGCCGCTGTGGCGCTGTCGCGCCCGAGCGCGGCCGCCTGCGCCTGCTGCTTCTGCAGGGCCTCGCGCTTGCGCCGCTCCTGCCGTTCGGCGCGGCGGCGGTCGGCCACAGTGCGGATTTCCTGCTGCGTCAGGTAGCCGTCGCCGTTCAGGTCGGCGTTGCGGAAATACTCGGCCAGCGACGGGCTGAGCCGGAACGCCACCTTGGCCTCGTCGCGCGAGATGCGGCCGTCCTGGTTGGCATCCAGCATGCTGAACCACTTCAGCGCCTGCTGTTCGCCCTTGCTGGGTTTCTTGGGGCTGGTGGCGGGCACATCGGCAGGCTGCGCCACGGCGGGTGCCATGCCGAAGGGCAGGGCGATGACAACGAACGACAGAAGCAGGCGCGAAACACTCATGCCCGGTTGGAGTCCGCTCGGCGCCGCGGGGTTTCGCGCGCCGCCGCCAAATTTGTAACACCAGCGGCCACGTGGCCGGCCGGCACGTGCTGCGCGGCGTGCTCGATGTGGCCGGTCTGGTCGTCGAAGAAGAAGTCGGGCTCGAACTCGCGCAGGAACTCGCCCTTGGGCAGGCCGCCGAGGAACAGGGCCTCGTCCACGCTCACGCCCCAGTGCATCAGGGTGCGGATCGGGCGCTCGTGCGCCGGCGCGCTGCGCGCCGTGACCAGCGCCGTGCGGATGCGCATGCGCGCGGCGCCACCGTGCTGCAGCCGGTGCAGCGCCGCCAGAAAGGGCTGGAAGGGGCCGGGCGGCAGCGGCAGGTTGGCCTTCTCGATCTCGTGCGACTGGAAGGCGTCCAGCCCGCCGCTCTGGAACACGCGCTCGGCCTCGTCGGAGAACAGCACGGCGTCGCCGTCGAAGGCGATGCGCACTTCGTCGGGGTGGCGGTCGCCGGCGCGCGCCGACTGCGTGGCCACCTGCGCCGCCGGGTAGCCCAGCGCCAGCGCCTCGCGCACGTCGGCGCCGTTGGCCGACAGGAACAGGTGTGCGCCCAGCGGCCGCACGTAGCGGAACGGGTCGGCCCCCTGCGTGAACACGCCGCGCTGAATCTGCCGCAGCCCGTGCGCCGCCGCCGAGCGGAACACCCGCATGCCGCTCACCGGATCATTGCGCGACAGCACCACCACCTCCACGCGCTGCTGCCCTGGCTCGTTGAAGGCCAGCAGCTTCTTCACCAGCGAGAACGCCACGCCCGGCTTGGCCGGCACGTCGATGCGCTCGAACTGCAGGCGCATGTAGGCCTCGGCATCGCCGGCCTCGAACAGCTGGTTTTCCTCCTCGAAATCGAACAGCGCGCGCGAGGAAATGGCGACGACGAGCTGGTTGTGCAAGGTGGTGGCCATGGTGGAGGTCAGTGCGTGGATGCTTGAGGAACCCATGGCCGCGCAGCAGGCCAAGCCAGAACGCCGTGCGCGGGGTCCCCCCGCGCACCAGCGTTGTCCCCCTGGGGGGAAGGCGCCGAAGGCGACTCAGGGGGGATCACTTCACCCACTGGTTGAGCTGGATGATCGGCAGCATCACCGCCAGCACGATCAGCATCACGATCACGCCCATGGCGACGATGAGCAGCGGCTCCAGCACGGTGGCCAGCTGCATGGCGCGGCGCTGCACCTCGGCGCTGAGCTGGTTGGCCGCGCGCTGCAGCATCAGCGGCAGCTGGCCGGTCTGCTCGCCCAAGCGGGCGAACATGGCCAGCAGGCCGGGAAAGCGCTTCTTCTGCGCCAGCGCGCTGGCCAGCGGCGCGCCTTCGCGCACCATCACCAGGGCGTCCTCGGCGTCGGCGCGCATGGCGGTGTTGTGCAGGGTTTCGGCCGCGGCCTGCAGCGCGCGCAGGATTGGCACGCCAGCCCCGGCCAGCATGGCCAGCGTGCTGCCGAAGCGCGCCGCGTTGTAGCCGCGCGCCAGCCGGCCCACCAGCGGCAGGCGCAGCCAGAAGGCATCGAACTTCTGGCGAAAAGCGGGGTTTTTCAGCGCCAGGCGGGCGCCGACAGCTATCAGTACCATAGCGCCCAGCAGCCACCAGCCATAGCCGCGCACGAAGTCGCTCAAGGACAGCATGGCGATCGTGATCCACGGCAGGCTGCGCTGCGTGCCGGCGAACACCGTGGCCACCTGCGGCACCACGTAGCTGACCAGGAAGATCACGATCACGATGGCCACCAGGGTGACGATGGCCGGGTACAGCGCAGCGCCGATCAGCTTGGCCTTCAGCGCCTGGCGCTCTTCCAGGTCGTCGGCCAGGCGCTCCAGCACGGTGCCCAGGTGGCCGCCCTGCTCGCCGGCGGCGATGACGGCGGTGTAGACGGGGCTGAACTCGCGCGGCTGCTGCGCCATGGCCTTGGCCAGCGGCGAGCCGGCGTTGACCTCCGAGCGCAGGCTGGCGATCAGGTTGCGCTGGCGTTCGTCCTCGGCCTCGTCGGTCAGGGCAGTGAGCGAGCGCTCCAGCGGCAGGCCCGATGCGACCAGGCCGGCCAGCTGCCGCGTCCAGATCGCCAGCTGCGTGCTGTTGAAGGCGCGGCCGCCGCCGATGGGGCGCGACAGCACCGAGCCGCCGGCGCCACCCGCCACCGGCTCCACCGCCAGCGGCACCAGCGCCTGCCCGCGCAGCAGCGCGCGCGCAGCCTTGGCGGTGTCGGCCTCGATCACGCCCTTGCGGGACTTGCCGTCGGCTTGCAGGGCTTCGAAGGTGTAGGCGGGCACGTCGCGGTGGTGCAGAGCGCCGATGCTGGCGCGAAGCCGCCAATGGTAGCGGCTGGCTGCCCGCGCCCTCAGTCTGCGCTCAGCATTTGCACCTGCGTGGCGTACTGGCTCTCGATGCGCGCCAGCCGGGCCTGGCGCGCCGCATCGTTGATCCAGGTGGCGGAGTGCGCGCTGTCCAGGTCGAGCTGGCGCGTGAGGCGGGCCACCGGCAGCAGCGCGCGGTTGTCGGCGGGCAGGAAGCCGGCGAAGTCGTGCAGGCCTTTCAGCGCCGCGCGCTGCTGCTCGGCCTGTGCGCCGCTGCCGCGCCCGTATTGCGCCAGAAAGCGCTGGGCGCGGCCGCGCATGGCGTCGCCGTGGGCGTTGCGCAGCACGATGAAGCCGTGCGGCACCAGCTCGGACTGCCACAGCACCCGCAGGCGCGCCGTCTCGGCCGGGAACTGCGTGCGGAAGCGCTCGAAGTCGGCGCTGTTGTTGGTGGCCAGGTCGGCCTCGCCATTGGCCACAGCCAGTGCGGTGCGCTGGTGCGTGCCGACGATGTCGCCCTGAAAGCGGGTCTCGATGTCGATCTGGCGCGGCAGGAACAGCTGCAGCTTGGGCACGATGAAGCCCGACATCGAGCGCTTTTCGCCGCGCGCCAGCCGCCAGCGGCCGGGCTCCACCAGCACCGCCTCCAGGTCGCGCACCGGGCCGCCTTCGCGCGCCAGCAGCAGCGCGCGGTAGCCGGGCAGGCCGTCGTGTCGCGTCACCTGGGCGATGGCGCGCATGTCGTGCTGGGTCACGGCGTCCAGCGCCATCTTGCCGGAGAGGAAGGCCAGATCCACCTCGCCGCGGCGCACGGCCTCGCCCAGTCCTTCGTAGGACGTGGCCGAGAACATGTGGATGGGGCGGCCGAGCGCCTGCATCAGCTCGTCCAGCAGCGGCTCCCAGCCGGTGCGTGAATCCACCATGCCACCGATCGGCAGGATGCCGAAGCGCAGCGGGGCACGGGCGTCCTCGCCGGCCCGCAGCGCCAGCGGCCAGCAGGCCACCGCGGCGGCGGCCAGCACCGCCTGGCGGCGCGTGGGCCCAGCGTCCCGGGCGGTGTGCGGCAACGGTGTACCGCCGGTGATGTGGACATTCTTCATGGTTTGTGGCACGGTCCAATGCATTGATTCTCACGCATTTCGCATTGGGTTACATGCCATGAACGGGGTATCGACACCATCGCATCGGCGGGCAGGGCTGTCGCTGGTGTGGCAGCTGGTGCTGCTGGCGGTGGTGCCGGCGGTGCTGGCGGTGGGGGCGCTGCTGGTGCTGACCACGCGGCAGTACCTGCAGGGCATCGAGCACCACATCCGCCAGCAGGGGGAAACGCTGGCGCAGCAGCTGTCGGCCTCGGCGCAGGCGCCGCTGGCGCGCGAGGACCGGCGCGCGCTGCTGCGGCTGGCCGAGGCCACCATGTCGCAACCGCATGTGCAGCAGGTGCAGGTGTGGTCGCCCGAAGGGGAACTGCTGGCCAACGTCAACACCGCCGACCTGCGGCGCTAGGAGGGCCTGCTGGTGCGCGCGCCGGTGGCCAGCGCGGGCGGCGGCGTGCCGGGGCAGGTCGGCATCGACATCGGCCTGGACGAGTTGCGCGCCGCCGAGGCGCGCGCCTGGACCGGCGTGCTGCTGGCGGTGGCGGCGTGCCTGGCGGCCGTGCTGCTGGCCGGCGTGTGGGCGGCGCGTCGCATCAGCGCGCCGGTGCTCAAGCTGGCCAGCGCCGTCGACCGGCTGGCCGCCGGCGAGCCGGTGCAGGTGACGCTGGAGGGCACCGCGGAAGTGCGCCATCTGCAGCAAGGCTTCAACGCCGCCGCCACCGCCCTGCACGACGGCCGGCAGCTGCTGGAGCAGCGCGTGCGCGAGGCCACGGCCGAGCTGGCCGAGAAGAACCGCGCCATCGAGCAGGCCAGCCAGGCCAAGACGCGCCTGCTGGCCGCCGCCAGCCATGACCTGCGCCAGCCGCTGCACGCGCTGACGCTGTTCTCGGAAGGACTGGCCAGGGACGAGCCCGACCCGGCGCGGCAGCAGCGTATCCGCCATGTGCGCGAATGCGTGGCCTCGCTGGACCATCTGTTCGCCGAGCTGCTGAACATCTCGCAGATCGACGCCGGCGTGCTGCAGCCGCGGCATTCGGACTTCGCGCTGGACCGCCTGTTCGACGACGTCAGCCGCAACTTCCGCCCGGTGGCCGAGGCGCAGCATCTGCGCCTGGTGGTGCGGCACACCGACCTGTGGGTGCGGTCGGACTACTTCATGCTGTCGCGCATCGTCGGCAACCTGGTGGCCAACGCCGTGCGCTACACGCCGCGCGGGGGCGTGCTGGTGGCGGCGCGCCGCCGCGGGCCGCAGGTGCGCATCGACGTGATCGACACCGGCATCGGCATCGCGCCCGAGCACCAGCAGCGCATCTTCGACGAGTTCTATCAGGCCCCGTCGAGCCCGGACCTGGCCGCGCGCGGCACGGGTCTGGGCCTGGCCACCGTGCAGCGGCTGGCCGGGCTGCTCGGCCTGCAGATCGGCCTGACATCGGCGCCCGGCCGGGGCGCGCGCTTTCATTTCGAGGTGCCCATGGCCGCACCCGAGCCGGCCTGGGCGCCGGCGGCCGACGAGGCCGCGGCGCTGCCCATGCCCTGCGATGCCCTGGCGCCGCCGGCGCAGGACGGGCGTGCGGTGCCAGCGGCGCCGCTGCCGGCGCTGGTGCCGCCCGGCGCGCAGGCGCCGCTGGCCGTGGCGTGAGGCACTGGCCTACGCCTTTTGGCCGGTGCCCGGCGCCTTGATCCGCGCGTGCAACCCGTTTATCGTCAAAGTGGTCCCGCGACCGCCTGAAGGCCGCATCAACCTTGCAGTCACGCCATGAAAATCCTCATCGCCGACGACCACCGCCTCATCCTGGAAGCCGTGGCTGAGAAACTGGCCGAGCTGGCGCCGCAGGTCAGCTTCGTGCAGGCGCTGAGCGTGCAGGAGTTGCTCGACAGCGTGTCGGCCGATCTGGACCTGGCCGTCATCGACCTCGGCATGCCCGGCGCACACGGCGTGGGCCACATCGCGCAGGTGCATCAGCGGCAACCGGGGCTTCGCATGGTGGTGCTGTCGGGCCAGGAAGACCCGGCCATCATGCATGCCGCGCTCGACGCCGGGGCATCGGGCTTCATCCCCAAGGCCTACTCGCCCGACGTCATGCTGTCGGCGATACGGCTGGTGCTGCAAGGCGGTGTGTACGTGCCGCCCCTGATGATGTCGCACCCTGGCCTAGACGACGGGCACCGCACGCCGGGCCCGGCCGCCAGCCCGCGGGGCGCGCATGCGGCGGCGGCGCACCTGCGCCATGTGCTGACGGATCGTCAACTCGAAGTGCTGAGCCTGCTGTCCGAAGGGCAGCAGAACAAGCAGATCGGCCGCAACCTGGGCATCAGCGAAGGCACGGTGAAGATTCACCTGGCCGCGATCTTTCGCGCGCTGAAGGTGCGCAACCGCACCGAGGCCGTGGTGGCGGCGCGGGCCGTCACCGCTGGGTGAGGTGAGAATTTATAAGAAAATTGGCTGCAGCGCCCGCCAGGTAAGCGCAAAAAGCTATATATGTGATAGCTAACGAGTCACTCGCAGACGAAAGTCAACGCGGTCTCCGCGCGCGGTGCCAGCAGGCCCGACGGGCTTTCCTTCAGGTCGACCTGCCTGAAGCGCTTGCCCTGCACGGCGCAATGCGCGGTGGCCTCCTGCGTGGCGGCGCGCGTCAGCGCCTCGGGCTGGGTGGCCACCACGCCGCGCTTGCTGATGGTCCACGAACCGTCGAACCCGGCCACCGGCCCGGTGCTGGTGGCGGCGCAGCTGGCCATCAACAGGGCAGGCGCCAAAGCAACCATGAATCCACGCATGCGGGCCTCCAGCCAGAGAAATGTGATCGGGATGATCGCACGATAGCCGCGCGCCGCCGGGGCTGCTGACGGCGCAGCACCTGCCACCGCCGGGCGAAGGCGCTGTTCTGCGTGTCGGCCAAGTGCCCGCGCCGCCAGCCGCGGTGTCGCACCCTCGACGAGGGTATTCAGTGGCCGCGCGGCCTGCTCGCAGTACCATGCGGCGGACGGCTCGTCCCTGCGGGCGATGCACCTTCCCGGCGATGCAGGCGTTCATGACCATCAGTGCTCTCGACCTCTTCAAGATCGGCGTCGGGCCCTCCAGCTCGCACACCGTGGGGCCCATGCGGGCGGCCTGGACCTTTGCCGAGCAGCTGCGCGCCGCGGGCTGGCTCGGCGCCGTGCAGCGCGTGCAGGTGCGGCTGTACGGCTCGCTGTCGGCCACCGGCATCGGGCACGGCACCGACCGCGCCACCGTGGCCGGATTGCTGGGCGAGCAGCCCGACCGGGTCGATCCCGATGCCATGGCGCAGGCGGTGGACGCCGTGCGGCTCGACGGCCGGCTGCGCCTGGCGGGCGAGCGCGAGATCGCGTTCGACTGGTCGCGCGACCTGCAACTGCTGCCCGTCAACCTGCCGCGCCACCCCAACGCCCTGCGGCTGACGGCGCACGGCGACGATGGCGCGGTGCTGTACGAGAACACCTATTACTCCGTCGGGGGCGGCTTCATCGTGGACGAGGCCCAGGCCGCCGCCGGCGGCAGCGGCGCGGACGACGTGGCCGTGGCGCTGCCCTACGCCAGCGGCGAACAGTTGCTGGCCCTGTGCCGGCAGCACGGCCTGCGCGTGGCCGACCTGGTGCTGCGCAACGAGCGCGCCTGGCGCCCCGACGCCGAAACGCGCAGCGCCCTGCTGGCGATCTGGCAGGTGATGAAAGGCTGCGTGGCGCGCGGCCTGAAGTGCGAGGGTGTGCTGCCCGGCGGGCTGGAGGTGCCGCGCCGGGCGCAGGCCATGCACGCCCGGCTGAACGCGCGCGACAGCCGCCCGAACCTCATCACGCAAACCTTCTCGGCCATGGACTGGGTGAACCTGTACGCCCTGGCGGTCAACGAGGAGAACGCCGCGGGCGGCCGCGTGGTGACGGCGCCCACCAACGGCGCGGCCGGCATCATTCCCGCGGTGCTGCACTACTTCATGGACTTCCAGCGTGGCGCCGGCGACGACGACGTGGTCGACTTCCTGCTGGCGGCCACCGCCATCGGCGTGCTGATCAAGACCAACGCCAGCATCTCGGGCGCCGAAGTCGGCTGCCAGGGCGAGGTCGGCTCGGCCTGTGCCATGGCCGCGGCCGGGCTGGCGCAGGTGCTGGGCGGCACGCCCGAGCAGATCGAGAACGCCGCCGAGATCGGCCTGGAACACAACCTGGGCCTGACCTGCGACCCCATTGGCGGCCTGGTGCAGGTACCCTGCATCGAGCGCAACGCCATGGCGGCCGTGAAGGCCATCAACGCCGCGCAGCTGGCGCTGTCGGGCGACGGCACGCACAAGGTCAGCCTCGACGCGGCCATCCTCACGCTGCGCGACACCGGGCGCGACATGCTCGACAAGTACAAGGAAACCTCGCGCGGCGGGCTGGCGGTGGCGTTCACCGAATGCTGAGGCGCGGGCAGGGCGCGATGCGCGCCAGAAGCCTGGCACCACCGACAGGAATCGAACCTGTATCTAGCGCTTAGGAGGCGCTCGTTCTATCCATTGAACTACGGCGGCAGGGCCCGGCGATTGTATCGGCCGGCCTGCTCGGCTTCAGTCGAAGGTCAGTCGGTAGATCAGGTCCACGGCCGAGTTCTCGCCGGCCTGGCCGCGCAGCGTCCAGCGGCGCGACAGCTCGAGGAAGATCATCAGCGTGCCGCCCGTGCCGGCCAGGCTGTGCTCGTAGGCGGCGTACAGGCGGTCGGACAGGCGCTTGCCCAGGGTGACGCTGGCGCTGCTCAGCTCGCCGTCGCCGCCGCCCGAAAAGCTCAGCTCGTCCAGGCCGAAGTTGGCCGCCAGCCCGCGCCCTTCGCGCCCGCCCAGCAGGGCCAGCGCGGCCGACTGCAGCATGGCCGCCTCGGCGCCGCTGTTGGGCGCCGGGCGGCCCAGCAGCAGCCAGGCCAGCGTCTGGTTGTCGGGCAGGGCGGGCTCGGAATACAGCCGCACGCGCGGCAGCAGCGCCGTGCCCATGACCTGCACACCCACGCGCTGGTCGCTGGTGTAGTTGGGGCGCAGGGCCACGATGTCGAGCGTGGGGTTGCTGATCTGTCCGCTGAAGTTGATGAAGCCGCGCTGGATGATGAGCTGCTGCCCGTAGGCGCGGAAGGTGCCGCCCTCGGTGCGCACCCGGCCGACCAAGCTGGGCATCTCGGTCAGCGGGCCCTTGGCGGTGAGCGTCAGCACGCCGGCCAGGCGCGTGTCGATGCCCATGCCTTGCAGGCGGAAGTCCTCACCCAGGTCGACCTGCACGTTGACGTTGGCCAGCAGCGGCCCGGCCTCGCTGGCGCGGGCCTGGGCGTCGGCCTTGGCGCGCGCGGCGTCGCTGCGGGCCTGCTGCTGCGCGGCCTGCTGGCCGGCGGCGCTGGTGGGCCGGGCCACGGCGCCGGGGCCTTCCTTGCCGTACATGATCTTGCCGTCGGGCCCGCGCACGATCACGTCGTCGCCCAGCGTGGGCCGGTTCTCGTCGGGCAGCAGGATCAGCGCGCGGTCCACACGCAGGCGGCCGTCGGCACTGAGGGTGCGGCCCTCCAGCGCGGCCTGCACGTTGCCCGAGACGGTGACCTGCCGGTCGTCGCGGATGCTGGCGCGCAGCCGCTCCAGCGTGGCGTTCAGGCGTGCCTGCGCGCGGCCGTCCACCAGCCCGGCTTCGCCGGTGGCGCGCAGCCGGCCGCCGCTGCCTTTCTCGCCCGCGCCCTGCAGCGTGAACTCGTCGATCAGCAGGCGCGTGCCGTCCAGCCGGGCGCGCAGGCGCCCGCCCTCGAACTGCACGCCGTCGACGATGGAGCGCAGCGCCACGTCGTCGGCCGTCACGGTGCCGCTGACCAGGGGCTCGCCGCGCGTGCCGGCCACGCGTGCGTCGGCCGCCAGCGCGCCACGCAGGCGCCAGCCGGGCGGCGCCAGCACCGACCAGGCGGCAATCTGCGGCAGCCGCGCCTGCACCTGGCCCTGCAGCGGCGCGCTGTCGGGCCACGACCAACTGGTGTTGCCGTCGTCGTCGCGCGCAGCCGCCAACTCGGTGCGCAGCTGGCCGTTGATGGTGCCGGCGCGCTCGCTGTCCCACACCAGGTTGAGGTTGAGCGCGTTGCCCTCGCTGCGCAGCGTCAGGCGCGCATCGCGCAGGCCGGCGGCCACGCGCGACTGCACGCCGGTCTGTGCGTCGGTGGTCAGCACCGTGATGTCGCCGCTGGCGCGCACCAGGTTGGCGGTGACGCGCAACTGCTGGCCCAGCGCGGCGTCCCAGTCGCCGTTGAAGACGATGTTGCCGGTCAGACCGGCGTCCTGCAATTGCGACCCGGCCACGCGCTCCACCCACTGCAGCGGCAGGCCGGTGATGCGGCCGGTGGTGGTGAGCGCACCCTGGCGCCAGCGCACCGGCCCCCAGGCCACCTGGGCCTGCGACGTGGGTGCGGACGAGGTGATGGTCAGATCGCCGGCACCCACCTCCAGCTGACCGCCCTGTGCCGGCGACCAGCTGAGCGGCACGGCGCCGCGGCTGGCCAGCTGCCACACGCCTTCGCCCAGCGCCGGGTCGCGCACGCCGGCCCGCAGGGCGCCCAGGTCGAAGCGCCAGGCCGACGCCGCCAACGAGGCATTGGGCGTGGTGCGCCCGCCGCTGGCGGTCAGGCGCAGGTCGAGCTGGCGTTCGCCCTGCAGCACGCGGCCGCTGGCGGCGATCCGGGCCTGGGCCAGGCGGCCATTGATCGTGGCCTCCAGCCCGCGCGCCTGCAGCGGCGTGGCGGCCGCGCCGGGCGGCGTCCAGTCGAACGAGGGCGCGTGGAGGCGCGCCTGCACGCTCGGGTCGCGCCAGCCGCCGCGCCAGCTGCCGTCCAGCGTGGCGCTGCCGCGTGCCTGCGCGCCGGCCAGCGCGTCGCCGGCGCCGGGCAGCTTCTGCGCCCAGGCCAGCAGGCGCGCGGCGTCCTGCACGCTGGCGCGCAGGGTGCCGGCGCCGGTCGTGGGTTGCAGCTCGCCCTTGACCACGGCGCTGGCGCCGGGGGCGCTGAGCGTCAGGTCGGCCCGGCCGCCGGGTGCGTCGGGGCGGACCTGGGCGTTGCCGGCCAGTTGCGCATCGTCGGTGCGCACGCGCAGCGCGCTCAGGCTGAGCAGGCCGTCGGCCCAGCGGCCGGTGGCGGCGGCGTCGCGCAGGCGCAGCGCGCGCAGATCGCGCGCCAGCGCCTCGCTGGCCGATTCGCCGCGCCGCGCGGGGGGGCTGGCGCGCGTGGGCCGCGCCTGCAGTGCCACGTCGAAACCGATGCCGGCGCCTTCGCCCGTCACCTGGGCCGTGCCGTCGAGCGGAAAGGCGGCCAGCTGCGTGTGCACGCGCGCCGGGTTGACGCCGGTGATGCGGGTGTCGATCTGCCAGGTGCCGGCCGTGCTGGCTGGCGCCGCGGCCGCACCGTCGCCCGTAATGGGGGCCGAGCCCGCGGGCGTCGGCGCGGTGGCCGGCTGCGTGGCGGGCGGGCTGACCCAGCGGCCGGTGGATTCGACGCTGCCTCCGCCCACCTGCGCCTTGAGCGCGCGCACCGTGGCCACGCCGCCCTGCCAGGTGACATCGGCCAGCAACTGCTCGACCGGCAGCTGGCGCTGGTCCCACGGCCCGGCGGCGCGGTTGGCCAGGTCGGCGTCGACGGCCCAGCCGGGCGCGCCGCCGTCGGGCAGCGGCGTCACGTCGAGCCGGCCCGTCAGTTGGGTGCGCGGCGCCTCGGCCCAGATGGCGCCGACGTCGAGTGCCCGCACGCGGGCATGCGCCTCGGGCAGCGGCTGTGCCGCCCAGGGGGTGATGCGGGCGGTGACATGGGCTTCCGGGATGTCACTGGCGGCGGCCGGGGTGGCGGGCACGGCGGTGGCGCCGGCGGTTGGCGTGGTCGGGGGCGGTGCTGCTGGAGGCGTTGCTGCGGAAGCGCGTGGGGTCGGCCCCGGCGCAAAGCCTGCCAGCGGCGGCAGCGCCGGAACGGCGGGCGCTGACGTACTGGGCGCCGTCGGCGCGGCCTGCAGATCTGCCTGCGCCTGCAGCTCGGTCAGCGGGCCGCGCAGCGTGGCCTGCAGGGTCAGCGGCACCGGCGCCTGGGCACCGGGCACGGGGGCGGCCAGCGCGCCCGCCATGGCGACGTCGACGCGGATCGGTGCGTGCGCCGTGGCGGCGGCGCGCAGGCGGTAACTGCCGCCTTCGATGCGCGCGCTGTCCAGCTCCAGCAGGTGGCGGCCGCCGTCGTAATCAAAGCGGCCGGCCACATCGCTCAGCGTGTAGGGAGGTGGGCCGGCCCATTGCAGCTCGCCCGCGCGCAGCGCCTTCACCTGGATGTGCAGCGGCAGCGCGAAGGATTCGGGTGGGCCGGCGGCGGGCTCGTCGCCTTTCGGCCGCTGGTCGTCCACCACGATGCGGCGGGCGCTCAGCGTGTCGATCTGCAGCGTACGCGCCAGCAGGGCGGCGGGCGTCCACTGGAGCTCGGCGTCGTGCACTTCCACGCGCAGGCCGTCCTTGTCCCACACCAGGCGGCGCACCTTGCCGCCGCTGCGCACGCTGCCGGTGACTTCGTCGGACACCAGCGGCTGCTGCGCGCCGGCCCAGCGCAGCGCGGTGGCCAGCGAGCCCTCGCTGCCCGTCCACCACCACAGGCCGCCGAGCGCCAGCAGCAGCAAGGCCAGCAAGGCCGCCAACAGCCCGCCCAGCCAGCGCCAGATGCAGCGGCGCCGCACCGGTGGCGTCGTTGCGGTTTCAGAGTCAAATTGGCCTTCAGCGCCCGCCGGTCGGGCGCTGGCAGCTATTATTTCAGGAGTTTTGTCGTCCGCAGGGCGCGGCTCTGGCGCGGTCATCAGAACACGAAGCCCACGTTCATGTGCAGCCGGATGTCCTTCGACTTCAGGCCGTACGCAATGTCCAGCTGCATCGGGCCCACCGGCGTGATCAGGCGCACGCCGGTGCCCACGCCCCAGTGCGCGCGCAGCTGGTTGACCTCGTTCGCCACGCCGCCGACGTCGATGAACAGCGTGTGCTCCAGCAGGCCGGGAAAGCGCTCGCGCATGATCGGGCGCTGCCATTCCATGCTGCCCACGGCCATGTAGCGGCCGGGGCCCACCAGGTCGTCGAACGGGATGCCGATGCGGCGATAGCCGTAGCCGCGCACCGTGTTGTCGCCGCCGGTGCGGAACATGTAGGTGGCCGGCAGCCGCGCCTGCTTGTCGGCCAGGATGGCGCCGGCCTCGGTGCGCAGCGCCAGCCGGCTGCCGCTGCTGCCCACGGGCACGATGCCCAGCGCGCGGCCGTGCAGGCGCAGGAAGGGTTTGCGCTCACCCACCGTGGTCATGCCGATGCCGATGTCGGTGCCGAGCCCATAGCCGCGCGACGGGATGGGCAGGCTGTCGAAGTAGCGCCCGGTCCAGGCGTAGTTGGCGCTGACGGCGGCGCCGTCGCCCAGCAGCGCGTCGGGCACGTTGCGCGTGCCCGAGCCGGTGACGCTGGCGTGGTCGTACTGCAGGTAGAAGTTGCGGTCGTACTTCTCATCGGTGCGCAGCGTGCCCAGGCGCAGCGTTTTGGAGGTGGTGGTCAGCGCGCCGTCGTCCTGCCGCATGTAGCGCGCCAGCGCCGCCCAGCGCCAGCCGCTGGCGCGCGGCAGCGAGGTCCATTCGGTCTGCAACAGCGGCGCCTTCTGGTCGAAGTGCAGCTTGGTGTCGGCGCGCCAGCTGGTGCCCAGGGCGGTGTTGTCGCGGTGCTCCAGCGTCAGGCGCGGGCCGCCGTCGGTGCTGTAGCCCACGCCCAGCTGCACCTTGTGGCGCTTGGCCTCGGTGACGGTGTAGGTCACGGGCGTGGCAGCGGGGTCGCCCTCGGGGTCGATGCTGATGTAGGCCGAGTCGTAATAGCCGCTGCCGGCCAGGCGCTGCTGGGCATCCACCAGCTTCTTCTGGTCGTAGATGTCACCGGGCTTGAGCCACGACAGCCGCTCGGCCAGCTCGGGCGGGTAGCGGCTGGCGCCCTTGACGGTGGCCGCGCCCAGGCGGAACAGCGGGCCGGAATCCAGCCGCAGGCCCAGCTTGACCCGCGCCTCGGCCGCGCTCACGTCGGCCAGGCTGTAGGCGATGCGGCCCTGTGGGTAACGGCGCTCCACCAGGCTGCGCAGGGCGCCGGTCTTGGCGCTCGACCAGCGGTCCTGCGTGAAGCGGCGGCCTTCATCCAGGCTCCAGTCGGCCACGATGCCTTCGCGCTGGCCGATGGCGTCCGCATCGGCCGAGGCGGCGATGTCGCCCTCGAAGCCGATGTCCACCCCGGCGATGGTGGCGGGCTCGCCGGGCGTGATGGCGATCACCACCGTGGGCCGCGCACTGGGCGCGCCTTCGCGACGCACACGCACGTCGGGGTTGAAGTAGCCCTCGGTGCCCAGCAGGTTGCGCACGTCGCGCTCGGTCACGGCCATCAGGCGGGCGAATTCGGATTCGTCCAGGTCGGTGAGGGCGCGGTAGCGCTGCAGTTCGCTGTGGCGCTCGACCAGCCCGCGCAGGTCCTCGTCCTCGCACTCCACACGGATGTCGAAGGCGGTGACGGCCGGCGCGTCACCCGTGCGCGCGCCCACCTGGCCGGCGGCGGTGGTGTCGGCGCGTGGCGTGGTCGCCGTGGCAGGCTCGGCGTTGTCGTTGAGCCCCAGCCAGGCGCAACCCGGCAGCACCAGCAGCAGCGCCAGCAGGGCGGCGGCGCAGGGCAGTGTGCGGCGGGCAGGACCGGCCGCAGGCGAATCGGGGCGCGTGCAGGTCACCCGCTCGAGTTTAGTGGCCCCCCTTGTCGGACAAGGCCGCGTTTTGCCTCTGAACATGCGGGTTGGAGCCATTCCAGCGCGCGGGGTTCTTGATCTGCGTGCAGGCGAAGGGCGGTCGTCGGCAGGACAATGCCCCGCATGGCCCAGTCTTCCGTCAGCCTGCCCGGCTTCGCATCGCCCGGCGTGGGCTTTGAACAGCCCTTCGAGATGCTCGAAGCTTGCCACGAGCGCGTGCAGCGCAGCCTGGCGCTGCTGCAGCGCCTGGTCGACCACGTGGACCGCAACGGCCACGACGCCGATTCGCGCAGTGCCGCGCGCGACGTGCTGCGCTACTTCGACATCGCCGGCCCGCACCACCACGAGGACGAGGAGCGCCACGTGTTCCCGCCGTTGCAGCAGCATGCCGACGCCCTGGTGCGCGATGCCGTGGTGCAGCTGCAGGCCGACCACGTGCAAATGCACGACCAATGGCAGCGCCTGCGCGCGGTGCTGCTGGCCTGGCGCGACGCCGAGCCGGCGCCCGCCATCACCGATGCGGATCGCACCCTGGTGCGCGACTTCGTGGCCGCGTACCAGCGCCACATTCCGCTCGAAGAGTCGGTGGTGTATCCGGCGGCGCGGCCCCTGTTCAGCCCGGCCGAGCTGGAGCGCATCGGCACCGAGATGGCGCAGCGCCGGCGCGGCTGAGGCGGCGCGGCCCATCGCCCTTCGGCCGCTAACATCTCCGGATGGCGTCCAGCGAATCACTGAACCCGGCCAGGCCGCGGGCCAGGCTCCGCCGCATGCGGGTGATCGGCGGGCGCTGGCTGGCCGTCACCGCCTGCGCGGCGCTGCTGACGGCGTGCTCGTCGGTGCGCCCCTGGCTCAACACCGCCATGCAGGCCGATCAGCTGCGGTCGATGCACGTGAACGAGACGCGCGACCCGAGCCTGGTGATGGCGGTCACCATCTCGGGCGGCGGCGCGCGGGCCGCGGCGTTCGGCTACGGTGTGCTGCGCGAGCTGGAAGACCACGAGTTCGACTGGCGTGGCCGGCGCCTGACGCTGCTGGAAGCCACGGATCTGATCAGTGCGGTATCGGGCGGGTCGATCGTGGCGGCGTATTACGCGGCGTTCGGCCGCACCGGCCTGCCGCGCTTCGAGCACGACTTCCTGCGGCAGGATTTCCAGCAAAGCCTGCTGGGGATGATGGCGCGCCCGGGCAACCTGCGCGACCTCAGCTCGCCCTGGTTCGGCCGCGCGCACCTGCTGGCGCGGCGCCTGGACACGCTGTACGAGGGCAAGACCTTCGCCGACCTGGAGCGCAACCCGCGCCACCCGCAGCTGATCGTCACCGCCACCGACCTGGCGCGCGGCACGGGCTTCGAGTTCACCTGGGACCAGTTCACGCTGATCTGTTCCGACCTGGGCCGGGTGCCCCTGTCGTTTGCCGTCGCCGCCTCGTCGGCCGTGCCCCTGCTGCTGAGCCCGGTCACGCTGCGCAACTACGCCGACCGCTGCCCGGCCGAGGTGACCCGCCGCATCCAGGGCGATGGCGCCGTGGCCCGCGCCGGCCCGGCCGACTTCCGCCGTCGCTTGTACCGCGCGCAGGCCGATGCCTACCTGAACGCCGCGCAGCGCCCCTACATCCACCTGGTCGACGGCGGCCTGTCGGACAACCTGGGCGTGCAGCGGCTGCTGGACCGCGCGCTGATGGAAGGCGGGCTGCGGCAGACCTTCCGCGAGGTGGTGATCCCGCCCGGCAGCGTGCACAAGGTGGTGCTGGTGGTGGTGAACGCCGAGCGCGAGCCAACGCACGACATCGACGCCAGCGACACCGTGCCCGGCATGTTTGACGTGGCCGAGACCCTGCTGTTCGGCGCCGGTGCCCGCAAGACGCGCGAGACGCAGGAATACCTGCAGGACGTGATCCGCGAGTGGAGCAGCGAGCTGGAGGCCCACGCCGCGGCGGGCGCCAGCGTGTTCGCGGCCGATGCCGACATCCACGTGATCATGGTGAACCTGCGCGACGCGGCGCTGCACAGCGACCGCCGCCAGCTGCTGCGCGTGCCCACCGCCTTCACCGTGTCCGACAGCGAGGTGACCGAGCTGATCACCGCCGGGCGCGAGGTGCTGCGCTATTCGCCCGACTTCCAGGCGCTGGTGCGGGCGCTGGGCGCGCGCGGGGTGTTTCCCAGCACGCGTTCAGTGAATATGAAGGAAAAGTGACTGCAGGCGCCGCCAGTCAAGCGCAGGCAGCTATTATTTAGAGAGCATTCGCATCGCATCCTCCAGCCCCTTGAGGGTGAGCGGAAACATGCGCTGGCCCATCAGCTGCTGGATGATGGCGATGCTCTGGCGGTACTGCCACACGCCCTGCGGTTCGGGGTTGATCCAGGCGAACTTGGGGAAGGCGTGCGTCAGGCGCTGCAGCCATTCGGCGCCGGCTTCCTCGTTGTTGTATTCCACGCTGCCGCCGGGCTGCAGGATCTCGTAGGGGCTCATGGTGGCATCGCCCACAAAGATGAGTTTGTAGTCCTTGTTGTACTTGCGGATGATGTCCCAGGTCGGGAACTTCTCGGCAAAGCGGCGGCGGTTGTTCTTCCACATGAAGTCGTAGACGCAGTTGTGGAAGTAATAGAACTCCAGGTGCTTGAACTCGGCCTTGACGGCCGAGAACAGTTCTTCCACGCGCTGGATGTGCTCGTCCATGGTGCCGCCCACGTCCATCAGCAGCAGCACCTTCACGTTGTTGTGGCGCTCGGGCACCATCTTGATGTCGAGCCAGCCGGCGTTGGCGGCGGTGCTGCGGATGGTGTCGGGCAGGTCCAGCTCCAGCTCGTTGCCCTCGCGCGCGAACTTGCGCAGGCGGCGCAGCGCGACCTTGATGTTGCGCGTGCCCAGTTCCTGGCTGTCGTCGTAGTCCTTGTAGGCGCGCTGGTCCCACACCTTCACGGCGCTCTTGTTGCCGCCCTTGCCGCCGATGCGGATGCCCTGCGGGTTGTAGCCGCCGTGGCCGAACGGGCTGGTGCCGCCGGTGCCGATCCACTTGCTGCCGCCCTGGTGGCGTTCCTTCTGCTCTTCGAGACGCTTTTTCAGCGTCTCCATCAGCTCGTCCCAGCCCATCTTCTCGATGGCGGCCTTCTCTTCGGGCGTCAGTTCCTTCTCGAGGATCTTGCGCAGCCAGTCGGCCGGGATTTCCTTGCGGAAGTCGGCGATCTGCTCCACACCCTTGAAGTAGGCGGCGAACGCGCGGTCGAACTTGTCGAAGTGCTTCTCGTCCTTGACCAGCGCGGTGCGCGACAGGTAGTAGAAGTCGTCGATGCTGCACGCATCGGGCTGGCGCGGCCCCACCACGTCGGCCTGCAGGGCCTCCAGCAGGGTCAGGAATTCCTTGACCGACACCGGCAGCTTGGCGGCGCGCAGGGTGTAGAAGAAGTCGATCAGCATGGGATGCCCTCCCGTGGTCGGGACAACCGGAAGTCCAGATGGGCCCGCACGGCCGGCCATTCGCTGGCGACGATGCTGTAGACGCAGGTGTCGCGCAGGCTGCCGCGGGCATCGGGGTGCGGGTTGATCTGGTGGCTGCGCAGCACGCCGTCGAGCCTGGCGCCCAGGCGCTCGATGCCGCGGCGGCTGGCGTGGTTGAAGAAGTGCGTGCGGAACTCGACCGCGATGCAATCCAGCGTTTCGAACGCGTGCGCCAGCAACAGGCGCTTGGCCTGGGTGTTGAGGGCGCTGCGCTGCACGGCGCGGCGATACCAGGTGGAGCCGATCTCGAGCCGGCGGTTGGGCGCGTCGATGTTCATGTAGGTGGTCATGCCCACCGCTCGACCGGCCAGGTCGCCGGCCTGCGCAATCACCGCGAACGGCAGCATGCTGCCGCGCGCCTGCAGGCCCAGGCGGCGCTCGATCTCGGCCGCCAGGCCCTCGGGCGTGGGCACGCTGGTGTACCAGAGCTTCCACAGCTCGCCATCGCGCACGGCCTCCACCAGGTCGTCGTGGTGATCGGCGCGCAGCGGCTCGAGCCGCACGTCACGGTCGCGCATCACGCAGGGCTGGATGAACTCGTCGGCAGTGGGCATGGTGGGGCGATGGTTTCTTGGGCAGGCCGCGCAGCAGGCCTGATCGAACGGTCGCGGAGCAGACCCTTCGGGAACGCCGTGGCCGGGGTCTCCCCGGCCACCAGCGTTGTCCCCCTTGGGGGAAGGCGCCGCAGGCGACTCAGGGGGTTATCTATTTCTTTGGTTCATGAACACCAGCTTCTCGAACAGCGTCACGTCCTGCTCGTTCTTCAGCAGCGCGCCCACCAGCGGCGGCACGGCGATCTTGCTGTCGGCGCTTTGCAGGGCTTCGAGCGGAATGTCCTCGGCCACCAGCAGCTTGAGCCAGTCGATCAGTTCGCTGGTGGAGGGCTTCTTCTTCAAGCCGGGCAGGCCGCGCACGTCGTAGAACACCTTCATCGCGGCCGACAGCAGCTCTTTCTTCAGGTTCGGGAAGTGCACGTCCACGATCTGCTTCATCGTCTCCGGCTCGGGGAACTTGATGTAGTGGAAGAAGCAGCGGCGCAGGAAGGCGTCGGGCAGTTCCTTCTCGTTGTTGGAGGTGATGAAGACCACCGGCCGATGCTTGGCGCGGATGGTCTCGCGCGTCTCGTAGCAGTGGAACTCCATGCGGTCCAATTCGCGCAGCAGGTCGTTCGGGAATTCGATGTCGGCCTTGTCGATCTCGTCGATCAGCAGCGCCACCGGCTCGTCGGCCGTGAAGGCCTGCCACAGCACGCCCTTGACGATGTAGTTCTGGATGTCCTTCACCCGGTCGTCGCCCAGCTGGCTGTCGCGCAGGCGGCTCACGGCGTCGTACTCGTACAGGCCCTGCTGCGCCTTGGTGGTGCTCTTGATGTGCCACTGCAGCAGCGGCAGCTTCAGCGCCTCGGCCACCTCTTCGGCCAGCATGGTCTTGCCCGTGCCGGGCTCGCCCTTGACCAGCAGCGGGCGCTTGAGCGTGATGGACGCGTTGACGGCCAGCATCAGGTCCTGCGTGGCGACGTAGTTCTCGGAGCCTTGGAATTTCATGGTGAAAAAGCAGCGCTGTGGCGGGGTTAATCAGGGTACTGCCGGCATTGCAAGCGTGATTACAATCCGCCCTGACCTGGATCAAACAAACTTGGATTGTGCGCGCAAAATGAAAACGACCCTGTCCCCCATGTTCGCTGCGCTGGCCCTGACCGTGGCAGCCGCCCTGCCCGTGCAAGCCCAGGTCACCGGCGACGCCGCGGCCGGTGCGGGCAAGGTCGCCATGTGCATCGGCTGCCATGGCATCGTGGGCTACAAGTCCAGCTTCCCGGAGGTGTACCGGGTGCCCAGGATCTCGGGCCAGAACGCCAAGTACATCGAGGTCGTGCTCGACAGCTACAAGAAGGGCGACCGCAAGCACCCCAGCATGCGCGGCATCGCCACCTCGATGACCGAGCAGGACATCGCCGACGTGGCCGCCTACTACGCCGCGCAGGGCAAGGTGGAGGGCGCCGCCGCGCTGCCGGCCCCGCGCGAGCCCAGTGCCCAGGTGGGCCAGCTGCTGCAAAAGGGCGCCTGCGTGTCGTGCCACGGCGCCAACTTCTCCGAGTCCATCGACCCGAGCTACCCCAAGATCGCCGGCCAGCACCCCGACTACCTGTACGTGGCGCTGAAGGCCTACCGCGACAACACCAACGCCACCTGGGGCCGCGGCAACCCCATCATGGCCGGCATGGCCAAGCAGTTTTCGAACGCCGAGCTGAAGGCCATGGCCCAGTACATCGGCAACCTGCCGGGCGAGCTGAAGACGATTCCGCAGTCCAAGTTCCGCTGATCGCGCCGCCGCCTGCCGGCGCGCGCGTCCAGACAAGAAGCCCGCCGCATGCGGGCTTTTTCATTGTGCGGTGAATTTGAGTGTTTCAGGCCTGCGGCGCCCGTGTATCAAGCGCTGGCAGCTATATTTTAAGTAGCAAATCAACCTGCATCGCGCGTGGCCCGCCGCTGCACGGCGGCGATGTAGGCGTCGCCATCCGGCGGGCGGCCGCTGGCTTGCGCATCGGCCAGCATCTGGCCCAGGCATTCCATCACCTCGTGGTGCGCGGCGTGCAGGTCGCCGCGGCGGGCGGCCAGCAGTTCCACCGCCTGGCGTATGCCGCGCGGCTGGTCGATGCTGCATTGCTCGCTGATCGACAGGTGCATCGACAGGTGCAGAAACGGGTTGCCGCCCACCGCACCGTCGCCATAGTCGCGCGCCACGGCGGCCTCGGCGTCGCCGAAGTCGGCGTGCCACTCGGGGTGCTCGGCGATCCAGCCGGCGGCCAGCTGCTCGATGGCTTCCATCGGCTGGCCGGCTTGTTGCCTGGCCCAGGCGCTACAAAAAAAGCGTCGGACTTGTTCCTGTGAGGGTGCGAACATGGGGCCAAGCGTATCATCCGGCGGCAGGGCCGTGCGTGGCGCCGACAGCCCATCGAAGACTCCATGAACACCATCCAGACTCCGGTTTCCACCCGCATCGCCATCGTCGGCGCCGGCTCCATGGGCAGCGGGCTGGCGGCGCTGTTTGCGCGCCAGGGTTTTGCGGTGGCGCTGATCGACCCCGTCGACGGCGCGCTGGCGCGGGCCGATGCAGCGATAACGCGGCAGCTGACCGCCGTGGGCGCCGAGGTGGCGGCGGTGCGCGCGCGCATCGCGCCGTCGCCCGAGCTGGCTGCGGCGGCCAGCGCCGATCTGGTGATCGAGGCCGCGCCCGAGCGGCTGGAGCTGAAACAGCGCCTGTTTGCCGAGCTGGACGCGCTGTGCCCGCCGCACACCGTGTTCGCCACCAACACCTCCGGCCTGTCGATCAACGCCATCGCGCAGGCCGTGGCGCGGCGCGACCGCTTCGTTGGTGCGCACTTCTTCACGCCGGCCGATGTGATTCCGCTGGTGGAGGTGGTGCGGGGCGACGCCACGTCCGACGCCACCATCGACTTCGTCATGACCACGCTGCGCGCCGCCGGCAAGCGGCCTGTGCTGGTGCGGCGCGACATTCCCGGCTTCATCGCCAACCGCATCCAGCATGCGCTGGCGCGCGAGGCCATCGCGCTGCTGGAGCAGGGCGTGGCCAGCGCCGCCGACATCGACGAGGTGGTGCGCTGGAGTCTGGGCATCCGCCTGGCGCTGACGGGGCCGCTGGAGCAGCGCGACCTGAACGGCATCGACGTGCACCACGCGATCGCCAGTTACCTGTATGCCGACCTGGAGAACCGCAGCACGCCGGCGCCGCTGATGGCGGCGATGGTCGAGCGCGGCGACATCGGCGCCAAGTCGGGCCGCGGCTTCTACGACTGGCCGCCCGAGCGGCGCGAGCGCGTGCAGGCCGACAAGGCGCGCGCGCTGGCCGAACTGGCGGCGTGGCTGCAGCGGCGCGAGCAGGACGCTGCGTGATGCAAAAAAGCGCTTGATGCGCAACCAGCCTCAGACGGTGTTGTGGGAGCG